>CAVPMC010000001.1:0-309381 GCA_963706465.1 Terriglobales bacterium
GTAAAAACCATAATATCTATATCGTGGACCGCACGAACATGGGGAAGTTCAATCCGAACGATAACGATGCCATTTATCAAGAGATCGACGGAGTCCTCAGAGGCGGCGAATGGGGTGCCTCCGCATACTTCAACCGGAAGCTTTACTTCGGGCCGCAAGGAAACCACCTGTTGCAATTTAAGTTCTCGCAAGCCAAACTTTCAATCTCCCCGCAATCAAAAAGTGCAGCCTCGTTCCGTTATCCGGGCACCGTGCCAAGTATCTCCGCCAATGGCTCGGCGAGCGGCATCGTCTGGGCAATCGAACACAGCGACTCCGATGACGTGCTGCATGCCTATGATGCCAAAAACCTGGCGAACGAACTCTACAACTCGAACCGGGCGGGCAATCAACGAGATCAGTTTGGCACGGCGCAGCAGTTTTGGAACGCCGATGATTGTCAACGGGAAAGTCTACCTAGGCACGACAAATAATGTCACCGTTTTTGGATTATTAGGACAGAGCGGACAGCGGTAATGCTTTTGCTGCGGAATTTCTCTGGAATAAAGAATAGTAAGGTTGACAACTCTAGCGATCGGCTGGACTCATGGTCGCGCTCACTGTAGCGCAAGTGAGGCTGCAGTTCGGAATTCCAAAACTTTCTGCCCTACTGGAATAAAGTCCTATGACTGTGCGCGAAGGGCCATATTGACAACCTGTTTCTCATGCCGTAGAAAGTAAACCAGTGTTGTAGGACTCAGTTTCCCCCCGAACAACTCAGGAGATTCGATTTTTCCCAAGGAGATGTCAGTTCATGAAGACCAAAGGCTGTCTATCCATCATTGCGCTCATCGTGTTGGCCAGCGTAATTTCTGTCGCTCAGAACAACTGTAGCGCAGTGCCTAAGACAGGGGTTTGTCCCGCTGCCGCGCCATCACAGACTTTCTGCGCGTCGGGCGGCAGCACCAAGGGCGCCACCACCTGCAAGGTCCTAAACTGGTGGGGTTTCGCGACGGTAGCCCCCGGGACAGGAACGGCGGGTTCACAGTTTGAAGGCATCGATGCGAGCCAGGCGATCAACCCCGCGCCCATTGTTTCCCCAAACGGCGGAATCGGCCCCACCGTCACTGTCGGATCGCAAACTCAAGGTCAATATCTCCAGTTCGCAGGTGACTACATACAGGCGTTCGACAAGGCCACGGGAAATCCGATATTCAGCAATGCTCCCAATACGGGCTCGGCTGTGCCCCAGTCATTTGGTACGCTGTTTACGCCGAACGCAGTAAAGCCTTGCAAGAGCCCCATCAACGAGGGCGTCGCGGAATATGACCGCATGGATTCGGCCTTCGTCCTGGGTGACATTGCTTACAACTCAGTCTCCAAGACTTATCATTACTGCTTCGGCATCAGCACCAACAACGCAAATGGAGCGATCAGCACAAGCCTGCAGGGGCCGGGCAACGGCAAAAGCTACTGGAACGTTTACGTGTACAACATTACTCCCTCGTTGCCGTTAAAGGCGATCGGGACGAAGTATTACCCTGCGCATCCCAGATTCGGAACCTGGTCGGATGGTTTTTATGTAACTTGGGACTTGCAGGATCCGCTGACCAACAACACAATCGGGTTAGAGGTTTGCAAATTGGATAAGGCGGACATTCTGGCCGGCAACACCAGCAGCCCACCGGTCTGCTCTACCTATATTCCCAGCTACGCCGTCGGAACGAAAGGCACGGGTCACAGTCTCGTGCATACGCTCCTGCCGGCCGACTTCGAGGGCAGCAATCCTATTCCCAGCGGGACCGCCGGACAATACTTCATGGCCTTGGTGAATCCCAGCAATCCTGGTACTAACAACCCCTGCACACAAACTATTTGCCAGTCCAACCAACTCGCTTTCTGGACTTGGTCGGCAATCACCAGCCAAACGGCGCCAACCATGATTACCACGGCGAACAAGTACACGCCAGGGTGTTACGACCCATTCAAAGTGCGGAACACGACCTGCGTGCCGGAGCCCGGGTTCCCAACCAATTTGACCGACTCCGTGGGCGACCGGTTGATGCATCGGCTTGCCTATCGCGTTTTGGGAGGTAACGAGTACCTGGCTGCGTCGCATACGGTCGAAGAGAACTCCACGACGGCGCGAACGGGCATACGCTTTTACAAGATCCAGGCTGGCAGCACTCCAACCATTGTTGTGCAATCTGGATCCACAACCACTCCTGATATTCAGGATACAACCAACGGTACGTTTTACTTCGTGCCCAGTGTTTCCATGGACAACAACGGCGATCTTGGTGTGACATTCGCCTCGTCGGGCACGGCGGTCAACCCCTCGCCCTACTTCACGACCACGGATACCAACGGAGTGCTGAGCACCCCGGTTAATGTTTGCTCCGGCACTGGCGGCTGCACTGCCACCGGGGAAGACGAATCGGATGCGCATTGGGGCCCGATGGTCAGCACGACAACCGACCCCGACGATGATCTGACTTTCTGGGGAACCAATGAGTATTTCTCAGCGAACCAGGCATCTTGTTGCAACTGGCAAACCCGCATCTTTAATGGCAAGCACTGATCCTGACGCCCAGGATCGGGGGTTGGACCTTCCTGCTTGTCAGCGCAGGCACAAATAGCATCGGTCCTTGCCTTCGACGAACATCGCTCTGATGTCGTCGAGGGCGAGGGCGAGGGCGAGGATGCATCCCCGTGTCGGGGTGAGTGCGAGGCGCATAGATGTGTACGAACCGGAAGTGAAGTAAGGAGAGCGGATGCGGATCACGGTAGTGGGTTCGGGATATGTGGGACTGGTGGCGGGAGCGTGTTTTGCGGATATGGGCCACCAGGTGATCCTGGTGGATAACGACCAGCAGAAACTGGATGCGCTCAAGAACGGACATGTCCCCATTCACGAGAGGTTTCTTCCGGAATTGCTGGAGCGCCATCGCGGCCACAGTCTTACTTTTTCCGATGATTTACGCAGCGCCGTGCAAGCCAGTGCTGCGGTGTTCATCGCCGTCGGAACTCCGCCCACGGAACAGGGAGACGCGGACCTTTCCTATGTGGAATCGGTAGCCCGCATCATCCCGTCGGCGATCAATGGTTACAAGGTGGTGGTTGAGAAAAGCACGGTTCCGGTTTACACCAGCGACTGGATTCGCAAAATCATTCTGCGCAATGCGGCCGCGCCGGATTCCTTCGATGTGGCATCCAATCCGGAGTTTCTGCGCGAAGGGACGGCGGTCACGGATTTTTTCTATCCCGACCGCATCGTGGTCGGCGCGGACAACGAACGCTGCGCTGCCGTGCTGCGGGCGATTTACGCTCCGCTGACCGACGGCAGTTACTACCGGCGCCAGGACGCGATCCCGCGGCCAGACCGGGCGCAGATCCCGCCGCCGTTGATCATCACCAGCACCAAGAGTGCGGAACTGATCAAGCATGCGTGCAATGCCTTTCTGGCGATGAAGATTTCCTTCATCAATGCGGTGGCTTCGGTCTGCGAATCGGTGGGAGCGAACGTGCAGCAGGTTTGCCAGGGAATCGGCACCGACAGCCGAATCGGCCCGCGGTTTCTGAACCCCGGAATCGGTTATGGTGGCTCATGCTTTCCCAAGGACCTGATGGCCTTCCGCGCGGTGGCCCGCGAGTGCGGATACGAATTCCGTCTGCTCGATGAAGTGATGCGCATCAACGAGGAGCAGCGGCAACGGTTTCTTGCGCAAGGTGCGCAACGCGCTGTGGACGCTTCGGGGCAAGCGACTGGGCGTGCTGGGCCTGGCTTTCAAGGGAGGCACCGATGACATCCGCGAATCGCCGGCGATTCTACTGGTGCAGACCTTGTTGCAGGAGGGCTGCAGATTGCCGCCTACGATCCGGCGGCGGCAGAGCGGGCACGAGAAGTTTTGAATTCGAGATCGAGTATGCCGGCGGACGCCTATGAGGCGGCGCAGCGGAGCCGATGCGCTTCTGATTCTCACGGAATGGGATGAATTCGCCAGCCTGGATCTGGAGCGCCTGCAGCAGCCAGTTGAAATATCCCATCGTCATCGATGGACGCAATCTCTATGATCCCGAGCGCATGGCGGCGCACGGATTTACCTACTACAGCGTCGGCCGCCCGGCGGCTACCGCTGAGCCCGTGCCTGTCGCAGCGGGAGCTCTGCCCCAGAAAATCGGTCACGCCTGATGGCTGGGGCTGCAGCGCGGTTTATGATCCCAATCCAATCGTAGTTTACGCACAATCCATCCGTCCAAGCGGTTCATTTCAGCCTGGGAAGCTCCCCCTTATGCAGTGCATGATATTCACAACAAAGGCTTTATATTAGAACTACCCGCTTTTTTGAGCACAGCCCGGGCTCAGGCTGGCGGCGTAGTCCAGTCTTGGAATTAGCACGGTGTAGGCGACCTGGTTGCGGCTTTCCGGCTGCGACAGGGTTGCGCCTTTGAAGGAGGCGGAGAGTAGTGGCGGCGGGCATTCGAGTCTGGAGCATTGGGGGACGGCTTTTGCGGGCAAAACCTAAGTTTCTCCACGCAGGTTGCAAATTTTTGCACACTAGAGACGTTAACGGCCTGATATTCGAGCATTTCCATCCTGGCGATTGGAAACCGGGTTGCTTAATAAAGGGCTTGAAGCGAAGCTTTTCAAGTCTTAACTTCCGTAGAATGATGGGACTTTCCCTGCCCTGGGTAGCCTGGGGGCGCGACGGAGGGGAGGGCACGGAACGGGCTCGAAGCGGGAGACTTTGGTCACAAGGATGGTGCACTTGTCAGTTGGGAGGCGAGAACGCTAAGTTGGTGCGAATTATGATCCATAGGCGGGACCGAGAGAGGTGGTTAGAGTCTTTATTCTCTGCCAAAAACCCAGTGCTTTCTACCCCTTGTAAGAGTTTGCCACCACTGATATGGTTGGACAACTTTCGCTAGCGGCTGAGCTGGGGTCCTCCACCAAACCAACGCGACCGACAAATGTCGCCACTTCAGATTTACCGTTAGCCTTGAGAATTAGCAAATAGCTGTACCGTTAGCGATTTCTCGATTGATATGGGGTCAGTGACTGTGACTCAGAGGGCGAAGCTGCAGGCGGGGTCCCCGGGCAAATGGTCGAGCCGCGGTCTGCATCTGAAGAGAACAAGCAAGCGGCTCAGTTGCTGACGATCAGTGAACAGGGGTTGCTGAACAACATTCGCCGCACAACATTGTACGTGGGAAGTAGAATAAGGGTGATCTGCCGGGCGCAGACATCATCGAGAGCGCTTCAGGCGAGGATAAAGTAAATGAGAATTCGAACGGCCACCATCACAACTGCGGTGCTGCTACTGGTTTTTGCGGCGGCATGGGCGCAGGAACCAGCGACGGGCGCAGGTCAGAATCTGTCGGCCAGCGCGACGACGAGCAATGCGGCCACCAGCAGCAATGCGGGGCAAAAGCCGGCCGCGGACGATCCGAGCTTTCACAACCGGCATCCGCGCTACAAACTGGAGCTTGGGGACACGTTTGACGTCAACTTCGATCTGAGCCCGGAATTCAATCAGACGGTGACGGTGCAGCCGGACGGATACATCACGTTGCGGGGGATCCCGGATGTCCACGTCGCCGATCAGACGGTGCCGGAATTGACCGCCACGCTGCGCAACGCCTACGGCAACATTCTCCATGATCCGCTCATCAGCGTCACGCTGAAGGATTTTGAGAAGCCGTACTTCATCGCGGACGGACAAGTGGACCGGCCGGGGAAATACGACTTGCGGGGAGACACGACTCTGACGCAAGCCATTGCCATTGCGGGCGGCTTCAAGGATACCGCGAAACACTCGCAAGTGTTGTTGTTCCGACGGGCCTCCGAGGGATGGTATTCGGCAAAGATTATCAACGTGAAGAAGATGGAAAAAGAGGGCAACCTGCACGAAGATCCATTTTTGCATCCGGGGGATATGCTGTTCGTGCCCCAGAACGCGATTTCCAAGATTAAGCCCTTCATTCCAGGGTCATCCATGGGAGCCTTCATCAACCCCGCCTCGTTCTGAGAGCGCGAGAGCCGAAAAAAGAGAGTTCAACTATGAAAACTGAATATGCCTCATCGACTGAACAGCGCTCGTTTTCCGCGCGCGACTTCATGGCTGTGGTATTCCGCCACAAGCGGGCCGTGACCCGGTGTTTCGCGGGGTTCGTGATCGGCACCATCCTGGCCATGATCTTCCTTCCGCCGCTCTATAAATCGAGCACGAAGTTCCTGGTGGAACACGAACGCATGGATCCGGTGGCCAGCCCCGGCCAGGGCGCCCAGCAGATGGTGCGCGCGCCTGTGACCGAAGAAGAATTGAACTCGGAAGTGGAGTTGCTTAAGAGTGAAGACGTGCTGCGGCAGGTAGTGCTCGCCAATTCGCTGCAGAACCGCAAATCGCTTTCGTATTACATTTTCGGCACGCCGGATGAAGCGCACCGGATTGCGAAAGCGGTGAACAAACTGGCTGGCAATCTGACCATCGAAGCCATCAAGAAAAGCAATCTCATCGACGTGCACTGGTACTCTACCGACGCTCATCTGGCGGCTAACGTTCTGAGCTCGCTGGACGACGCATATCTGAGAAAGAACGTCGCAGTGCATCACCCGCCCGGCCAATTTGAGTTCTTCGATCAGGGGACGGACAAATATCAAAAGGATTTAGCCGACGCGGAAGCACAGATGAAAGCCTTCACCGAACAAGAGGGAGGCGTGTCGCCGCAGGTAACCACGAACCTGACCCTGGCAAAATTGAACGAATTCCAAGCGAGCTTGCAGCAGACCAAAGCCGAAATGGCTTCTACCGAGGAGCGCATTCGGGACCTGGAGCGGCAAGCCGGAATCACCCCCGAGCGTTTAACTACGGAGCAAAAACAGGCGGACGACGCTCAGGTTTTACAGGGACTGAAAAACACCCTGATGACTCTCGAACTGAAGCGCACGGAGTTGCTCACCAAGTACCAGCCTAGCTACCCATTGGTTCAGGAAGTGGATAAGCAGCTTGCGCAAACCCGCGCTTCGATTGCCACGGAAGACGCCAAGCCGGTGCGTGAGGAAACCACGGATCGTAATCCGACTTACGCGTGGATTAACGGAGAACTGGCCAAGGCGAAGGCCGACTACGCGGGATATCAGGCGCGGGCCACTGCCACCCAATCGATTGTCGCTCAATATCAGCAAAGGTCTCGGGAGTTGGATCAGAAAGGCATTATCGAAGGAGATCTAATCCGCAACATCAAAGCTACCGAGGAAAACTATCTTCTGTACTTGCGAAAGCGCGAGGAAGCGAAGATGGAAGACGCCATGAACAACACTCGCATCCTCAGCGTGGCGATCGCGGAACAGCCCTTGGTTCCGACCCTGCCCGCTATTTCTCCGTTGTTGATGTTCATCGCCGGGGTTCTGTTGGCTGTCATCGCGAGTACCGGGTTAGCCTTCGCATTGGAGTATTTCGATCCTTCGTTCCGCACCCCGTCTGAGGTGATGGACGAATTGAAGATCCCGGTTTTAGCGACGGTTTCGCATAAGCGGCCGGTCGAAGTCAATGGGAATGGGTTGGGTCCTCTCGACCGGGTCGCCAGCGGGTCCGGTTTAAATTTGTAAATGCGGAGGGACGCGCTGCGTCCCCGCCGGAGTTGTTGAACCGCAATAGGTAGCGTTTTCTGAACCAAGCCCGGCGTTTTCTTAAGCGCCGGACGGAGGCGATCTTGAGCAGAAATTTCGAACTGTTATATCAGAGTGGCAAGATGCAGGAGTTGTTGCAGTCGCAGTCCCCGGGCGACATGGTGCAGACTGCGAGTCAGGTCGATACGACTCCTTCCACCCCGGCTATCGAGATGGGGGAAGAGGCACGCGACGAGATTAGCCGCTTGGTTCACAGCTTGTTCCGGTCGCCGAATGAAAAGGGTCCGCGGCGAATCGTTTTTGCGGGCAATGAGCCCGGCTGCGGTTGCAGCTGGACGTGCGCCCATGTAGCCGAGGTCCTGGCATCGCAGGTGGATGCTTCGGTCTGCGTAATGGACGGCAATCTGCGTTCGCCCAGTCTGCATGAGCAATTCGCAGTACCGAACCATCATGGACTCTCGGAACTTCTTCAGCAATCCGATCCGGTTCGTGATTATCTGCATCAGCTATCACGACGAAATCTCTGGCTGTTGAGCTGCGGCAGCGGGGACAATCGGCAAACATCGCTGGGATCGCCGCGTATGCGCGCACGCATAGCGGAATTGAGCGCTGCCTTTGATTATCTGCTTATCGACGTCGCCTCTCTGAAGGAGTCAAACGACGCGATCGTGGTCGGAGGGCTTACCGATGGAGTAGTCCTGGTACTGAAGGCGAACGCCTCCCGGCGTGAAGTTGCCCGACGAGCCTTATATGACCTCCAAGCTGCCAATGTCAACAGCCTGGGGGCGGTACTTAACGAGCGCAAATTTCCCATCCCCAACGCCATCTACAATCGGCTGTAGCCCCCCGTTCACACGTTTTTGCGTTGTGTACCCAGGAAACCAGGGGGGTCTGCAAGGACCCCAGTTTATTCATGTCATTCGATAACACAGCAGCACCGAAGCTGCCATCGTACGCCGTTTCGATGGCATGGCTTCTTGCCATAGCCCTGTTCGCACTCGCCTTCATGGCCTTCTGGCCTGCGAGCCTGCTAACCAACGACACGATCATCCTGATGGTGGTGGTGGTCGGGTCCTTGGCGATCCTTTACGTGGGTCTGGCCGTGTGCCGATCCACGATGGCCGATACGGACAGTACCATCCTGCGATTGAGTCTGCTGATCTGGTTCGTGCTTTTGTTCGCCGAGGGCTTGTTCGATCGCCAGGGAGATGAAGTCGACACTTATAAAGGTCTAATTACGGATCAGGCGTACGGAGAAGCCATCGTTTGGGTGGTTGCAGCTGCCATTCTGTTCGTGATCCTGGTTCCACATCTTAGCTACTTGCGCTTCCTGTTCTCGAACTATTACAAGTGGGCGACCATCTACTTTCTGGTTTGTCTGGGTTCGATTGCCTACACCCCGGATAAGACCTACTCCTTGGCTTGGTGTTTCAAGCTTGGCCTGGTGGTAACGCTATTGGCGGTCTGCATCCCAACTGTGTCCAGCGTGTCCAAGGCGATCTTGTTTTTGCGCATCTCGCTGTGGGGTGCGCTGTTTTTTACGCTTATACCCTTATTGATTGCCATGTCCGATCCGGAAGGAGTGTTCAACGGCGCAGGTGGCAGAGTCATCGATCCCACCCTGGTGTCACAAAAAGGGGCATTCATTCTTTTGCTGGCGATGCTTTTGTACGCCCTGCAGAAAAAGAAACACGCGCTGGTGCTGGGCGCGATCGGCGCGGCCGTAATGGTCCTGGCGTTTGGCAAGACCTCGATTGTGGCCGGCGGACTGTCGGCAGCCCTCATGTCAGTAATGCAAGGTAAACGGAAGGCCGCGCTCTGGGTTGTGGTCGGACTGATTGTGCTCACGGTAATCATTTTCCTGACCGTCCCCCAGGTTTCGCAATATGCCACTTCCTACCAGGGCACCGACACTTTGAGCGGCAGAACCGCGGTCTGGGAAATGGCGCTTCCCCGTATTAAACAACGGCCGCTGCAGGGTTATGGCTACTTGGCATCGCATTTCATCTGGCTATCGGAACGCGGACACGCTGCCGAATTTGCTCACCTGCACAACAGCTTTCTGGACGTAATTTACAACCTGGGCCTGCTGGGACTCATACCCATGCTGCTGATGCACTATGGGATCGTGAAGAACCTGCGCAACGCGCTGCGGCGATCCAAGCCTTCTCCGATCAACGATTCGGAGGGGAAACAATCGTCGCGGACCTTGTACCTGCTCACATCCGGCATTTTGGCCTTGTATGTCAATTTGCTGATCAACGGGATGCTGACCACGGTCTTCGGCGGGCGCGCCACGTTCTTGTTTATGTCTTTCCTGGCTGTGCTGGCGCTCAGCGAGATCGTCAATCGAGAGAGTCTGAGCTTAATCTCACGAGGAGATTTCGCTTCCGCGGGATCTCATCGCGTGATACGAGAACGGGTTTCACCGTACAGTGTACCTTCCTTCTGAGAACTAGTTAAGGATCCAACCATGGGCAACATGCGGCGCGAACTCCTACTGAAGTCGCTTAAGCTTTTTGACGTGATCCTGATGGTGAGCTGTTTCCTGCTGGCCGTATTCTTTGACCGGCATGGCAACACGGTGCTGAGCTTCGAACAGTTTCTCTCGCTCCGTATCAAACTGTTGAACTTCGTCCTCTTCTCGTTGCTGGTGTGGACTTGGCATGCCACCTTTTCCGCGTTTGGGCTATACAGCTCCAGACGGCTGGTAGGGCGGAGAGTGGACGTCTTCGATATCGTCAGAGCGGGTACGGTGGGCACTCTTTTGATCGTGGCCGCTGGAGCCATATTCCAACTGCACCTGATCAACCGGCCTTTTCTATTACTTTTCTGGGCCTCGGTGCTCGCCAGCACGATCCTGAGCCGACTATTGTTGCGGGGTGTATTGACGCAAATTCGGCTACGCGGGCGGAACCTTCGCTTCATGCTGATCGTGGGCACAAATAACCGGGCGGTAGACTTTGCCAATCGCATTGCCTCCAAGCCGGAACTCGGGTACCGGGTGCTGGGCTTTGTCGATCAAGAGTGGAATGGGTTAACGGACTTTCGCAAGAGCGGGTTTCCGGTGGTCTGCAATTTCGAAACTCTGTTACCTTTTTTAAGGAATACGGTGGTGGACGAAGTGGTTATCGCCTTGCCCATGCGATCGCTGCACAACCATGCGGCGCAGATCGTGGAGGTCTGCGAAAACCAGGGCATTGGCATGCGAGTATTGTCCAGCCTTTTCGATCTAAAGCGGGCCAGCGTCAGCGACGAACTCGAGGGCGTTTCTCTCATGACCCACCACACGGGATTCGCCGAGGGCTGGCCGATTCTGGTAAAGCGCGGCATCGACATCGTGGTTTCGCTAACTCTGTTAATACTGAGCGGGCCGATTATTGTGGCGACCGCGATAGCCATCAAGCTGACCAGTCCGGGTCCCATCTTTTTCGCGCAAAAGCGCCTGGGCCTAAACAAGCGGCCATTCAGCATCCATAAATTTCGGACCATGGTTCCCAACGCCGAGCAAAAGGTTCACGAATTGCAGCACTTGAACGAAGTTTCAGGTCCGGTATTCAAAATCAAGGCTGATCCGCGGATTACACCGATTGGGAAGCTGTTGCGGAAATCCAGTATCGACGAGCTACCGCAATTATTCAATGTGCTCCAGGGAGAAATGAGTCTGGTGGGCCCCAGGCCGTTACCGATCCGCGACTACGAGGGCTTCAGCGAAGACTGGCAGCGGCGCCGTTTTAGCGTCCGCCCCGGGATTACGTGCTTATGGCAAGTCGCGGGACGCAGCTCCATACCTTTTGAGAAATGGATGCAATTGGACCTGCAATACATCGATAATTGGTCTCTGTGGCTCGACTTTGAGATTCTGGCTCGTACCATTCCGGCGGTATTGAAAGGATCAGGCGCGGCCTGATCTGTTTTCCCTTCCGGATTTCGTCTCTACATCCTCTGGGCCGAACCACCAGGAGTTCTCTTGGATACACCTCGCCTTCCGATTCCAGAAATGACTCGCTTCCCAGCCTCGGCTTCGCCTGCCTATGCAGGAATCAGCAATGACGGCTATCGCCAAGCGGTGATGTCTGACGGCGACAAGGTCGGCAACTCTGCCGCGCCCGTGAAAGCTACGAGCGGTCAGTCGGTAACCGTTCGGGAAGCTCGTTTCGATGACTACGAGAAAATCGCGCGTTTACAAGCCCGGTACGATCTGGATGCGCGTAGTTACCAGGAATGGAGTCATCTCTGGGTCAATAACCCGGTTTATCGAGGGCGTGAGTTGTGGCCGATTGGATGGGTTCTGGAAGCGGGGGAGCAGGAAATTGTCGGCTACATTGGCAATATTCCCCTTCTCTATGAGTTTCAAGGCCGAACCCTGCTGACCGCCACGGGGAGGGCATTCGTGGTGGATGAACAGCATCGAAGCCATTCGTTCATGCTGCTCGACCGCTATTTCCGTCAGCCTCACGTGGATCTGCACCTGAACACGACGGTGAACGCGCAAGCCATCAGCGCCTACGGGATTTTTCGCGCGAGGCGAGTGCCGGTGGGGGAGTGGGATCAGTCGGCCTTCTGGATCACCAACCACCATGGCTTTGTCGGAAGCCTGCTGAAATCAAGATCCACTCCGCTGGCCGGCCTTTTGAGTTTCCCGCTGGCGCTGGCGCCGCGCATTCGCGAACTGTTTTCCAACAAGAAGCTGAACATCGACCCCCGCGTGCAGGTGGAATATGGCTCGCACTTTGACGAGCGCTTCGACACCTTCTGGGCGGAACTTCGAGAGAATAATCGCCGCTTACTGGCGGTCCGGGACCGGGAAACGCTGGAATGGCACTTCAAGCATGCACTACTCCGCAATCGGATCTGGATTTTGACCGTGGGATCGGCGTCTCGCATTGAGGCGTACGCGATTTTCTATCGGGACGATAATCCGAAGTTTGATTTGAAGCGCATGCGGCTGGTGGATTTCCAAGCGTTGAACGGTGGCCACCATCTGCTACCCACCATGCTGGCGAAGGCCTTGCACAGATGCCGCGCCGAAGGCATTCACATGCTGGAGGTAATCGGCTACTGCCCGGAAAAGCGGGAAACCGTGGACGCAGTGATTCCCTATCGACGACGCTTGCCTTCCTGGATGTACTTTTACCGAACCCGGAATCGAGAACTTGGGGACCTGCTAAAGACCGCCGAAGTTTGGGATCCCAGCGGATTTGACGGCGATTCCAGTTTTTAATCGCAAACCAAAGCAACCTGGCTCTAAAGCGATGTTTTTTCAATAGACCGATGGCCGTGGAGAAGCAAAGAATGTTGCGTATCGACGAACTGAAAAATGGCGGGAGCGTTGCATTAGTCCCGGCCGAATTACCCTTTGCGAAACTGGTGGTCGGATGGCTGGCCGAGCGCGCCGACACCACTCCTGACGCAATCGCGGTCGTGTCAGAATCTGAGACTCTAACTTACAAAGAGCTGGATCAGAGAGCCAGTCAACTGGCCCATCATCTGCAATCGCTGGGAGTCGGCCCCGAAGTCATTACCGCAATCTGCATGGAGCGTTCTGCCGCAGCAGTGATTGTGGCGTTAGCGGTGCTGCAAGCTGGGGGCGCCTACCTTCCACTGGACCCTGGTTATCCCGCGGATCGGCTGGCCTTCATACTGAAAGACGCTCAGCCGGCGGCGGTGATCACGCAATCGCAATACGCAGCCAAGGTGAGTGGCGGCAGTTGGCGCGTAGTCAATATGGACGATATTTCGTCTCAAATCAGGAGCGGGAACCACGGCCGCCCCACTGCAGAGATCACTCCAGCCAGCCTGGCATACGTGATTTACACCTCTGGTTCGACCGGCCAGCCGAAAGGCGTACAAGGAACCCACGCGGGATTGGCCAACCTGGTCGCGTGGCACACCAACGCTTTCGGAGTCACGGCTGCGGATCGAGCGACCCAGTTGTCGAGTCTTGGCTTCGACGCGGCCGTGTGGGAGATATGGGCTCACCTCTGCGCCGGTGCCAGCCTGTACATTGTGCCGGAGATTGTTCCCCTTTCTTCGGAACTTCTGCGCGATTGGCTGGTGGCGCAAAAAATCTCCATCAGTTTCGTGCCCACGGCTCTGGCTGAGCGTCTGATTGTTTTGGACTGGCCCCAAGAGACGGCGCTTCGTTTCTTGCTCACCGGGGCTGATACCCTCCACCACTATCCCGGGGCTCTACCGTTCACGCTTATCAACAACTACGGACCGACGGAGGCCACGGTCGTAGCCACATCGGGGCCCATCGGGCAGCAGCGGCCGGACAGACGCCCGCCGATTGGACGCCCCATCACGAACGCGACGATCCACATTCTCGACGATCATCTGCAGCCCGTGCCAGCCGGAGAAGTTGGGCAAATCTATATCGGTGGCGCCGGAGTGGCTCGGGGATACTTGAATCGTCCCGAACTTACCGCCGAGAGGTTCATTTCCGATCCTTTCAGCTCAGCCCCGGGAGCGCGACTATATCAGAGTGGGGATCTAGCCCGTTGGCTACCGGATGGACAAATCGCATACGTGGGCAGAGCAGACGAGCAGATTAAGGTGCGAGGCTTTCGCATCGAGCCCAACGAAATCGTTTCCCTGCTCAACAGCCACCCCGGGGTGCAAGCCAGCGCAGTTGTCGCCGAGGACGACGCTTCGGGTGGGAAACGGCTGCTGGCTTACATCGTCAGTAACGGGAGCTCTACGCTGCGGGAAAGTGAGCTGCGAACTCTGCTGCTCAGCCAGTTGCCGGACTACATGTTACCCTCGACCTTCATTCGAGTCGACGACTTGCCGACCACGGCCAACGGCAAACTGGATCGGAATGCCCTACCCGCGCCCCACGCCGGCAATACGCTTCAGGAGGATGAGTTCGTTGCCCCGCGCACGCCGCTTGAGAAACGCGTCACTGCGATCATTGCCAGCCTTTTAGGCTTGGAAAAGGTCGGGATCAATGAGAATTTTTTCTTCATCGGCGGGCACTCCCTGCTGGGCACGCAACTGATTGCGCGAGTGCGCGATGCTTTCGGTATTGACCTGTCTCTTCGCAGCATCTTTGACTTACCCACTCCAGCGCAACTGGCGCAGGAAATCGAACGCCTGATGGTCGCCCAGCTCGATGCTATGAGCGCTGAACAAATCCAGCAACTCCTGCATCAGGCAAGAGCGGCCGATACTCAATAGTGACAAGAATGATGACACCTGCTCCTTCGGCCCCAGCAAAGGCTAAGCCAACCCTCAGTCTTTACCAGCTGCTGGACCCGGAAGTTTTGGCCAATCCTTATCCCCTCTACCATCGGTTGCGGACCGAGGACCCGGTGCATTGGGATCCGTTCCTGCACGCGTGGATTGTCACTCGCTATGCCGACGTCGTCCGGGTGCTGCACGATTTTCAGGCGGACCGAACTCCGACGCCGCAGCATTTAACCGAGATGGGTCTCTCGCATCTCAATCCTATTGCGGCGGTGATGGTCAAGCAGATGTTGTTTATGGATCCGCCCGCGCACACGCGCTTGCGCTCTCTGGCCTCGAGCGCTTTCACTGCCAGCCGCGTGGAAGTGTTGCGGTCGCATATTCAGGACATCGCCGAGCGGCTGATTGACGCAATCGCGGATTCCGAGAGCATGGATGTGATCGCGGATTTCGCCGCTCCCTTGCCTGCCATCGTCACCGCTGAGATGCTCGGAGTTCCAACCAGTGATCATCCGCAGTTGAAGAAGTGGTCGGCGGATTTTGCCGAAATGCTGGGCAACTTCCAGCACAATCCGGACCGGGTGAAGCTGGTTTTGCAGTCGCTGAACGACATGCTGGAATACTTTCGTGCCACCGTCCGTGAACTTCGAGTACGTCCCCGCGAGGGTCTGGTCAATTCCCTGCTCACCGCCGAGATTGACGGCGACCGGTTAACCGAAGAAGAAGTCATTGCCAACTCGATTGTGACCATGGTGGGGGGGCAGGAGACGACGACAAACCTGATCGGAAATGGCCTGCTGACGCTGGTACGCAATCCCGAGCAGATGAATCTACTGCGAAGCGACCCGTCGATGATCGTGCCAGCGGTCGAAGAACTTCTGCGCTACGAGAGTCCGAGCCAGCACACCGGCCGCATCGCTCCGAATGATGTGGAGCTTGGCGGACGGAAGATTAAAAAACGCCAGGCAGTGATTGCGGTGATGGGAGCTGCCAATCGCGATCCCGAACGTTTCCCCGATCCCGACCGGCTGGACTTAACCCGAAAGGACAATCGACACGTGGCGTTTGGCTGGGCTGCTCACTTCTGTTTTGGTGCACCACTGGCGCGAATCGAAGGTCAGATCGCTTTTGAAACCATCCTCCGACGGTTACACAATCTCACTTTATCCCCGGCTCCTTTGCATTGGCGCGAGAACCTGGGGTTGCGCGGGCTGAAGGCGCTGCCGATGACGTTTACCGCAACCTCCAGAATTGCCGCAGGGTAAACATGCAAAGTCCCTCGTTCGAGGCAAGACGAAGTCTTCTGCACAGTTTTCTCGATGGAACCCTCTTACTGCGTCCGCCGGAGCGTCCTCTTGTCGGAGGGGTTTCCAATGGGCATTCTGCGCCTCTTTCCTGCGGGCAACTCCACGTTTGGAATTACACGCAATTAGCCGCCCGGGTTTCGCCCGGCGCGCACCTTTTCAATGAAACCATCACCATTCACCGCCGGGGATCGCTCGACGTTCCGGCCTTGGAGAAGAGTTTCAATGAAATCCTCCGCCGCCACCAGGCATGGCGCACCACCTTCGGTGTGGTCGATGGGCAGCCCCGACAGAAAGTAAACCCTCCCACAGAAATCTCGTTCCCGGTTGTTGATCTGCGGCATTTACCCCAAGCCGAACAGGACCGCGAGGTTCTCCGGTTGGGGAACGAAGACGTGCGTCAGCCATTTGATCTGCAGAATGGTCCGCTGGTTAGAACCAGCCTCTTGCGGCTTAGTGACCTTGATTGGAAATTGCTCCTCACGGTTCATCAGATCCTTTTGGATGGTGTCTCCGTCTACCATGTGTTCCTGCCAGAACTGATGACCCTCTACAAATCCTTCTCCACCGGTCAGGCTTCGCCCTTGGCCGAGTTGGCGGTGCAATACCCAGACTATGCTATCTGGGAGCGCGCGCGGTCTCAAAGTGATGTTCGGTCCGGGTCGATGGCGTACTGGCGAAAACAGCTGCGCGGGCCAGTGCCGCAACTCGATTTGGCTGCGGACCGGACTCGTCCCGCACAGCCGACGTTTCACGGCGCCATTTTGCCCTTTGCATTTTCCAGGCAACTGAGCGAGCAAGCGAGACTCTACAGCCAGCGTGAGAACGTCACGCTATTCATTGCCCTGCTCGCGGTGTTTTACGGGCTGCTCCATGGATACACGGGCCAGGAAGACCTTGCCGTAGGAACGATCGCACCTACTCGCCAACGCTCCGAATTGCAGGCGCTGCTCGGTTACTTCCTGAATCCTGTCGTACTGCGCACAGATATTTCCGGCAATCCCACTTTTCGTGAGCTGCTGAACCGCACCCGCAACATCTTTCTGGAAGCAATCTCTCATGGTGAAGTGCCCTTCGACAGTTTGGTCGAGATGCTGGAACCACGACCGGCAGTGGATCGACATCCGCTGTACCAGATTCAGATTTCGCTGGAACCGCCTATGCCCATCCTGGATGAGGGATGGAACCTCACCCCTATGGACTTTGAGAGCGGCGGAGCCAAGCTGGATCTTTATATGGTTTTTGACGACAGACCGGACGGGATCATCGGCCGGGCTCAGTACAACCCGGATTTGTTCGCGGCTTCGACGATGAGCCGTTTCGTGAAGCATTATGAGGCTATTCTCGAAGCTGTCGTGACCCGCCCGCTGCAGCATTTATCCGAACTACCCCGTTTCCAATTGACGGAACTTCTCATGAACACCGGGGTTTCAGGAGTTTCAAGAACGTAGATGGGTTCCGAAACCATTCCCGAGGTAAACACGCTCTCGGAAGCGAAGCGCGAGTTGCTGCAGAGGTATCTCCGCGGCGATGGTGCGGGTACGCTCGGGGACCATGACCGGGTCCCCCCTATCGGCAAGCGCGATTCGAACGGGCCCGCGACGGTGTCGTTCGCTCAGCAGCAGGTGTGGGTGCACTCGCAGATTTCGCCCGACTTACCTATCTACAATGAACCGTTCACCGTTCATCGCACAGGCGCGCTGGATGTCGCCGCTCTCGAGCGGGTGCTGGCCGAGATCATCCGCAGGCACGAAGCTTGGCGCACGATTTTCCCAGAGGTGAATGGACAACCGGTTCAAGTTGTGCAACCGGCCCCCGCAAGCTTCGTACTTCCCCAGTTCGACCTTCGGAACCTTGAAACGGCGGAACGCGAGGCGAAAGCTCTGGAGTTGGCTGGGCAAGACGCCCAACGACCATTCGATCTGGCCAAGGGACCTCTGCTCCGGGCGAAACTGGTCCGGCTGGCTGACCAGCAATACCGACTGTATCTGACCCTGCACCAGATCATCCTCGACGGCGTCACCGCCTATCACGTTCTCCTCCCTGAGTTGGTCGCGTTGTACGAAGCATTTTCCAACGGCAAGCTTTCTCCCTTGCCGGAGCTGCCCTTCCAACACGTGGACTACGCTTGCTGGCAGCGGCAATGGCTCACGGAAAGCAAACTTGCAGGGCAGTTAGATTATTGGCGCAGACAGCTCGGCGGAGAGTTGCCAGTTCTTGAGTTGCCCACCGATCGTCCGCGGCTCGCCACCCAGACCTTTCGCGGGGCGATGTATCCGCTTCAGCTTCCCAAAGCTCTGGTCGAACGGGTGCGCAGCTTCAGCCAGCGAGAAAGTGCAACTCTGTTCATGGGCATGCTGGCTGGCTTTTACGCACTGCTCCATCGCTATACCGGACAGAACGACATCTTATTGGGAACGCTGACCGCCAGCCGAAAGGGAGAAGGCGTAGAAAAACTGCTCGGATATTTCGTGAACCCGGCAGTGATCCGGACTCATTTCGACGGTGACCCGAGCTTCCGTGAACTGCTCGCCCGAGTCCGCCAAACCGTACTCGACGCCCTTGCCCATGACGACGTGCCCTTTGAGTTGTTAGTGGAAATCCTCCAGCCAACGCGCGATCCGAGCCGTAATCCGTTGTTCCAGATCATGCTCTCGCTCGAGCCCCCGATGCCCCCGGTCCAAGGCTGGAGCATGACCCAATTCGATGTGGGCAGCGGCGCCTCGAAGTTTGATTTGTACCTCGACCTGGACGATCGCGAGGAAGGCATCATCGGCCCGGTCACGTACAACCCGGATCTGTTCGACAGAGAAACGATTGCGCGGATGGTGCAACACTGGCAGGGGTTGCTGGAAGCGGCGGTGGCCGATCCTACCTGCCGCATTTCCCAGTTGCCGCTGTTGACAGCGCAGGAACAACGGCAGTTGCTGGTGGAATGGAATCGTACGGCCATGGAGCAGCCCCCGGTGTGTCTGCCGGCGTGGTTTGAAGCCCAAGTCGAGCAGACCCCGGATGCCATTGCGGTGGAGGATGAACAATCCCAACTCAGCTATCGCCAACTGAACCGGCGGGCCAATCAGTTGGCCCATTATCTGCGCGGGTTGGGTGTGGGTGCGGAGAAGCTGGTGGGGATTTGCGCCACGCGCTCGCAGCGCATGATGGTGGCATTGCTGGGAGTGCTGAAGGCGGGTGGAGCGTATGTTCCGCTGGACCCGGCTTATCCGCAGGAACGTTTGGCGTACATGCTGGAGGATTCCGGGGTGGAAGTGCTGCTCACGGAGGAAGCGTTGCTGGCGGGGCTTCCGCCGCATGGAGCGCATACGGTTTGTCTCGACCGGGATGAAGGGTTGTGGGCGGAGCAAAGCGGAGAGAACCTGGCGGGGGCAGTGCAGGCGGAGAATCTGGCTTATGTGATTTACACCTCGGGCTCGACGGGAAAGCCGAAAGGGGTGCAGATCAGCCAGGGGGCACTGGTCAACCTGCTGCGCTCGATGCAACAGGAGCCGGGACTAGGGAGCGACGACCGGTTGCTGGCGGTGACTACGTTGTCGTTCGATATTGCGGCATTGGAACTGTTTCTGCCGGTGCTGACGGGGGCGCGACTGGTCTTGGCCAGGGGAGAGACGGCGCGAGATGGAGTAGGGCTGCAGGAGCGGATGCGGGAGGCAGGCATTACGGTGATGCAAGCCACGCCGGCGACCTGGCGGCTGCTGCTCGAGACGGGTTGGGCGGGCGACCGCAACTTGCGCATCTGGTGCGGAGGCGAAGCGCTGAGCCGGGAGTTAGCCGAGCAACTGCTGCCCCGCTGTGGCGCGCTGTGGAACATGTATGGTCCGACCGAGACCACCATCTGGTCGGCGGTGGGACGGATCGAGTCGGGGACGGGGCCGGTGCGCATTGGGCTGCCGGTGGCGAACACCGAGTTTTATGTGCTGGACGCGAATCTGCAGTTGCTGCCGGTGGGGGTTGCGGGAGAGTTGCATATTGGCGGGCAGGGATTGGCGCGGGGCTATCTGCATCAGGCGGAGTTGACGGCGCAGAAATTCATTGCTCATCCTTTCCGTGCGCAAGCCGGGAGCCGGTTGTACAAGACGGGGGATCTGGTGCGGCGGTTGGGGGATGGGACGCTGGAATTTCTGGGCCGACTGGATGACCAGGTGAAGGTGCGGGGCTTCCGCATTGAGTTGGGAGAGATTGAGAGCGCGCTGGCCGAACAGGCGGGAGTGAAAGCGGCGGTGGTGGACGCGCGCGTGGACGGATTGAAGGAAAAGCAGTTGGTGGCGTATGTAGTGCCGCAGCGGGAGACGGTATCGGCGGAGGATTTACGGGCGGCACTGCGGCAGCGTCTGCCCGACTACATGGTGCCGTCGCAGTTCGTATTTCTGACCAGCCTGCCGCTGACCCCGAATGGCAAAGTGAACCGGCGGGCGCTGCCCGGCCCGGAAGCGGCAGGGCCGGTGGCGGCGGAAAAACAGATGCAGCCGCGCGACCCGCGGGAAAAGAAACTGGTCGAGATCTGGCAAGCCGTGCTGGGAGTTTCCCTATCGGCATCCAGGAAAACTTCTTCGACCTCGGCGGCCACTCCCTCCTCGCCGCCAAGATTATCTCGCAAATAGAGATGGCATTTGGGACTCGGCTTTCTCTGGGTCAGATATTCCGCGCGCCGACCGTCGAGCAACTGGCGGTAGTGCTCCAACAGACGCCGTCTCGCGCTCCGTCGCCTGCGATACCACGGCGCGATCGGCAAGGTCCAGCCCCGCTTTCCCACGGAGAACAGCAGGTTTGGTTGCACTCGCAATTGGCGGGCGATCTTCCTCTTTACAACGAAGCCATGACGCTTCACTGGCACGGCTCGCTTGACGCCGGCGTCGTGGAGCAGAGCTTAAGTGAAATCGTACGGCGACACGAAATCCTGCGGACCAGTTTCTCTGCGATTGACGGACAGCCGGTTCGAACCGTCCATGCATCCTTAGCGAAGGTCGGACTTCAGCGAGTCGATCTGCGGCAGATCGCAAATGCAGAGCGGGAGCAAAGAGCCCTTGCTTTAGCGTCCGACGATGCCCAACGCCCCTTCGACCTGTCATGTGCGCCGCTGTTCCGGGCTTTGCTCATTCGCTTCGATGAGGACGAGTATCGTCTGTTCTTGACTTTGCACCACATCGTATTTGATGGTCTTTCGATTTACGGTGTTCTGATCCCGGAATTGAACGCCCTCTGCGAAGCCTACACCAACGGCAAGCCGTCACCTCTGGCACAGCTGTCCATTCAATACTCAGATTACGCCGCGTGGGAGCGAGGGACGCGGGGACTCGAGACGATGGACCCGCAGATGGCGTACTGGCGAAATCACCTCGCGGGAGAGCCGCCCATCCTGGCGTTGCCGGCTGATCGCCCACGACCTGCGCTGCAGACATTCCGCGGTGCCATGCAAAAGGTGGCACTCTCGAAGGAATTGTCGTATGCCGTCCGCACGCTGTCGCAGCGAAGAGGGTCGTCCACCTATGCACTGCTGTTGGCCGCGTTCAAAGCGTTGCTCTGCCGATACAGCGGTCAGCAGGACATCTGGATTGGAGGCATCACTTCAGGGCGGAGCCGACCCGAACTCAACCAACTCATTGGCTACTTCATTAATATCGTCGTATTGCGCACCGATGTTGCTGGCGATCCGACCTTTGCAGACCTGCTAACCCGGGTACAGCAGACAGTTCTCGAAGCCATTGCTCACGATGAAGTGGCGTTTGAGTTGGTGGTAAAAGAAGTGCACCCCAAACGGGATGCCAGCCGCAGCCCACTGGTACAGGTGCTGTTTTCCCTGATCACTCCAGGCACGCAAGAGTCAGGCTGGAGCCTGACCAATGACCTGGATCTCGGCGTGACCAAGTACGACCTCCATCTGGAGTTGGAAGACCGACCGGAAGGCGTAACCGGTTGCCTGCTCTACAGCACCGATCTGTTCGACAGAGAAACGATTGCGCGGATGGTGCAACACTGGCAGGGGTTGCTGGAAGCGGCGGTGGCCGATCCTACCTGCCGCATTTCCCAGTTGCCGCTGTTGACAGCGCAGGAACAACGGCAGTTGCTGGTGGAATGGAATCGTACGGCCATGGAGCAGCCCCCGGTGTGTCTGCCGGCGTGGTTTGAAGCCCAAGTCGAGCAGACCCCGGATGCCATTGCGGTGGAGGATGAACAATCCCAACTCAGCTATCGCCAACTGAACCGGCGGGCCAATCAGTTGGCCCATTATCTGCGCGGGTTGGGTGTGGGTGCAGAGAAGCTGGTGGGGATTTGCGCCACGCGCTCGCAGCGCATGATGGTGGCATTGCTGGGAGTGCTGAAGGCGGGTGGAGCGTATGTTCCGCTGGACCCGGCTTATCCGCAGGAACGTTTGGCCTACATGCTGGAGGATTCCGGGGTGGAAGTGCTGCTCACGGAGGAAGCGTTGCTGGCGGGGCTTCCGCCGCATGGAGCGCATACGGTTTGTCTCGACCGGGATGAAGGGTTGTGGGCGGAGCAAAGCGGAGAGAACCTGGCGGGGGCAGTGCAGGCGGAGAATCTGGCTTATGTGATTTACACCTCGGGCTCGACGGGAAAGCCGAAAGGGGTGCAGATCAGCCAGGGGGCACTGGTCAACCTGCTGCGCTCGATGCAACAGGAGCCGGGACTAGGGAGCGACGACCGGTTGCTGGCGGTGACTACGTTGTCGTTCGATATTGCGGCATTGGAACTGTTTCTGCCGGTGCTGACGGGGGCGCGACTGGTCTTGGCCAGGGGAGAGACGGCGCGAGATGGAGTAGGGCTGCAGGAGCGGATGCGGGAGGCAGGCATTACGGTGATGCAAGCCACGCCGGCGACCTGGCGGCTGCTGCTCGAGACGGGTTGGGCGGGCGACCGCAACTTGCGCATCTGGTGCGGAGGCGAAGCGCTGAGCCGGGAGTTAGCCGAGCAACTGCTGCCCCGCTGTGGCGCGCTGTGGAACATGTATGGTCCGACCGAGACCACCATCTGGTCGGCGGTGGGACGGATCGAGTCGGGGACGGGGCCGGTGCGCATTGGGCTGCCGGTGGCGAACACCGAGTTTTATGTGCTGGACGCGAATCTGCAGTTGCTGCCGGTGGGGGTTGCGGGAGAGTTGCATATTGGCGGGCAGGGATTGGCGCGGGGCTATCTGCATCAGGCGGAGTTGACGGCGCAGAAATTCATTGCTCATCCTTTCCGTGCGCAAGCCGGGAGCCGGTTGTACAAGACGGGGGATCTGGTGCGGCGGTTGGGGGATGGGACGCTGGAATTTCTGGGCCGACTGGATGACCAGGTGAAGGTGCGGGGCTTCCGCATTGAGTTGGGAGAGATTGAGAGCGCGCTGGCCGAACAGGCGGGAGTGAAAGCGGCGGTGGTGGACGCGCGCGTGGACGGATTGAAGGAAAAGCAGTTGGTGGCGTATGTAGTGCCGCAGCGGGAGACGGTATCGGCGGAGGATTTACGGGCGGCACTGCGGCAGCGTCTGCCCGACTACATGGTGCCGTCGCAGTTCGTATTTCTGACCAGCCTGCCGCTGACCCCGAATGGCAAAGTGAACCGGCGGGCGCTGCCCGGCCCGGAAGCGGCAGGGCCGGTGGCGGCGGAAAAACAGATGCAGCCGCGCGACCCGCGGGAAAAGAAACTGGTCGAGATCTGGCAAGCCGTGCTGGGAGTTTCCCCTATCGGCATCCAGGAAAACTTCTTCGACCTCGGCGGCCACTCCCTCCTCGCCGCCAAATTGATCGCTACCCTGGAGAAAACGACCGGGGAAAGGCTCTCACTGGCAGATGTATTTCGCGCTCCGACAATCGCACACATGGCTACCTTGCTCCGTCAGCAGGAGCAGGCGCCGGAGTTCACCGGAATCATTCCCATCCAACCGCACGGTTCCAAGCCTCCGCTGTTCTGGGTGCGGGGCGCGACGTTGTTCCTGGCTTTGGCGCGTCGCCTGGGATTAGACCAACCGTCTTTTGGACTCCACCTGACGGCAGCGGAGGCGAGTCAACTTTCGCGACGTTGTACCCTAGAAGAGATCGCCGGTGCGTTCGTTCGAAAGATGCGGCAGGTTCAACCCGAGGGGCCATATCACCTGGCGGGTTTGTGCGTGAACGGTGTTCTGGCATACGAGATGGCTCGCCAGATAACCGCCGCCGGCCAACAGGTTGCGCTCCTGGTCATGTTCGATGCGCAGAACCCAGTCTATTATCGCGATTACTCACAGGAGGGTCTCTACAACGTCCTTAGCCAGCGCATCGCATTCCATCTTCTCAAGATGAAGAGTGTACGCGCCAGTGACCTCGGATTATATGCCCGGGAGCGGTGGCAGGGCGTGCGCCGTAGATGGAACCGGGTGCGCTGGCACCTGGCATATGAACGGGGCTGGAGAGGGCAAGAGGATTTACAGGATCTGGATCGCATCACGCATCCGGCTGCAGAGGAGTATTGTCCGGGTCCTTATAACGGGAGGGTGGTGTTGTTTCAATCCACGGATTGGCCGGAGGGGCAATACTGGGATCTGCGGCAGGGGTGGTCAAAAGTCGCACCCAGCTTGGACTACCAAAGGATAGAGGGCGCGCATGAAGCTATTTTTCACGAAGACAATGTTGATGATTTCGCGCTCAAACTCACCAAATGCTTGCGTGACGCAAGCACCGTGATTCCCCGACCATCCTTGGATTTCGTGGCCGACTGAACATGGGAACCATTTCTACACAGGCGAAGGGCGAACAGATTCTGACTGCGGCTGAGCGGCAGCAGATTCTTGTCGAGTGGAACGACACTGCGGTCGAGTATCCCCGCCATGTGTGCGTTCATCAACTGGTGGAGCAACAAGCGGAGCGGACGCCCTCGGCTGCAGCCGCGCAATGTGGAAGCCAGATTCTCACTTACCACGAGTTCAATGCGCGCGCCAACCAGTTAGCTTCCTATCTGTCAAAGCTCGGGGTGGGACCCGACGCGCCGGTGGGCATATTTCTCGAGCGTTCTCTCGATTTAGCGATCACATTGCTTGCCGTGCTCAAAAGCGGAGGAACCTGCGTACCGCTCGATCCGCAGTATCCGGGCGAACGTCTGGCATTCATGCTCGAGGATGCGCAGGTGGCAGTGTTGGTGACGAACGAGCGCCTCCGCAGCAAAGTTGAGCGCGTCAAGCGCACGATATGCCTCGATCGAGAGTGGGACGCGATCAGACGCGAGAGCAGTCAGAATCCGGTGGGCCACGTAGTAGCGGAAAATCTTGCCTACATTGTTTACACTTCGGGCTCGACCGGGAAACCTCGAGGAGTACAACTTCCCCATCGCGGCCTCGTGAACCACCATGTGGCCGCGACGAAAGTGTACGGATTGCAAACCTCCGACCTGGTGCTGCAGTTCTCTTCGATCAGCTTCGACATTTCGATTGAAGAAATGTTTCCCACTTGGGTCGCGGGCGGGAGAGTTGTATTTCGTACGGAGGATACTCCGCTGGCGGCGTCCGGTTTTCTGCGCTGGATTGGGGAGCAGGGGATCACAGTTCTAAATCTGCCCACGGCGTACTGGCACGAACTGGTTCATGAACTTTCAGATTCGAAGGAAGCGTTTCTGCCGGAAAGCTTGCGCATGGTGATCGTCGGCGGCGAAAAAGCTTCCTCCACGGCTTTTGCCAGCTGGCTTCGAGTGAGCGGCGGAAAAGTGCGCTGGGTCAATACCTACGGCCCAACCGAGGCCAGCATCATTGCGACTGCTTACGAGCCTGAGATTTCCGCTCCCGACCAAGTGCCGGCATCACTGCCGATTGGAAGGCCGATCGCCAACACTCAAATCTATTTGCTGGATGCGGATCTGAACCCGGTTCCGGTGGGCGCCGAGGGCGAGTTGCACATCGGCGGCGACGGCCTGGCACGTGGTTACTTGAATCGGCCGGAGATGACGGCGGAGAAGTTCATTGCGGACCCTTTCAGCCGGCATGCGGGAGCGCGGCTCTATAAGACCGGCGATCTGGCCCGCTATCTGCCGAACGGTGATATCGAGTTCGTAGGGCGCAGCGACTTCCAGGTCAAGATTCGCGGCTTCAGAGTTGAGTTGGGAGAGATCGAAGCTGTGCTCGGCAGTCATCCCGGAATTCGCGACTCGGTCGTAGTCGCGAAAGTGGACGCCTCAGGGGACAAGAGATTGCTGGCTTATGTGGTTGCAGCTAATGCGAACGAGACGGAGAGCGGAAGCAAACAATGGCGCAGTTTCCTGGAGCAGCGGCTTCCGGATTACATGGTGCCCTCGCTGTTTATTGTGCTGGAAGCGTTGCCGCTGACTCCCAATGGCAAAGTTGATCGGAAAGCACTGGAAAAACGTCCGGCCGCTGCGGCGCTCGGTACAAAAACCAGCGACGAGTCGCTGAGCGATCCAGTGCAAAGAGAGCTGCTAATAATCTGGCGGAGAGTGCTGGGAATTGAGTCCATCGGGCTGCGGGACAACTTCTGGGAACTTGGAGGACATTCCCTCCTGGCTGCACGCCTTACCCAACTGGTAGACAATAGGTTTGGCAAGAAGCTGACACTGGTTGCGCTGATCGAAGCACCTACAATTCAGGAATTGGCACTGATCATTAAGGGCGAGGACAGAGCCCCAGCCTGGTCTTGTCTGGTTCCTTTGCAGTCCGGGGGCAGCAAGCCACCTTTTTTCTGCATGCATGGCGTGGGCGGAAACAGCGTCGGCTTCCGCGATTTGGCCAACTTCGTGGGCGCCGACCAACCCTTTTACGGAGTGCAAGCTCAGGGGCTCGACGGGAAATTGCCGTGTTTGACTAGCGTGGAAAGCATGGCAGACCTGTACCTGAAAGAAATTCGCCGCGTCCAACCGGTCGGCCCCTACTATCTCGGGGGCTTCTCCTTCGGAGGCTGGATCGCCTACGAGATGGCACAGCGATTGCGGGCCCAGGGCGAGGAAGTCGGCCTTTTAGCAATGTTCGACACCTATCCGTTTCGTATTAAGCCAGTCACATCCTCCCTGTTAAGCTTCTTCCGGGTTCCGACTCAGCAACAACTGATGTATGTGCTTCCCAAGACCATTAAAAAGGGCATTCGCAGAAGGATCGTATGGGTCGGGCTTCCGCGTGCAATCAAAAACGTCCTGCGGGCTTGCTACGAAGCCGAGGGTAAATACGAGCTGCGTCCTTATTCGGGCAGGGTCACGCTGTTTCGAGCCACCGAGGCGTTGACGACCGAGCACGATCCACATGCCCGCTGGCGTGAGTTGGCAAGAGGCGGAGTCGAGATCCAGGAAATCGAGGGGCACCACGCCGACATCATTATTGAGCCACAAGTGCGCATCACCGGGGCGAAACTGCGAGAGTGTCTGGAACGGGCGCAACGTGAGCACTCGGTTTTGAAATCGGATCAGCAACTGTCACACGTTGCCGATTGAATCGCAATCGTAAGCAGCATCACGGATCGAAAATTGACAGGAACTGGCCAAGTGATTGTTTCGAGCGAACAGGAACAAGTGACCGTGCGGATCAAAGAGGTGGGTGAAAACAGGATGGCTGATCCAGGCACTGTTTCCGGAGGTACGCTGGCCCAAAAGCTGTTGCGGTGGACCACGAAGAGCAGCCTTGCCGTCCTGGACCAGGGGCTGATTTCGGGATCCAACTTCGCTGCCAGCATTCTTTTAGCTCGCTGGCTCACGCCGGAGCAGTACGGAGCGTACGCGGATGCTTTCGCCGTCTTTATCCTTCTTTCCCTGATTTTCCTCGCTCTACTGCTGGAACCCATGGCAGTCTTCGGAGGCTCTTCATATCACAATTGCCTGCGAGAATATTTACGGGTTTTAGTCAAGCTGCAAATCGGGGTTGCGCTGCTGGTGGTGGTTCCGCTCGGCATTGCAGCCGCTGTGGCATGGAAACTCGCCCCGACAAGCGGGCTGCCCGGCGCACTCGCGGGGATAACTTTGGCATCGCCCTGCCTGTTCCTCTTCTGGTTAGCGCGCCGGACCTATTATCTCCAACTGTCCCCCGCCCGAGCCGTGCAGGGAGCGTTCGTATACTGTTGCATCGTTCTGTGCGGTCTCTGGTTCTTGTATCGCAGGGGTATGCTCTCTCCCTTCAGCGCTTTTCTCCTGATTGCGCTGGGAGCGCTGGCCACCAGCTGTCTGCTGCTGCTGCACTTGCGGCGTGGGCTGCCCTCCGGAAACACCGTTCTCGCCGCCGGTGAAGTTTGGAAAAAACACTGGATCTACGGACGTTGGGCGCTTGCGACGTCGGTGGCATCCTGGATTCCCGCCTACATTTTTTACCCCGCTCTCAGCAGCTTTGGGGGCATGAGTCACTCCGGGGAACTGCGCGCGCTGATGAATTTTGCGAATCCGATCGAACAGACCCAGATTGCTCTCGCCATGTTGTTTCTGCCTTACGCGGCGCGGATGCAGGGAGCGAGCAAAGATCGCGGGTCGGGACTGGCACTGTCGATGAGACTGACCCTGGTTTCGGTCGCGGCTGCGGCGTTCTACTGGACATTGGTGCTTTTGTTTCGTGGACCCCTTTTTCATCTGCTTTACTCGGGTAAATACGCGGACGTTTCGCCGCTGCTGCGGACGGTCGCAATCGGATCCTTATTCTGGAGTGCGGCGTACGGATCTGCCATCGTGCTGCGAGCCATGGAATCTCCCGCATCTATTTTCGTCGCCTATGTAACAGCTGCGGTGATTTCGCTTCTCGTCGGGATTCCGGCTGCACGAATGTTTGGGGTTGCGGGCGGCATCTGGGGGATTAATATTTCAGATGCTGTGTCCTTCATCATGGTGGTGGTACTCCTTCGAAAGAAGGTGGCGAAGTCGGATTTACCTCCCGAGGCATGCTCTTATGCCGAATCGGCATCGTGAAAGCTGAGAACAACGTGAAGCCCGTTTCCAGTACAGTTGAAAAAACTCCGGTGGCGCGAGGGCCTCTAGGTATTCCGACCCTCCACCATGTTGGCTTTGTCGTCGCTTCCATTAGCGAAGAAATTGATGGATTTACGGCTTCCGTCGGAGCCGCCTGGAATGGGGAGATCTTCGACGACCCTCTGCAGCAGGTCCGAGTGACATTTCTCCAACCGGCATCGCCCGGGGAAGCCGCGATTGAACTGGTCGAGCCGACGGTCGAGAGTTCGCCGGTTTCGCGCTTCCTGGCGCGCGGTGGGGGCTTGCATCACTTGTGCTACGAGGTCGGCGATTTGGACGAAGAACTGAAATCAGCTCGAATTCACGGTGGTTTGATCGTCAAGAAACCCTTGCCAGCCAAGGCTTTCCAGGGACGCCGGATCGCCTGGGTGGTGACTCGAAATCGCCTTGTCATCGAGTACCTGGAGAGGTAAACTAAGTTGCCCGCCCCTCAAGCCACTTCTCAAACAACTTGCTTAGAAAAGGTCCGATGGTAAGCCAGAGTTTTGTCACAATCAGCGTCGACGACGGTCACCCGACTGATTTTCACACTCAAGATCTGCTTGAGAAGTACGGTCTCAAGGCTACGTTCTATATTCCCGCGTCAAATCGCGAGCGCCCGGTTATGTCGCGGAACGAGATTCAACAACTGGGAAAACGGTTTGAGGTCGGCGGCCACACGCTGAATCATCTACCGTTAAAATCGCTCTCTCCAGAACGGGCTCGGGCGGAAATCAACGATGGGAAAAAGTGGCTGGAGGATCTGTTAGGGGTTGCGGTGCCGTCGTTTTGCTATCCGCGGGGAAAGTTTAACGCGCGGATCGCCGCGATGGTGGAGGAAGCGGGGTTTCTGGGAGCGCGGACCTGTTTCTTTAATCTGAACGTATTTCCCAAGAACCCTTTTTTCTGGGGGGTGAGCACGCACGCCAGCCCTCATAGCCCGGCGATACAGATACGGCATGCGCTTCTGGAGGGGAATTTTGCGGGTGCGGCGAATTACGTCTGTGTGTTCAAAGCCGCCCGGGATTGGGAAGTGCACTTCTCCCATGCCCTTGAGTATGTGTCTCGGCGGGGCGGAGTGGCTCACTTGTATCTGCACAGTTGGGAAATGGAAAATTTCGCCCACTGGGCGAAGCTGGAATCGGCCTTTCGTGCCATTGCCACAAACAGCAAGCTGACTAAAATGACGAACGGCGATCTGTACAGGCTGTGGAAAGTGCAACAAGCAAGCCCGCTGATGATCTCGTCTACCGCTCACGGAGATGCGCAATGACCCTGGGAACCTCGAACCGCTTGGATGGGGCTTTTGATGCCATTTATGCCGCTATCGCTGAACTGAACCTGCAGATGCCCAAGCACAGACAAATCCAGCCCAGGCCGGACACTGCGCTTTTCGGGGAAAAGGGGCAACTCGATTCCCTTGCCCTGGCAAACTTCATCGTAATCACCGAGCAGAAACTGGAAGAGTCGTTTGGCGTGCAACTGGACCTGACAGAGGATGATCCTTTCTCGGGTCAGACCGGACACTTCCGGACGATTGATTCGTTAGCGCGATATATCTCTTCGTTCACCGAGGCCAAGGCGAGTGAGTAACGACGTCTTTAATCTGCGGCTGGTTTCGGATTTCAATCTCGAAACCCTGGGCCGGTATCTGGACAACGATGCCACTTGGCCGCCGGTCGCAGCTTCCATCGCACCCTATGGCCAACTTTTTCCGTCTTTGCTGGATACAGCGGGGAGCCAGGAGCAGAATTTCTGCTTCATCTGGAGCTCGCTCGAAGGCGCCGTACCCAGTTTCAGAAAGATACTCGACTTCGAGACTGCGGACCGCGCGGCGCTGTTTGCCGAAGTTTCTTATTTCGCAGAATGTGTGAAGAAGTGCCACGCACGCTTCAAGGCTACCTTTGTGGCCTCCTGGACGCTTCCTTCTTTCTATCGGGGCCTCGGCATTTTGGACTTTCAGAACCACAGCGGGCTGCGTCGTCTTACGCTGGAGATGAATCTGGCGTTGCTCAAGGAATTGGATGGCTTAGATGGAATTTATGTACTTGATCCGTCGCGCTGGCTGGAAGTCACGGCCAATCCCTGGAGTCCAAAGCTGTGGTATCTGAGCAAGACGCCCTATCGCAGCGAGGTTTTCGGCCGAACTGCTCAGGATCTTAAGGCTGCCATGGGCACCGTCTTAGGGTCGGCTAGAAAGCTGTTAGTGGTCGATCTTGATGACACTTTGTGGGGCGGAATCATCGGCGATGTGGGCTGGGAAAACATTGCGCTGGGTGGACATGACCATAAAGGTGAGGCGTTCGTCGATTTTCAGAAAGCCCTGAAGTCTCTGCGGAACCGGGGCATCCTCCTCGCCGTAGCCAGCAAGAATCAAGAAGAAATCGCCTTACAGGCCTTTGAAAAACATCCAGAGATGGTTCTTAAGCTGCAAGACTTTGCCGGCTGGCGCATTAATTGGAACGACAAAGCCGCCAACATCGCGGCCCTGGCTTCGGATTTGAACCTGGGGTTACAGTCGGTCGTTTTCATCGACGATAACCCGGTCGAGCGCGCTCGGGTGCGCGAAGCTCTCCCCGAAGTTTTGGTGCCCGAGTGGCCGGATGATAAGACGTCTTACGCCAGCACCTTGCTGCAGCTCGACTGTTTTGACCTTCCTCAGATTACCGAGGAGGACCGAGCGCGCGGCCAGATGTACCTCGATGCCCGGGAGCGGGAAAAAGGCAAGGCAGAACATCAGTCTGTCGAGGAATGGCTGCACTCGCTGGAAACGGTGGTGACGGTTGAGGAATTCCACGAGAGCAACCTTCCCCGGGTGCTGCAGTTGCTGAACAAAACGAACCAGATGAATCTTTCGACGCGCCGCATGACTGGAAACGAACTCTGTGCGTGGCTGAAACAGGAGCGCCGCAAGCTTTGGGCTTTCCGGGTCAGAGACAAATTCAGCGATTCCGGTTTGACGGGTATCCTCAGTCTGGAAGCCGGCGCCAATGATTGCCGCATTGTTGATTTCGTCCTCAGCTGCCGAGTAATGGGCAGGGATATCGAACGGGTTATGGTCGCAGTCGCGGTGCAATACTGTCGCACCCTCGGTGGCGTTGAACTGGCTGCGAAGTATCTGGAAACAGCCAAGAACAAGCCTTGCCGCGATTTCTGGATGAAGTCGGGATTCGCCCCCGGCGAAGCGGAAAGCATCTTCTCCTGGGCTTGTACCCGACCCTATCCCATGCCTGCTCACATCGAGGTAGTCGGGGTGAGCCGGGACGAGTCGGAGGGCGCGTTGCTGGCCAGCCGGGAAGGTACCGTGTCGCCAGCTTTACTCTAGGCGGTTTCAGATCGACAACCGCTTTCTTCCCCCAGATCCTAGATCGAGCCAGACAGTCTGTTGACGGTGCAAACTTACGTGAGCAATGCAAAACTCCAAACCGCGGCCCAACCGGTGAGCCGAACGCTCACCTGGCCGGAATTGCTGCAGCTCGCAACCTGGTTTGGGTTGGTCACAGGTTTGGTCGAAGGCTTCGGCCTGCTCGCTGCCTTCGGCTACGGATGGCTGAATGACAACATTCGTGCGGGTGTCTCGGTTGAAATTATCTGGATCTCCGCCATTGTCAATTTAGTGCTGTTCCTTGGTCTCGCCGTAATCGCTGGATTTTTCAAGCCACTGCTGCCGCGCCTGGTTGTGCCTCGGGTTATCCTGCCGTTGTTTCTTTTCCTGGGATTTCTGGACTGGGTGGCGGTAAGTGGACGAATCGGCCCCATTGCCGTTCTGGTGCTCGCCGCCGGACTTTCGACCATGGTGTACCGCGCCCTCAGCAAACGAGAACTGGGCGGGCTGCCATTCTTTCGCCGAACCCTCCCTTGGGTCATAGGTACCGCGTTAGCGGCATTCATCATCATTCACGGCGGCCTATGGTTGCGGGAGCGACTGGCAACGCGGAACCTGACCCCGGCCGCCGGATCTCCCAATGTCGTTGTGGTTCTGGTCGACACCTTGCGGGCTGACCATCTGTCTTTATATGGCTATGCTCGGCAGACCAGCCCCAACATCGATAGCATCGCACGCCAGGGCGTGACCTTTGAGAACGCGGTTGCGACCGCCTCGTGGACTCTTCCCTCGCACGCTTCCCTGCTTACCGGACGCTATCCACACGAGCACAAAGCGGAGATTGATGCACCGCTGGATACCCGCTACGCCACGTTGTCAGAAGCCATGCGGGATCGCGGATATCGAACCGGGGGATTTTCCGCCAATCTGTATTATTTCAGTCGGCGCGGCGGCTTCGCTCGCGGGTTCCTCCACTTCGAGGACTATTTCTATTCACTGGGCGACAAGTTCTACCGGACGCTTTGGGGCCGGATGTTTAATCGCTACATCGCTGACCGATTGGGCTGGGACGAATTCCCGCAAGGCAAGCGGGCGGAGGACGTCAACCGCGAGATGTTGCGCTGGGTCGATAGCGGCCGGGAAAAACCGTTCTTTGCTTTTCTGAACTACTTCGATGTGCACACGCCTTACAGCCCGCCGCAAAGCTATCGCAATAAGTTTACTTCCCCGATTGGCGGCTCGGCCGCGACCGAGAAGTGGCCTCCCGTTTCGCAGGAAGATCTAAACATACTTAGCAATGTGGATCCGTACCTCTATAAAGTGTTGCTGTCGCCAGCGGGATTTCAGCAGGCGATTGACGCTTACGACGACTCCGTTGCCTATGTGGATGACCAAATCGGAAACCTGTTCTCGGAGCTGCGCAGCCGCGGCCTGGACAAGAATACGATTGTCATAATCACGTCGGACCACGGAGAGGAACTCCGCGACCACGGGATGGTTCATCATCGCAATGCGCTGTACCGCGATCTCATTCGGGTTCCGCTGATCTATTGGGAGCCGGGCACGATCCCTGCAGGGCAGCGAATTGCAAAACCGATCAGCGCCGCTTCCCTGCCGGCAACGATCCTCAACCTGACCGGAGACGGACAACAGCAAATTTTTCCGATAGCTTCACTGGCGCAGTTATGGCAGCAGCCCGGAGTCGATCCGGCGTGGCCAAATCCAATCTCGGAATTGCATCGTTATATCTACCAGCCCCACCACTACCCCGCGTACAGCGGATGGCTGAAAGCGATTGTGGCGCCGCGCTGGCAATTGATTGTCTCCGAGAAGATGCCCGCAGAGCTCTACGATTGGAATGCCGACCCTCAGGAGCAACATAACCTTGCTGCTGAACCCGGCGAAGGCGCTCGGGCGGATGAATTGAACACCGAACTCTGGAGCGAAGTGGAACCGCGCGGCACGGGCGCCAAGGCACAGTCAGCAATCCCGGATGCGAACAGACCCGGCGAAGCGGTCACGCGATAAGAGTCGAATCTGATCATGAGCGAAAGCAACAACTCGCGACTTCTGGTGCTCGGCATCTGGTTTGGCTTAATCGCCGGCCTGGTGGAGGGCCTCGGTCTGCTGGCCATTTACGGCTTTGGATGGCTCACTCCGAATAACGTTCGCGCCGGCGTGACGGCGGAGATCATCTGGATTTCCGCGCTGGTCAACCTCGGATTGTTTCTGGTGTTGGCATTTTTAGGCATGCTGCTGCAGAAGTTCTTGCCACGAGTCAAAGTCCTCACGCTGCTTACACCCGTATTCCTATTCGTGGCCTGCGTGGATTGGCTGGCGTTGAGCGGCCGCATTGGCCCCATCGCAGTGTTGACCCTGGCCGCCGGCATATCGGTAGCCTTTAACCGCTGGTTCCAGAAGCATGTGCCGGAAACCCTGAGCCTGTTGCGACGCACGCTTCCGATAGTAGTCGCGATTGCCGTCCTCGCTTTCGCCATTGTCGAAGGCACGACATGGCTGCGGGAGCGCACCGCCACCGCGAAACTGCCCGCCGCCGCCCCGGGTTCTCCGAACGTTCTGGTAGTGGTGATGGATACGGTTCGCGCCGATCACCTCTCGCTCTACGGCTACAACCGTGAAACCAGCCCGCATCTCGACGCAATCGCCAAGCAAGGCGTGGTCTTCGAGCGCGACATCGCGCCTTCGGCCTGGACTCTTGGCTCGCATGCATCCATGCTGACCGGCCGCTATCCGCACGAGCACGGGGTTGATCATGAGGTCGCTCTCGACCATCGCTACCCTACGCTTCCCGAGATTTTCGATGAGCACGGCTATCGCACCGGCGGCTTCTCCGCGAACCTTTACTACTTCGCCCGGCGTACCGGCCTTACGCGGGGGTTTCTCCACTTCGACGATTACTTTTACTCCGTTGGAGATATGTTCTTCCGAACCCTCTGGGGACGCATCCTCAACAAATACGCCCCGGACAGCCCCAGGTTCGACGAACTGTATGCCCGCAAGCGCGCTCCGCAAGTGAACCAGGAACTGCTCACCTGGATTGATCAGGATCGCAATAAGCCTTTCTTCGCATTCATCAATTACTTCGATGTCCACGAACCTTATTTGCCCTTGCATCCGTATCGCGAGATGTTTAACGGCGCCCCCGCCCAGGACCCGCCGCCTCCGATCGATCAGCGGATCAATCGCAAAGAGCGTCCATATTTGTACCGGCTGTCGCGCATGTCTCCGCAGGATTTTCAGCATCAGGTCGATGCCTACGACGGGGGCATCTATTACGTCGACGAGCAAATCGCGAATCTGTTTGCGGAACTTGAAAAGCGCGGGCTTTCGCAGAATACGCTGGTCGTGATTACGTCCGACCACGGCGAATGCCTTGGAGACCACGGCCTTCTGACCCATTGGAATGCGCTGTACCGCGAGTTGGTGCAAGTGCCCCTCATTTATTACTGGCCGGGCAAGATTCCCGCAGGCGTTCGCATCGACAAGGCGGTTTCAGGAGCGTCGCTACCCTCTACTGTCCTCGAGTTGGCGGGAGTGAAGTCGGACGTGGCCTTCCCCATTCCTTCGCTTGCCCAACTCTGGCAGCGTCCGGGAGTTGATCCCTCCTGGCCCGATCCGTTGGCGGAAGTAGGAAAGAATCTCGATCTTCCTGAGGTTTATCCTGCCTATCAGGGCTGGTTGAAAGCCATCGTGGGCCCACAGTGGCATTTGATCGTCTCGGAAAAACTGGCTCCCGAACTTTACGATTGGACGGCCGATCCCAGGGAGCTTCACAATCGTGCCGCGGGCGGCGATGAACAAGCCTTAAAGATGATGTCGACAAAGTTGTGGAATCAAGTGGCGTCGCGCAACCTGCCCCAGGTTGCGCCCGACACCAGTCCGGTTGCAAGTATTACGAAGTAATTTCAAACACTCAAAAAGGAGTATTTTTTATGGCGTTACTTTACGGCGGTCCCGACCAGATCATGGGCGTAGCATCTGGCATCGCTACCATCGTTGGCATGGCGATGATGTTTTGGAACAAGGTCTGCGTAACTTTCGGCAAAATCCTGAATAAATTCAAACCGGAATCGTCGGTGCAGGAACCGAAGGCTCCTCAGGACGGAGTGTAGCGGGGGATGGCATCGAAGAATAAAGTCGTGGTCGTCGGCTTGGACGGTCTGGAGCCAAATATTGTAGAAACTATGTTGCAACGCAACGAGCTTCCCAATTTTGCCAAGATCCGCGACCGCGGTTCTTACGGACGCCTGCGCACGACCTATCCAGCGCAAACTCCCGTGGCCTGGTCCTCCTTTGCGACTGGAACCAACCCCGGTGGACATGGAATCTTCGATTTCATCACCCGCGACACCCAAACCTATCTGCCTGATATCGCTCTCAACCATTTTGAGCGGCCGAAAAGCATGCTGGCTCTTCCTCGCGTAGTAAACAACCGAAAGGGAGTCGCTTTCTGGCAGCATTTGGGTAAGGCAGGAGTACCGAGCACCATCCTGCGCCACCCGTGTACCTTCCCTGCCGAAAACCTGGTGGGAAAAATGTTGTCGGGAGTGGGCGTACCGGATCTGCGCGGCAGTCAGGGCACCGGCACCTTCTACACTCAGGACCGAAGTGTCCAGGCCAAGGAACACGAACAACTGGTGTACCTGGACGATGGTGCAGAACTTGCGGCCCGGGTTTTTGGCCCACGGAATCCTCGTACCAATCCGCCGGGCGACTTCACTGCGGATATCAAGGTGCGCGTCGACAAGAACAGTCGCCAACTCACAATCTCGAGCGGGGGCACGCCTTCAACCATTCAAGTCGCGGAAAGGGGATGGAGTCCGTGGGTACGGGTCAAGTTCAAGATGTCCATGCTGCAGTCCGCCACCGGCATCGTCCGCTTCTATTGCCGCCAACTGGAGCCCCAAGTCGAGTTTTACGCTTCTCCCGTGAATTTCGATCCGGCTGCGCCGCCATTTCCCATCTGCTTCCCAGCCGACTACGGCAAGCATCTTTCTGAACAGATCGGACTGTTCTCCACCGTGGGCATGGCCGAGGATCACACCGGCCACAACAACGGACGCTTCGACGAAATGGGCTACAAAGCTCAGTGCGAGCTTACCTTCAAAGAACGCGAAGACATGATGATGTATGAGCTCGATCGGTTCAGCGAGGGCTTCCTGTTTACCTTGTTTGATACGCCCGACCGCATGCAACACATGTTCTGGCGGTTCATCGATCCTCAGCATCCGAACTATGATCGCGATTGCGCGCAGGCCCTGGGCCACAATGTCGGCGATCTGTATCGGCAATGCGACGCTTTACTCGGCCGCGTCCTGCAGAAAGTGGACGAGAACACGCTGCTCATAGTCCTCTCCGATCACGGTTTCAACTCCTTCCGCCGCGCCTTTCACACCAATACGTGGTTAGTGCAAAACGGCTTGCTCGCGCTGAAGGATGGCAAGAAGCCCGAGGAGGGCATGGGAGACGGTTTCACTCAGGTCGATTGGGAAAAGTCCTACGCGTATGCGGTGGGCCTGGGTGGAATTTACCTGAACATCAAAGGCCGTGAACGCAGCGGCACGCTGGAAGAAGGCGGGACCGAAGCCGAAAGAGTCCGGCGCACCATCCAGGAAGGATTGGCCGAGTTCCCCGACCAAGAGACGGGGAAGGCTGCCGTCCGCAGCGTTTCCCGCAAGGAAGAACTTTATTCCGGCGCTTATGTCAGCGAATCTCCCGACCTGCTGGTCAACTTTCATCCCGGCTATCGAGTATCGTGGCAGGCTTCGTTGGGCGGCTTCTCCCACAATCTTTTTGAAGACAACACACGTCGCTGGAGCGGTGACCACATCATCGATCCCGACGCTGTCCCCGGTATTTTGTTCATGAACCGGGCGGTCGTGCACAACCATGCGCAAATTATCGATTTGGCGCCGACCATCATGAAATATCTGAACGTGCAAGGTCATCAATCCATGGAAGGGAAATCCCTGCTTTAGGGGACGGTAAGGAAACGATCTCATGAAAATCTGTGTACTCGGGCTGGACTGTTGTGCGCCGGAAGTCATCTTTAATGACGAGCGCCTGGTCAACATACGTCGTCTGATGGATCTGGGCCTCTACGGGCGGCTGGAAAGCGTAGTGCCTCCCATCACCGTGCCTGCCTGGATGTGCATGACCACCAGCCAGGACCCGGGCTCACTCGGAGTTTATGGCTTCCGCAATCGCATCGACTATTCCTACGAGAAACTCGGATTCGCAAACTCGAATTCGATTAAGGCCCATGCCATCTGGGATCAACTGGCGCGGGAAGGCAAGAAGTCGATTATCGTCGGCCTGCCGCCCAATTTCCCCCCTCGCCGCATCAACGGGATCAGTGTGGGTTGTTTCCTCACCCCCGATACCACCAAGGACGAGTTCACTCATCCGCCCAACATCAAAGCCAAGATTAACGAACTGGTGGGCGAGTATCCGGTCGACGTGAAGAACTTCCGTACCGACCGCAAAGACTGGTTGCGCGATGAAATTTTTGCCATGAGCCGCAAGCAGTGGCAGGTCGTCAAGTGGTTGCTGAAAGAGCAGGAGTGGGATTATTTCCACTACGTCGATATCGGCCTGGACCGCGTGCACCACGGTTTTTGGAATTACTTCGACAAAAAACATGTGCAGTACGAGCCCGGCAACCCTTATGAAAATGTGATTCCGGATTACTACCTCTGGCTCGACGAGCAAATCGGCAGCGTCATGGAAATGCTGGATGAAGATACCATCCTGCTGGTCGTCTCTGACCACGGTGCACAGCGCCTCGACGGCGGCATTGCGGTCAATGAATGGCTCATCAAAGAAGGCCTGCTCGTGCTCGACGAATACCCGAAAGAAATAACCCCGTTCAACAAGCTGAAAGTGAACTGGGCCAAGACCAAAGCCTGGAGTGAAGGTGGTTACTACGCTCGGGTGTTTTTCAATATGCAGGGCCGGGAACCGCAAGGCGTCATTCCCGCCGACCAATACGGCGCCTTTCAGGACGAGATGAAGGTCAAGTTCGAAGCCATGCTCGACGATAAAGGTCAGCCCTTAAATTCGCTGGTCTTCAAGCCCAAAGAACTTTATCACTCGGTGCGCAATGTTGCCCCGGATCTGATCGTCCATTTCGCGGGCCTCTATTGGCGGTCAATTGGCACCGTCGGCTATCCCGATTTTCATGTTCAGGAAAACGACACCGGGCCCGACGCCTGCAACCATGCGCAGTATGGAATGTTCTTGCTGGCAGCTGGCAACAATCCGCTGAGCGGAGAATATCAAGGCGCTCGACTCCTTGATATCGCTCCCACTCTGCTCGATCTCGCGGGGTACGAAATCCCGGAATCCATGCAGGGCCGCTCCCTGGTCGCTGGCCTGGAAAAGCGTAGCCGGGGCGATGGCACCGATGCGGAGAGCCAGCAAATCATTCACGATCGTCTGGCCGGCCTCGGATATGTTTAAGATTTTTCAATCGCTGCATCTGAAAATGGTTATCAACTATCGATGAAGGTTCTTTTTGTTCACAACTTTTACCAACAGTTCGGCGGAGAAGATTCAGCGGCCATCGCGGAAAGAAATCTCCTCGAAAGTAATGGGGACGAGGTGCTGGCCTTCACCCGGCACAACGATGAGATCAAGAGCTATACGTTGTGGGAGAAAGCCGCATTCATCCCGCGCACTATGTATTCGCATCGAACCGAGCGCGAGGTCCGAAAGGCAGTTGAAGATTTTGCCCCTGACGTAGCTTTCGTTCACAACATTTATCCCCTTGTTTCGCCTTCGCTGTATCACACTCTGCATGCCTTGAAGGTGCCGATTGTGCAGGTGGTACATGACTTTCGACCGTTTTGTCCGAATGGCTGGTTTTACATCGACGGTCAGATTTGCGAACGCTGTAAGTTCGGGAATTACCTGCATGCCATCAAGCATCGTTGTTACAAGGACAGCTATACATTGAGCGCGCTGTACTCAGCAGCCCTGGCGGGTAACCGCCTCGCGGGAATGACCGACAAGGTCGCGGCCTACGTCTGTCTGACCAATTTCTATCGGCAGAAGATGCTGGAAGTTGGCCTTCCCGAAAAGAAGCTTTTTATCCGGCCCAATTTTATCGATCCCGCAGCCTTCGCCCCCGACAGATCGTCGCCGGGCTCGGGCGATTACGCTTTATATCTTGGCCGTCTGTCCTCGGAAAAGGGTCCGCTTACTGTATTGCGCGCTTTTGAGAACCTTCCCGATTTGCCTTTGAAGATCGTGGGCACGGGACCCCTCGAAGCGGAAATGAAGCAGTACATTCGGGACAAGAATCTGGCAAACGTCGAGATGGTCGGATTTAAGAGCGGCGCGGATAAGTGGCGCATGATTAAGAACGCGCTGTTCGCAATTATCCCGTCGGAATGCTACGAAAATTTCCCCATGGTTTCGCTGGAGTACTTCAGCGGAGGCAAGCCCATCATTGCGTCTAACCTGGGCGGCCTGCCGCATATCGTGGAGGAGGGTAAAACCGGGTTGCTTTACCGACCCGGCGATGCCGCGGATCTGGTGGAGAAAGTTCGCTGCCTGCTTGCCCATCCGCAACGAATCGCCGAAATGGGCAACCGCGGGCGGCAACTGGCGGAAACCCGTTACGGTCCGCAGGAAAGCTATTCCAATCTTATGAGTATATTTGCCAAAGTTAGGTGTCAATGAGCAGGACTCCGCCCAGGATCTTCATCGAAAAACTCGATCATGGATATGAGGACGTACTGCGCGAAGGTTTTGCATGGCACAATCTGGGCTCGCGGTTGAAGCCCGGTGATTCCGTATTCATCAAGCCGAATCTGACCTTTCCGATTTATCGCCGGGGGGTCATGACGAACCCGGAATGCATTGAAGCGATTGTCCGGGTGCTGAAAGATTACACCAACAAAATCACGGTGGTCGAAGCCGATTCCGGCGGATACAACAAATTTGATATCAGCGCCGTTTTCGAAAAGACGGGCATTAAAGCGCTGGAGCAAAAGTACGGGATCCAGGTAATCAATCTAAGCCGCCTGCCCCGAAGCACTTTTGAGTTCGATTACAAAGGACGGAATCTGCAAGTGCCTTTTCCCGCGGCGCTGACTGAGGAATGTAATCTCTTTATCACCGTTCCCGTACCCAAGATTCACATGAACACCGGCGTCAGCATGTCGATCAAGAACCAGTGGGGTTGCATCTCGGAACCTTCAGCCCGCCTGGATCTGCACCCCTTCCTGGAGAAAATTCTGTATGAGATCAATAAGCGTTTGCGCCCCGCCATGTCGGTCATCGACGGCCGGTATGGGCTTAATCGCAGTGGCCCCATGGAAGGAGACGCGGTCGAACTGAACTGGCTCATGATGGCGGATGACCTTTACGCCGCTGATTTCACCTGCTGTCATCTCATGCAGATCGACCCCTTACGGATCTATTACCTTCGTTACTTGGAGAAGGAAGAAAGCCTGCCTAACATGCAGGAGATCGTTTTCAGCCAGGACTACCGGGCATTCATAAAGGAAAAATTCTATCTTCGCCGCCTATGGACGGATTATCCCGGGTTGATGGCGTTCCGCTCGCCAAAGCTGGCTTATCTCGGCTACAAATCCCCACTGGCGGATTTTTTTCACTGGCTTCTCTACTTGTTTCGTAAACCTTTTTACGATTATGAAGCGCCGGATAACACAGTTTCGAAGTAAGGCCGTTACAAAAGAAAGACCGTTACAAAAGAAAGACGAAAGAAAGACCGTTGAAGAAAGACCGTTGTAAAAAAGACTGTTACAAAATCCATCGCATTGCGACTTGCTGTTTAACTCCAGGAGGAATTTAGCTATGAAGACTCAGAAGCGGGTGCTCGTCACCGGGGCCGGCGGTTTCATCGGGCACCATCTCGTAAAACGCCTTAAAGCCGACGGCCATTGGGTACGCGGCGTGGACATCAAATTGCCGGAGTATGAGCGCTCCGCGGCCGACGAATTCGAAGTCCGCGACCTCAGGAAATGGGACGAGTGCCTGATGGCAACTCGCGGCGGCCTTGACGAGGTTTATAACCTAGCCGCTGATATGGGAGGCATTGGCTACATCACCGCTTTCCACGCCGACATTGCCCGCAACAACATCCTGATCAACGCTCATATGCTGGAGGCCGCGCGTCAGCACCAGGTCAAGCGCTTCCTCTTTTCCTCCTCCGCTTGCGTTTATGCCCAGAGCAAGCAACTCAGCGCGGATGTAAAACCGCTCAAAGAAGAAGACGCGTTCCCTGCCGAACCCGAGCCGGGCTACGGCTGGGAGAAGCTCTACGCGGAAGAGCTCTGCCGTTATTATTGGCACGACTATAAATTCGAGACCCGCATTGTGCGCTTCCACAATGTGTACGGTCCCCTCGGCACCTACGATGGCGGCAAAGAAAAAGCTCCGGCCGCGATCTCCCGCAAAGTTGCTTTGTCGTCTAATCCTGGCGAAATCGAAGTCTGGGGCGACGGCGAGCAGACCCGCTCGTTCATGTACGTCGACGACTGCGTGGAGGGGCTCACCCGTATCATGGCCTCCGACTGTCGCGACGCGTTGAACCTGGGAACGGATGAACTCGTCACCATCAATCAACTTGTAGACATGGTTGCTGAAGTGGCGGGAAAACGGATTACGAAGCGCCACAACACGCTGGGTCCGCAAGGCGTGCGTGGCCGCAACAGCGACAATAATCTGCTTCGCAAAGTCCTCGGCTGGGAGCCTTCGATCCTGTTACGCGAAGGTCTGGCTAAGACTTACCCCTGGATCGCTTCCGAACTGAATAAAAATACCGCCGAAACCGAGGAAGCGGCAGCATTGGCGACGGGAGACTAGCATTCCTTGCACAAACAGGTCCTGATTTTTGAAACGAACCGGACCTTTGATGCAGGGATGACGCTGGGACGAGAAACTGCCAATGTCTAGCCAAACCATTCAACCCGCGGCCCTCCCCATTACGCATTCCAAAAGTTTCCGTGCTCTGGGAATCCGTGTGGATGCGGTACAGATTCCCGATGCCATCGCTCGCCTAGAAGGATGGATCAGGGAACGCATCGCGACCCGCTACGTCGCCGTGACCGGGATGCATGGCGTAACCGAGGCTCTCGACGATCCCCACTTCCGGGATATTCTCCTCGCGGCGGACATGGTCGTGCCCGATGGGATGCCATTGGTTTGGCTGGGACGATTGCACGGTTATCCTCTGCGGCGCCGGGTCTACGGTCCCGAACTGATGGATACCTTCTGCCAGCAAACCGGATCGCGATATCGTCATTTTTTCTATGGCGGTGCAGAAGGCGTTCCCCAGTCCCTGGGCGAAGTGCTCCACCGCAAGTATGGGGTGCAGATCGCGGGCGCCTATTCTCCCCCCTTTCGGCCGCTCAACGCCGAAGAAGAAAAAGCAGTCGCGGAGATGGTCAACAACTCCGGCGCGGACGTACTCTGGGTCGGCCTCAGCACTCCCAAACAGGAACGCTGGATGCACGCGCACCGCAAGGCATTCCGTGTTCCCGTGATGCTTGGCGTAGGCGCTGCCTTCGATCTTAATCTTGGCAAGCTTAAACAGGCCCCGCGGTGGATGCGGGAAAACGGTCTGGAATGGCTGTTCAGGCTGCTGATGGAGCCCGGGCGGCTGTGGAAACGTTATCTGCTCTTAGGTCCCAAGTTCGTATGGAACGTGGGCCTTGAACTGGCTGGCATTAAACGTTTCTCTAATTAGTGCGATACGCAAGGAAGTATGCACAAATCGTCAGATGTGACTCAAGCCATGGCCATGGATTCGACCTCCGGACCTCTTTTCGTGGTAGGGATTTGGCGCTCCGGAACTTCGCTCCTTTACACTTTGCTGAACCAGCATCCTCAGATTGCTCTCCTCTACGAAGGAGAACTGCCTGTGATGCGCCATCTGTTCGCCGGCGGGCGCGCAAAGTCAGACTGGCTGGAGCGCTGGGAGTTCTGGAATCAGGGAGCCACCCGGCACGGAATCGAGGGCTCGGCAATTGCCCCGGGTCTCGACATTCGCGCCGCAACGGAAGCCGTCTGTAAACAGTATGCCGAACGAAAAAATGCCAGCATCTGGGGCTGCAAGTCGCCTCAATATTACGACTGCCTGCCCGAACTCGCCTGCCGGTTCCCCAACGCGAAGTTCATCGTCATCTGGCGTGACCCTGACGCGATTTGCAGCAGCATTGTTCGTGCTGCCGCTCGCTCCCATTATTTCGCCCGACGCGGAATGATCCTCCGCGCATTGCGTGGTCTCGAGGAACTCAAGCGCGGGTGCGACGAATTGGTCCGCAAAGGCGTGCCGGTTCACCAACTCCATTACGAAGCCCTGGTACGGGATTCCGCAACCGAACTGACCGCGATCTGCCGCTTTCTGAATATCCCGTTTGATGCTCGCATGTTGTCTCTGGAAGACGCGGATCGCTCCGCCATCTATCTCGATGAACATCACTCGCTGGTGAACGGAAAGGGTATTGTGAGTTCCGCGCCCCGTCCCGATGTCCTGCCTCGGTCCGCCAAACGCAAAATTCAACGCTACCTCCGCCGGTGGAAAGATGAGTCCGGAGTACCCGTCGATCCCTCAGGACCACCGAACTCCGGCACAGCGGCGCCGGGCTTTTTTGAGATTTGGCGGGATCGGGTTTTATTTCGCTGTCTGGCTCGTTATGATGATTTCGTTCTTTTCCTCTATTCGTTCTTACCGCTCTGGGTTCTCAGCGGATATCGGTCTTTGAGGAATCGGACGGCCGCCGTCAACCAACTCGAGCCAACCTCGTAGTTTTAAACTAAAGTAGTAGACGCTAGATGCTGCTAGTTCACGTCGTATCTACTTAAGTACCAATAGTTTATGTGTACTTTCGAGAGGAGCCAATTGGGTTAGGGTTTGTTAACCTCGGAACCATTGCACTGGGAAAAGAGGGTTGCCTATGTCCCCCCTGCGGTGGTTGCTCCTCATAATATTGACCGCAAGTTTGCTGTCCTGTGCGGGTATCGCCCCTGGTGGTTCAACCAGCACGGTTCAGCCGCCGCCAGGTGATCAGGGTTCCAGTGGACCCAATTCTTTGTTCTTTGGCATGCAGATGACGACCGGAGTGCTCAGCCGCCAGCCCTGGCCCGCGGCATCATTTGGTAGTGTTCGTCTCTGGGATACAAATACCGGCTGGGGAGAGATCAATTCGGCCCCCGGCGTTTATAACTGGACGGTTCTTGATCGTTGGCTTGCAGCCGCGCAGGCGCACGCCGTCCCCGACGTTCTGTACACCTTCGGCAAGACTCCCTCATGGGCATCTTCAAATCCGAACGATACGTCCTGTGCCGCATTCTGGGCCTCTGGCGCTTGCGATCCGCCAGACGATCTGAATGCTGACGGCAGCGGCACCGACCAGCACTGGAAGGATTTCGTCACCGCCATCGCTACTCACGCCGCCGGTCAGATCAAGTACTGGGAGGGCTGGAACGAGCCTGAGAACCCCACCGAGTGGGCTGGCACGATACCGCAATTGGTGCGCATGGCCAAGGATGCCAGAACCATTATTCTGGGCATCGATCCTAACGCGGTAATGCTGAGTCCACCCAGCCAGGATGTCTGGTTTCAGCAATACGTTGCCGCGGGTGGCATTCAGCAGGCGGACGTGGTGACTTTCCACGGCTATTTCGGGATCCACTGCGGTATTTATCCTGATCCCGCGCGCGTCACCGATAGAGTGAATAATCTTCAAGCAACCCTGGCTGCGGCCAGCATTTCCGGTAAGCCGTTGTGGGATACAGAAGCGAGCTGGGGCGACCAACAATCCAACTGCTTCACCGATCAAGATCAGCGGGCCGCTTTTTTGGCCCAGTTCTACCTGCTCCATATGTCGGCAAATGTCTCCCGATTTTATTGGTACCAGTGGAACAATCATGATTGGGGAACCCTGTGGAGCCCGAACCCCGCTCCCGGCGGCACCGTGCTTATGCCTGGAGTCGCCTACCAACAGGTTCGAAACTGGCTGCTCCAAAGCACGCTGACCGCTCCCTGCTCCTTGAACGGCACGCAATGGACCTGCACCTTTACCGGACCATCCGGTTATCAGGCTAAGGCTATCTGGGACACGTCACAATCCTGCAATCACGGTGCCTGCAGCACCATCAACGTCCCTGTCGAGCCGCAATACAACCAGACTTATGACCTGGCGGGAAACTCCGCCCCGGTCTCCAATCACATGGTAGCCATTGGCCTCAAACCAATTTGGTTAGCTAACCAATAAGCAGGCTTTTTTCCTTCAACCTGCAAAACTTTTCCTTCAACCCGCAGGAAACTTCCGGACTGTTGTATCCGATTTTGTTTTTCCACCACAACTGTAAGACCCGGTTTGGGTTTGAATGACCCCAGAAACTCCGTTACAACGGAGCGTTTGGCCGGCATTTTGCACTATTTTAAATGGGAGTACATATGTTCACCACGAATACGGCTCGAAAACCATTCTGGGCGTTGCTTGGCATGGCCAGTCTGATCATTTGCGCGACCATGACCGCGCAATCCGCCCCATCCAACGTCGGCCAATGGACTAAACCATCGAAGTGGCCGTTTTCCGCTGCCCATGCGCACCTCTTAGCGAACGGCAAGGTCTTGTTCTGGCCCACCGCTGGCACGCCTGAAATCTACGACCCGGTCGCTGGCACCTTCACTGCGGCTGCGCCCGCTGGCTTCGACATTTTCTCCTCTGGCCACGCTTTTCTTCCCAACGGCCAGCTGCTGGTTGCAGGCGGATGGAAGGACAATAAAGTGGGTCTGCCGAACGCGGCTATATACGACCCGGTAGCCAACTCATGGACTCAGCTTCCTAACATGTTCTCGGGCCGTTTCTTGCCCACTAACACGACTCTCTCCAACGGCGACATCCTCGTAACCGGGGGATATCTCAACCATTTTGTTGGCCCCAACCGATCGCTGCAGGTCTGGCAGTTGGGCCCGCAAACCTGGCGCTATCTTAATGGTGCTTCCTACGGACTACCCGTCGACCCATGGATCTTCTCAGTTCCCAACAATCTGGTTTTCGATGGCGGCCCCTATCCCGCCACTCGTCTTCTTAATCCCACGGGAGTCGGTCACTGGGGGAACGTGATTACTACCAAATTGGGCACGCCTCGAGACTACGGAACCGCGGTCAACTACGCGCCTGGCAAAGTCATGATCCTGGGAGGGGCTGACAATCCCCCGACCGCCACGGCTGAGACCATTGATCTGAATGCTACGAATCCGGCGTGGAGCAACACCAATCCCATGGCCAACCCTCGGCAGCAACCTAATGCCACCATTCTTGCCGATGGAACTGTCCTGGTCACAGGCGGCAGCAGTGGCAGTGGATTCAATAACTCGAATACTCCCGTATTGACGCCCGAACTCTGGAATCCCGCCACCGGCACTTGGACTCCGCTGGCAAGTTCGACTGTCTTTCGTGGCTACGATTCAATCGCGCTTTTGCTGCCTGACGGGCGCGTTCTGAGCGCGGGTGGCGCGCACCCGAACGGCGAAATCTTTTCTCCACCTTACCTGTTCAACGGCTCCCGGCCCACCATCACGTCTGCGCCCTCGGTGGTAAATTACGGGCAGAATTTCACCGTGAGCACACCTAATCCCGAATCCATCACCAATGTGACTTGGGTCAGCTTGGGCTCGGTCACACATGGCTTCAATACCGGCCAGCATTTCAATTCGCTCGCCTTCACGCAAGTATCTGGAGGGCTCAGCGTGACTGCTCCTGACTATCCTGGCTTGGCCGCGTCGGGATATTACATGCTGTTCATTTTCAACACCACCAGTGTGCCTTCGGTCGCGGCCGTCGTGCAACTTCTGGAGGCGGCACCCACCGCGGCGTCTGTCGGTCCGGGTTCGGGCTCAACCAATGGCGGCTCTACCGTAACCATCTCCGGAACCAATTTTCTGCCCGGCGCGACGGTGAAGATCGGAGGCCTGACCGCCACCAATGTGCAAGTGACGAACACCACCACCATCACCGCAACCACGCCGGCTCACGCTCCAGGTGCCGCTGACATCACGGTTATCAATCCGGATTATCAATCAAGCACACTACCCAGCGGATACACGTATGCGATCGGTCAGGGGATTGCATTTGCTCAAGTTGGATTTCTGGCGGTCGCGAAAAATAGCGTCACTTCGGTTGCGCCGGCTTATCCTTCACCCCAGTCTGCAGGCGATCTGAATGTCGTCGTCGTGGGATGGAACGATTCCACTTCCACGGTAAGTTCGGTCACCGACTCAGCGGGAAATTCCTACGCTTTAGCGAGAGCGGCCGTGACCGGCACCAACCTGACGCAAGCGATCTACTATGCCAAGAATATTGTGGCGTCCAGCACCAATACTGTGACTGTGCAGTTCAATCAGGGGGCTAGCTTTCCCGATGTCCGCATTTTCGAATATGCGGGCCTTGATACGGCGAACCCACTGGATGTGAGCCACGGATCGAGCGGTCAGAGTCTAACCGCAAGCAGCGGCTCGGTTACGACGACGGCAAACAATGAACTCGTGTTGGCCTCCGACACCGTGCTTTCCAAAACTCTGAGCCCCGGAGCGGGCTACGTACCGGTTGTCTTAACCAGCTTCTTTGACCTCGCCGAACAGCAGGTGACCTCACAGAAAGGTAAATTCAACCCCTCGGCTAATCTCGATGCCTCAACCAACTGGGTGATGCAAGTGGTAACCTTCAAAGCTCCCGGGCAATGAAACCTTGCGAACTCAGGCGCATCTGGACGCATGGAACGATACGGAGGCAAAACCCTAATCAAAAGCTAAGAGCGACCCTCTGGCCGGGTCGCACTCGCGCAGCCCTTTCGTCGTCCTTTAAAATAGCTTTGAATCCGAGCGTTTGAGTCTGAGGCTCAAACCGTCCCCACTCAACGGTTCGAAGTAAAGGGAAAGGATATGGCTAACATGCAGTTATTTGCTGTGCGTCGAAATCTGCTTTGGCATTGGCTGATTCTTGCCCTGCTCGCCCTGTGTGGAACTTTATCTGCGCAGTCAAGTGACCCGTCCAGCGTCGGCCAATGGTCCACCACCCAGACGTGGCCGAACCTGGCCGTGCATGGACATGTGTTGACGAACGGAAAGGTATTGTTCTGGCCTCAGTTCGATCGGGGCGATACTCCGGAACTCTACGACCCGATTGCCAACCGCTTTACCACGCTTCCACAGGCGGGATTTAACATATTCTGCTCCGGCCACACCATTCTTCCCAACGGCCAGGTTTTCGTTGCGGGCGGGCACATTGCGATTGAGGTAGGCTTGCCGAAGGCGGCCATCTACGATCCGGTTGCCAATGCCTGGACTCAACTTCCCAACATGAACGATGGCCGTTGGTATCCCACCGCCACCACCCTCTCCAACGGCGACGTGATGGTCCTCGGTGGTGATGTCACTCCGTTTCACGGGACCAATCTGATCCCTCAGATCTGGGAGTTAGTCCCCAAAAAGTGGCGCTACCTCAACAGTGCCCCCTTGTCCGTGGCGGACTACGCCCGCATGTTTGTCGCGCCCAATGGGAAGCTTTTCAACTCTGGACCCACCGTCGGCACCCGTTATCTGGATACCACCGGAACCGGCACCTGGTCCATGGTGGGTAAAACCAACTACCCGAATCCCCGCGATTACGGCAGCGCCGTCATGTATACCCCGGGGAAAGTTCTGATCGTGGGGGGCGATGATCCGCCGACAAACACCGCTGAGATCATCGATTTGAACTCTTCCAGCCCAGCCTGGAGCTACACGAATTCGATGGCGAATCATCGCCGGCAGTTGAACGCCACGATTCTTCCCGACGGGACGGTTTTAGTGACCGGCGGCAGCAGCGGGAAAGGATTTAACAATACCCAGGATCCCGTTTATGCAGCGGAACTGTGGAATCCACACACCGGTACCTGGACCACGCTTGCCAGTTCGTCTTCCTACCGCGGCTACCACAGCATCGCGGTCTTGTTGCCCGATGGGCGCGTGCTCGCCGCAGGCGGGTCGGCGGCTGATGAGACCGGCGGCGAGTTTTTTTCACCTCCCTATCTCTTTAACGGAGCAAGACCCACCATCGCCAGTGCTCCTGCTCAGGTAACGTATGGGCAGAATTTTGTCGTGTCCACACCCGACGCAACCTCGATTCAGAATGTCACTTTGGTCAGACTGTCTTCTGTCACTCACTCATTCAATGCCAACCAGCGCTTCAATCAACTCAGCTTTAGCCAAGTCTCAGGCGGTCTGAACGTAACCGCTCCTTTGGGGCCGACGTTCGCTCCCCCGGGGCAGTACATGCTCTTTATCCTTAACGGCAGCGGAGTGCCCTCGGTGGCATCGATCATCGAGATCAGCGCGTCGGCACCCTCGGTTCTTTCCCTCAGCCCAACCTCCGGACCCACCGATGGCGGGACTGCAGTCACCCTCTCCGGCCAAAATTTCCTGACCGGCGCGACGGTGCAAATCGGGGGCGTGATGGCCACCAACGTCCAAGTCCCGAGCAGCACGACCATCAAGGCAAATGCTCCCGCTCACGCCGCCGGTGCCGTGAATGTTACGGTGATGAACCCGGACTACCAATCGAGCACCCTGCCGGGCGGCTATTCTTACGACTCTGGCCAGGGAATTTCCTTCGTTCAAACTAATTTCAACACGACTAAATCGGCGAGTTCTATATCCGCGCCCTACTCCCTGGCGCAGTCGGCTGGCAATCTGAACATCGTAGTCATGGGGTGGAACGACACGTCCACCTCCATTGCTTCCGTTCAAGACTCGTCTGGAAACTCGTACAGCCAAGCCGGTGCCGTGGTCCAGGGGACCAACCTTTCGCAGGCAATCTTCTACGCCAGGAACATCAAATCCGCCGGCGCCGGTTCGAACAAGTTGACGGTGAAGTTCAGCAAAGCGGCCAGTTACGCGGATCTTCGCATCTTCGAATACGCTGGTCTCGACGCTACGAATCCATTGGACGTTATCGCAGGCGCCAGCGGTACCAGTTTCACCGCAAACAGCGGGTCGGTCAGTACCAATTTCGCTAGCGAACTCGTTTTTGCCTCCGACACTGTGGAGTCGAAGACTTTGAATCCTGGGGCGGGCTACATACCCGTGCTTCTGACCAGCTTTTTTGACATCGCCGAGCACACCATTCCGTCGCAGAAGGGTAAATTCACGCCCACGGCCAAGCTGGATGCGTCCACCAATTGGGTGATGCAGACCGCCGCCTTCAAGGCCTCGGGCCAATGAATTTCGGGCGAACAAAGCAGTGGCCGTCCCCGGCTGCAGAGGAGGAGTCTGGTCTATGAGAGTCTGGAATATACGAAAATTCGAAACCCTCCTGACATTCATCGCACTGAGCTCTATTCTTGCCGTGCCTTGTGTTGCGGCTGGTCCCTACAAAGTGGAGGCGTTGGGCACACTGCGCGGCGGGAGCAGTTTTGGGACGGCGCTTAATTCCGCCGGCCAGGTCGTCGGCTGGTCAGGTTTCCGTGACGGTGGTGAGGTCAACGCTTTTTTCTGGTCGCACGACAATGGACTACAAACACTCCCCAACATTCCAAACAGCGATTCGAGCGTCGCCATGGCCATTAACCGGTTCGGCGCCGTCGTCGGCCGCCTCAACGGCGCTAGTTCTACGCGTGCCTTTCTGTGGACCAGCAACAGCGGAATCGAAGACCTAGGCACTCTCCGCGGTGATGCCGCGGGCGCCGCTTTTGACATCAACGATCGCGGCGAAGTCGTAGGATTTTCCACGGGCCCTCAGGGCATGCACGCGTTTGTTTGGAGCAAGGCGGGCGGAATGCGTTTTTTGGGTAACCTGCGCGGCCAGACCGGCGGCGAGGCCAGGGGCATCAACAACTCCGGGGTCGTAGTCGGCGTGAGCAAAAGCGATGCGGGTAATTCGGCGTTCGTCTGGACCAGTAGCGATGGCTTAATCAGTCTCGGAACCCTCCCAGGTGACACTGCCAGCACAGCGGTCCGGGTCAACGATTCTGGGGTTGTGGTGGGAAGTTCGACCGGACTGGCCGGCTCACGTGCCGTCCTTTGGACCAAGGAACACGAAATCCAAAACCTCGGGACCCTCCACTCCGGCGACTATAGCGCAGCCTTCGGCGTTAATAACTCGGAAGAGGTCGTGGGGACCTCGAACACCTCTCTGGGCGCACGCGCTTTTTTGTGGACGCGCACGACAGGCATGGTGGACCTGAATACTCTGATTCCCCCCGACTCCAATATCGTTCTCACTTCGGCCCAAGCCATCAATGAACGTGGCCAGATCATTGCCGTCGGTGGCACCCATCACGATCTTACCAGCGACCGTATGACGGACATGGACGACGAACAACATGCCGGTCCAGTCCACCTGTTTCTTCTAACGCCTTCTGGCGTCAACTAGGTTGAATTCGAAATCAACTGGAGAGATGAGAGTACAACGATATGCTTAAGACTTTCTCATGCCTGGTGGTTTTTTGCATTCTAACGGTTGCCGCGCCGGCCCAGATCACGCCGAAATTCTTCGGCATGCACATCAACCATCGCGAGGAACATGGGTGGCCTCCTTTTCGTTTCGGCACCTACCGGCTCTGGGACAGTCAGACCAATTGGTTTCAAATCAATCCCCAGAAAGATAAGTACGATTGGAGTGTGCTGGACCGGCGTCTGAAAGACGCACAGGAGCACGGCACGGATGTGGTCTACACCTTTGGCAAGATACCGCGCTGGGCCAGTTCGCGTCCCGACGACCACAGCGAGTGTGGAGACAGTCCCGGCTCTTGCGGACCGCCCGCCGATCTTAAGGAGGATGGCACCGGACCGGATCAGTACTGGAAGGATTTTGTCACCGCCATCGTTAAACACGCGAACGGGCGCATTCAGTACTGGGAGATTTGGAATGAGCCCTTCAACGCAATGTACTGGAAAGGCACCTTTCCGCAAATGGTTCGCATGGCCAAGGATGCGCAGGAGATTATCAAGAGTCTCGACCCCAGTGCCACCGTCCTCACCCCTGACGGCGGTCTCAGAAATGAAAAAGCTATGGCATGGATGCACCAGTATCTGGCCGCTGGCGGTGGCGCGTATGCGGATGGCATCTCATTCCACTCTTACATTAAGATTCCCGAGAACATCGCCGGCTTCCTGCACAACTTCAAAGACATGCTGAAGCAGTTCGGCCAGTCGTCCAAACCTATCTTTGACACGGAAGGCAGTTGGAACCCCAACGGAGAACCGGAAGATGCAACCGCCGATATCGCCCGCCTTCACATTATTCAAGCCTCCGAGGGAGTTTCTCTGGTGCTCTGGTATTCCTGGGACAACCGCAAACTAGGTACTTTGTGGACTCCGGAGGAGGGCTCACTGCCTGCAGCTAAAGCTTATGAACAGCTTCAGGACTGGCTCATCGGCGCGACCTTCGACCATCCCTGTGAAAACCAGGATGCGGTGTGGACCTGTGATATGCGCAAGAACAACGATCAGGCTAGAATTGTCTGGCTTGCCACTCCGGGAGCGAATGCCAACTACAAAGTCCCGGACGGCTACGTAACGCAGCGCGATCTCACTGGCAATTCGTCATCGCTGAAGGGCCGAAGTACAACCATCTCCAACCGGCCGGTCCTCTTGGAACGGGGTCGTCAGTAGACCGCTCCTCCCTCTGTAGTTTTCACGGATCGAGCGAAAGTCTGGAGGATGGTCTTATTGGTTCTGCATCCAGATGGGCTTGGCGCCGACCGGCACTTGGCCATTTGTGATGTTGATTTTTTGCCCGTCCAGAGTCAGGTAGCTGATGTATTGGGACCCGACGGATTGACTCTTAGTGCTGCAGTTGCCCTTAGGGCAACCCTGCGAGGTATCCCACAAGGCCTGGGCAAGGTACCCTCCCGAGCCGCTAAAATTGCACCTCCAGACGGTGCCTGACACACTGCAAGGGCCGGGCATCTCCATCCCTGCCATCCACTTGTAAACCTGCTCATAAGCAATACCGGCTTTACGCATGGTTCCCGGGAAGTTGCGACGGTGATTGTTGGGATTCGGAGTCCATAGCGTTCCATTTTGCTGGTTGTTGTACTGATACCAGAAAAGCCGCTTGACATCAGCCGACCAGTGCAGCATGAATAACTGCGCCAAAAAGGCTGCCTGCAGGTCGCTGTTGTAAAAACAGCTGGCGGAGGTGACTCCCCAACTCGCTTCTGTATCCCATAGGGGCTTGGCTAACTGTCCGTAAGTCGCCATCACCTGGCGCACGCCGCTTACTATCTGCAACTCGTCGGCGGCGCGGGGAAAGCCGATGCAGCCACTTTTATAGGTGTATCCGTGATAGGTAATAATATCGGCGTACTGCGGCCCACCGGCAGCAAAATAAAGCGTTTGCCAGGGGCCATGGCTGGGCGGCGTCAACATCACCGCCTGCGGATCAATGCTCAAAATCACCTCACGAGCATCTCTGGCCATGCGCACCAACTGGGCCACCGTTCCATTCCAGTAGTAGGCATTTTTAGGCTCATTCCAGACTTCCCAATACTTGATGCGACCGGCCGCGCGGCTGGCGATCGCACCAACATAATTTTTCCAGAGCTGATCCGCACCGGTGCCATCCAGATTTAGATCCTTGGGAGCATCACATTCACCCGGTCCCCACGCACACACTGGATCGTCGGGGTGGGAGGAAGCCCACTGTGGCGTCTCCCCGAAGGTGTACATCACTTCTTGAACATTATGATTCTGTGCATCCTGCAGCCATTCGTCAAGAATGTTCCAGTTATAGACGCCTTCGGCGGTGTTGATCTGCGCCCAAGCCACGCCCGCGTCCCACAGCCTGAGGCTCCCGATGGGCACCGCCGGCCACGGGTTTGACCACCATTTCGGCGGCTGCAGGGCGACTCCCGACGTGGCTTGCATGCCGAAATACTCGACGGGGATTTGAGCTTGAGCAGGAATAGCTATAATGGTAAAAATAAATACATCCAGGAGTAAATGTACGAGTCTGGAATTCTTCCCGGAAGTTTGTGGCACAAAGACTCCTCAAATCACAAATTAAAAGGTTGAAATAGGGTCTAGATTGCGTCGCCCGGCACTCACTCTAGCGTTACCCGAGGTTGGGCCGCTAGGTCTGAGAAGTGCATGCCTTCCCTTCCTGGGCAGCTCTCGGAAACCGGGGGTGATCCCGGTAGAATTGAAACCAAGGCTTGCTCGAATGCCACGTTCCATAACTTGTAGCTTCGGCCACCCGGCCGGTATTGCCGAGCCCGGGACTGCGGGATTCTCTATGCAAGATGCTTCATCTTATCTACTTCGTTAACATTGACAAAGCACCTCGGATAGACCAAGATCTAGCATCATATGTTGGGCCTCTTTCAGGGTTCCAGCATCATAGTATCGGGCGCCTTTTAGGCTATAGTTTTTCTTCCCCCAGACCTTATTCCGTGAAGATTGGTTGGTAAAATTAAGAATGATCCGATGGAAGCTCCTGCTATTGCTGCCCTTAACCTTGACCTGCTCGTATTTGCTGCGCGCCCAGACTGTGCAATCATTCGAGGGCATCGACGCATCCCAAGTCGGTAACCCGCGACAGACGATCGATCCCAACGGTGCAGTCGGTACCAAGCAATACATGGAATGGGTCAATGGGTATTACCAGGCATTCGACAAGGCAAGTTTTGCGAAGGTTTGGGCCAACCCGGTGGCTATTGGCAGTTTGAAGTGGGGTTCGAACGCGCCATCCTGCTCTGGCATTGGTGTAGATACGGTAATTGTTTTTGACCGCATGGCCTCCCGTTGGGTCATCGGCGGCCACTCCCCGGCAATTAACGGCCGTTATTATTCGTGTGTCGCGGTTTCGAACACGGACGATCTCACCGCCAGCAATTTTACTTGGTACACCTATCAATTTGATCTGACCGGATGTATCGGCACCAATTCGTCCGGCAAACTTTACTATCCGGATTACACCAAATTGAGTACGTGGCTGGATGGCTATTATGGGAGCATCGATCTTGAAGATCCTAGTTTGGGATACCGGGAAATTGGTGTGGTAGCGTTCGTTCTTGATCGCGCCAACATGCTGACGGATTCAACGCCACGACCGATGCAATGTTTCCGCAATACCAGTTCCAACGGGAATGTGTACCTGGCGCACAGCCTTGAGCCGGCCGATGTCGACGGCACTACCGCTCCGCCGCCGGGCCGAGATGAGTTCTTTGTGAGTATCCAGAATCCGCCCAATGACGGAACCAGCACTACCACGAACAGCATGAACCTCTGGGACTTCCATGTAGATTGGAGCGCTCCATCAAGCTCGACTTTTACCCAGTCTTCCTTGTCGGTGCCGACCTATACGCCGGGTTGCTACAACGTGGCGAATGTGGCCTACACATTCTGCGTTCCCGAGCCCTCCTACAACGGTTCCGGGGTCCACAACCACATCGACTCGGTCGGGGACCGCATTATGTGGAGGCTGGCATACCGCAATTTTGGCTCCTACGAATCTTTTCTGGGCAGCCAGACCATTCAAGTGGGTACCGGCATAAAGAACATTCAAAAGAAACAGACGGGAATTTTCTGGTTCGAACTTCGGGGCACTGGAGTTCCAGCCGTGTTTCAAACCGGCATCGTCAATCCTGACCAAAGCTTGTACCGGTTTATGCCCAGTATCGCGCAAGACCACGCGGCGAACGCAGCTGTGGGCTACAGCATTTCTGGTGCACTTACGCATCCGGGAATCAGAGCATCGTGGTTTAGTTTATCCAATCCCCTCACCCGCCGAATTTGCTATACAGGCGGGCAAGGCGGACGAGAAGAATTCTCAGGGATGGGGCGATTACACAAGCATGACCGTGGATCCCGTGGATGACTGTACCTTCTGGTATGTGAACGAGTACTTTACGACCGCCCAGGTTTCAGCCCTTACGTGGAGAACGAGGATTGCGAACTTCAAATTGTCGACTTGCCAGTAAGAACGAACCGTCGTCCGACGATGAATCAATGGGAGCGGTGAAAAATATGAAACCCATTGCGAGACGGATACCATCTATTCCAACCGTCACACCTCTGCGCCTGATGATTGGCGCTCTGGTGTTTCTCGCGTCATTGGCTGCGGCCCAGGTGAGTGTGACCACCCAGCATAATGACAATTCTCGCACCGGACAGAATATCTCCGAGACTTACCTCACTCCGAGCAATGTCACGTCCAAATACTTCGGGAAATTGTTTACCCAAAATGTAGATGGCTTGGTAGTCGCCCAGCCCCTCTACATGCCCGGTGTAGTGATTCCTGGCGCCGGCACTCACAACGTGGTCTATGTGGTCACTCAGCACGACAGTGTCTTCGCCTTCGATGCCGACAACAACCACGGGAGCAATTCCCTGCCCCTGTGGACAACCAGCTTCATCGACCCAGACGCCGGCATTACCACTGAATCCAGCACTGATGAGGGATGCGGTCCACAGACCGGGTTCACGGAATTCGGCATTATGGGCACCCCGGTCATTGATCCCAGCACCAATACTCTGTATGTGGTTGCCAAGACCAACGAAAATGGCAGCTACATTTTCCGCCTGCATGCGCTCGACATCACCACCGGACAAGAGAAATTCGGCGGCCCGGTTTCGATCACCGGCTCGGTCATCAATTCCTTCGGGGTGACCGTACCATTCGGCACTAAGAAGCAGGCGCAGCGGCCCGGCCTATTGTTGCTGAATGGGAATGTGTACATCGCTTTCGGTTCCAACGGCTGCGATCACAACGCTCACGGATGGGTCTTCGCATACAATGCGGCTACGCTGCAACAAGCCGCAGTTTTCAACACTACGCCTGACGTGAAAGAGGGCGGGTCAGTTTGGCAGAGCGGAGCGGGGCTGGCCGGAGATAGTGCCGGTAACGTGTATTTCTCGACCGCGGCACTCGGTGACTTTGACGCCAACAGCGGGGGTATGGATTTTGGCGACACCGTGCTCAAACTTACACTGACCAATGGCGCCTTGAACTGGACCGATTATTTCACGCCATCCGACCAAAGTTTTTTGAACGCCAACGACCTCGATCTCGGATCCGGAGGCGTCGTGTTGCTGCCGGACCAGCCGAGTGCGACTCCCCATGTTTTGCTGGCCGCCGGCAAACAGGGCGTCATCTATATGGTGAACCGCGACGACATGGGCCAGTTCAACCCAAACACGGATAATACGGTGCAGGAAGTGGACACCGACCTTGGCCAGGTTTTCAGCGATCCGATCTACTGGAACGGAACGGTATACTACATTGGCAATAACGGCCACGCTCTGCAGGCGTACGCACTGAGTAATGGTCTGCTGTCGACGGCTCCCGTGGCGCAAAGCGTTGTTGTGAGCGATCGCGGATTGCCTTCGCTTTCTGCCAACGGTACCAGCAATGGCATCATATGGCTGCTGCGCGGCTCGAGCTTCGCCGCTCCGCTGCTCACAGCTTTCAACACCACCAATTTGGCGATCACCTACAGCAGCAATCAAGCTCTTAACAACCGCGACACTGTCGGTCCCATCGCGCACTTTGCAACCCCCACGATCGCAAACGGAAAAGTCTATGTAGGCACCACAACCCAGTTGGTGTTTTATGGTCTGATGTCCACACTGAAGGCCACCGGAGGAGCCGGTCAAACCGGCACGGCCGGCACGACCCTGCCGAAGCCGCTGACGGTAAAAGCGATCGATGCTTATTCAGGAAGTGTGATCCAGGGGACGACTGTGATCTTCAGCGATAACGCCGCAGGGGGAACTTTTGGAAACCCCGCGCCGGTCACGGACAGCAATGGAGTGGCTTCTACGACGTACACGCTGCCGAGTAACCCAGGGGTCGTTTCGATTACTATCAGCGCGCCGGCGTTCGTCTCTCCCCTCCCCTACAAGGAAACGGCGAAGTAAGAGACGAGTTCTACAAGCTGCGTCACCACAACTGGATTTCCGCTCCCCCGAGCGTAGCGTTTACCTTGGCGACACCGGTCCGGCGACCGCGTGTCGCTTTTGTTTTGTGGAAGTGAACGCCGGTAAGGTTCGAATCCTTTCCCAGGCCGGGTCGAACTAGTTAAATTCGGGCATTCTTACGGTTTTACCCCGGGACAGCCCGCGTCGCTGGTGGACCAGTTTGAAACTGGTCCACCACCTCCGCGTCAGCACTGAACCCACCAGGCTGCCTTTCTTGCTATTCTGAAGAGTGGTTGGGCGTCTTCGGGTGTCCATAACGTCCAATTTGCACACCCAAGTGTTGACCCGTAAACCTCAGGGTTTGCCGCCGAAGATCCCCAGGTTCTGCTGCCACAAAAAGATTTCTTCAAGGTATCGAGTAAAAAACACGGGAGTCGGGTTCTATAGTTGATGTTGAAGACTGATCAAATTGGTTAGGAGACTACGGATGGTTCGATCGAAGGTCCTCTTGGTCTGGGGCTTGCTTCTCTTCGCGGCAGGCGTTCTCGTCAGCCTGAACGGTTGCGGAGGAAGCAGTAGCCAGAAATCGCAGACTCCGCCGCCGCCATCCTCGTCAATTCAGCACGTGGTTGTGATCTTCCAGGAGAACCGAAGCCCTGACAACCTCTTTCAGGATCCGGTCCTGATTAAGGCAGGAGCGAATATTCAAAACTACGGGATCAGTGTAGCCCAACCGGGCGTTCACATCCCGCTCACCCCGGTTCCGCTGGGTTGTACTCCCGGAAGTTGTAATACCTATAATCCAGATCACTCTCATGAGCCCGCCTTTGTGGACATGTGCGACTTAAACCCTACAACCAATCAATGCCAAATGGACGGCGCTTATAAGATCAAGTCGTTCTGCGAGAAAAAGGGAGACATCTCTTGCCTGAACGGCCAGGGAAACTATTCCTATGCCTATGTGCGGCAGAGTGATGTCGCGCCTTACTTCCAACTCGCCGAAACTTACACCTTCGCCGACAACATGTTTCAGAGCAATCAAGGCCCGAGCTTCCCCGCCCATCAATACCTCATCTCCGGAAGTTCGGCGGTAGCTCCCCCGGGAATGATGGGTGACAATTTGTTTCTCGCGGAAAATCCCAATGGAATCACCACCGGCATCTCGGCAACGGACACCGGCTGTACCGCCCCCGTCGACGAAACCGTACCCGTCATTGATCCCTCGACCGGTATCGAGACCCGGGTTTATCCCTGCTTCGACCGCCCCACGATAACCGACCTGCTCAACGCCAAGGGGATCAGCTGGAAATATTACGCGCCCTCGGCAGGATCGATCTGGACCGCGCCCAACGCCATTTCCCACATGTGTGGTCCTGCGCACTCGACCGCATGCACGGCTGCGGATTGGGTCAACAATGTCGTCCTGGCCTCGACCCAGAATCCTGCCCCCGTTCTCACCGATATCATGAACAACCAGCTCCCAACTGTGAGTTGGGTGATTCCCTCTGGACGCGCGTCCGATCACCCGGTCACCAACGACGGCTCCGGCCCCTCCTGGGTCGCTCAGGTCGTCAACGCCATTGGCAACAGTCCCTACTGGGCGAATACGGCCATTATCATTACCTGGGACGACTGGGGCGGATGGTACGATCACGTTACGCCCCCCTTGATGCTCAACCACTACGAAATCGGTTTCCGCGTGCCCATGATCGTGGTTTCACCCTACTCCAACCTAAAAAACGCCGGGACTGGTAACAACATCAATCACACCTTCTATGAGTTTGGCAGCATCCTCAAATTCATCGAGAACACTTTCGGCTTAGGCAAGATTGCGCCCTCTGCTACCCAAACCTATGCGGACCAGTTTGCCGGACCCACTCCCCCCGGCGACCTCTCCGATTGTTTCAACTTCACCCAGACCCCGCTAACATTCAAACCCGTCAAAGCCAAGTTCTCCGCTTCCTATTTCCTCAACGAAAAAAGGGCGCCGACTGATCCCGATGATGACTAAAACGAGCCGCGAACCCTATCGGCTCCCCGCGAATCGCAAAGGCCAGTTCTTAAAAGCCTGGCCCACTCTTGTAAGTGACTGAACCGTAATAGGAAACCGGACATGTCCTCCGGTAATCCGTGGCGGGCAGTAATTTGCCTTGATCCCGCCCCAAAATAAGGGCAACATTCCTTACGACTCCGTGTTCAAATACCTGGCAGCGACAGAGCTGCTAGAAATCTTGAAAGTCTGAACCATCAGTTAAAACGTTCCCCGAGGAGAAAGTGAACCTATGAATAACCTGCTGAAAGCTACATTGTGCAGTGCCGCCTTGGCTGTTCTTTCACTGCCTGTAATCGCGCAGAATGCGAACCCCTCAACTCCGCCCGCGTCGACGGCCACGCCCAGCAATACCGCGACCCCGAGCGGTGCCACCACGCCGAGCAGCGCCACGCCCAGACCCACCGTCGGTCAGCGCGCCGAGAACCAGCAGGATCGCATCTCGCAAGGCATTTCCAGTGGCCAGTTGACTGCGGGCGAAGCCAGCAACTTGGAGAAGAAAGAATCTCAACTGAATCAGGAAGAGCGCGACATGCGCCAGGAGGATAACGGCCATCTGACCGCTGCCGATAAGGCCGCTCTGAACCAGCAGCAGAACCATCTTTCCAACCAGATTTACCAGGACAAGCACAACAGCGCAGTCCAGGGTAACCAGGGATACGAGAGCGAAGTGGGCGGACGCGCCCAGCATCAGCAGGCCCGCATCGCCCAGGGCGTGAACAGCGGCCAGCTAACCGCAGGCCAGGCCAGCCATCTGGAGGGTCAGGAAGCCAACATCAACAAAGAAATTCGCACCGACAAAGCTGCGAACGGGGGCCAGTTAACTTCCGCCCAGCGCGCTCAGATTAACAAGCAGCAGACCCAACTCTCTCACCAGATCCACAAAGACAAGCACGGCCCCAAGAAGTAACCACCGGCCGGCATTAGCAAAGCCCTCGCCGAAAGCGAGGGCTTTTTTATGTGTGCTCGATCGTAAGGCAGTCTGACCCGGCCTGTCCTTCTTCTGCTCGTCCACCGAACTCAAGGGTGCCCCACTCTTTCCGCGCTGTCTGCGGAAAGAGTGGGAGGCGAGACATTCAAGCGGAAAACGCCACGGCGCCTCCAGCGAGTGGCCGACTCAAGGAGTAATCTTGAACACGGTTCCGCATTGGGGACAGCCGGAGCGCCCGCCGGCGCTGGCGGTTCCGTAAAGGTTGCCGGCTTTATCCAGGATCACGCCTCCATAGGGTGTCCTCCCTCGGTTGCCTTGTCCGAAGTTGGTGAGCACGGTTATCTGGTTGTTGGTGTCCAGTTTCCAGATGGCTCCGCAACCCTGCAGATGGAGGCAGCCCCCTCCACCGGTAATCGTAGATCCGTAGAGGTTTCCCGCCGGGTCACGAGCCAGGGTACCAAAGGCGAGGCCTCCGGCGGCTCCGTAGTCGAAGTTAAACAGCAGAGCGAACGAGCTACCGGTTTCCGCCACCCGGAAGACGGTTCCACCATTGTCACTGCCGCCGTCGACAGCGGTACCGTAAAGATTTCCTGCGGAGTCGGCAATTAAACCTCCGCTGGGGTCATTCCCATCCGTCCCATCGAAAGAATGGAGGACGGTCAGAGTGCCAGCTGTATCCAATTTCCACACAGTACCCCCGCCAATGCCACCAAGGCTGCAGGTTCCGTACAGGTTGCCGGCGGAGTCGCGCACCAGATTCCCAGTGGGAACGACCCCGTCCGTGCCGGCAAAGGTATGGAGGGTGGTTAATCTGCCCTTGGGACCCAGTTTGAATACTGTACCGCCGGTTCCCGCCAGGTACGCGGAGGTCGTGCTGTAGAAGTTGCCGCTCTTATCCCGCACCAGGTTTCCGAGGGGATATTTGCCATCCCTGCCGCCAGTGAAGCTGTGCAGCACAGTCTCAGTTCCGGAAGTATCGATTTTGTACACGGTTCCAAAACCAGCGGCGCCGCCGAAGGCCGTAGTGCCGTAGAGGTTTCCGGCGAGATCGCGAAACACAGATGGCTGAGGTTCGACTCCGTCAGCCCCGGAGAAGTTGTGCAGCACGGTAAATATTCCGGCTCTCGACAACTTGAACACCGTTCCATCGTTCGAAGTGCCGCCAGCGTTTGTGGTGCCATAAAGGTTGCCGAGGGAATCCCGTAGCAATGAGGCTACGGGAGTGGCTCCATCGGTGACATCAAACGCATGGAGAAGACGAAGAGTCTGCGCCTGCATGAATTGGGTTGCGAAGATTGTCAGTATGGTAGTGAGAACCCACCTCCGCAGGCTTCTTGACGATTGCGAATGCATTCCCGAGATTCTGACCGGACGTAGCATAGTCATCGTATCCTTCCTCTCGAATGAATGATGGGATTCAAGGCGTAATCTTGAAGATCACGCCGCAGCCGCTGCCACCGCATCCGCCGTTGCCCCCGCGTGGCGCGGTTCCATAAAGATTGCCCGCTCCGTCACGAAGCAGGCCTGAGGAAGGAACCATGCCGTCCGGTCCGGAGAACGTATGAAGCACAGTTTCTTTGCCCGTGGAAGTAAGTTTAAACACGACTCCGCAGCCACGCGGTGCGCCGCAGGAGAGGTCGCCTCCGTACCGGGTCGTGCCGTACAAATTTCCTGCGTTATCCATGATTACGGGTCCCAAGGGGGTTCCGCCATCGGCTCCGCCTGAAAATGTGTAGAGTAGGGAGTAGTTGCTGCCAGCCGTGTCTATTTTGAAAACCGTTCCCGCTCCCATTGGGCTAGAGTTCATGGTTGTACCGTAGAGATAACCCACTGAATCGAGGATAAGACCAGCCTGCGGGACGCTTCCGTCCGTACCCGAACAGTTAAATGCGTGTAGTATGGTTTCGTTGCCGCCGGTATCCAACTTAAAGACGGTTCCACAGCCGGGTAAATTCCCGCCGAATGAGGTGGTGCCATACAGATTGCCGATGTCGTCCCGAACCAAATTTCCGGCAACGCTACAACCATCTCCATTCACCTCGCTGCCAGTGAAGGTGTAGAGCGTAGTTTCCACGCCGTTGTTTAGCTTAAATACGACACCACAGCCATGTTTCCCACCTGTCTCCGTGCCGCCATAGAGGTTCGCTGACTGATCGCGGATCAGCCCTCCGTGTGGGTTACCCCCGTCGGCCCCTCCGGTAAATCGATAAGGAATGGCTTCCTTTCCCGTTGTTTCAATCCGGTAGATGATCCCGTTTCCGGCCTTGCGTCCGACGCCCCACGGAGTCATGCCGAACAGATTTCCTGCGCCGTCCCGGACCAGTCCGGCGTATGGCTTGATCCCATCTCCGCGAGCGCCGAAACTGTGCACCGTCGTAAGCACGCCTGCGGTATCGAGCTTGAATACGGTTCCGTGGGAAGCCAAGCCGCCATTCAGCGTAGTGCCGTACAGATTTCCGGTTTTGTCTTGAATCAACCCTGCATAGGGATTCGCTGGGGAACTATTAGTGCCCGTGAACGTGTAGAGTGTCGTAAAGGTTTGTCCCAGCGCCGATGGCGTTGTCACTCCTGCGGACGCGAATGCGACGGCGAGCGTAGCGGCAGCAAATGGCAGGTGGAACCTTGAAATCGGACCACGATGTTGCAGCGCCTTCCTCATGTTCGCCTCGCAGTTTTTTAGCCCTGCCATCATAGCCCTCCGGCGCACGGCGTCAAATGGACTTTCGGCCCCACGAGTAAACTCCGTCCCAAATTCGGGAAAGCGGACAGCAGCCTCAAACACCTTCTCCGGTTGGGAAATGCCGTGCTAATCTACAGCAGCGTTATTAGCGGCCCGACCCGCTAAGACCGAGGTTTACGATGAAAAAAACATGGGCGACGACGGTGGCTCTTTCCTGGTTCGTTCTGGCGGCATTGACTTTGGCGGGCGCGGGCAAAAACACCTCCGGGCTGACCAAGAGCGCAACCGTGGCGGGATACGTCAGTGACTCGGTCTGTGCCGCTAAGGCCTCCACCTTGGGCTATGTCGATTGCACCACCAAGTGTCTGGTGAAGGGCTCGAAGTGGGTGATCGTCGTCGACCAGACTCAGGCCATCCTCACCATCGACAACCCCGAGGTCGTGAAGGGTTACGAGTGTCACCACATTTTGATCACCGGAGACGTCAACATCCACACCAGCGTGATCCACATTTATAGCGTTCGCATCCTGTGACCGCGCCCTGCAAACGCTGAATGCCTGTTAGAAAGCGCTCGCCACAGGTGATTTCTAGGGCTTCCACGCATCCCATTCCTGAACGCCGCGTAACCCAGGTTTGCTCCAAAACCCGCCGCGTCAACCGATATGCACTTCTGGTTGGCCGCGCCTGTCCCAAAAAGGACTTTTGGCCAGTTTGGGAATTGGTCTTTGGATACCTAGTCGCGTTACCCCTGCAACGGTAGAGTCGGACCTGAAGGATCGTAGTCGACCACGGTCCCCCACAAATCCTTCGTGCAGGAGAGTACCCAGTGTTTAAAGCCTTCCTCCCGCATTACCAGCGCATCCTTCTGCTTCTGGCTATAGCAATCGCAACGATCATAGCCATACCCGTCCAAGCTCAAGTGCCGGCCGAATATTTCGGCCTGCAGGCAACCAGCGGAGTGGCTCCGCAGCCGCCGCAGTGGTGGTCCAATCCTTGGCCGCAAGTAACCTTCGGCAGCATGCGGCTCTGGGATACCGGCACTACCTGGCGCGACATCAATACCGCAGACGGCGCCTACGACTGGTCCTTGTTCGACCAATGGCTGGACGACGCCAACAAGTTCAACGTCGGCGCGGTTCTCTATACGTTCGGCGCAACCCCGCAGTGGGCTTCGTCGAAACCCAACGATCAGACTTGCGAGGTGGCTTGGGGCCCCGGCGCGTGTGATCCTCCGAAAGACCTGAATGCGGACGGCACCGGTCCCGACCAGATATGGCAGACCTACGTGGCTGCCATTGCCGGACGTTCGGCGGGACGAATCAGGTACTGGGAACTCTGGAATGAGCCCAAGAATGCGTATTACTGGAACGGAACGGTAGCCCAGTTGGTGCGCATGGCCAAGGACGCGCGCAGCGTGATTCTCAGCATCGATCCGCAAGCCGTGATGCTGACGCCGCCCAGCCACGGTCCTTTCCAGACCGCATATTTCGCCGCCGGCGGCGCCCAGTATGCCGATGTGATCAGCTATCACGGCTACACGTATCATTCGGGCTGCACTGGATTTCCCCGCGCCGAAGACGAACTATCGATGATCAACGAGGTGCAGTCGGTCATGGCGACGTACGGACAGTCGAGCAAGCCGCTGTGGGATACGGAAGTGAGCTGGGGAGTGACCTCCGCCAGTTGCTTCTACCATTCCAACCTGCAGGCCGCATACCTGGCGCAAATGTACATGCTGCATTGGTCGGCCGGGGTGGAACGCGTCTTCTGGTATCAATACAACAACGACGCCAACGGCACGCTATGGGTGGCAAATCCTGATCATCACCATCGCGATGCTCCGGGAACACTGATGAAATCAGGCATCGCCTATCAGCAAATCTACAAGTGGATGGTAGGCGCGATCATGGACGGCCCCTGCGCCGTGTCCGGCACCACGTGGACCTGCCAATTCAAGCGGCCGGGAGGGGTGGTGGCTGAGGCAGTATGGGACACCTCGCAAAGTTGCCATCGTGGCGTGTGCACGACGATCCCCTACAACGCTGATTCTCAATACACAAACTACACTACGCTCTACGGAGACAACCAACAAATTCAGCGGGGCACGGTGCCGATCGGCGCCAAGCCCATTCTGCTGCAGAACTAACCAGCGTATAGAAATTTAAAATCGCATGGAATCCACGGCCCTTAGTCAGGATCGTTAAGATCTTCCTGGCTCGGGGCCTCCGATTTTCCACATTTGTGCGGTTTCAAAATCAGCGGGCTCAACGGCGTCTGGGAGAAGTTGAACGCATCCATGATGTCATTCGCCTGCTGATCCCGCGTGGTCAGTGGCGGGAGGTTGAAAGTCTCCTCCGCAAACTTGAGCACAGAGGCAAACTCGTATTGGGTGTGCACCACGGTTTGCGCCGTGACGTAAGGCGAGATGATTATCATGGGCACACGAATACCCAACCCGAAATAATCCACGCTCGGCGGTGGAACGTGATCGTAGTATCCACCCCAGTCATCCCAGACGATAAAGATGACGGTGGAGTTCCAGAAAGGAGATTGCATGATCGCGTTGACTTGCGCGACCGTCCAGTTCTCCCCGTCGCAAATATTGGCCTTCGGATGTTCGGAAAAGCCCCATGCCGGAGTGAGCCAGGTGAAATTTGCCAGCGTGTTATTTTGCGTCACGTCGGTAATGAAATTTTGCGGTTCTGAGATATTCGTCGTCCACTCGCTGCCATAGCGGATGTGCGGCACGCTATCGAAAACCGACCAGATGTACCCCGGTTGCCCCTCGGCAGGGGCGTAGTACCGCCAACTCAATCCTGCGGTATCGAGAAGATCGGAAAGAGTGGTCGCCTCCATGCAGGGGAAAACCCACTTGAACTTCTGCGACTTGCTCGGATTCGGAATGCGCGCGGCGATGGTGCCCGCCTGCGCGTCGCAGCCCCAATCTATGTTATCGGGGCCGTTGGGGAATTTCGGATTGGTTACGAACTCGTTCGAAGTCGCTGCCGCCAAGTACAAATGGTTTGCGAACGACGCCCCTGTCATGCTACTGAACATGTTGTCGGCTAAGACAAACTGCTGCGCATAGATCCAGTAGTTGGGAATGTCGGATTGATAATACTGAATGTATGACCCATTGTTGGGCGCGATTTTACAGAAACCATCCATCTTGCCGTTATCGATCGCAGTGCGAGCTGGATTCCAATCGTGCGCCAGGTTCGGCGGACCCAGCGCGGAATGCGTAAGCGGCACCTGAGTCGAGCCGCACAAGCCGACTGTGGCTCCATTCGCACCTGGAAACGCTCCGAACACATTGTCAAAGCTGTGGTTCTCTTTGACCAGAAAGACGATATGTTGGATCGGGTTCTGGGCGGGCAACTGTGCGGCGAGCAACAGTACGACGGCTAAAGCCTTCATCACTTCACTCCATTTGTCTCCAGAGGCTTGGAGAGGACATCCAAACTCAGGGTAGGTTGACGACCGCGGAGACGAACTAACAGAGTCTATCCGCTAAATGGGGAAAATCAAGTCCAAAATGGGCCTGCAGAAAATAACTCAACCGCCGGGGCGCGAAAAATGGGGGAAGTGCGGTAGGAAGACTTCGTCCAGCGGCAAAACTGCCCCACCCAAGCCAAGAGAAGACGGCTTGAGTGGGACGAACCGACAACTCGCTTGTTTCCGTTGTCCCTAGTTGACGACTAGAGTAACGGTCAGTGGATGAGGCGCCGTGCTGCCTTGGTTTGTACCCGCCGTTCCGGTTCCGGTCAAATGCAATTGGTATGTGCCAGCGGGCGTGCCACCCCCTCCACCTGCGCCTGACTTGCTGCCGGAGCCGCAGCCGACCAGCGCAAGCATCATTACCACGGCAAGAATCGCGAGTGTGATCCCAATACTCCGGCGGTTGCGTTTCTTCCCGTCGCCGGCCAGAATCAACCCGACGAGCCCAAACCCGCCGAGGCTGGCCCACAGATTCGACGCGCCTCGACGCGAATTCACGTCCGGGGCCGAAATCAGCGCAGCGCTGGGTCCAGCAGTGCTGACGGTCAGCGTGGCCTGAGTCTTGCCCGGGGCTATGCTCGGAGTGTTGCAGGTGACTCCCGAGGGCAGGCTGGTCGGGCAACTGATGGTGACAGTACCGTCGTAGCCGTTCGCAGGAGTCAAGGTGATGACGTAATTTGCCGCACTTCCGGGATTCACGGGCGCGCTGGTGGGGTTGGCGCCGAGCGTGTAGTTGGGAGCCGTCGACCCGACTCCAGTCAGCGAGACTGATTGTGGGCTGCCAGGAGCGTTGTCTGCGACGCTTAGCACGGCATTTCGAGTCCCAGTGACCGCCGGTATAAATGTCACGCTGATTTGGCAGCTCGCGTTTGGTGCCAGCGATGAAGGGCAGCTACCGTTCTTGAAATCACCCCCGTTTGCTCCGCCAATCTGGATGGACGTGATGCTCAGATTGACGTTACCGGTATTCTGAAGCTTTACCATTTGTGCAGCGCTTGCGATCCCAACCGTCTGATCCCCAAAATTCAGGGCCGTCGGAGAAAGCGAAACCACGGCCCCCTGCACCAGTTGCTGCAGCCCGGACGATGTGCTGGGCGAGAAATTTGTGTCTCCGTTATAGGTTGCTGTGATGTGGTGCGTGCCTAAGGCCAGCGTGGACGTGCTCAAAGTTGCCACTCCGCTGCCGTTGAGGGGGGAACTACCAATGTTTGTCGTTCCGTCAAGAAAACTCACCGTTCCCGTGGGTGTGCTCTTGTCGAAGCCTGGCTGTGGCGTTACCGTAGCAGTGAAAATCACCGCTTGCCCGAACTGGGACGGGTTCGCCGAAGAGGTAAGCGCGGTCGTCGTCGCCGTCAAGGTGGTATTTATGAGCACGCCCACCGCCCCAAGCCCTGCGCCACATAGTTTGCCGACGCAGTTGGCGGCGATGATGTCTGGTTTGCCATCGCCGCTGAGATCGCCCACCGCCACCCCAAAGGGAGTGGTTCCTCCCGAGCCGTAAGTCACCGGGCTCTGGAAGGTTCCGTCGCCCTTGCCTAACAGCACGGCTACATCGCCGTTAGAACCGACGCAGCCAATGGCGCTAGTGGAGCAGTTCGACACGACAACGTCGGGCTTGCCATCGCCGTTCACGTCCGACAGCAGGACCGACGAGGCACCGTATCCGCCGCGGCTGTAAACGACCACAGGCTGGAAGGTTCCGTCGCCGTTGCCCAACAGCACACCTACCTTGCCTGCGTCGGCGCCGCTGGTGCTACCGTTCACCACCGCCAAGTCGGGCTTGCCATCCCCGTTCACGTCTCCGATTACGACGGAGTTGGTATTAAACCCGCCCGAAGGGTAGGTGACTACCGGCTGTAAGGTTCCGTCGCCGTTGCCCAACAGCACGCCCACCGTTGAAGTGGCTGTGCAGGCGCTATCTGGACACCAGTTCGCCACCACCACGTCGGGCTTGCCATCCCCGTTCACGTCCGCCACCGCTACTGATAGGGCTGTAAACCCGCCCGAGTCGTAGGTCACAGCCGCCTTGAACGTCCCGTCACCGTTGCCCACAAGCACGTCTACCTTGCTGCCGGTTGCAGAGCCAGCAGCTACGATCAAGTCGAGCGTGCCGTTCCCCAAATCCTCTACCGCCACCGAGGCGGCGCCGATGTTCGTGCCCAACGAATAAGGAACAGCGGTCTGAAAGGTTCCGTCGCCATTGCCCAAAAGCACCGCTACGTCACCTTGTGAAGCCAGGTCACAGGTGGTAATTTTGGGGAAGCCGCAGTTCCCCACTATAATGTCAAGTTTCCCATCGCCGTTAACATCCGCCACCGCGACCGAGTCGGCATAAAGCCCCCCCGAACCATAGGCCACCGCCGTCTTGAAGGTTCCGTCGCCGTTGCCTAACAGCACTCCAACAGAACTGGCTATGCAACCACTACCTGTGCACCAGTTTGCCACCACCAAGTCAAGCGTGCCATTGCCGGTCAAATCCGCTGCAGTTACAGCATTAGGACCGTTTCCGCCTGAGGCATAGGGAACGGCGGGGGCAAAGCTCTGCGCCAATACCTGCGCGCCGGCCAGCACGGCAAACATGCACACTGAAGAAAACAAAAGGCGAGACCGCATTAACACCCTCCTAGGATTCACTTCCAAAGGTCATCTTTTAGAGAAATGCAGGGTCAAGGGGAAGACCGGGGGCTACATTTAACGGGGGACAGCGTTTCAAGCGACCATACTACCTGTGCTGTATTTTAGCCCAATCGTCCCTCTTGTCAAGCCCTTTCGAGGGATGGCGAAGCTGGCCCAGATGGCAGGTCGCCAATCCTGTTCTCCATTTGTTTTCAGCGTCTTATGGCGACAAATAAGAATCAACCTGAAATCAACTCGAGAAATTATCTGGTGCTGTATCTTCATCAGGCCACGATCTCGGTTTGGCACGTCGGGAGGCTGGCCCGGCCTTCCTTTCGAATCTCGCTCCGCGGGGTGCCCTGCCCTTGTCTCTCCGCTTTTTGGAGAGACAGGCGGGGATTCTGAATGTTGATCGTGCCCAGGCCGCGTCGCAGGCCGGACTTATTGACTATTGAGCAGAATGGCGACTTTGCCATACTCCTCGATAGGAATGGCGAGGTCGGGGGCCTTGTCGTTGTCGAAGTCGCCCGACGCGATTCGGTTGCCGTCCACGCGCACTCGATTTCGAGCCTGTCCACTTCCCGCAGCGCATAACGTCGGGAGTTGCTCCACTTCCACTCTGCTGGTTCTTTGACCAGTCCGCCGACTTACAGCGCCTGCTAAGGCAATTTGTTCACATAGCAACCGCCATTGGTGAATTGCTTTGGCGGACTTGGCGGCGTCAGCCACGGCGGACTACTGAAGTTAAAGAACTCCGTCATATCCATTTGCGCTGCGTCGCGATTGGTTAATGGCGCGATGTTGAAACGAGTCTCGACTAGCTTCAGAATCGCCGTAAGGTCCGCCGGCGTATGCGAGACGTAGTTTTTCTGCGTATAGGGTGAAACCACGATCAACGGCATACGGAAGCCGGTGTAAGTGAAGTCGCAAGTCGGTCCGCCGTTAACGTAGCAGACATCTCCTGGATTCAGATCCACAGGCTTGATGCCGTCCGGACTCACAGTCGTATACGGAGGCACGTGGTCGTAGAAGCCTCCGAATTCGTCATAGGTGAGGATGAAAACAGAATCCTTCCATGACTGGCTGTTCATCAGCGGGTTGATGAGAGTGGAGACGTAATTCGCTCCCAACTGGATGTTACTCGGCGCAGTATCGTAAGTGGTCGGATGCTCATCCCACCCCGCATCCGAAGCCGGTTCGATGATCGCCACCTGCGGCAGAGTACCGTTCTGCACGTCAGACAAATAGTCGGTCATGGTGGCAATGTTATTGGGATAGTTGTGCGGAATCGTCTGTCCCCAGGCGAAATCCTGAATGGCACTCAGGGTCAGCAGGCACGCGGGATCGTAGGGCGGGCCGGTGCATTTGCTATTCGTCGGATTGACATAAATCTTCCACGTGATTCCCGCCTCCTGCAACTTCTCGAAAATCGGCGGCGCGGGCAGCGGTGGATCACTCGTAGTCAGCGCATACACATGCCCTTGGGAAGTGGCCGCATCCAGATACATGCGGTTGGGAGGAGTCCGCGACATGACCGGAGAGAACCAGCGGTCCGAGGTGGCGAAACTTGTCGCCATGAAATAGTAGTAGTTGAGCTCGGAACTGTCGTTGTAGCCCATGCCGCGAATGCCGTCAGTATCAAAGAAGTTCGGTTTCCTGGATCTGGCCTCGATGGCGGAAGAATAGACCAATCCATCCAAAGTCGCGGTCCCGGAAGTCGGATTAAATAGATTCCAGTCGTAGTGACTCTCGTCCCACGCATCGCCCGGATTTTCGACGCATTGCGTGATCAACTTGAATGACTCAATCTGCGGACTGTTACTGTCGACTTTGCACTTGGCGGGCGGCGGAAATGCCGGATCGCAGCCGGGGTTCGTGGGTGGTGGTCCGTAATAAGGCGGAATTCCTGTGGTGGGATTGAACTGAGGCAATCCGTCCAACGATTGATCGGGAATATTGTTGGCAGCCCAGTAGGCGCGCAAGGTTCCAAAATAGTGATCGAAAGATCGATTCTCTTGCGCCATAAAAATAATGTGATTGATGGCCGCGAGACTGGCGGGATTGAATGTCGCGTCCACGTCCTCGTTCGCACTCATCGTCACCACACAGTTGTTGTTGTACCCGCTGCAGGCGTCGCCCCAGCCGAGGAAATTCGAACCTGTCGTGGGAGCCTCGGTAAGCGTCACCTGGGTACCGGTGGCAAAATTCGCGCTGCAGGTTGTCGGACAATTAATCCCGGTAGGATTGCTGGTGACCGTGCCCGAGCCGGTTCCTTCGAGGATTACCGTCAGCAGAGGCGGAGTTGGGTTGAACGTGGCCGTCACCGACTCGCTCGCATTCATCTGTACGTTGCAGCTGAGAGAGGTTCCGCTGCAGGCTCCGCCCCATCCGGCGAACGATGAGGTTGACCCCGCAGCCGCAGTGAGCGTCACCTGACTGTTGAGGGCAAAGCTCGCACTGCAAGTTCCGGGACAACTAATTCCGGACGGACTGCTCGTGACTGTCCCTGCCCCGCTTCCCAGAAGTCTCACCGACAGTGTGGGCTCGCTCTGGATGAGGTTGAAGGTTGCAGTCACCTTTTGGCTCGCATTCAAGGTTACGACGCAAGTGGAGTTGGTGCTGCAACTGCCCCCCGACCACCCTGTGAAAGAGGAACCGCTGGCAGCCGTCGCGGTCAGCGTCACTGAAGTCCCGGGGGCAAAGCTTGCGCTGCAAGCTTGTCCGCAACTGATGCCGGAGGGGGCGCTGGTGACCGTGCCGTTGCCGCTAACCGCAACAGTCAGCACTGGCGAAGAACTGAAGTTCGCCGTGACCGAAGTATTTTGCGTCACCGTCATGGTGCAGGCGCCGGCGCCACTGCAGGCTCCTGCCCAGCCGGCAAAAAAGGAGTTCGCTCCCGCAGAGGCACTGAGGGTCACCTGCGTCCCGCTGGGGAAACTGGCGCTACAGGTCTTACCGCAATTGATGCCCGCAGGCGTACTGCTGATGGTCCCTCCGCCAACACCGGCGGCTTGGACAGTAAGTTGGAAGGAGCCAGCGCCTAGACTGGAACTGCTGCTCCCACCGCCGCAACCGCTAAGGATCATCAGAAAAGAAGCGAAACCGCAAACGACAACACTCACCCTCGGCCAAGGCATGGAGTTGCCCCCTTATGTCTACTAGGCGCTCTAGGATGGTGTTTGTCGAAGGTGGGTTGCTTTGCGGGTTGCCCTGGGGCGGCTCGCCAATCCCACTGAGCAGTCGGAATCCCCTAAAATCCTGGGCCCCAGTGGGTAGTGGCTTAATCTCAAATTAAGCCACTACCGCCCGAGTGGCTGATATTGACGGCTGATTCCCGCTGAGAAGATACTGCTTTTATCGACGGCGGCGCATCCCGCGTTTCTCAAACGCGAAGCCCCGACCGTCATTTGTCGCCAGAAACCACAGAAGAGGAATGTCGGCGCCAGCTTTACCACCGGATCGATCGTGACTGCGGACTTTAATCAGGACGGAAAGCTGGATATCGCCGTGGGAGGCATGGGTGCCGACGCGTTCTTGCTTTTCGGCAACGGCGACGGCACGCTGAAACCCGCGATTCGGGTTGGCTCGACGCGGACGACCGGAGGTCCGCAACTGGGATGGCTCGTAAAAGGCGATTTCAACGGTGACGGCAAACCGGATCTCGCCTCCATCTCTGACGGTGGTGTGACAGGCTGCCGGGCCGATGTAGCCCTAAGCTTACTCTTTGCCATCGAATGAGCGGCCCGGCAAAGTCCCCCTGGTCTTAATCACAAACAGACCCCAACCGCGACCGTAAATTGTCGCCTCAGTGTCATCATTTGTGACAGTTTTTGTTCGATAAATTTCGTCCGATCGCAAAAATCGCGAACCCCGAAAAGCCTCACCGGACACCGCTTTTCAGCCAAAACGACTCAACCTTTGCGGTCTTGTTGCAAATCTTTTCATCTGTGCTGGAAATTTGAATACAAATATCGGACCAACAGCTAATTTTGCTTGACATTCCGCAGGATGCCGTTAGGATGTGTGTCCGCGGGCCAAGAGTCGAAATGAAGTCACTTCACCGATAAAGGGTCCCGACACCATCACAGCTTAAAAAACCTCCGGAGGACTATAGTGAAAAGAATATTGTTTGCGGCAGTGCTCATCGCAGCGTTAATTCCATTGGCGGCGGCTCAGGACACCAAGAGCCAGCCAGCATCGCTTGGGGAAAAGATTCAGGTTCGCGGCACATCTACGGTTATGACCCATGACTGGCAGCACGTGCAGGCTCCAACCGCCCCTAGCTACTGCAAGCCTTGCTACTTCTACGCGGGCGATATGGATCCGAACAACGGCAACAACAACGGCCTGGCCAATGAAACTGACCAAGCCGTAGCCGACTCCCACATTTTTTCTCCTTTCAGAGTCAAGGCAGCCGGCGCGACCGTTTCCGGGCTGTTCGTGAACAGCCTTGATGGCGTTGGCGCGATTGATAACCCGACTCCATGGGCAATCCGAAAAGGCGTAAAACTCGGCGTCCACGGAACGGTTGTTGCCCACGGCAAAGCCAAATCCACCGACACACCTACTGGTCGTAGCGCCTTCGGTTTGACCGAATACACCCACCTGGTAAAGTTCGTGGGCAAATCGCTGGCGGCAGGCGTGTACTTTGAGAACGTAACCCCGGTCTGCCTGACCGGAAGCAGCTGCGGCAGCGCACGTTACTTCGAGTCCGACGAACAAGATGATCCAACTCCGCTCAACCACGTTGGAGCAAAGAACATTCTTGACGACTCATTCTGGAATTCCACAAGTTTCGGCCAGAACTATTCGGCCACTTGGGGTTCCTCCGGTGGCTGCGGCGGCATCGGTTGCGATATGTTCTCGGCTGGCGTTCTGGGCAAAGCAAATTAGTTTGAACGCTGGTTCGTAATTTTGGGGGAAGCTTGAGGGTTTGTACCCTTGGCTTCTCCCTTTTCGTTTTTGCCCTCAAAGGCGACTCACCCCCCTGCTCGATTAGGGGCGGCGTGTTACGATTTGATCTCACACTCGACAGGGAGATATTACCGGAATGCGGTATTGCGGGCTGACTGTTCTTCTATTTTGCACGCTGTCTTTGGGGCAAACCTCTGACCCACATCCAACACAAAAAGAGCCAACCACCGACAAATCCATGTCATCGTCAGTGCCGGGCTCGAACCTTGCGCCCGATGCTCCGGTAATCACCATTTCAGGATTCTGCGGGGGCGACCCTTCACCCAGCGGGGAAACAGCAACGCCATCGAAACCAGAAACCCCGGCCTCTCCAACTTCCCAGGAACATTCCCCAGCGTCGCCTACAACCCCTAAAGCTGACTGCAAGACCATCGTCACCCGGCAGAAGTTTGAAGCCGTGGTAAACGTGCTGAATCCCCGAGCGAGCATGGAGAAGAGACGCCGTTTCGCCAGGGACTACGCTGAGCTGTTGCTTTTCGCTCATCAGGCCCGCCAATTGGGCCTCGACAAGGATCCCGATTCTCAAGAGTTTCTTCAATATAAGTATTCGCAAGCTTTGCAGGTTCTTCTTACCAGCTACATGCAGAGCAAGGCCAACGACGTATCCGATGCCGAAGTCGCGCAGTATTACAAAGAGCACCCTCAAAGATTTCAAGAAATCGCGTTATCTCGCATTTTCGTTCCCCTGCGGGAAACCAAGAAGGCTCAAGCCGACTCCGAAGATTCCAACGATCTCGATCAATACACCCCAGCCGACCGCGTAGCCATGCAGAAAGAAGCCGAAAAAATTCAGCGCCTGGCGGTTGCTGGAGGAAACTTCGAAAAACTGGAAGCCGAAGCTTACAAAGCTGCCAATGTCACCAGCGAGGTGCCTCCGGAAACCGATCTGGGCAATAAATGGACCATCGACAACCTTCCCCCTGAACATCGAGACCGCGTAGTCCACATGCAGCCGGGCGAGGTTTCCGCCCTCATCGTGCATCCCATGGGATGGCAGATCTTCAAGGTCACCGCTAAGCGGATGATACCGCTGAATGAAGCCAAGAGTGTCTTACAGGCGCTGCGCATGAAAGATGCCATGCAGGCGCTTAGAGGCTCCATTGATCCACAACTCAATGACGCGTATTTCGGCAAACCCGCCGACCCCACACATGCCACGCCGGATGCGGCACCGTAATACTATCCACTCAGGCCCTTGCGCTCAAGATTCGCGCCAGCGCGTCACTATAGAACCGTGGCAAGTTTCTATATAGAGGATTTTGGCTGCCGGGCTATTCAGACGGATGACGCTGCGAGCGCGTGGCAATCGGAGTGGCGCGGGCGGCCGCGCCGGCACAATTGGAAATCGTGGGGTTGAACGCCTGCACTCGAAACTTCTGGTCGGCGCCGCGGAAAGCATGGGGCGGCATCCAGCTTTGTTCCGCTGTCGAGCTTGGCGCCGGAGCGGCAAGCCTCGATCTACCTTTCCGGCCTTTTCCCTCATACAGAGTTGCTGACCGCGCCAGTGTTCGAGGACGCCGGGTCAGGATCGAATTCGCTCGCTGGCGCGGGCTGCGGCGTCGTGTTTGAGATCACACCGTAAGGCAGAGCGCTGCTCCCGATCTCGAAACCAGCCCAATTTATCTTGACAGAGCCATGCTTCGGGCGCATGATCGCCTGCACTGAGGCCTCGCAGCTTCCGAGGCGCGCAGCAGACCCCAGGGCAGTACATTCCCGTCTCGTTGAAGAAATCTTCGTGAGGAGAATTCGACATGAGAATCTCAGCCCTTACTCGCCCAGCGATGCCAGGCGACGGCGGGAGCGAGGATTGAGAACCCGGCCCCATTTGCCCTCGTCCGCGCTCGGGAAGGCTTTAGCGGTTCTTGCCGTTACTGTGTTGCTGATGCCCACCGTTTGGGCGGGTAGCAAGTACAAGGTGCTGCACGCCTTCACCGGCGGCTCAGACGGGGGCGGCGTTTACGGCGGCGTCACTCTGGACGCAAAGGGCAACGTCTACGGTACGACCAGCGGCGGCGGCGCCTACGGCTACGGCACAGTTTTCAGGCTGAGGCCCTGCAAGTGGCCGGTGGACTGAGGCTGTCCTTCACAGTTTCTGCGCCGAGCCCCACTGCACAGACGGAGCCTTGCCGTCTGCCGGTCTGGTCCTTGACAACGGCAGGCAATCTCTACGGCCCAGCTGGCGGCGGGGTTCAAAACTCCCGCGTTGTCTTCGAGCTTTCGCCCGCTCGCGCAGGATCAGCCCAGCGGATGGAACTTCCAGGTGCTTTATGATTCCGGTTCCGGATCGAGTTTGATCCTGGACCAATCCGGCAACCTCTACGGATCCCATGGGTCCGGGAAAATACGGCAAGGGCGCAGCCACCGAACTTTCCCCCGGCTCCACAGGGCTGGACCGAGACTTACCTCTACAGCTTTTGTCCAAAGTTTGGCTGTCTCGATGGCGATGATCCCCACCAGCCCGCTGACATGGGACGCAAGCGGCAACCTCTACGGCGCGACCGAAGGCGGCGGTAAGGGCAACCTGGGAGTTGTCTTCCAGTTGGAGCATACGGCGACTGGATGGAAGGAGCATGTCCTGCACAATTTCCCCGCCTTCCCAACCGACGGCGATGATCCCGATGGCGGGCCGACCCTCGACCAGAAAGGCAACGTGTACGGAACCACATCGCAAGGGGGCAGCAAGGGCAACGGCACGGTCTTCCAACTAACCCGCGGCACGGACGGTCTCTGGAAAGAAACCATCCTCTACCACTTTCCCATAGTTAAAAACGGCGCCGGACCCGAAGGCGTCCTGGCCATCGACCCGCTCGGCAACCTGTACGGCACCGCCGGAGGCGGTACAGGCCCCTGCGGAGGCGGCGGCTGTGGCGTAGTCTTCAAGATGAGTCCGCCCCAGCCCGGTTTCACCAAATGGACCTACACCGTTCTCCACCGCTTCACCGGCCCCGACGGCGCCCTCCCCGTAGCTGGCCTGACGCTGGACAGCAAGGGCAACCTCTACGGCACAACCGTAGCCGGCGGCGCCGGCGGCTACGGCGTCGTGTTCGAGATTACGCCATGAGCATTCTTTCCACCGTCACGCAAAATCCGGCGCCCATCGATTCGGACATTTGGGCCGTGGAAAGATAAACACTGGGACGCGCTGGAAGCATGGGCAATATCTTGGTACCCGGCCATTCGCCTATCCCTTCACCGCCACCTCTTGGCATCCCGCCTCCGGACACATATACCGCAAAACATTCCGCTGCCGATCCAGACTGGAAATGAACATAGGACGCCCGTGCTTCTCGCAGCGCGGCTGGTCATTCGAAACCTGCGGCGCCCGCTCCCGTACCGGAGTCGCATAGCCCAGACTTTCGCTGAAGCACCGCTGGCAGAACTTGTCCGTGCACTTGAAAAATTCAACTGAATAATTGACGTTGAACGGAGCCAGCAGAAACTCCATGGTCCGGTAATGCGTGTCGCACAAGGGCAGGATGTCAGTCCTCATGGGCCGAGTCTAGATGGGGTGAGTCCGGCATCGCAAGCAAAACAAAACCGGCGGCCTCTGCCGCCGGTTCCCTGACACCTCACTTCGCAAGCCTTACTTAGTTGCTGTTGCTGTCATCGCGCCGCTTCAACGTCGGATGATCGTCGTCACCGCTGCTCGTTCCATCCTTGCCGGTATTACTAGTGGACGACGCCCGCCGCAAGCTCGGCTTCCCGCTGTCCTTGTTATCGATCACCTTGCGCCGGTTTTCCAGCGACGCCAATCGCGATTTCACATCGTCGAATTCCGATGTCGTCACCGTGTACTCCGCCCGCGCCGGCAAAATCTTTTCAATCTCTTCCTGCGATTTCGCAATCCGGTCCGGCGTCTGCGGATGCGTGGCAAACGTCTTCGCCAGCGTTCCCGGCTTCTTCTTCTCCATCGCCTGCAGCTTCTCGAAGAACGATACGAACGATTGCGGATCGTATCCCGCCTTGTACATATATTGCATCCCCAGGTAGTCCGCCTCCGCCTCAAACCCACGCTGAAAACTCAAAAACGTCAATGGCAAAGCCAGCCCCGCCGCCTGGTAAGCTGCGTAACCGATGCCGCCGCCCACGAAGATCAGCGGGATGGTGGCGAAATTGGCGTATTGCGCGCGAGTCATCTGCCGCGTCGCATGGCGGGCGCAGACGTGCGCGATTTCGTGCGCCATCACCCCGGCCAGTTCCGCTTCGCCGTCGGCCGCGAGAATCGTCGCCGTATCCACGTACACGAATCCGCCGGGCAGCGACATGGCGTTTACCACGTCCGAATCAATAATCTTAAAAATAAAAGGAACCTGCGCATCCGAGTTGCGCACCAGATTCTGTCCCAGCCGATTCACGTACTCCGTCACCACCGGATCGCTCACCAGCTTCGAACTTGAATCAACCATCTGCGCATACTGTTTCCCCATCTTGATGTCGCTCTCAATGGAGTACCAATTCCCCATGCCGCGTCCGCCCATTTTGCGATTGCCAATCGCGTCCACGTCATCTTTGCCCCCGTCGTGCTTCACTTTGCTCGGATCGGCGGGCTGAATCGGCGTGCTCTGGGTTGACGACCCATTGGTAGTATTCTGCGGCACGGTCCCTGAAACTCCCGGATCCGTCGAAGGCGGGTCGCTCGGTCCCGGACCGTTGGGAACGCTGCCAGGAGTCGGTTGCGTACCCGGAGCGCCAATCTGTCCGTAGGTCAATGGCGCTAAATTGCAGAATGTGAATAACGCAGCCGATAACAACCAAAGCCGGAACTTCATAGCTGAACTCCGTTTTTCCGCCCCGAGCGGGTCTGTAGACTCATTATACCCTTCGAAAGAATGCCCGTCCCGCAGTATTCCCCTATGAAGTTCGACGCAGATTCACTCCGGAAGGTTATCCGGGCCGCACTTCTTAACTATCTTCCCCGGGCAGCGGGGAACACAACTTCGCGGCTAACCCGGAAACAGCCCCAAATTCCGCCCTTTTGCCCGAACCAGAGAAATCTTGTCAAGCCCCCTTCGAGGCGCAATTTCCTCCAAGTCCCTGATTGCACACCGAATATAAAGTTGCCAAACATGGCTCACTTACCCCCTCGAGTTTGATAGTCTGGACATAGAGAACAAAAAGGCGCAGGCACTCAGCTTGCGCCTTTTTGTTTGGTGTGGCGCGGACACTCCTGTCCGCGATTTCCGCAGACTCAAGATTCACAGCATCAAAATTCAAATTCACATCAAGGGAGAATTGTGCGCGGGGCAAGTGCCCGCGCATCTCGCGCTATGAGAAAACACTTCGGCGTTTCCACCAACCTGAATCCCGCCCGACACCCGTCCGGCCCACGCACCTCATGCTACTCCAAGCGCAAAGGCGAAATGGCGGAACTGATCTTCGTCATTAAAGCCGCCAGCATGGGCTTCGCCGTAAGCAAACCCTACGGCGACAGCGAACCCTACGACCTCGTCGTCGAGGACAAGGGTCGCTTACTCCGCATTCAGGTCAAGTCGGTCTTCACCACCACCCGCTGGGGATACAGCGTCGCCGTTGCCCGCAAACGCCTCCGCCACCACCTTCAATACTCCGATCAGGAAATCGACTTCATCGCCGCTTACGTCGTCCCCCACGATGCCTGGTACATCATCCCCGTCGCCGAAATTGTCAACAGCATCCACATCCGCCTCTACCCCGACGGCACCAAAAAACGCGATGGCGGACGCTTCGAAAAATACCGCGAAGCCTGGGACCTGCTCCGCTTAGGCGCCCCGGCGACCACCGAGATCGAAGCCGAAACGAAAGCACTATAAAAAAAGAAGTGAAGCGCGAAGTCGCGCGGCCCGAGACGCAGGCAAGCCGCAAATTCGGCAAAGGCCTTTTGCCAATTTCAAGGCAAAATCCCTCAAAATCGGCAAACCCGTCTTGCCGATCAGAAAATCCTGGGCCGCCAAACGGGGTGCCCCGCTCCTTGCGCTTTTTGCAAGGGGCGGGAGAGTCGACAGTCACGAGCGCCGAGAGGCGGAGCCCAGTGCCCCCGTCCGTTTTGTTGGGGGACCCAGGTTAGCGTCCCGTCTAGTCAAACTCTGTCATCCCGACCGGAACAGATCATCGCAAAGCGATGATCTGTGAAGTGGAGGGACCTTGTGTTTAATGTTTAATCGTCACGTCGCCCATTCCAAACCGTTCTCCCGCCGGGTGCCCCAGGTCTCGCCGGGTTTGCGAGACCTGGGAGAGCCGCCTGAAAGTTCTGCTGTCCCAGATGCGCCTTCTTTGATTTTTCTACTCTTTATTCATGATCCAAACCGGGGTGCCCCGCTCCTTGCGCTTTTTGCAAGGGGCGGGAGAGTCGACAGTCACGAGCGCCGAGAGGCGGAGCCCAGTGCCCCCGTCCGTTTTGTTGGGGGACCCAGGTTAGCGTCCCGTCTAGTCAAACTCTGTCATCCCGACCGGAACAGATCATCGCAAAGCGATGATCTGTGAAGTGGAGGGACCTTGTGTTTAATGTTTAATCGTCACGTCGCCCATTCCAAACCGTTCTCCGGACCGGGGTGCCCCAGGTCTCGCCGGGTTTGCGAGACCTGGGAGAGCCGCCTCAAAGTTCTGCTGTCCCAGATGGGCCTTCTTTGATTTTTCTACTCTTTATTCATGATCGAAGGCCGGGTGCCCCGCTCCTTGCGCGTTTTCCAAGGGGCGGGAGAGTCTACAGTCACGAGCGCCGAGAGGCGGAGCCCAGTGCCCCCGTCCGTTTTGTTGGGGGACCCAGGTTAGCGTCCCGTCTAGTCAAACTCTGTCATCCCGACCGGAACAGATCATCGCAAAGCGATGATCTGTGAAGTGGAGGGACCTTGTGTTTAATGTTTAATCGTCACGTCGCCCATTCCAAACCGTTCTCCGGCCGGGTGCCCCAGGTCTCGCCGGGTTTGCGAGACCTGGGAGAGCCGCCTCAAAGTTCTGCTGTCCCAGATGCGCCTTCTTTGATTTTTCTACTCTTTATTCATGATCCAAACCGGGGTGCCCCGCTCCTTGCGCTTTTTGCAAGGGGCGGGAGAGTCGACAGTCACGAGCGCCGAGAGGCGGAGCCCAGTGCCCCCGTCCGTTTTGTTGGGGGACCCAGGTTAGCGTCCCGTCTAGTCAAACTCTGTCATCCCGACCGGAACAGATCATCGCAAAGCGATGATCTGTGAAGTGGAGGGACCTTGTGTTTAATGTTTAATCGTCACGTCGCCCATTCCAAACCGTTCTCCGGCCGGGTGCCCCAGGTCTCGCCGGGTTTGCGAGACCTGGGAGAGCCGCCTCAAAGTTCTGCTGTCCCAGATGCGCCTTCTTTGATTTTTCTACTCTTTATTCATGATCCAAACCGGGGTGCCCCGCTCCTTGCGCTTTTTGCAAGGGGCGGGAGAGCCGACAGTCACGAGCGCCGAGAGGCGGAGCCCAGTGCCCCCGTCCGTTTTGTTGGGGGACCCAGGTTAGCGTCCCGTCTAGTCAAACTCTGTCATCCCGACCGGAACAGATCATCGCAAAGCGATGATCTGTGAAGTGGAGGGACCTTGTGTTTAATATTTAAATCGTGACGTGGCCCATTCCAAGCCATTCTCCGGACCGGGGTGCCCCGCTCCTTGCGCTTTTTGCAAGGGCGGGAGAGTCAACGATTAGGCGTGTGCCGACAGCAGGGACCTTGAGGCGACGCGAATATCATCCGGGATGCGCGCGAGAAAACCGCGGTGCGAATCGATAAAGGCACCCGCCCCTTGCAAAAAACGCAAGGAGCGGGGCACCCCAAACCCTAATTTCATCGGAGAAGCTCCGGGCCACCCGCCGATCTTCCGCATGAGCGTGAGAAAACCGGCGGTGCGATCGATAAAGGCACCCGCCCCTTGCAAAAAACCCAAGGAGCGGGGCACCCTAAATTCCGATTTTCATCGACTAAGCTCGGGGCCAGGTCACACCGAATATAAAAGGTGAAATATAGTTGGCTGACCAAAGTCCCCTTCAGGGGGTGCCAATTAAGTACCTGAAGCTGCTCCAAATTGACCATTCTCCTACACGAGCTTATGGCATTATTTTCGTCATGAAGAGGGAACTTAATGCAAAACAAATACTCGCTGTGTCATGTCCAACTTGCGGGGCGGTTCCGGGCGAGAAGTGCAAGCTTGATACTGGCGAGCCGCGCCGCAATCCGCACCGCGACCGCCGTGTCATTGCGAAAGATTGAAACCCAAGCCCGGTTTTAGAATTGTTCCGGTTTAAGCTAAGGGGAAAACTCTAGTCGAAGGCGCTCGGCAAATAGACGAATCAATTAGGTTTCAGCGATTTCTTTGAAAGTTCGCCCTCGAACTGACTTTCAACTTCTCCACGACTAAGCGAGTCTTTTGCGTCGGTCAACACGATAGAATAAACGACCTTGTTGCGCTCAACCTGAGCGGTGATAAACACCCACTCGTCCCGTAGTTCTTGGTTGGTGAATTTCACCTTTCTGCCATCGGCAAGTGTCTTAATCCACTCGTCGCCTAGCATTGCTAGTTCCCCCCACAGGCGACTCCATTCGCCGCCGCTTGGTCTTCGCTCGGGGAGAAGTACGCGTTTCACAGCGGCGGGCATTTTGTTGCCGCTAACTTCACGGTAGATGCGTTCGATAGGAGTTTCGCGGCGACGGTGAATGGGCATACAGACCTCACAAGCCGACAGGGGAATAGTACGCCCGCAGTCGATATGCACGAAACGTGACAGAGCTACTTTGAATTTAGGAATAAATCCGGGGACAGGCGGGACTGACCCCGATTTCTGGCGGCGAGAATCAGGTGAACATCCCGGCGGTCCCCGGATTCAGTGTCCAACGCCCGCCTTATCGAAGCAGAAGAGGCTTCTACTGGCCCGCACAGCCTCTAACATCCCCACTCTAAATTCGGCAAAGAACGCGAAAGTTAGAATGGGCCACCCTCCCGCCCCTTGCAAAAACCGCAGTGCCCCAGGTCTCGCTGGGTTTGCGAGACCTGGGAGAGCCGCCTCAAAGTTCAGTTGTCACAGACAGGCCTTCTTTGATTTTTCTACTCTTTATTCATGATCGAAGGCCTGCACCGATTTTGTGTCGGTAGGGACTTACACTTTCTGACGTTCAGTGGTTACCGACGCCGGGTGCTCTTCAGGAATGAGGTTTACTGTGATTTGTTTCTGAAGATTCTGGAACGGGTTCGCCGGCTCCCAGGTCTCGCAAAGACGGCGAGACCTGGGGCACCCTGCGCGGGGCACCCCAAATCCCAAGATTCATGGCTACGCTCCGGGCCGCCCGCCTAGGCATGAGCTCCTTTGAAATTGACATTTTCGGGGATATTGTTGGGGTGCTGGAACCTTATTCCTACGCATCTCGTAAGATCTTACAGCGGAAAGGATGCTAACCCCATGCGAGCGAACGTCAAACAGAGCAGCAAGAAGTTGGCATTAGCGTTGTTGAATTTCGGGCTGGCTCTGGGATTGCTGTTCGGTACGCAAGCAATCATCCGTGGTCGCATGGGAGAGACTAAGGGACTGGTAATTCTTTCCGCAGTTGTCTTCGCTTCCTACCTGGCTGGCACGCGATGGATTGAAGGCCACCAGGCACCGGAGTTGGTCGGGAAGGGTGGCGTGGCGGAATTTGCCGGAGGGCTTGGACTTGGGATCGCTTTATTCTCCGCGGTCATGGGCCTCCTGTGGATGGTTGGTGACTATCATCCAGCGGGGTACGGCTCCGCCTCCGGCGTGGCAACCGGCGCATTTGTTGCTTTGATGGTCGGGATCAGCGAAGAGACCCTGGTGCGTGGCTTCGTATTCCGCATCCTGGAGATCGCGGGAGGGACTTGGATCGGGGTGGTGATTTCCTCTGCGTTATTCGGATTCGGGCATGCGTTCAATCCCGGAGCGACGGTGGTTAGTTCGATTGCCATCGCGCTCGAAGCGGGCGTGCTGCTGGCGGCTGCGTACTTGGTGACCGGACGACTGTGGTTTCCGATCGGACTTCACATGGGTTGGAACTTTACCGAAGGCTCGCTCTTCGGCATGTCGGTCTCGGGCCACGACACCAAGCCGGGATTGCTTGCGGGGACGCTCCACGGGCCTTCGATTCTGACCGGCGGGGCCTTCGGGCCAGAGGCGTCCGTGCTCGCGGTGGCAGTTTGCCTGACCGTCGCCATGGCGCTGCTAGGGCGCACGGTTCAAGTGCAGCGGGTGAAGGCGCCGATGTGGGAGGCTGGCCCAGCAAAGGCTGAACCCGCGGCCCATCAATCGTAATATTCCAACCCAAGATGGGTGATCAATCCCTCGCCGCGCAAATGGCGAAGCGTGTTCTTCAACTTCATCAGCTGAATAAATAAATCATGCTCGGGATAAAGCCCCGGCGCGCTCATCGGAGACTTGAAATAAAAACTCAACCACTCCTGAATGCCGAGCCCGCGCAGTTCCGCGCTGCGCTGCGCCAGATCCATAAACAAAACCAGATCCAGCACCAGCGGCGCCGCCAAAATAGAATCCCGGCAAAGAAAATCCACTTTAATCTGCATCGGGTACCCCAGCCACCCAAAGATATCGATGTTGTCCCAGCCCTCTTTGTTGTCGCCTCTGGGGGGGTAATAATTTATGCGGACTTTGTGGGTGAAGTGGCCGTAGAGCTCGGGGTAGAGGTCGGGTTGGAGGATATGCTCGAGGACGGAGAGTTTGGATTCTTCCTTGGTTTTGAAAGAGCCGGGATCTTCGAGGACTTCGCCGTCGCGGTTTCCGAGAATGTTGGTGGAGAACCATCCGTTGAGGCCGATCATGCGGGCCTTGAAGCCTGGGGCGAGGATGGTTTTGATCAAGGTTTGTCCGGTCTTGAAGTCTTTGCCGCAGATGGGGGCGTTGTTCTTTTTCGACAACTCGTGCATCACGGGAAGATCGACCGTGAGATTTGGGGCGCCGTTGGCGAAGGGCACGCCTTCCATCAGCGAGGCGTAGGCGTAGATCATCGAAGGGGCGATGTTTTCGTCATTCTGGATGAGCGCTTTCTCGAAAGTTTTGACGGATTGATGGGCGGCGGTGGGCTCGATATAACTTTCGGTGGAACCACACCAGATGGTGATCAGGCGCGAGGCTGCGGAAGTTTTTCTGAAATCGCGAATATCGGCTCGGACCTGTTCGGCGAGATCCATCTTGTTCTTGCCTTTTTTTACATTGGGTCCGTCGATCTTCTTCACGTAATTGTGGTCGAAAACCGCCTTGCGCGGTTTGATGGAACCGAGGAAAGGTTTGATCTGGTCGAGCAATTCGCGATCGAGGACTCCGGCCTTTTTAGCGGCGGTGTACATGTCGTCCTCGAAGATGTCCCAGCCGGTGAAGACGAGATCGTCGAGGGCGGCGAGGGGAACGAACTCTTTGATCTTGGGCGAGCGGGCGTCGGTGCGTTTGCCGAGGCGAATGGTTCCCATCTGGGTGAGCGAGCCGATGGGCTTGGCGATTCCCTTGCGGATGGCTTCCACGCCGGCCACGAACGTAGTGGCCACAGCGCCCATGCCGGGGATCATGACGCCGAGCTTACCTTTGAGTGGTTGAATCTCGCTGCCGTGCTGTTTCTTATTCTCGGTTTTTGCGGACTTCTGCCGAATCGCCATCTTTTGGAGGCTTCCTTATGAGAGCTCTTGCTGGTGAGAGCTGGGAATGTAAGGCAATCGGTTATGTTCTCGTATCGAGAGGAGATTTGCAACCAAGTGCGGTTAAACGCGACGGGGGATGGTTTAGCGGGGAAATGGAGCATCGACTGGGGCGATGGGTTCGTGTGCGCCGCGATAAATGCTGAAAGCGCTGCGCCACCCAAAACCGGAGTCTTCCGCAAGCTGTTACGGGGTGGCTGTACGGTTGCGCGCGGGCTACGGGTTCACAGGTCGTCGGACTTCCGAGGGGGCTGGGCGAGCCTTGCCTGACCCCTGCGGAAGGACCGTTTCATCAATCGGCAAGAAGCTATTTTCCCTGTACGGCGTAGCCTGGCAGTATAGCGCTGCCGACGGCCCACTTATTGTTGTTGCTCCCGCATTGAGTGGTGGTGCCGATACAGTGAGTAGCGATCGGGTGTGACCGCATATCGGTGGTGTTGAGATCCCATCCGGCGAAAATATCGGTGTCGGTTGAATCGGTCTTAGTTACAAACCAATACTGTTTGCCCCCGCTGAGAGGAATACCCAGGGTGCTTTTTCCTTTGGCCAGTTGGCAGCAAGTGCCGAAGCCCGCGACATTCTTCACATGCCAGGTGTGAATGGGTTTGCCGGGCAAACCATTGGCATCGCTGTAGAGGCTCAAGACAACTTCGTTGGTGCCTTCGGCCCAGACGACCGAGGCGTCCACTTCCATTACCGTGACATTGGCAGAAGGGGTGAAAGGAACGCCTTGCCAGTACTCAGCAACTCCGATGGTGTTGGCCGACCCGGTGATGTAGTAATTGTACAAAGCGAAGTACACGCCGAACGGGAAGTCGCTGAGGTTGCCGGCGACGGTGGTGAGCGCGGGTTCACTTTTCCAGACGTTGGGTGTAATTACTTTGGACGGGTTTTTCACGACGACGCCTTTTTCGGTGATGATGTAATTGCTGCGGTCAGCAGCCAGGGCACTCACAACCAGCAGCAGGAAGCAAACCAACGATCGCACGATTATTTTGTTCACTCTCACGATGTATCTCCTTGGGGTCTTTGGTTGAACGGGACAGAAATTGGTTGGGGAAATCCGAAGGCAGGAACGGCAGTTCTGTGTTCGGTTGCGGTACGGCACAACGGTTACAGTCAATGCTCCCCTCCGGGGTGGAAAATCTACGAGCCGCCAGTTTCGGCTACCGAGCCAGAAATGAGGGTCGTAAAATCGTGGGTCTCATCCCGGGGCTGGAACAGCGCAGAACTCGCAGGGAGATGCGAATTTGAGCGGCAGAAAAACAGGAATAAATATTACACTGGCCGCGCTGAGTGTCAAGCAGAATCCGCTCGGGGCGCGGGTTTTGCGGCGACGGTCGTTATCGCAACACTTAACAAACGTCTGGGAGCGATAACGAACAGCACCTCAGGATTAAAACCCCTCAGTCGATTCAGGGCGGTTGTCGCAGCGCGGAAAGCGCTGCGCTACTCAAAATCGCTGTGCCAGCAAATTGATGCGCTACGCAAACCCGGCTGCATTCACTTCCCTTCCAAATCGACCGTCTTCATTGGCAGGTCCCAGTGGGCTGCCAGGATTTCGAAACGCTGCTGCTCCTCGCGGTCGTAGGTTTCCTTGTCGGGGAATAATTGTTTCTTGAGCGCGTCTTCGTCGAAGGATTCGTTGGCGACCGTGGCATTCTTGAAGACGATGGTTACGCGATAGTCCCAGCGGCCGTCTTCCGCGGTGTGGTAACGGGGTTGGTCCATCCAGACTTTGAGCATGCGCCCCATCTCAACTTCTCTCTTGAGCAGCGGGTAGTGGTTCTTTTTAAAGAGGCGAAGGAATTCATCGGCGTGTCCCCATTTTGCTTTGTAATAATACTCGACGACGAAAGGTTGGTTTGGGGTGGCTGGGATCTGGGCGGAGCCGGAACTCGCGCCCAGGAACAATGCGATGAATGCAACCATGAAGTATTTCAAGCTGTGCCTCCGTTGTTGGGATATTTTTCGCGCCATTGCGGCTTACTCGATTCGAGAGCATCGACCAGAGCGGTGGTGGTTAAAACCCCTTAGTTATTCGAGGGCGGCTATCGTAGCGCTGGAAGCGCTGCGCCACCCAAAACCCGGCGCAGTTGCATGGTCACGCATATTTAGTCGGTGAGGCGGTTGTGCCAGTGTGACCAGGCGAACCAGATTACTGCCGCTAATAGCGCGATGCCGATAACGGCATCGAACTGGTGGAAATACTTTCCCAGGCCGCGCCAGTTTTCTCCGAGCTTCATGCCGAGGTAAGCCAGGCCGAGGCACCAGGGCCATGATCCGAGAAAAGTATAGAGATGAAAACGTCCGCGGGGCATACGGGCAATTCCGGCGGGCAGGGCGATGAAGGTGCGGACCACGGGGAGCATTCTGGCAATGACGACCGCGAGATAGCCCCAGCGGGCGAAGAAGCGGTCGGCCCAGTCGAGTTCGCGGCGGCCCATGAGAATCCAGCGGCCGTATTTTTCCACCAGCGGACGGCCGCCGTAACTTCCGATTTCGTAAGCGACCAGCGAACCGAGATTGCATCCGATGGCTCCGGCGGTGGCGGCCCAGAACAAATTCATCGAGCCCTCGTACACCAGGTAGCCGGCAAAGGGCATGATCAGTTCGGAGGGCAGGGGAATGCAGGCGGATTCAATGGCCATCAGGATGGTGAGGCCAGCATAGCCGGTGGCGGCGATGACGGATTTAATAAAGACGAAGAGAAGGGCGAGAATTTTTTCAGTCATGGGGTAGAGCTAAATTTTCTGGGTCATGCGATTGCTTACCATCACCGATCAAAAAAGACAGCGGCTGAAGCCGCATGAATCAGGCACATCTGCGATACGGCTGATGGCATACCGTGATGCGAATCGCGGATGCCGAGAAATTGAGCCGTAGCTGGCCACGTTTCTGACTAGAGAGGTTGCCAGCAACGTTTCTACAGGCTTTAGAATGAGCCTTCCTGGGTAAAGGTGAAACCGGGCAGAGATGCGCCCTGTGCGCCTTTGGCCACTTTTACGCGGACGGTGGGGGCATCGGGCGCGGTTACCTGGGCCAAGCGCAACACGGCGAACTGGGAGAAGACTTCGCTGTACACCTTGGTGACGAGGTAGTCCTTTCCGTCGTCGTCCTTGCGCCAGACTTGCCCGAGTTGGATGGACTTGACTGCCACGGGAGCTTCCTCGACCTGTTTTGGATCATCTTCAGAGTACCTAGTGGGTGCGTGCCCGTCAATTGGACAGCTGAGTCTGTGGGATTACGAAAGACCATTCGGGGGTGGCAATGCTGGCACACGCTTGGTTGCGATAGAATCCAGCGGTGGGACGGACGGGCGATGACGCTTGTTCTCCATTTAGCAGGGATACGAGGCAGGGATATGGCACGCGGGATAGGTACTCGACAACCGGCAAAGACGGGGCGTCATGAAGGAGTGCGGGTGGAGCGCTCGGCGGGGACAGGCGGCGGGCAGCGCCCGGACCGTCGGGGTCAGAGACCGGGGCCGGCGCCAGTCAAACGCTCTGGGATGGCGAAGGCTTACGACCCGGTGGCACCGGAGCGCGTGGCTGAAATATTGAGGCGGTTGGACCAGCTTTATCCGGATGTGACCTGCGCGCTGACTCACAGGAGTGCGTGGGAGCTGTTGGTGGCGACCATTTTGTCGGCGCAATCGACGGACGTGAACGTCAATCGGGTCACGCCAGAATTGTTTCGCAAGTATCCTACGGTGGCGGACTTCGCGGCGCTCACACCGGAGCAGTTGGAGCCCGACGTGCGCTCGACGGGATTTTTTCGTAATAAATCAAAGTCGGTGGTGGGAGCGGCGAAGAGAGTGGCGAGCGAATTTGGCGGCCAGGTTCCGGATGACGTGGAGCGGCTTCTTACATTGCCGGGAGTGGCGCGGAAGACTGCCAATGTCGTGCTGGGCACGTGGTTTGGCAAAGCGGAAGGCGTAGTGGTGGACACGCATGTCACGCGCATCGCGCGCCGTCTGGAGCTTAGTAAGAATACGGATGCGCCGAAAATCGAGCAGGATTTGATGAAGGTGATCCCTCGCGAGAAGTGGATTCTGTTTGCGCACCAGATCATTTGGCATGGACGACAATTGTGCGTGGCGCGGCGGCCTAAATGTGTGGACTGTGCGCTGGAGAATATTTGTCATGCGGGGGATAAGACTTGGAGCACGGTTGAGGTTCACAAGAATGCGAAGCTGTGATCTGACGATTCTCGCCTGAATTCCCTGCCGTATTATTTGAGCATTCGCCAAGTAAGGATCTTGCAACACAGATGACGGTGCGATGGGGTGAGTGGCGTCTGCTAGACTTTTGCAGGCACGACATCCGCCTCGACGGCGGCGCTACCAAGGACTCCATGCTTACTTTTAGTTGGTTTGCTATTGTCATGTTTATGAGTTTCTCTGCTGCAGCGCAGACTTTGCCCGTGCCCCAGGCCATTACCGATCCCAAACAAATTGCCAGCAAGCCCAGCGCGGAGGTGGAACAGAATCAGCAGAGTCTTTCCATCCAGAAGCTGTACATGACGCGGCAGGTGGGGCGGGCGTCGTGGTCGGCGGACGGCAAGACGATTGTGTTTGTCAGCAACATCAGTGGGCGAAATAATCTGTGGACAGTGCCAGCGGAAGGTGGGTGGCCGACGCAACTCACGGTGAGCGATCAGCGGCAGACGGCGCCGGCGTGGTCGCCGGACGGAAAGTGGATCGCTTACATGTCGGATTACGACGGCGACGAGCAGTGGGACATCTTTATTGTTTCGCCGAAGAGCGGGCAAGTGGTGAATTTGACCAATACTCGCGAGATTGCGGAGGAGTATCCGCGATGGTCGGGGGATGGGCGTTATCTGGCGTACACGGTGAAAGCGAAAACGTCGTCGGCCTATGAGATCGATGTTTACGACATGCTGATGCGGGATGTGAAACACATCACGACGGGCACGCCGGCGGACCGGCTGAATGAGGATCCGATCTGGTCAAACGATGGCAAGTGGATCGCATACACGCAGCACCAGGCGAAGGGAACGGAATCGAATATTTTTCTGGCGGAGGTGGCGAGCGGGCAGAGTTCCCTGCTCACTCCGCATGACGGAGAACAACTTTACCGTGCAAATGATTTTTCGCCCGATGGGAAGAAGCTGCTGGTAACGTCGAATGCCGCGAACGGCTATGACAATGTTGGCTTGCTGGAGATTGCCAGCAAAAAGATTGAATGGCTCACCCAGGATAAGTGGGAGATGGAAGGCGGGCATTTTTCGCCCGACGGCAAAGGGGTGGCGTGGACCGCGAATGTGGAAGGCAATACCGATATTTATTTGCATGATCTGGTTACGGGCAAGACTGCGGCGTTGGCTTTGAAGAAGGGCGTGAACCATGTGGAGGGCGAACATTCCGCTTTTAGTAAGGATGGGGCACGCTTGTTGTACAACCATAATGGAGCGAGTGCGCCGGGAGATCTTTGGATTTATGGGTTGGCGACGGGGGAATCGCATCAGGTGACGCACTCGCTGGTGGCGGGGGTGCATTCGGAGGATATGGTCGAGCCGTTTCTGGCGCACTATCCGAGTCGCGATGGCAAGTGGACGATTTCGGCGTTTGTCTATGTTCCTTACAACATGGTTCGCAATGGGCAGAATGCGGCGATCGTTTATGTGCACGGCGGGCCGACGTCGCAATCGATGAATTCGTTTAACCGATTTATTCAGCACATGGTCAACCAGGGATACATGGTGATTGCTCCGAATTATCGCGGCTCGACTGGATATGGGAAGGAGTTTCAGCAGGCGAATTTGTTTGACATGGGCGGAGGCGATTTGCAGGACGTGCTGGCGGCGGCGGATTTTATCAAGCAGACGGGATATCTTGATCCGAAGAAGATCATTCTGATGGGCGGCAGTTATGGCGGCTACTTGACGATGATGGGCGTGACCAAGGCGCCGGAGGTTTGGGCGGCGGGGGTTCCGATCGTGCCGTTCGTGAATTGGTTTACGGAGATTCAGAATGAGGATCCGGTGTTGCAGCAATCGGATCTGGCGACGATGGGAGATTTGGAGAAAAATAAGGCGCTGTATCAGGAGCGGTCGCCGATTTTTTTTGTGGATCAGATCAAGGCGCCGTTGCTGCTGTTGGCGGGTGGGAACGATCCGCGATGCCCGAAGGAAGAGACTCAGCAAGTGGCTGACGCGGCTAAGAAGCGCGGAGGAACGGTCGAGTACAAGATTTATGAGAATGAAGGACACGGCTTTGCGCGGGTGGAGAATCAGATTGACGCTTATCAGCGAGTGTCGGGATTTTTGAAGGCGCATGTGCCGCCGGCGGAATGTAATTGCTCGCTGACGGAGTAGGCTTGCGGGGGTGAGGGGATCAGCGATTCGGTAGCGCACCGGCAATGGCTTTGATCAGGCCTGGGATTGTGTATTCGGTTGCCTCGATGTCGACTGGGAGGCCGAGTTCGCGGAGGGTCGATGAAGTGATGGGGCCGATCGAAGCAAGGCGGATGCCGTCTGGCATTTTATTTTTTCCCAGCAGAGAGACGAAGTTTCGGACCGTCGAGGAACTGGTGAACGTGATCACGTGCGGGCGGCGCTTGGCGTCTTTGAGGAGGACGCGAAGGCGAGTGCGCGAGGATTTTGGAATCACGGTTTCGTAGGCTTCGACAACATCTACTCTGGCCCCGAGTTGGCGCAGTTCGCGGGGGATCAGGTCGCGGGCGATGCGGGCTCGGGCTAACAGCACACGCTTCCCTGCTATTTGATGGCGCAGACTTTCGACAACCGATTCGGCAACGTACTGTTCCGGAACGATCTTGACTTTGATTCCGCGTTTTTCGATGGCGTTTTTCGTGGCGGGTCCTATGGCCGCTACTTTCACGGGTTTCAACTGCTGGTTGGTGAGATGAAGTTTATGAAGGCGCTCCCACAGCGCTTCTACTCCATTCACACTGGTGAGGATGAGCCAGTCGTAGGTGTGAAGGTTTTTCAGGGCTCTGTCGAGCGGTTTATAAGAGCGGGGCTGGCGGATTTCGATAAAGGGAATCTCGACGATCTTCGCACCACGTTTTTGCAGACGCGAGGAGAGAGCGCCGGCCTGATGGCAGGCGCGACCTACAAGGATGCGAATTCCGGAGAGCGGTTTTTCTTTCTTCACCGGTGCGCGAGATTTGGTCATGTAAATCAGCGGAGCAAACCTTCTTGTTGCATGAGCTCCGCGACTCCTGAAATGTTCGAGTCCGGGCTTTGGTTAAGGGATTGAATGACTCGAGCTTGTTCGCCCTTGGTGCGATTCTGGCTGAGCTTGAACTTGGCTTCCAGCCGCTTGACCTTTATTTCAAATCCGACAATATGCTTCATCATCCGGCTTTGATATTGCTGGCTTAGTTCCTGCCATTGCGCCATGTATGCAGATTCGAAAGTGTCGATCATCTGATGGAGGACTTCTCTCAGGCCAGGCTCGTCCGAGAATAGAGTGGGCTCGCCGTAGACATGGACGGCGGCGTAGTTCCAGGTGGGAACGCTCTCGCGAAGCTCGTACAAGCTGGGGGAAATATAGGCGTGGGGTCCGTGAAAGATGACCAACGACTCTTCACTTTCCTTCATTGATTTCCAGTGGGCATTTGCCTTTGCCATGTGGCCGCGCACTATTAACTGATCCTCGGCTTCGTGCACGAGAAGCGGGAGGTGGGTGGCGAACGGGACGCCACTGACGTTAGAAACCAGGATGGCAAATGGATTTGCTCGCATGAATGCGAGAGTGGCGGCGCGGTCTTTCTGACGATTGAATTCTGGTATGTACACTTTCGGGTCTCCGAGTTGTGGCGAGAAACGCGGGCGAAGGCGTCCGCGCCACACGTTCAGCGCCACACACTTAGGGTTGCTGTGGCAGGGCAATTCCCTGGCCGTAGACTGCTTCCAAGATCGCATCTCCGCCGCGCTGGAGCAAGGTGTGGCCGACGGACTCTCCGAGTTGAACTGGGTCGGTGCCGTCTCGCGACTCGCGCAGGACCCTGGAGCCGTCGGGGTCGGCGACGATTGCGTCGAGATGCAGGCGTGCGTTGCGGACTTCCGCCAGCGCGCCGATTGGCACCTGGCAGCCGCCCCCGAGCTTGTTGAGCAAGGCTCGCTCGCACGTGGTAGTGGCGCGGGCTGCGGCATCGTCGAGAAAACTTAAGTGCTGTCTGGTGACCGCGTCTCCGGCGCGAATCTCGATTCCTAATGCGCCTTGCCCGGCCGCGGGGCACATTATTTCGGCAGAGATTATTTGTCGGACAAGGTCGGTTTTGCCCAGGCGGTTGAGACCTGCGGCCGCCAGAATGATCGCGTCGTATTCGCCCGCTTCCAGCTTGCGCAGCCGAGTGTCCACATTTCCGCGTAGGGGGTGGATGTTGAGATCGGGACGCAGGGCTTTCAGTTGGGCCTGGCGACGCAGGCTGCTGGTGCCAACCCGCGCGCGCTGCGGCAAATCTTCGACGTTCTGGTACTGGCGCGAGCAAAATACGTCGCGCGGATTTTCCCGCGTGGTAATGGCTGCAATTTCGAATCCCGAGGAAACCTCGGTAGGCAGGTCTTTCAGGCTATGTACCGCAAGGTCGATGCGTCTCTCGGCCAACGCCTCTTCGATCTCCTTGGTGAACATGCCTTTGGTGCCGACTTTGGCGAGAGCGACGTCAATGATTTTGTCGCCGGTGGTTTTGATGATCTCGAGTTCTACTTGGTGACCGCGTTCGCGGAGCAGAGCGCTGATGTGATGAGCTTGCCAGAGCGCGAGTTGGGAGCCTCTGGAACCAATGCGGAGGCGGGCCATCAGGCGCGTCCCCCCGAAGTGCCTCCGGATTGCGCTGCTTCCTTGTCTTTGTCTTTTTCCTGTAGGTTGAACAGGCGACGAACAATATCGACTACCGTGGTGGCTTCGGATTCGCGGGCTGCGGTCTTCAAGGTGCTGATGGGCGTGTGCATGATCTTGTTCACGATGCCGTGAGTGAGCGTGTCAATTGCGAGTTCCTGTTCCGGCGAGAGCGGGCCGAGTCGTCCGCGCACCCGATCGATCTCAGCCTGGCGAATTGTTTCCAAGTGATCTTGTAGGGAAACGATGGTGGGCACCACATCAAGAGTATGGAGGCGGGCCTGAAAACGTTCGACCTCGCTTTCGATGATTGCGGTCGGCGCGCTCGGCCTCCTTTTTGCGATCCGCGACGTGCGAAGTTACGGCCTGTTGCAAATCGTCGATGTCGTAGACGAAGATTCCGTCGACCTTGTTCATCTCCGGGTCGACGTCGCGCGGCACGGCAATGTCGATGAAGAACATGGGACGATTCTTGCGGCGGCTCATAAAGAGCTCGCCGTGCTCGCGGCGGAAGATGGCGTGGGGAGCTCCGGTCGAGGTGATGACGATGTCGCCGTTGTCGCAGGTATCGTAAAGACGGCTGAATTCGATGGCTTGACCGTCGAATTTCTGGGCGAGGCGAATGGCCCGGTCGTAAGTACGATTGGCAACGAATATCGAGGCCGCGCCGTGGGCGAGCAGATGGCGGGCGGCCAATTCGCTCATCTTGCCTGCACCCACCAGGTACACGTTTTTGCCGTGCGAGAGAACCGAAAATTTTCTTGGCGAGTTCCACAGCAACGGAGGCAACCGAGACGGCGGAAGATCCCACAGCCGTTTCCGTGCGTACGCGTTTGGCCACGGCAAAAGCGCGAGTAAGCAGTAAGTCCAGGTGCGAGTGGATGGCGCCCACGGCGCGCGCGGTGGCGTAGGCTTCCTTCACTTGCCCCAGGATTTGCGGCTTCGCCGATCACCATGGAATCCAGGCTCGACGTGACTCGAAACAAATGGCGGATGGCGTCGTGTTCGCGATACTCGTAGAGGTGCGGCTCCAGATCTGCATACTCGAGTTGGAAATAGTCGCGCAGGAATCCGCGCAGGTCGGCGCTGCCGTTCTTGGTCTGGGCCAGCAGTTCGACGCGATTGCAGGTGCTGAGGATCAGTCCCTCGTCCACGCCGGGATGCTGAGTGAAGCGTTTCAAGGCCTCGGGCAGGCGTGACTCCGGGATCGCCAGGCGTTCCCGCACTTCGACCGGCGCAGTCTTGTGATTGACGCCGATGAGCTGAAAGTTCATGACTGTGCGAACCTGTGAATGGCGCTGAAGTAATTGGCGGCCCAGGCAATGATGGCAGAGGCGAATGCTCCGGCGGCGAGGTAGGCGGCACGGCGGCCGCGCCATCCGGCGGTCCAGCGAGTGTAGAGCAGGATCAAGTACACCACCCACATCAGGATCGAGAGCAAAATTTTGGGATCAAGAAGATCGATGCGTCCATAGGTCGATTGCGCCACGACCGTACCGGCGATCAGACCCAGCGTCATGAAGGGAAATCCGAGGAGCAGCGAGCGAAGTCCAATTTCGTCGATGACTTCAAGGGCGGGCAGGCGGGAGAGAAGTCCGCCCGGCTTTTTCGATTTCAAGGAACGTTCCTGGATGAGATACAGCAGGCTGGCGCCGAAACTCAAAATGAGGGCGGCATATCCGGTGAAAATGAGGGCGATGTGAGCGAAGAGCCATCCTGTGCGCAAAGTCGGGGAAGTCAGCAAAAAGGGCTGCTGGCCGGTGGCGGCAACGAAGGTCAGCAGAAAAACCAGAGGAAAAACCACTATGCCCGGAGAGGTGGTCTGATAGACGAGATACACGAGCATGAAGATGACCATGATCAAGAAGCCGAGCACGGATTCGGCATTGTGCACGGAAGCCAGTGTGATCTGGCCGGTGAGCAGTATGGAATCAGTCAGCGAGACGAAATGGAAAACCATTCCCAGGTAGGCAGCGTGCAAGGCGATTTTGTTGAGCAGGTCGCTAGTGCGCGTCAGCGCAACCAGCGCGTAGAGCAGTCCGACCGCATAAAAAGCCAGCGCGACGCGCAGCCAAAGAATAGGCATAGCTTAGTTTCCAGACCCAGCCCCGCAGATTCGGCATCCTCGTCCGAACTGCCAGAGTGATTATAGTCTGCCCTGTAGATGAGGCAGCAACAGTCGGCGCGATCACAGGTCATTGTGACGTGGATCACACGATAGCCGAAGGGCTCGCGCACTTTGGTTAATCGACGCCCAAGGTGCTTAAGAGTTGATCCAGCAATTGCGAATCAATGATGAGTGCTCGGCCGTCGGCCATCATGTTTTCAATCTCGTCAAAAGCCTGAAACAAGCGCATCTTGACTGCCCCGTATTGTTCCGCATCGGTAGGAACGCGGCCGTGATTTGCCGCCCAGTCCGCGGTGGCAACCGCAGCGAGAAAAATGCTGACCGCGAAAGTGGTCTTCCGGTCGGAGGTCACGTCGAAAATGTATTCAGTGGCTGCGCCCTGGGGCGAATCGGTTATGGCTGCACGTTTTCCCACAAAGTAATACTGATAAACGTATCCTTGGCCTCCGGTGTAGGTTTTCATGCGGCGGATGGTCATTGGTGTTTTCACATTCGCAACTGCAGGAGCGAAGACACCCGCGCCTACGTTGCTTCGATCTTTGCATCGCGCAGTCGCTTCACGGCAGTCTCGGAGGACAAAGGCGAATAGTACACTTCTTTGAAAGTGTAGGACTTCGCCTTCAATGCCAGGATCGGCATAATTTCGATGTGCCAGTGGTAATCCTCGTCGATCGTCTTCCAGTATCCCAGATTGCCCGACCGGTGCAGGCTGTTGGGCGAAGTGTGCAGGACGAGATGAAAATCTTCGGTGATGGTTCGTATACGCTGCAGGGTGCGTCGCAGCAGAACGCCTAAATCGCGCAGGGTCGCCGAGCGATTCAGGCCGAAGCGTTCGAAGGCGGCCTCGTGAGTGCGCGGCATGATCCAGGTCTCGTAAGGCACGCGCGGAGCGTACGGACACAGGGCGATGAAATCACCGCGGAGTTCGATCACGCGCTGGTCCTGCTTCATCTCCTGGGAAACGATGTCGCAAAAGACGCAGCGCTCCTTGCTGCTGGAAGTATTCACGGGCGGCGCGCAGTTCATACAGCACGCGGCGAGGAACGAAAGTAGTGGCGGTGAGTTGGGAGGTGGGATGCTCGAATTCCTGCCCGGCACTGTTCCCGTGATCCTTGTAGATGCTGACGTACTTGAAGCGTCCGTCGCCTTTAAGGTCCTGAATGCGCTGTGCGGCCAACAGCAGGAACTGCTCGATCTCAGCTCGCTCGCGTTCCATAGGTGGCGGTCGTGCGAGGAATTCTCCACCAGGACTTCGTGCGCGCCCACCGGGCGCATGCGGTCATAAATGCCGTCGCCGCGGCGGGCGGCTTCGCCCTCGATGCGGTACAAGGCGGTGGGATGGACGACGGCCCGTGCCGACCACGGAGTGCCGGAAGTCCCAGACATACTGGCGACGAGTTGAGGGGGTTCGCGAGAGTCGGGACAAAACTGGCAAAAAGCTTCCGGGCGCGGTGCGCTATCGGGCACATCGTCGCCGGTAATAACCCAGGAGCGGGTGATCGGATCCTTGCGCAGTTCCATGCATAAGGAAAGCACTTGATGGGAGTTGCGTCAACTGAGTTCTGGGCGAGAGCGTTTTGCGTCGAGCGTTGAAGGTTTGCGGTTTGTTATAATCCGCGCACGAAGCCGCCTGAGATGACCGAGCCGTCCACGCCGTTGATGCGGCAGTACGCCGCCATCAAGAAGGAACATCCTAGCGCCTTGCTGTTTTTTCGATTAGGCGATTTCTACGAGCTTTTTTTCGATGACGCGATCCTGGCAGCACGCGAGTTGCAAATCACGCTGACCTCTCGTAATAAAGAAAAAGGCATTGCGGTTCCGATGTGTGGCGTGCCTTACCACGCCGCCGAAGGATACATTTCCAAACTGATTCGCAAAGGATTCAAGGTCGCAATCTGCGAGCAAATGGAGAATGCGGGCCTGGCCAAGAAGTTGGTGCGGCGCGAGGTTACGCGAGTGGTCACGCCGGGCACGGCGGCGGATTCGTCGCTGGGCTCCGAGGAAAATAACTTTCTGGCGGCCATGGCGCAGATTGGGGATCGGGTAGGATTTGCGGCGCTGGATCTTTCCACGGGTGAGTTTCGGGCCACTGAGTTTGGCGGTGAGGACGCGGGACGGCGGATTCAGGAAGAGTTACAGCAGTTGAGACCGAGGGAACTTTTGTATGGTTCGGTGACGCCTCTGTTCGAGTTGAAAGGCGAGGGGCGCGCCCGCTGGTCCGGGACTGGTGCGGGGTTTGCCGAAACGCCGCTGGATGATTGGATTTTCGCGCCCGACCATGCCATCCCGCTGCTCGAAAATCACTTCGGGGTATTGTCGCTTGAGGGTTTTGGTTTGGCGGGTAAGCCGGCGGCGGCATCGGCGGCGGGAGCGATCCTCTATTATGTTCGCTCGACGCAACGCGGGACGTTGGACCATGTCGACCGAGTGGGTTTTTATGAACGGCAGAACTGTTTGGTGCTCGATGCGGTCACGGTACGAAATCTGGAACTGATCGAACCGCTGTTTGCCGGCACCGATGCCGGAGTCACGATGTTTCGCTCAATTGACGCCACCGCAACGCCGATGGGCAAACGTCTGCTGCGCTCGTGGATGCTGCGGCCATCGATTGACGTGCTGGAAATCACTGCGCGGCTGGATGCGGTCGAGGCGCAGGTTCGGGAAACTGTGGCGCGGGAGGAACTTCGTCGCGCTCTCGACGGAATTTTGGATCTGGAGCGTTTGCTGAGCCGGGTCACACTGGAGACGGCGAATCCGCGAGATGTGCTGGCTCTGGCGGCATCGCTGAGAAGAATTCCGGGGCTGCGAGTTGCACTGGCGAGGTTCGCGACCGAGCGGATGACGACGCTACTGGGACTGCTTGACGAACTGGGCGATCTGCGGGAGCGAATCGATAAGACTATTGTGCCCGAACCGCCGATTTCGCTGGTCGATGGCGGAGTTATTCAGAACGCCGTGGACAGAGAGCTCGACGAACTGCGGGACCTGAGCCGCAACAGCAAACAATTTCTGGCGCAGATCGAACAGCGGGAGCGGCAGCGCACGGGAATCAACTCGCTGAAGATCAAGTTCAATTCCATTTTTGGATATTATCTCGAGATCTCGAAACCTAACTTGCATCTGGCGCCGCCCGACTATGAGCGCAAGCAGACGCTGGTCAATGCGGAACGGTTTACCACGCCCGAGTTGAAGGAGTACGAATCGAAGATTCTCGATGCGCAGGAAAAGATCGTGGAGATCGAGCGGCGGCTGTTTACGGAGTTGCGGACCGCGATTGCGGGCGAGGCGCGCCGCATCCGGCAAACGGCGCTGGCGCTGGCTGAGGTCGATGTGCTTTCCGCATTGGCGCAGGTGGCGGCTCTGCGCAACTATTGCCGGCCGAGATTCGAAGAGTCCGCGGATCTCGAAATCGTTACGGGCCGGCATCCGGTGATTGAGCAACTGGAGATGGCGGGCGGCAACGAACGCTTCGTGCCGAACGATCTCTATCTCAACTCAACCACACATACGGTGCTGGTTCTGACCGGCCCGAATATGGGCGGGAAGTCGACCTATCTTCGCCAGGCGGCGCTGATTGTGATTTTGGCGCAGATGGGATCGTTTGTACCGGCGGGATCAATGCGGCTCGGCGTAGTGGATCGGGTGTTCACGCGCATCGGAGCGAGCGACAATCTGGCGCGCGGGCGATCTACGTTCATGGTTGAGATGACGGAGACAGCGGCGATTCTGCATACGGCTACGGCGCGATCGCTCATCCTGCTCGATGAGGTGGGACGTGGCACGGCCACTTACGACGGGCTGGCTATCGCGTGGGCGGCGGTCGAATATATTCATGCGCGCTTGCGCGCGAAAACGCTTTTTGCCACGCATTATTTCGAGCTTACCGAACTGGCGGAGCGGCTTTCGGGAGTGCAGAATTATCACGTGTCGGTGAAAGAGACCGCGGGCGGAATCGCGTTTTTACGGAAAGTGGAGCCGGGCGCGGCGGATCGCAGTTATGGAATCGAAGTCGCAAAGCTGGCCGGATTGCCGAATGAAGTGATTGAGCGGGCGCGCGAAGTTCTGGCGGAACACGAAAGCGCGGAACAACGCGTGACCGAGCAACTGGCTAGCGATGAGTTGCGTCCGCTTCCTCCGGCCCAGCTCACTATCTTCACGCCACTATCGCAGCCGGTTCTGGAAAAGCTCCGCGAGGTGGATTTGAATCGGTTAACCCCGCTCGAAGCGCTGAATCTGCTGGCGGAGTTAAAGAAGCAGGTGGATTGAAAAACAAATCATCACTTTCCGCAGAAATCGGCCAACTGCTGATTGTTGGCTTCGATGGCACTGAGATGGGTTCACGGCTTTGTTCCCTGCTCAAACGGCTGCAACCTGCGGGTGTGATTCTGTTCGCGCGCAATATTACGAGTGGAGAACAAAACTACCGGCTGCTCGATGCATGCCGAGCATGCGTGTCCATTCCTTTGTTTACCTGCGTGGATATGGAAGGTGGGCGGGTGGATCGGTTTCGCAACGTTACGGGTCCCACCCCCTCGGCGGCGGATGTGTTCTCCTGCGGCAATCGCAAACTCTATCGCCGTCACGGCAAGGCTATCGGCGAGTCTTGCCGGGTTATGGGTTTTAACACGGATTTTGCGCCGGTGGTGGATTTGGCATTCGCTGCATCGCGCAATGTGATGCGCGCGCGCGCAGTCTCGGCTGATCCCAAAGAAGCCACACTCTATGCTCGTGAATTTCTCGCGGGGCTGCACTCAGCAGGTGTGCTGGGAGCGATCAAACATTTTCCCGGGCTGGGCGAGGCGAATCTCGACACTCACCACGAACTTCCCAGTGTAGAGAAGTCGTGGAAGCAGCTGTGGGAGGCGGATATGGCTCCGTACCGCGCGTTGCGGCGCGAGTCGCCTTTGATTCTGGTGGGCCACGCCGCTTATCCGGCGGTGACTCATGATCGTACTCCCGCGTCGTTATCGAAGAAATGGATTACTGACATTTTGCGGAAGAAGATCCGCTATCGCGGGCTTATCGTTTCCGATGATCTGGAGATGGGCGGCGTGCTGAAGGCCGCCCCTATTGAACAAGCAGCGGTGGAGCACATTCGGGCCGGCGGCGATCTGTGTTTGATTTGTCATGTCGAGGAAAACATCACGCGTTCGCACGAAGCCCTGGTGAAAGCGGCAGAGAGTGATGCGAAGTTTGCGCGGCGAGCAAAAGAATCGGTGGCTCGTGTGCTCGCGTTCAAGGACAAATCCAAGGAGGTAAAGCGGCAGACACCCGCGCCAAGCGCAGCAAAACTGGAGAAACTTTCACGGCAGTTGTGGGAGTTCAGCGAACAAGTGCGGCTGGCAACGATAACCCGGCAGGATCGGGCATGATCGTTGCCGGGGTGATGAGCGGGACCTCTGCCGACGGAATCAATGTTGCGCTGGTGCGCGTGAATACTTCTTCGCGAGGCCGGACGGGGACGCCCCGCCTCCATTTGCTTGCGCACGCGGAATATTCCTATCCGAAAACAGTTCGACGCGTCGTGCTGGATGCGATGAACTCGAGCAAAGCCAGCGTGTCTGACCTGGCTCGATTAAATGTTTTGCTTGCCGAGCTTTATTCTGAGGCTCTGCTGGCTACGCAGCGGCGCTTTCATCTCAAAGCTGACCTTGTGGGCTGCCACGGTCAGACGCTCTATCACCAGGGAGAGCCTGCTCCGTTTCTCGGCCGCAGGCTTGCTGTCACCTGGCAAACGGGTGAAGGCGCGGTGGTGGCTGCGCGCGTCGGTGTTCCCGTAGTTTCTGATTTTCGGCCCGCCGATATGGCCGCCGGCGGAAAAGGCGCGCCGCTGGTTCCCTTCCTCGATTTTCTTTTGTATCGCGACAATCAGGTAGGCCGAATTGTGCAGAACATCGGCGGAATCGCAAACTTCACTGCCATCCCGGCGGGAGCCGCTGCCGCTCGGGTAATGGCCTTCGATACGGGACCGGGCAACATGGTCATTGATGCTGTGACGCAGCAGCTTTTTCGAAAGCCTTACGACCGTGATGGGAGGATTGCCGGCTCGGGCGCGGTAATCGAGGGTGTGATCCGCCATCTTATGCGTGGGCCATTCTTTCAACGCAAGCCGCCGAAGACAGCAGGCCGTGAAGAATTTGGGCGGGAGTTTACTAAAGAGTTCATCCGTCGATGCGGCCGCGCGGATAAGCGAGATGTCATCGCCACGGCGACGGCCTTGACTGCCAGGTCGATTGCCGATGCGCTTCGCAGATTTGTGATTCGTCGGTCGAGCACCTACCGCGACTTCATTGTCTCCGGCGGTGGGGCGAACAACCCGACCCTCATGGCAATGCTGGCGAACGAATTGCGTCCACTGGGCTTGCAGATTCGCTCCTCTGATGAATTCGGGCTACCCTCGGAGGCCAAAGAAGCGGCGGCGTTCGCGTTGCTGGCTTTCCAAACATGGAATCGGAAGCCGTCGAATCTTCCATCGGCGACCGGGGCGAAGAGACCCGCGATTTTGGGAAAGATTTCGTATGTGTGATGGAAGGCCGGTTCGCCGCAGAGCTGCGAATGCACAGCCGAGGGCGGCTGTGCCGATCGTTTTTCTACTTTTCGTTTTTCTACTTGGTTGCTCCGCGAAGCCAGACCCCAACACGCTGGTCATGATCATCGAGAGCAGCCCTACTAATTTGGATCCGCGGGTTGGTCTGGATGCGCAGTCCGAGCGGATTGACGAACTGCTTTTCGATGACTTGTGCACGCGCGACGACCGCTTGAACGTTCAGCCAGGATTGGCGGAGCGCTGGGAGATTCCGGATCCCCTGACTTATATATTTCATCTGCATCAAGGGGTAAAGTTTCACGACGGGCGCGCGCTTACATCTCGTGATGTGAAGTGGACCTTCGATTCCCTGCTGCAGGGGAAAATTCGCAGTACCAAGGCAGCCGCGTACCGGCCCCTGGATCACATCGACACGCCTGATGATTTTACGGTGGTGTTTCATCTCAAAGAGCCATTCGCAACGTTTTTGTGGAATGTTTCGGATGGCGCTATGGGCATCGTTCCCTATGGGAGTGGCGATGAGATCAATCGCCATCCCATTGGTTCAGGCCCGTTCCGTTTCGTGACCGCCGAACCCGATAAAGAGGTCATCATCGAACGCAACGACGGCTACTGGGGCCAGAAGGCCCGCCTGCAGCGGGTGAGGTTCGCGGTGATTCCCGATGCCACCACCCGTGCCCTTGAATTGCGCAAGGGCAGCGCCGACATTGCCGTCACTTCTCTGACCGGAGACATGGTACTGGCGCTAGAACGCGAGAGCAATCTGGAAGTTTTGCGTTCTCCCGGCACGGTGCTGGCTTACCTTGCGTTCAATACCCGAGACCCGGTTCTCAAGGATGCGCGGGTGCGAGAGGCTTTGGCCTATGCCATCGACCGCACGCCGATGATTCACTATTTGCTGCGCGATTTCGCGAGGCCTGCCTACAGCCTGCTTCCGCCGGAGAGTTGGGCGTACAACGGGGACGTGCCGCATTACGACTACAATCCGGACCGCGCGCGGCAATTGCTCGAGCAAGCCGGATTCCCGGCCGCGAATGGTGTGCGTTTGCACCTCGCGATGAAAACCTCGACTGAGGAGGGCACGCGCCTGATGGCTGCCGTGATGCAGCAGCAGTTGCGCGCGGTTGGCGTCGTCCTGGACATTCATACTTTCGAGTTCGCGACTTTTTTTTCCGACGTCGCGCGCGGCGCCTACCAGGTTCACTCTCTGCGTTGGGTTGGGGGAAACGAGGATCCTGACATCTTCGAATATGTATTTCACTCCGCGAAATTTTCGCCGCACGGCGCTAATCGCACTTACTACGCCAACCCGCGGGTGGATGCTCTGATCGACCAGGCACGTCGCGAACTCGACCAAAATGCGCGCAAGCAGATCTATGCGGAGATTCAGCAAATCCTGGCCGAAGACTTGCCTTACATCAACTTATGGTACCTCGAGAATGTAATGGTGCACACCAAGCGAGTGCGCAATTTGACTTTGAATCCGCCGGGAAACTACGACTTTCTGAAAACGGCGGAGCTGGCGCCGTGATGTATCGCGGAAGGGGGCTTCGGCGTGCGTGATAGCATCAAACCTTCGAACTTACATTTAAATACGGTCTGCCAGCCGGCGGGACGCCGGCGCTACAAACATCATGCGCATTCTTTTTATCGGTGACATTTTCGGCAGACCCGGGCGGAACATTGTCAAAGATCGGCTTCCGTCTCTGGTGAAAGAACATGCCATTAATTTAGTCCTTGCCAATGGAGAGAATGCGGCTGCGGGTTTCGGCATCACGCCGCCGCTTGCAGAAGACCTCTTCGAGATGGGCGTTGATGTTCTTACCACGGGCAACCACATCTGGGATAAGCGGGAGATCGTTGATTACTTTCAGGCCGCCGACGGGAACCCGCACAGTCCGGCTCGACGCGTGTTGCGTCCTGCCAATTATCCGCAGGGAATGCCGGGTTGGGGGTTTTATGAAGGACGCAAAGGCGACGTTGCTTACGCCGTAATCAATTTGCAGGGACGGGTTTTTATGACTGCCAATGACGACCCGTTTCGCGTGGCCGATCAGTTGTTAAAGGAGATCAAGGCTAAGGTCATTTTTGTCGACATCCACGCGGAAGCGACTTCAGAAAAGATTTCGCTGGGCTGGTACCTCGATGGACGAGTAACCGTCGTGGTCGGAACCCATACCCACATTCCTACCGCCGACGAGCGCGTGCTGCCGGGCGGCACCGCATACATCACCGATGTTGGCATGACTGGACCTTATGACAGCGTCATTGGGGTGAAGAAGGAATTAGTCGTGGGAAAGTTTTTGAGCAATATGCCGACACGATTCGAGGCGGCGACGGGGGACGTCCGGCTTTGCGCGGTGGTGGTGGACTGTGATGAGCGGACCGGGCGGGCAAAAGAGATCACGCGCCTTATGGTGAGATAGGGATGCGGCTTCGGGCTTTAGGCTTCGGCCTTTCAAGCTTCTGTGAGCAGGTTGTTCACTTCCTTTTTGTTTCGTGCCGGCAAATATTTTAGCGCGGCTCGCGCCAATGCAAGATATGCACCCTTTGCTTCGGGAAGTTTTCTCAGTATCCGAAGGTGCTTGCGCAGGATGTCGGCATCGCCGCGCACGATGGGTCCGCTGAAGGCGTCTGCCGGGCCTAGCGCCTCATAATTTGTGATGGTTTGTCTTACGATTGGAAGCATTTTCTTGCGCGCCTCGGCGGCCGATAATCCGGCGGTGCGCGCTAATTGTTCCGCAGTCGCCAGCAGCGCCACCAGCAACGGAGATGCGAACGCCCCCCAGGCGTGGTAAGCAGCCTTGTTTTGCTGGCGAATGGTGAAAACTTCTCCACCCAGATTCCGCACGATCTTTTGCGCCGCACGCAGCGCAGGCGCATCGCCTTCCACGGCAAATGGCACGCTCTTGAGGGGTGGCGTCGAGTTGTGCACGAACGTCATTAAAGGATGAAGCGAGGCGACGGCCGCGCCTCGGCGGCGCAGAGCGTTCAATTCATCACTAAGCAGTGCGCCGCTGGAGTGGAATGCGATCTTGTTCTTCCACTTCGTAACTCCAGCAAGCTGCCGCGACGCAGCGGCGATTTCGCGATCCGGAACACAGAACCAAATCAGATCGGCATCGAGACGGGCGTGATTGGAAGTTGAGACCTGCGCGCCAACCTCTCGAGCAAGTTTGCGGGCCGCTCGTTCTGATCTGGGGTTATCGCGGGAAGCGATTTCGGTGATCTCATATCCTGCCCGCTTCAGTTCTACGGTCAGGGCTGTGCCCAGTCTGCCTGGGCCAATCATCGCAATACTTGGCTTCGCGGCCATCGCGGGCAGCATACCATCCTTGACTGAAAGGTTGCGTTTGTCAGGGGGCCCAGCTTGTCGCTTATATTGTTGGTATGGAGAAATCTTCTCATTCCAAAACTAAAGCTCGTGTGCTTTCTTCTGTCGAGGTCTATCGGGGCCCGGCTTTCTGGGTCACCACCGATCAGGTTCTCGAGCCCACGGGCGTGCGGGGACGTCGCGACATTGTGCGTCATACCGGGTCGGTCGTAATCCTTGCCGTCGATGAAAGCCATGCCGAGCCTCGCGTTCTATTGGTTCGTCAATATCGCCATGCCGCCGGGCAGTTTCTGTGGGAGCTCTGCGCGGGCCGAATGGACAAGGGTGAGAACGAGCGGACTGCGGCGAAACGCGAACTGCTCGAGGAGACTGGCTTCAGGGCGGCTCGCTGGAAGCGCATTCTAAACTTCTATGCGAGCCCGGGCTTCGTTGCCGAAACCATGTCGATTTACCTCGCGACTGGCTTGCGGGCTGGGGCTGCACAACCGGAGGAGGACGAGGTCATTGAAATCAAATTCTTCCCTCTTGGCACCGCCGTGCGCATGGTGATGGCCGGCAAGATTCACGATGGCAAGACTATATCGGGGGTGCTTTGGCTCAGTGAGCAACTCCGTAGCCGGAAACGGTCAAAATAGTTTTTTTTATGCTCTCTTCCCTTGACAGGGTTTCCCCGGTAGCCGGAAAATGGCAGAAATCGGGAGACACGGATTGAAGCAGAAGTTCCGCGTCCAGGGGGCGTAAGTGGATCGGCTGAAAGGTACAGTAAAGTGGTTCAACAATGCCAAGGGATACGGTTTTATTGGTCGGGAGGATGGAGCGGACGTATTTGTGCACTACAGCGCAATTACATCCGAGGGGTACAAAAGCCTGCAGGAGGGGGATCAGGTCGAATTTGAAATAACACAGGGGCCGAAAGGCGCACAAGCGGCCAATGTTACAAAAGCTTCCTAAAGCAATACATTAATTGTGGGCTGAAGCGCTCTGGGGACATCCTCCGCGAGACTTTTAGTCAGGCCGTGGTCGATCTGTCTGCTTCCCACCGGCGTTCGCTAATGTCTTGAAAAAATCCAGCAATCGGTGCAGTTCCACAAGCCAATTGACGCCATTTGCCTTTGGGTGTATCAGTAGGGGCGCGCCATGCCTCGACATGTTTTTTTGCTGCTGACCGTATTCGCTGCCTTGGCTGCTGCCGCCCGCGACAAGCCCGAAAACTGGCTGGAGGTTCATAGTCCTCATTTTGTTGTCCTCAGTAATTCAAATGAAAAACAGGCCCGACACGTCGCCGACCAGTTCGAACGCATGCGGGTCGTTTTTCATGCCGTGTTTCCGCAAGCGCATGTAGACGCTGGAAGCCCCATCATGGTGTTGGCCATCCGAGACAAGAAAGACTTTCAGGAGCTTGAACCGGAAGCCTATCTGGCCAAGGGGCAACTGGACCTTGCGGGGCTCTTCCTGCGGGCTCCGGACAAGAATTACATTCTGCTGCGGCTTGATGCTGAGGGCGAGCATCCTTATGCGACGGTATACCACGAGTACACGCACTTTCTTTCGAGCCGGGCTGAGGAGTGGCTGCCGCTCTGGCTCAATGAGGGTTTGGCAGAGTTTTACCAGAATACGGAAATACGTGATAAGGAGGTCGTACTAGGAGAAGCCAGCCCGACCAATATTTTTCTGCTGCGTCACGAGCGGCTGTTACCGCTGGCCACGCTGTTCAGCGTGGACCATAACTCGCCGTACTATCACGAGGAGAATAAGGGTTCGATCTTCTATGCCGAATCGTGGGCGTTAACTCACTACCTTCGGATAAGCGATGCCCAGGCAAATACGCATCGATTGGCGAACTACGCGGAGCTTGTGAGCCAAAAGGTGGATCCAGTCACTGCGGCGGCGCGCGCATTCGGCGACTTGAAACAACTGCAAGGCGCGCTCGAGAAATATGTGCGCCAGGAGACTTTCTATCAGTTTAAGGCGCCGCTCACGACTGACGTCGACGACTCAGCCTTCAAGGTGCAAGCTCTAACCTCGAGTCAGGCCGATGCGATACGCGCGGATTTTCTAGTCTACAACCAGCGCGAGAAGGATGGTCGCGCGCTTCTGGACCGAGTGCTTCGAGACGATCCCAGCAACGTTTCAGCGCATGAAACCATGGGGTATCTGGAATTCCGTCAAGGGAACCTCGACCAGGCGCTGAAATGGTACGAGCAGGCGGTTAAGCTGGATTCGCAAAGTTTTCTGGCTAACTATTATTTTGCCGCTATCGCGATGAATGGCGGACACTACGATTCCGAACGCAAGGTGCAGATTGAAAATGGGCTCCGGGCTGCCATCAAACTGAACCCGTCGTTTGCTCCAGCCTACGATGAGCTAGCCGTATTCTTTGGCATGCAGCGTGAAAATTTGGAGGAGGCGCATACGCTGGCCCTCACTGCGGTTCAGTTGGACCCCAGCAATCTTCATTACCGGCTGAACACTGCCAATATCCTGCTGCAGATGGAGCGCCCGACGGATGCCATCACGGTATTGCATAACGCCGAGAGTCTGGCCAAGAGTCGGGAAGAGGTGAACTGGATACATAATCAACTGGAAGCCGCCGAGCGGTATCAGGCGGGGCGGGAGCAAATGGAGCAGGCGAGGCAAGCCAGTGAAATGCAGTCTGAAGTCTCGGCAGAACAGTCAGCAGGACAGGAGACTCTGGGTACGGCGAAGCAACCTGCGCCTCCAACCGACGAGCCGCATGGGCCACGCCGTGGGCTAAAGGGGAAAATCAAGAGTGTGCAGTGCTCTCAGCCTGCCATCATGGAACTCATGTTTGAGGGCGGAGGCAAGACGATCCCACTCCACAGCAACAATTACTTTAAAATTCAGTTCACTGCTATCAATTACACGCCGGCGGGAGAACTGCACCCTTGCACCGATCTGGAGGGAATGAAGGCGCAGATAGAGTTTTTTGAAGCGTCGAGCAAGTCGGCCGAAGGCCAAATCTTTTCCATCGAACTCAGCAAATAAGAAGCGGTTTACGCATTCGCAATCCGCTGACCGTTCTCCCAGGAGAATGTTTCTCGCCTGAGCTAAGGATCAATTTCTGCATTAAACGGATATTTGGAGCGGGAGACCGGGATCGAACCGGCGACATCCAGCTTGGGAAGCTGGCGTTCTACCGCTGAACTACTCCCGCTCACTCGGACTGAGCAGCGCAACGAACCAACAATAAAACCCATCCGTTGCGCCTCAGGAAGGTGATACAAATTATCATCCCTGAGGAATTCATTTGCAAGCAATCTTCGACGCTGTTTGCCCGCAACCTTGAATATGGATCAACTCGTTCAGTTCCCTTTGGCCACGGCGGTGCCGATTGTTTGCGCTGCGGCTCCAACCACTCGACCCTGGCCTGGCTCCTGCACGAATGCAATGAGCCGCAGATTGCGGGTGTCGGTTGCGGCCTCGAGTCTTAATTGGACATCTTGCGCGAAAGCTTGTCCTCTTCGTAATCTTCCAACCTTTACGATGCTTTTGACGACGGCGGTGTGCGACAACCTCCGTCCAGCGTTCTCCCCGCCAGAGATTTGCGATTCGGCGCGGTTGAGGGCGACGGCAAAATAGACGTCTGCCTCGCGCAAACCAAAAGACTCCGGCAGTGCACCGGTTTTCACGTGAGCCAGTAAAACATTCGTCGGTCCAACCGACACAGACGATAGCTGCACCGCAAGCTTCGGTTTGGTTAACTCCGTAGCCAATGCTTTGTTGGCCAGAGCCGCGTCGCTGCCCAGGAACTGGCTGGATCCGTCCACGACCATTTGCGGAGTGTAAACGTCATTAAGCCCGAGGCGCCGGGCATAGCTCCTCTGTCGATCGCTGTAGAAACGAGCGGAGTATGGGTCCTTCCAGCCGATGTGGTTCCAATAGTCGACGTGTTCGCTGAGAACGATTAAATCTTCGCCGGCTGCGGGTTGCTGATCCAGCTTTTGCAGGAGCGCATCTGCGGGAGGACAACTGGAGCACCCTTCAGAAGTGAATAATTCCACGAGCACTGGCGTGCGCCCATCCAAGCTGGATTGGGATTCGGATGCTGTCATTAGAAAAACAACTACAGTAAGGGTGAGCAGGCTTTTCATCGTGTTCCTCATTTATGTCACATTAACGGTGGGATGCGCAATCCGACCGGAAGTTACTTCGGCGGAGAAGCACTTGAGTCGGAACGCGATGTAACTTTTGGCAAGCTGGCGACTCTAATAAACCTGAACTGGTAAAGCATCAGGAAGGAGTTTGCGATGTTTCGTTTTTCCCGCGTTTCCGCCGCGCTATTAATGGTTGTGCTGGGCAATCTTATTGCTTGCAACGCAGCTGACAATACGGTCACTTCGCTTCCCGCCGCCGCCCAGGATGCACAGCTAGCCACAAACAAAGGAGAGCAATCCGCAGTGGTCGCGGGCGGCTGCTTCTGGGGCATTCAGGCCGTCTTTCAACATGTGAAGGGCGTAATCAACGCGACCTCAGGCTACTCCGGAGGCGCGGCGAATACTGCGGAATACGAACTGGTAAGCACCGGCGATACAGGCCACGCAGAATCCGTGAAGATCACCTACGATCCCTCGCAGATTACCTACGGCCAACTGCTGCGGGTGTTTTTCTCGGTCGCCCACAATCCCACTGAGTTGAATCGGCAGGGACCGGACTCAGGCACTCAGTATCGTTCGGTTATTTTCTACGATAGCGATGATCAGAAACGGATTGCCGAGGCTTACATCGCGCAGCTCGATAAGGCAAAACTTTTTCCGCGTCTGATTGTGACTCAGGTGGTTCCCTTGAAAGCGTTCTATCCCGCCGAGGCTTATCACCAGGACTATGCCGCGAACCACCCAACCAATCCCTACATTGTCTACAATGATGCGCCCAAGGTGGCTCACCTACAGCAGGAGTTTCCTCAGCTTTACACCGGCAAGTAACATGCAAGCAAAGATGCAGCCCGTTGGTCGCGCGAGGACTAGGTCCAACGGAACCAACGCAGCGCCAGCATGAAAGAAATCCCTCCCCACAGCACGAGGACGAGCAGGCGCCCGGCCTGACTGGTCAGCGGAGATCCTTCCAGAATCGTAGCCCGAAGGGAATCATTGAGTGCGGTCAGCGGCAGCGCCTTGATGAATGGTTGGATAACTGCTGGAAACCGCTCATAGGAAAAGAACACGCCGGAGAAGATCCACATCGGCATCATGATCAGATTGATGAGCCCGCTCACGCTTTCAATTCTTTGCGCGCGGCTGGCTGTCAGCAGGCCTAATCCGGCGAATGCAACCGCGCCAATCGCGCTTAGAAGCAGGATCGAAAGCAACGACCCGAGCACGCGTATATGAAAAACCAGCGCGCCAAAGCCGAGCAGCAACCCCACTTCGACGACCATGAGCACCAGCCGGCCACCGGCCAGAGCGAGCAGGAAATCGCTTCTCCGCATGGGAGTGGCGACAAAACGCTTGAGCAGTTTGCGCTGACGCATGTCGACCAATGCGAATCCGATACTCCACATGCCAGAGTTCATCAAGTTCATGCCGATCAATCCGGGGATGAGGAAGTCAATGTAACGCGATCCAGGCTCATTTGAAATAACGGCGGAAGTGGGCAGCGGGTTCTTGCGGCCAGCTGAGACCTGTAGCGCGTCATCGACTTCAGTGCGTGAAAGCACGCTCTCAGGGCGCGCCGGATCATAGAGCAAAGCAAAGCCATCCTTGCCGTCTGATTCGACCACGAGATCATATTTTCCGAGACGGAAGCCTTTTAACGCTTGCGGCTTATCGAGCAGATCAGCGCGGATAGAGGACTTTTGCGGCGAACGATCGAGCAGGGACAACGCATTCTGCGCGTTTGAACCCTGAACGATGGCAATGGAGGTCACATCAGCCGGTTTGTTGCGGAACGCGATCCCAAGGCCCAACGCCAGCAACAGCGGGAACCCGAATACCCAGAAGACAACTTCGGGCTCGCGCTTGAGCTCCTTCATTCGCACTATGACGAGCTGCGTGAAGGCCGACCAGCGGGCATTACGGGGCGCGGCCACAGGAGTGGGTGAGATGGAAGTCTCTTGAGTCAGGCTCATGTTCTGAGCTCCACAACCAACCGGCTCATCATTGTTCCCTCAAGTGGCGGCCAGTCAGGTTGACAAACACGTCCTCCAAACTGGCTTGTCGAGTGGTGAGGTGCAGAAGGTGCGACCCTTGATTCTGAACCGCTTCGAGCAGGGCTGGAATCGTGAGATGCGGTTCGTGCACCGTCAGGCTGACGAGGCCATCGTCGTGGCGAACCGATTCCACGCCAGGGAGCGTTTTCCAAACATCATTCGCCAGGCCGTCCGCAGAATCTTCGCTGGACTCAAACTCGACCACGTGATGTCCTCCGAGCCGCTCAATTAGCTCCGCAGGCGTGCCCTCGGCAATCACTTGACCATGATCGACAATCGCCAAGCGGTCGCAGAGACGCTCGGCCTCGTCCATGTAGTGGGTGGTGAGCAGGACAGTGCCACCGCTTCGCTGAAAGTTGCGGATGAGATCCCAGAGTTGACGGCGGCTTTGCGGATCGAGTCCGGTGGTGGGTTCGTCGAGAAAAAGAATTTTAGGATTCCCCACCAATGCCGTCGCGACCGCCAAACGTTGGCGCTGTCCACCGGAAAGCTTGCCTACCATGGCATCCGCCTTCTCTCCGAGTTGCAGGTCCTCGAGGACCTCATTGGTGGAACGAGGCTGGCGATAAAAGCTGGCAAATAATTTAATGGTTTCTCGAACCGTTAACTTTTCTGACAGCCGGGTTTCCTGCAACGAAATGCCCAGCCACTCCCGCATCTCGCGCGAATTCTTTTGCCAGGCATGACCGAAAATCGTAACCTCTCCCGAAGTAGGGACCAGCAGTCCCTCAAGGATTTCAATGGTCGTGGTCTTCCCTGCCCCGTTCGGCCCTAAGAGGCCGAAGCACTCCCCGCGTTGAATTTCCAGGCTAAGCCCGCGGACGGCCTCGACTTTGCCATCGTAGGTCTTGCGCAAGTCGCGACATTGAATGGCAGCAGAAGATTCACTCATCGTCGGAGCTCGGTTTGCCGGGGAAGATCGCGTGCTTTGCGGTTGGCATTGGCTGGTCTCCCTTGCGATCCCGCCAAAGAATTGCATTCAGCAAGATGGGATTCGCGGCATCGGGGCGAGAGAAGTCCATCTCGGCGGACGCATCCGCGCCCTCGCTCTTTGTAGGGTTGACTTGGTAGATCGAGACCGTCGTCGCGGTTTCGCCAGTCCGCTGTGAATGCCGGTTGATTGCCCGCTCCCGAAAACAGCGGCGCCATTAAAGGCGCATATCCGTCGTTCTGATTCATCGGTGGCAAATTCAATAATGTCTCAATGGTGTGAATCATGCTCACGGTTGTGTAGAAATGGTGATCGACAAAAGGGTGGTCGGTGGAACCCAGAGAATATTTGCTGATCACGAAGGCGATGGAACGGTGGGCATCGACGTGATCGGCTCCATTCTGGGCGTCGTCTTCGAGAATGAAAATCGCCGTGTCATCCCAGTAGGGGCTGTGCGACACGGCGTCGACGACGCGGCCGACGGCAAGGTCATTATCGGCGACACTGGCAGCTGGCCGTGGCTTCCCCGGCGTGGTTCCGTGCGTATGATCGTCGGGCAGATAGAGTAGAACGAATGCCGGAAGTGCAGTTCCCTTGCCTTCCTCACGGGCGCGCACAAAGCCTTCGAATTCATTGAGGAATTCATCCGCCCGCAACTGGTCGGGATACTCGGTATTGAAATCGGGAAACAGCGGATCGAAGTGGTCACGCAGCACCGCCTTGGTCGGTTTTGTGGTTTTGAGCATGGGAACCGCCCAGGGCCACGGACTCGGCGAGGCATGAGGCTGGCCAACATTCGGCGGCAACGGCTCTCCCTTGTTCACCGCATTCTTTGGACAGGTCAGCCCTGGCGCGGCAACACCTTCGTGCAGGGTCGTCTTGTTCTCGGTAGGCTCGCACCACCCCCCGTAAATAAACTCTCCATAATCCCGATAGGTAAGGCCATGACTGGCCACGTTGTCCCAAATGTAGCGCGTGGCCGGTTCGTCCACATCCGGCTCATTTTCATCCAGCGGTATTTCATCTGTCACGCTGCCATGGAAATCGTAGCCACGTTCCTTGCCACGGTAATTAATTTGCCAGGTCTGCTCGTTGTAATCGCTGGTAATGGCAGCCGTCGACCAGTTGTGGCCATTGCCAGAGACTTCGCCGCTGTCATAAAAATTGTCGAGCACCCCGAATTGGAGCGCCAGCCGGTGCTGATTGGGAGTTATGTCGGCGCCGTACATGGTGAGCGAGGGATCGCCGTCGCCGATTTTTAAATCACCGAGGATCTGATCGTACGTACGGTTCTCTTTGATGATGTAGATGACGTGATGGATGGGGCTGGAATTCTGCGCAAACTGGATCTGCCCCGAGTTGGAATGCAGAAGATTGCTGTCCTCCACAATGCGCGTGAGATCCGGCAATTGCTTTTCAACATCCTGAATTTTGAGACGAGCCATCGATCCGTAGAGCAACGTTGGAATATATGGATGGTCGCGATGCCGCCGCTCGTTTCTCAGATTGTTCGGGCCGCTGTTGGGACCGGTTCCCTGGCCCTTTGAAGTGGCAATCAGCACATCGCCGCCGACCGCCGCCAGCGCACTGGGATACCAGTCGGTCGGAATAAAGCCGGCAGCGGGTTGGAGTGGAATCTCGGGCGGACCGGTCTGGCTGAAAAATGTTGCGTGCTTGTAAAACATTGCGATCGCATTCACGGACGCATTGGCGACAAAAAGGCGTTCTCCATCCCGTGATAAGGCCAGCGCAATCGGAAAAGTTCCGGCATATTTCTGTCCGTGAATGGCAGTGTCGAGCATTAATTGTGGCTTGCCCGTATCCGTCGCCACTACTGCTATACGGTCCTTGTTCGACAGCGCAACGTAGAGCAACCTTTCATCCGGACTGAGGACCATTGCCGTCGGATGAGAGCCTGGCGCCAGCGGGTCTTTTGGCTCGTCCAGCGGGATCCAGCGGGTGACAGTTCCCTTCTCCAGATCGAGTTCCGCCACGCGCGACGCATTCCACAGACTGCACCAGGCGCGGCGACCGTCGCGCGTTGCCACGACGGTGTAAGGAAACGAAGATGGAATCAATTGGTTGGTGCTCAAATCGAACTGCTTGAGCACACCGCCGCTTTTGGAATCAATGAGAACTACGTTGTCAGAAAGATTGTTGGCAACCAGCAACTGGTCGGGCCGGCCGTGGCTGGAAATCACCGCCAGGCCGGCGGGATAGGGAATGGCAGTCCCATCGTTCGCCTTGCGCGCGCCTTGTGCGACCTTCTTGCCCGCTGCGGTCACTTGCAGCGGAATCTTTATGAACCGATCCCAAACCAGTTGGCCCTTATGAAATCGATAAACTGCAATCCCATTTCCCGTGTCGTCGGACTGTTCGCCGGTAGGATCCGTGATCGAGCCAATCGACGCATAAACTTTCTTGCCATCTGAGCTGAACCCCACGCCGACGAAATAGCTCTGGTGAGCGTCTTGCGGCAGACGACCCTCTGGAAAATCGGTGAGCTGATTGGTTTTCAGATCGAATATGGCAATGGATTGGTGGGCCTGGTTTTGCTGTGTGCCGTAACCGTCGTTGAGAATCGCCGCGTAATGTCCATCCCGGCTTATGGCCATCGCTGCCGCAAAACCGTTCAGCGATCCCAAAACACCCGGCGAAGGAGCAGTCAAGGTCTTGCCCGTGGGCAGCGGGATCTGCCGAGTCTTGTTCTGGTCCTGTGCATGAAGCAGGCCGAGTGTACCCACAAACAATAGGGCTAGGCTGTAAATTATTCTGCGCACGAACTCCTCCTTAGCTGGGATTGTTTAGCGTAACACCTCGTCGAAAAACAAAACCGGTCAGGCAAACTGACCGGCATTTTGAGCTCGCGAATTGTTCTCTAGTAAACCTTTAATGAGTGTCCGTACTCGATTGATGCAGTGGAGATTCAGGCGCTACATTATGCCGTACGTCTGCTCCGCGCACCCAGAAGATCACGTCTTCCGCAATGTTTGTGGCATGATCAGCCACGCGCTCCAGATTACGGGCGACGAGCAACGCATCCAAAGCCTGGCGCGTGACTTCTGGGCGGTCGTTCATTGTCTTGACCAAAGTGATAAACGCTTCATCTTTCATGCGATCAACCACGTTGTCCATTTCAAGCACCGCTTGCGCAAGCTCAGCTTTGCCCTCGATGAATGACTCGAGCGAGCGCCGCACCATGGCCGAAACCGCGGCCGCCATGCGCGGAATATCCACCGGCAAATCCGCATGGGGAAGGTCGACCAGATCCATCGCCCGTTCAGCGATGTTCACTGCCTGATCCCCAACTCGCTCCAGGTCTGAGTTGATCTTGGTGACCGCGAGGATGAAACGCAGATCGACCGCGATGGGCTGTTGCAGCGCGAGCAGATCGAATGCCAGTTCGTCGATTTCGCGTTCGGCTACGTTGATCTGGAATTCACCTTCGAGGACCATGTGGCAGCGGGTCAGGTCGCGGTCTATATAGGCCTGGCAGGCACGGTCCACGGCCTGCTCGGCCAAGCCGCCCATACGAAGCAAACGGGCTCGAAGATCGTCCAATCCTTGCTGAAAGCGGGTGCGCATTATCCAAACCTGCCTGTAATGTAGTCTTCCGTACGCTTGTCGGACGGGGTAGTGAAAATCTTCTCGGTCTTGTCGAGTTCGATCAGTTTGCCTAAAAGGAAGAATCCGGTGAACTCGGCGACCCGCGATGCCTGTTGCATATTGTGGGTGACAATCACGATTGTAAACTTTTCTTTGAGCTGGAAGATCAGCTCTTCGATCTTGCCCGTGGAAATGGGATCCAGAGCCGAGCAAGGCTCATCCATAAGAAGAACCTGCGGCTCGACCGCCAGAGCGCGGGCAATGCAGAGGCGCTGCTGCTGTCCACCCGACAAGCTGGCGCCGCTCTTTTTGCGCAGCGAATCTTTCACCTCATCCCAAAGCGCCGACAGTTTCAGCGAGCGCTCTACGATCTCGTTTAGCCGGGCGTGATCGTGAAAGCCGTTCAGCTTTAATCCCGCAGCCACGTTGTCGTAGATCGTCATCGTTGGAAAAGGATTGGGCTTCTGAAAAACCATGCCAATGCGACGGCGAATCTGCACCGCCGAAGTGCCGTTGTACACATCGAGTTCGCCGATGCGAACTCTGCCCGTGGCATGAGCGTCCGGAACAGTTTCGTGCATGCGATTAAGACAACGGACGAAGGTGGACTTGCCACATCCAGACGGTCCAATAATTGCGGTTGCGTGGTTGGCGGGCGCCTCCATGGTGATGTCATACAAGGCTTGAGTCTTGCCAAACCAGGCGTTCAGCTTCTCAACTTTGATCCCGACACCCATCCTTCAATTGGCTCCCTTGAGCATGCCATGGCCGGCCACGATGCGGACTGCGCTAACTGCAGACACGATAAGCAGAATAAGAATCAGAGCGCCGGCCCACGCCTGGCGATGCCATTCATCAAAAGGCGAGATTGCGTAAGTAAAGATCTGCAACGACAGCGCGGCCGTCGGCTGATTGATTTTCCAGTTCCAATACTGGTTGCCGAAAGCGGTGAACAGAAGCGGAGCAGTCTCGCCCGCCACTCGAGCAAACGCCAGCATGACACCCGTGATCACGCCGGACGTGGCGGTCCGCAAAGTAATCGACAGCGTGGTGCGCCAGCGTGAAACGCCCAAACCATAGGCCGCTTCCCGCACCGCGTTAGGAACAAGCAAAAGCATCTCTTCCGTGGTTCGCGTGATCGTTGGAATCATCATGATGGCCAGCGCGACTCCACCCGCTAAGGCGGAGAAGTGCCGCTGGGAGAGAACTACGATTGCGTAAGCCACGATGCCCACCACGATCGATGGCACACCATTCAACACGTCCGCTGTGAAACGGATTACGTTGCCAAACTGGTTGCGGCCGTATTCGGCCAGATAGATTCCTGCGCCGATTCCGATGGGAACACCGATCACGCTGGCGATCAATAAAATGAAAGCCGAGCCGGCAATGGCGTTAGCCATGCCCCCACCAGCCTCGCCCACAGGTTTTGGGGTTTGCGTGAGGAAGGCCCAGTTGATGGAGCCGATGCCTTTGTAAACCAGATATCCGAACACAGCGCTGAGCGGGATCAAAACCAGAATCACCGACCCGGCAGCCGCCAGTGTGGCAAACAAGTTAACGCCACGCCGCCACCAACTGATCGGGGCGGCGGCGAAGTCAGAGGTGGCGGTCACGGTTTCAGGCATGAGTTCTCGCTGGGGTACCGCGCGTCACCGTCCAAACCAGGAATTGGGCGAGAATATTTACGATAATAGTCACGATAAACAAAGCCAATCCGATCTCGATGAGGGCGCTGAGATAAGTGTCGCCCGTCGCCTCGCTGAACTCGTTTGCGATAACGCTGGCCATGGTGTAACCCGGCGCAAACAGCGAATGAGCAATCTCCGGACGGTTGCCAATCACCATTGTGACCGCCATGGTTTCGCCAAGAGCACGGCCCAGACCCAGAATCACGCCGCCTAAAATCCCCGCGCGTGCATTTCGCAGCACGCCGGTGCGAATCATCTCCCACCGCGTGGCTCCCAGCGCGAGTACAGCCTCTCTTTGCTGCTGGGGCACTGCGGTCATGACTTCCCTGGTGATGGAAGAGACAATCGGCACAACCATGATGGCCAGAATGATTCCCGCTGCCAGCATTCCGATACCGTAGGGAGGTCCTTCGAACATGCCTGTCCAACCGAGGTAGCGAGCGCAAAAAGGTTCTCCATACTGGCGAAGGAGCGGCACCAGCACAAAAATTGCCCACAGTCCGTAGATGACGCTGGGAATCGCGGCCAGTAGTTCGGTCGCAAAAGCCAGCGGTCCCTTCAGCCGGCGCGGACACATCTCGGTGATGAATACAGCCACGCCAATTGCCAGAGGTACGGCGAGCAGAAGAGCGAGAAAAGAGGATACGAGGGTGCCATAAACAAAGGGCAACGCCCCGAACTGCTCGTTCACCGGATCCCATTCGCTGCGGAAGAAAAACTTCAAACCGGAAGCATGCCACGACAGCCTCGACCCCGTAACCAATTCGTAGATAATCAATCCAACGAGAGCGAGCACGCACAACCCACAGGCCAGCATCGCAAAGTGGAATATGCCATCGGCCACGTAGCTATTGCCGGCCTTTCCAAGCGGCCCAACATCCACCCCCGACTTGCCGGCAACCTCTGATTTTGCAATGGGTTGCGGTCCATTCAATCGGGGCGCTCCTAGAGCTCGATTGGCCATCAATAGGCAGGCTAGCAGAATCGTGTTACAGCAGTGTTAAAATACCGTTTGCTGTCCCGTGGGTGAGTTTGCGCTAACCGCGGTTCCAGGGGAATAAATCCGTTTCAAATTTCCTCGATTGCATTTTGCTGGATTCCCTTGTAATTTTTCGTTCTCACTTCTCTTAAGTGCTCGATATGTCCATTGACTTAAAACGCAGCCGGTTGGCTTTTCAGAAGTTGGGACGCGAGGTGACCAGGCTTGCGAAGAAGCCGGTTCCGGAAAGCGTGCACAAGTTTCGCACTAACAGTCGCCGGGTCGAGGCTCTGCTGAGCGAAGTGGCTCCCGAACTAACCCGCAATGACAAAAAGCTGCTCAAGTTGCTGTCGCGGCTGCGTAAGAAGGCCGGACGAGTACGCGATCTCGATGTGGAAATCGGCTCCCTGCAGAGCTTGAAGATTCCCGGCGGCAATGGACACAAGTCGCAATTCGTCGACGCTCTGGTTGACGAACGCGGCAAACGCGAACAGAAATTGATTAAGGCCTTTGATCGCCAGACCGCAACCGAGGTCCGAAAACGGCTCAAACGGGCCGAAGGCGAGATTGAGATTCCGAAGGATATCGAACCTCTGACTGTGACCTTGAACAAATTGGCGAAGCTTGGACGAGAGCACGTCACGCTGAGCGAAAGAACCCTTCATCAGTACCGCATCATCGGCAAGCGAGCTCGCTACATTGCCGAACTGGCTGACCATGATCCCGAGGCCAAGCGCATTGTCCATGAGCTTAAGCACATGCAGGACGTCATCGGCGACTGGCACGACTGGCTGAAGCTAACGCAGCGCGCCGAAGCGCTTTTCGGCGGAGTCCGGGACTCGTCGCTCGTGGCCATGCTGCGAAACGTGACGCAGGCGAAGTTCCGCCAAAGTGTCGATGCGGTGACTGAAACCCGGGCGGCGGTTTTTGGCAAAAAGTCTGAATCTGTCCATGCGCCTGCAGTACCTGGGCGGAAGCCTTCCACGGGATCCGCTGAGGCAACTGCCGCAGTGGCCTGAAACCCCATTTCCCAATAGAATTCAGGGCTCGAGAAAACGAAGTTTTTGCGACCATATTGACGAGTCATCTGACTAGTTTTCCGCCATGCCGACCTTTGCCGCCGTTGATATCGGATCCAACTCCGTTCGCCTGAAAATCGCTCGCCTCACCCGCCACCGGCTCAGCGAGATTCATGAGGATCGCGAAGTCACGCGCCTGGGCGAATCCGTCTTTCGCAACGGATTTCTCTCGCCCGAAGCCATCGCCAACCACGGTGAAGGTGTTGCGCCGGTTTCATCGCGCGGTGCAGAATGCGGGCGCCGATTCCGTGCGCGTCGTCGCCACCAGCGCCTTGCGCGACGCGCGCAATTCCAGGGCCTTTCTGGAGTGGGTTCGTTCGACCACGGGATGGAATGTCGAAATCATTTCCGGACTGGAAGAAGCGCGGCTCATTCATCTGGGCCTGGTTTCCACCCTGCGCGTGAATTCCTCGCCCGTGCTGATGATGGATCTGGGCGGCGGCAGTTGCGAACTCACCATTTCAGCGAAGGGCCACATCCGCGATACCGTCAGCCTGCCGCTTGGCGCGGTGCGTCTGACCAATGAATTTCTGCATCACGATCCGCCGCGCAAATCCGAGATGCGCCAGTTGCGGGGTTTCATCGACCGCGAAATCGAGCGTATCGCGGACCGCATCAAACGGGCTCGCCCGAAAGTCGTGATCGCGACTTCCGGGACGGCGGAATCGTTGGCCGCGGTTTGTCATGGTCTTTACAAAACCAAAGGCTCGCGCGCTTCCGCCGTCTCCGAGACGCAGATGCGACGGATCGCAAAGCTGCTGGCGCGGCTGCCTCTCGAAGGACGCAAGAAGCTTTCCGGCGTCGGACCACGGCGCGCTGAAATCATTGTGGCCGGCGCCGCCGTTTACCTGGAACTGCTGGAGCGTTGCCAGCTCCACGGATTCCGCTATTCTCCGCTCGGATTGCGCGATGGACTGCTGGCGCAGATGGCGGCCGAGTACGATCGCAGCACGCGCTCCGGAAAGCAGATCGAGTCCGAACGCTGGGATTCGATCCGCGCCGCCGTCGCGCACTATCGCGTGGACATGGAGCATGCGCTGCAAGTGCGCGACTCCGCCATGCATCTATTCGCCGCCCTGAAGTCCGTTCACCGCTTGCCGCCGGAATACGAGGAGTGGCTTTCGGCCGCCGCCATGCTGTACGAAGTTGGCGACTACGTGAATCGCAACGGACGGCATCGCCACACCTACTACATCATTTCGCACTCCGAAATTCTCGGATACACGCCGGAACAGCGGCGGATCATTGCCGCCATCGCGCGCTATCTGGGAAAGTCGCGACCCACGCCGGGCGATGCGCCCATCAAAGTGCTGCCTGCCGCGGATCAGGAATACGTGCCAAGGCTTCGCTGCTGCTGCGCCTGGCGCGTGCCTGAATCTGGGCCGCAGCGGCGCGGTCCGCAGCGCGCGCGTCCGCGTCCACGAGGGCGAAGTGAAATTGACGCTGATCGCCAAGCAGCGAAGCAGCGTGGATCTGGAACTTTGGGCGGTCGAAAAAGAAAAAAACTATTTCCGCGAAGTCTTCGGACGCGAGCTCTCCGCCGCGGCGGCATAGAGCGTACGCAGAACTTTCGGAGTAAGACACCATTGCAGCATGCGCCGAATTGCGGCCCATTTCCACCTTCGCGACCGCTCCCTTTTTCAATTCAGTCCCGGCCTCGCAGCCGGTCTCGCTGATACTGCGCCCCAGAAATTCGCTCAGGTTCGGATTGTGTCCCACCACCATGATCGCTTCATGCCTGGCATACTTCTCCAGCAGTTTGCGGAAATCGGCAAAGGACGCCCCGGGCCGAAGCCCGTCTTCCAGTTGCAGCTTGCCTTCGTAGCCCAGTTCGTTTCCCACCAGCGACGCGGTCTGCGTGGCCCGTTTCAGCGGGCTGGAAATCATCACATCCACCTGCACATCCAGCGCGGCCAGCGCGCGACCTACGATATCCGCACTGCTCAATTCCCTCCTTGTCGAGCGCGCGTTTTTCGTCTTTCTTCGGATTGCTCAGACGCTCACCCGCGCTGGCGTGACGCAGAAAATAGATAATCATGCTGCTTTATCGCTCCTTTCCGACCGCAGCGTCTTCGGCTTCTTGCGGACGCGGCGCAGCCGGAATCGCATCCAGCGCCTGCTTGCCTTCCGCCAGGCCGATCAGGAAATCCTGGGCACTGAACGCTGCTGCGTCCAGCCGGCGGCTTGCGCTTGCCCTGCGCCTGCCAGGCCCGAACATAGCTTCCATCCTTCTGCAGAAATCGGGCTTTCACGATTGTCGGCCAGATAGGCACTCCAGAATCTCGTGCCGCACGCGCTCGCGCAGCAGCTCGTCTTTCACCGGAAACATGACTTCGACCCGCTCGTACAGATTGCGCGGCATCCAGTCGGCGCTGCCCAGATAGACTTCTTCTTCGCCGCCATTCGCAAAATAAATAGATGCGGCTGTGCTCGAGGAATCGTCCCACGATGCTGCGCACCCGGATACGGTCGCTGACGCCGCGCACTCCCGGCCGCAGCGCGCAAATTCCGCGCACGATCAGATCAATCTTCACTCCCGCCTGCGACGCCCGGTAAAGGCCGTAATGATGTTCTTGTCGAGCAAGCGCATTCATCTTGGCGATGATGCGCGCCGGACGGCCGTGCCGCGCATGTTCGGCCTCGCGCGCAATCAGCGCCAGGCAGTGTTCCGCCAGGTCCAGCGGCGCAACCAGCAGCGGATCGTAGTTGGGATGCTCGGCATACGCGGTCAGAAAGCTGAACACATCGTGCACGGCGCCGGTGATTTCCGGATCGGCCGTCAGCAGGCTCAGATCGGTGTAAATGCGCGCGGTAGCTCGCGTTGTAGTTGCCCGTCCCAGATGCGCGTAGCGGCGCGTCACTCCGTCCGGATCCTGCCGCACCAGCAGCGACAACTTGCAGTGCGTTTTCAGTCCCACCAGGCCGTGAAACACCTGCACTCCCGCGTCTTCCAGGTCGCGCGCCCAGCGGATGTTCGAGGCCTCATCAAAGCGCGCCTTCAATTCCACCACCGCCGTGACTTCCTTCTTGGCGGCTGCCGACATCAGCGCCGGAACGATCAGCGAGTGTTCGCTGGTGCGGTACAGCGTCTGCTTGATCGAGAGCACGCGCGGATCTTCCGCCGCCGACTCGATGAACGAAACCACCGCATCGTAGGAATCGAAGGGATGATGCAGCAGAACATCGTGCCGGCGCAGTTCTTCGAAAAGATCCTGCGACTTCGCCGTCAGCCGCAGCTCGCGCGGAACAAAGGGCTTGAACTTCAGCTCCGGATGCTCCGTCTGCTCATAAATATTGAACAGGCGCGACAGGTTCACCGGACCGTTGACCGAAAACACCTGCCACGGCTCCAGCTCGAAATTGGTGCGCAGCCGTTCGATGATTTCCGGATCGGCGTCCGACTCAATCTCCAGGCGAACCGCGTCGCCTTTGCGCCGGTTGTGCAATTCGGTTCGCACCGACTCCAGCAGGTTGCGGGACTCTTCCTCCGCCAGATAAAGATTGCTGTTGCGGGTTACGCGAAATGCCGCCGACGAAACGATGTCGTACCCGTGATACATCCGCGACGCGTGGAAGGCCACCAGATCGGCGAGAAAAATAAAATCGTCGGTCCCTTCCGAAGGCAGCCGAATCAGCCGCGGCAGCGCGCGCGGCACCGTGACCACTCCGGTGTAGGTCATCGAAGAGCGCCGCCGGCGCCGCAGCAGAAACGCCACGCACAACGCCTTATTGATCACCCGCGGAAAAGGATGCGCCGGATCCACCGTGACCGGCGTCAGCAGCAGATCCAGTTCCCGCTCGCAATAGTCGTCGACGAAAGCTCGCGCCTTGGCGTCCAGTTCGTGCAAGCCCAGCACGCGAATGCCATTCTCCGCCAGCATCGGGACGCAGCTGCTCGTTCCAGCAGACGATATTGGTCGTCGACGAACTCGTGCGTCGTCCTGCGAAACCACGTCGCGCTCTTCCAGCAGGGTAAGCCCGTCCGGGCCCGGCTTCGGTGTATCCGTCTTCAATCTGCTGCACCAGGCCGGCGACGCGCACTTCGAAAAATTCGTCGAGATTGCTGGCGGTAATGGAAAGAAACTTCAACCGCTCCAGCAGCGGATTGCTTTCGTCCTGCGCCTCTTCGAGCACGCGCCGGTTGAAGGCCAGCCACGAAGCTTCGCGGTTGATGTAATACGCCGGATTATCGAGCGAGGTGCGAGCCATAAGCTGGAATGCGAAACCAATGTCGGACGCTCAAACCGCATCTGCGGTCATACTTCTTCGGAGAAGGAGGCTCTGACATCTTCTGCGCAGGTGCTGCGGCAATACGTTTAGCGATCACGAATTGTAACTCAGTGCCAGCGGGACGCGTCAGAAACATGTAATGCTTCTCCAACCGGACCCGAACCTCAGCCTCGGGGCACGTTCCACTCATCCGGCAAAGTATCGGCGGAGTGGCGCGGAGTGTAGTCTCCGACGTAAATCGTATCCTTCACTTGCACGGAGACTTCGTAATACGGCTCGTCCTTGGTGATGGGCGTGTTCACCTGGTAGTAGAGAACGCGGGTGGTCTTTTTCTGCTGGATATCCACGATCTTGCCGGTCTGGTAGGTTTTCTCAGCCGCGCATACAAGCCGGGAATCGCGACAGCCGCCAGAAGGAATAAAACGTAAGCAGGATTTCATGCTTGAGTAGTCAGTATAAAGCATCGCCCCGGGGACTCGTGCAGTTGCTACCTTGCGCTTGACAGCAGGCGCCGACGCAAACTTTGGCCGGCGAACTCCGTATTCCATCGCACGTTACGCCTTACCGGACCTGTTTGATCTCGTCCTTCACCTTGGCCGCCACGCTCTCGGGCAGCGGCGCATAGGTCAGGTCCGCAGTCATTTTCTGACCGTCGTCCACCATCCAGTTCAGGAAATCAGCAATGATCTTGCCTTTCGCAGCATCCTTCGATTGAGCCGGGATCAACAGCCAGGTGAAGCTCGAAATCGGATATGCATCTTTTCCCGGAGCATTGGTGATCGAAACGCGGAAGTCGGCCGGCATGCTCTTGACCGAGGCCGCGGCTGCGGTGACGCTGTCCAGAGCTGGCTTTCACAAATTCACCGGCGGCATTTTTCACGCTGCCGTAGGCGATCTTGTTCTGCACCGCATAAATCAATTCGATGTAGCCGATTGAGCCCTGCATCTGGCGGATCATGCCCGCCACACCCTCATTGCCCTTGCCGCCCAAGACCCACCGGCCACTTGACGGAGGTGCCCTTGCCCACTCCGCTTTTCCACTCGGGGCTGACTTTGGAAAGGTAGTCGGTGAAGATGTACGTCGTGCCACTTCCGTCCGAACGATGGATGACGACGATCGGATCGACCGGGAAACTTAACTCCCGGATTCGCCTTGGCGATCGCCGGGTCATTCCACGATGGTGATCTTGCCCAGGAAAATGCCGGCCAGCGCTTCCGGCGTGAACTTCAATCTCTCCGCGTGACACCCGGAACGTTGTACGCCGGAACGACTGCGCCCAACACGGTCGGAACATGCAGGATTTTTATCTTGGCTTGAGCCAGTTGCTCGTCGCTCATGGGACCGTCGCTGGCGCCGAAATCGACCGTTCCCGCCAGAACCTGACGAATGCCACCGCCGCTGCCGATCGATTGATAGTTGATCTCAACTTCCGGATGCAGCTTTGTGGTATTCGCTGAACCACTTGGAATACATAGGATAAGGGAAGGTTGCGCCAGCCCCATTCAACGTGGTCTGCGCAAGGGCGGGGAGCGATAAGGCAAGACACAAAAATGCGATGCGACGAATCACCAGGTGATTCCTCCTCAGGAAATTTGTCCACCCTTTAGACTCTAGGTTGATTGTTACAGAATGGTTACAACACGGTAAATTTCCGATGAATCCGCGCCTACAATCTCAATCGATTATCAGTTTCCCGACGGGGTTTGAGTGTCCAGTCGAGCGATTTCCTGGGTGAACAGCGGATTCTTCGGAAAGTCATTGCGCAAGGAAACTAGAAGTTCGCGAGCGCGCACTTTGTCTTTGTCCCGCACATAGGCGATTGCCAGCAGGATACGTGCGAAGGGCGCGAGATAGTGTCCGCGTGCGGCGGCCAGTTGCAACTCGGCGATGCCCTTTTGCCTGTCACCCGCGACGCCACCCAGCCGTACCAGCCAGCGTATCGGGGCCGCCATGCTGCCGATAATATATTGGCTGACGCCAGTGGCGAGATGCGCGTCATAGCATTCTGGATCCACCGCCAGCAGTTGTTGGGCCCAGGCTGTGGCCTCTTTTGTGTAGTGCAGCGATGCCAGGTTGTGCTTTTCAATTAATCCTGCATAGTCAGCCTTGAGACCGGACGACATGGTAAGAGCCAGCAAAGCGTCACGATCCTTTGAGTTCTTCAGCAGCCTTGCCCGGGCGCGAGTGTCCGCTTGATCCAGCGCGGCGTAAAAGCGGTCTCGGACTGCAGGATCAGGCGTCAATATCTTGCGGGTTGCGAACGTCTTATCGTCCGCGTAAAACTGTGCCTCAAGTACTCCCAGCCGATTGAACTCCGAAAAAAGAAATCCCGCCGCATCGCACGCCGGCCCCATCGGGTCATCGGGGTGCTCCCGCTGCCAGGACAGAAACACGCCATGAGCCCCGGCGAAGTCGAGGTTGTAGAGCAGGCTGAATCCGTTATCCAGCGACACGGCACTAGCTATCGAGTCGACAGCCGCTGCTGTCCGAGATACGAATGCAAGTGAGGCCAAGCAAAGTAGCAGGGCCTGCAGTCCCCGGTTTCTAAACGAAAACTTCATATTCGCGATCTGGCCTATCTCATGAGACTTCACGGTTAGATGCGCGCGGCAGCGTCGCGCCTATCCGTGATCTGTAAATAGATTGTAAAGCAATCCCGCGGCCATACAGCACCTGCTGGAATCCCCTTGGCCGCGGTGTTCTGCATCGAACCTGCGACCTCGTCAATTAATAATATAAGGTTCGGCTTCCAGATCCGCAGCCACCACCAGAGTGTAAATTGCCAACTCGGCCGCCAATCCCGTTTGACGCCTTCTTGCCCCTTTGTTAGCTTGGGAAGTCCCTTCTTCCTTAATATATTGCGCCTGTTTGCAGCCCGAAGCAGAAAGAGAAATCTCATGGCACTAAAGTTTCGAGGAGTCGATTTCATCGGATTCGACGCCCTCCTCAACGACGACGAACGGTTGGTTCGCGATACCTCCCGGAAGTTCATCGAAGATAACCTCATTCCCATTATCGAGGAATGCAACCGCGCCAGCCGCTTCCCTCGCGAACTGGTCAAGCCCATGGCAGACCTGGGCTTCTACGGCGCCAGCCTCAAAGGCTATGGTTGCGCGGGAATGTCCAATGTCGAATACGGCCTCGTCATGCAGGAGTTAGAACGCGGCGATTCCGGAATACGTTCATTCGTGAGCGTGCAATCCGCGCTCGTGATGTATCCCATCTATGCCTTTGGGAGCGACGAACAGAAACAAACCTGGCTGCCGCCTCTGCAAAAGGGGGAGAAACTCGGCTGCTTTGGGCTTACCGAGCCCGATTTCGGTTCGAACCCCGGCGGCATGCGCACGCGTGCCCGCAAAGCTGGGAAAGAATACGTCCTCAACGGCGAAAAAATGTGGATTACCTCCGGCTCTATCGCCGACATCGCCGTCATCTGGGCGAAGGTGGAGAATGAAGATAACAAGATCCGGGGATTTCTGGTTGAAACCGACCGGCCCGGCTTCAGCGCCAAAGATATCCACGGCAAGTGGTCGCTGCGGGCCTCCGTGACCTCGGGCCTGTCCATGCAGGACGTTCATGTTCCCGAGTCCAACCTCTTGCCAAAAACCGGAGGCCTCAAGTCCCCGCTGATGTGCCTGAATCAGGCGCGTTATGGCATTGCCTGGGGAGGCATTGGCGCGGCCATGTCCTGCTACGACTGCGCCCTGCAGTACGCGCAGTTGCGCAAGCAGTTCCACGACAAACCTATCGCCTCGCATCAGTTGGTCCAGGAAAAGCTCGCCTGGATGATCAACGAAATTACCAAAGGCCAATTGCTGGTGCTGCAGGTCGGACGCCTTAAGGACGAAGACAAAGCCGGGGCACAACACATCTCCATGGCCAAGCGGAACAACGTATGGATGGCCCTGGAATGCGCCCGCATGGGCCGCGACATTCTGGGCGCCAACGGCGTCGCCGACGAATACCCGCTCATGCGCCACATGATGAATCTGGAATCGGTGAAGACGTACGAAGGCACACACGACATTCACACTCTGATCATCGGCCAGAGCGTGACCGGGATTGACGCGTTTTGAATCGAGAGGCGATAACCTTTGGACACAAAAATTAAATCAGCGAAACGCAGATGGATCGCAGCAGTGGGCGTGCTCGCTCTGTTGTGGTTGCTCGCGTGTGGTTCGTTGTTTGCCGTCATGCGGCAATCGCCTGACAGATTTGCCCGAGTCATGGCCAGAGTTCCCGGTCCTGTCGCTTTTCTCGTCCTTCCATTTGAAACCCTGTGGACCCATGCTCGCGCGGGAAGCCTGCAGGTGGGCGATCCGGCTCCTGACTTTTCGCTGACCAAGCTGGATAAGAGCGCCCAGATCCAATTGTCCGATCTCACCGCTCGACGACAGCCCGTGGTCCTCATATTTGGCAGCTACACTTGACCGCCATTCCGGCGGGAGGTTCCTGCCCTCAGCAAGCTTTACCAGCAATATCGAAACCAGGTCGCGTTCCTGGTTGTCTACATCACCGAAGCGCACCCCAGCGACGTCTGGCAAATGAAAAGCAATCTCGAAGACAAAATTGTCTTCGCCAGCCCGAAGAGCGAAGACGAGCGTGCGTTCGTCGCTGGCGCGTGCGTGCGAAAGCTGGGGATCGAGATTCCCGCAGTACTGGATGAGTTCGGCAATTCAACCGAGCAGGCCTACACCGGATGGCCGGATCGCCTTTACATAATCGACGCGGCCGGCCGCGTGGCTTACAAGAGCAAACCCGGTCCCTTCGGCTTCAAAGCTGAAGAGTTGAAGAACGCCCTTATCCGCGTGTCACAAACTCACTGAGATGCTGCGTCGTTTCTACAGCGGTCCTCACGCTTGCTTACAGTATTCGCTGTAAGAATAACTTTCTTGCCTTTCCGGAAAAAACATCTGGGTTCCTCTGAAGCTTGTGTGCACTTCGGAGCTATCTGGCTGCGATTGCAAGCGCGGCGCAGTTGGTATTGGACTTGCACTATAGAAACTCGCAGTCGATAGAGGTCAAAATTATGGAGGCATCACAAATGAAGAAACTTGTTACAGGAATTGCCACAATGGCCCTGGCTATGGCGCTCTCCGCGGTGAGCTTCGCCCAGCAAGATCAGTCTGCCCAACCCAGCGCCCAGACACCCAGCGCCCAGACACCCAGTTCGGATACGCAGACTGCGCCGACCAGCACGGATCAGCAAGGCACGCAGCCGAGTGCGCCTTCCCCGGATTCGTCCGCTTCGATGCAGAACACGCAAGGCACCTCTTTTACCGGAACCGTGGTGAAGGCGGGCGGCAAATACGTGTTGAAGACCAGCGACATGAACTATCAGTTGGACGATCAGGAAAAAGCTAAGCAGTTCGTCGGCCAGCAGGTCAAAGTAAACGGAAGCCTCGACAGCAACACCAGCATGATTCATATTTCAGACATCAGCCCGTTGAGCTAAGGGGCGTCGCTGTCAACCGCGTGAGGGAGCTTTTGGCGTCTAAGCCAAGCTCCCTTATTTCCTTTTTCCCTCCGTCCTTTTTTCTTCAACCATTCTGCGCGCCCGGCGAGCCAATGGCACCTCCCTGATGGCTGGAACCGGTCGCAGCGCAAGCACACCCATCGAAACTGCGATAAACTTCTTGGCGCATAGATGGAGGGAATCGATTCCATGTTGAAAAAACTTCTGCCCGTGATGAGTTTGCTAGTCGCAGTCTGCGCATTCGCCCAACAAACCGCGTCTACCCACTTCGACGGTAAAACCTGGTGGAACTATGTCAAGGTTCTTGCCGACGACAATATGGAAGGTCGGGAAACCGGCAGTGCCGGCCTGCGTAGAGCGGAGGCCTATATTGTCGATCATTTGAAACAGGCCGGGCTTCAGCCGGCTGGAATCGACGGTTACTATCAGCCAGTCAAATTTCAATCGCGGCAGATCATCGAAAAAGATTCCAGTATGGCTTTGGTGCGCGACGGCAAAGCCGAACCTCTCAATGTTGGCGAAGATGCTTTCTTCAGCACGCGGGTTGATCTTGCTCCGGAACTGGAAGCGCCGCTGGTCTTCGTCGGATACGGATTGAGCATTCCCGAGAAAAACTATGACGACCTGGCAGGGCTTGATCTGAAGGGAAAGGTGGCCGTGATTTTGAACGGTACGCCCGCCGAAATTCCAGGTGCTCTGGCGTCTCACTATCAATCCGGCGCCGAACGCTGGAAAACTCTCCGTAAAGCTGGGGCGGTCGGAATGATTGGCATCGCCAATCCGGCGACGATGGATATTCCCTGGTCTCGCATGTCGGTGAACCGCACTCACCCCAGCATGGCTTTAGCTGATCCTGAATTCAACGAAACCGAAGGCGAGAAGCTCGCCCTGTATTTTAACCCTGCGAAGGCCGATAAACTCTTCGCCGGTTCAGGTCACAGTTTCGACGAAATCCTGGCCATTGCTAAGGACCGGAAACAACTGCCGCGATTCCCGCTGACCGCTTCCATCAAGGTGAAAGCGAAGATTGAAAAGCAAAACCTCGAGTCGGCCAACGTAATCGCAAAACTGCCGGGGAGCGATCCCGAGCTTAAAAACGAATATGTCGTTCTCTCCGCGCACATTGATCACATCGGAATTGGCGAACCCATCAACGGAGACCGCATTTACAACGGAGCGATGGATAACGCCTCGGGAAGCGCTTTGTTGCTGGACGTTGCCTCTTCCTTGAAAAAATCGCCCGAGAAACTGAGACGATCCATCCTGTTTGTATTCGTCACCGGGGAAGAAAAAGGATTGCTGGGTTCAAAGTATTTCGCAGCGCATCCCACGGTCGATCAGAAATCGATGGTGGCCGATATCAATGTGGACATGTTCCTGCCCATTGTTCCGCTAAAGATTCTCACGGTCTATGGGCTGGCAGAGTCTGATCTCGGCGATGCAACCCGCGAAGTCGCGCAGGCCCATGGCGTCCGCGTACAAGCCGATCCAGAGCCGCAGCGAAATATTTTCATTCGCAGCGACCAATACAACTTCATCCGGCAGGGAATTCCGGCACTCGCCATGGGAGTGGCAGCCGTGCCCGGCTCCTCCGAAGAGAAAATCTTCAAAGACTGGCTTACCCAGCGCTACCATGCGCCTTCTGACGACTTGAATCAGCCGGTGGATCTATCGGCCGCAGCCCTCTATGAAGAAATCATCCGCGGGTTGCTGGTGTCGGTGGCCCAGAATCCAAACCGACCGCAGTGGAAGCCGGATAGTTTCTTCCGCAGATATTCACCGACGGCCGCCGAATAGGTCAGCCCATATCCGTTTTATTGCGGTGTAGCCGGAACGTACACCCTATCGGCGCTGACCAGATCCGCATTCGGCACCTCGGTCTGAAGCTTTACCCGCTGCATGCCCGCCTTCTTTTGCGGCTTGGGGATAAACGTCACCAGGTACTGACGGCCCAGCTTGCGCGACATATCCTGAAGGTAAGGAGAAAACGTGACCGGTGGAGCGGAGCCAATCAGATAATAGCTTTCCGCACCGGTTTCATCCGCCAGTTGCGAAAGATAATTCTGGCCCCAGTAGGTCCGCCAATAAGTGTGACCGTAGTGTCCCTCGCCGGGCGTGTAGATGCTGAACACTATGACTCCAGCGCGTTGCGCCTGAGCGATCACAGAGTCGACATAACCGTTGTCCGGGCCGCTTCCCCAGTATCTGTCGATTCCATCCGTGATCATAAGAACCTCGCGGCGTTCGTCGCTGGCAGGCCAGCGCTTGATCAAGTCGCCAAGCGAAAAATAAGGACTCGCGTTAGCTCCAGCGCTGCCCATAGGAAGGCGCAATGCTTTGGCCGCCAGCGCATGGTCGCTGGTGAGATTCTGCAACACTTGTGCCGTCCCATTCTGCATATAGGCGACTCCGACCTTGGTGGTCGCAGGCTGGGTATTGATGAACTGACGGAGATCTTCCAGCTGTGATCCCAGGCTCGCGTTCGATGAGTCGTCGAGCAGAATGAACAGCTCTAATCCCGCGTGGTCTCCCTGCAGCGGCAGCAAGGCGGTGACTTTGTCTCGGTCGTGACCTTCATACACCATGACGTCGTCGCGAGTGATGTCCGGAACACTGGCGCCGTGACGAGCTTCTACTGTGACCACAAGATTCACGGTCGGTCCTGTGGCGGGCGTCGTTTCCTGCGCGGCAATAAGCTGCACCCCAGCTGCGAGAACGGCAATTACGATTAAGACCGCAAACATTAGAGAACACTTCTTCATGACTTCCCCTTTCAATCCCAAACCATTCTGACCATTCTTTTGTCTACCTGATAAGATGCCCGTCATTGAAAAAAGAAGCTGCCGGTCCTGACGCAGGTCTGACAGACCCTTGCACTTTTGCCCTGCCGCCGACGATACTGGAATGACACAAACTATGAAGACTAACCTCTCTTTTGCTGCCCCAGCGGAAATTGAAACCGAATGCCTTGCCGTGGTGGTTCTTGACTACGGCTCGAAAGACAAGAGCGAAGCCCGAGTTGAGTCCAGCGATAGCGCCATTAAAGACGTCGCCGCCGAAATACTGTCCAGCGGCGAAGTCACGGGCAAGATTTTTGAAACTACCCTGCTGCATCATCCCGCAAAGCTGAAGGCGAAACGCCTGCTGTTGCTGGGCGGCGGCAAGGCCAAGAGCTTTACCGCCTCCGAATTGCGCAAGCTTGCCGGCACCGTCGTTCGCTTTCTCAAGCCGAAAGGCATTCGCAGTTTCGCTTTGGTGGCTCCCGACACCATTAAAAGCGACGAAGCAGTGAAGGCGATCGTTGAAGGAGCTTTCGTGGGCAACTTCGACCCCGACACCTATAAGAGCGATCGTAAGGATCAGAAGATCGACGCCCTCACGGTGGTTGCGCGTGGCGACCAATCCGGACTTCAGAAAGCTATGGATGAAGCCCGCATCGTTGGCGAGTCGCAGAATTTCACTCGCGAATTGGTAAACGAACCCAGCAACCGCATGACTCCAACCGATTCTCGCCGAGCGTGCCCGCAGAATGGCCGCAGGAAGTTGGGTTGAAGGTCGAAGTCTATGGCGCCGACAAACTCAAGGAATTAAAAATGGGCGCCTTCTGGGGCGTGGCCCAAGGCTCGGACGAACCTCCTGCGTTGATCGTATTGCGCTACGAGCCAGCCAATGCACCTGCGCACTCCGGTGTTAGGTCTGGTTGGAAAAGGGATGACGTTTGACACCGGCGGCATCTCCATCAAGCCCGCCGATGGCATGGAAAAAATGAAATATGACATGGCCGGCGCCGCCGCCATGATTGGCGCCATGCGCGCCATCGCGCTGCTCAAGCCGAACGTCCGCGTCACCGCGATTATCTGCGCCACCGAGAATATGCCTTCTGGCAAGGCACAGAAGCCGGGCGACATTCAGATCGCCATGTCCGGCAAGTCGATCGAGATTATCAACACCGATGCCGAAGGTCGGCTGGTGCTCGCCGATGGCTTGTGCTATGCGCGCCAACTCGGATGCACGCATCTGATCGACGCCGCCACGCTGACCGGCGCGGTTGTGGTCGCGCTCGGCTATGTCAACGCCGGAGTCTTTGCCAACGACGAAAAGATGTATGAGCGCTTCAGTCGCGCCCTGGAAAAAGCCGGAGAGAAATTCTGGCGTCTGCCGCTCGACGACGAATACAAGGAGAACATCCGCTCGAACATTGCCGATATCGTCAATTCCGGCGGCCGCTGGGGTGGCGCGGTCAACGCCGCCATGTTCCTTAAGGAATTTGCCGAAGATACGCCCTGGCTGCATCTCGACATCGCCGGAACCGCATGGATGGAAGAGAACAAAGCCTGGATCGCAAAAGGCCCGTCGGGAATCGCAGTGACGAAGTCTGGTGGAGTTTGCCAGAGCATTCGCGAGCTAACTGTCAATAGCTTTCCTGGACATTAAGCAGCCTCTGGCGGCTCCTTTGCATGCTAGTTTGCGCATGAACATCCTCGCGTCACGGGAGATTTTTCATGAAAGCACTATTTGGTGTCGGGCTGGTGGTCTGGTCCTTGGGATCTTTTCCTTTTTCGTGCCCGTACCCCACTCAGAACATCACGGCGTCAGTGCAGGCGATTCCAGGTTGGAGTTACCACTCACCATGAAGATCGCGTGCCTCCGGTTGTCAGCATCGTGCTGGTGCTAGCGGGCGCAGGCATGATGATTGCCGGACGGGGCAAGAGCTGAGAAAGTCGCCTCTCACATCACTGACGGGACAGTGATTCCCATCACGGCTAACGCGCGAATCAATTCGCGACGCACTACTGCCACGGTCGCCAGAAAGGAATTTCTTCCGTGCCTCATCTGCTTCCGCCAGAATGGGATGCTGGTGGTAGAAAGCATTGAACAGTTGCGCCAACTGGAACACATGCTTTGCCAGATACGCCGGTTCGGTCGTGGCAATGCACTGATCAATCACGTAAGACGTCTTTGAAGACGCCAGCCACAGCTCCCAGATTTCGGTTCCGTTCGGCATCGTACAAATACTTGGCAAAGTCGTCTGTAGAGACGTGGCTAGCAGCCTCTCCAGAGTACGTTTCCGGATCCAGTCCGCCTTTGCGAAAAATGTTGCGTCGCACGCACCACCGCATATTGCGCGTAGGGGCCGGTCTCGCCTTCAAAACTGAGCGCTTCTTTGAAGTCGAAAGCAATCACCGAAGGCTTGGTGAACTTCAGCATGAAATAGCGCAGCGCGCCAACCGCAATCTGAGTCGCGATGGTAGTTCGTTCCCGGTCGCTCAACTGCGGGTGCCGATGATCAACTTCTTTTTTTGCTGAAGCGATCAACGAATCAATCAAATCGTCGGCTTTTACTCCGAAACCTTTGCGGCCAGAGACCTCAATATAAGAGCGCGTCTTGTCTTCGTCCGACAATTGGTAGCCCAACTCAGCCGCGCAACGTGGCGTGAGCGCAACCATTTCATAAGAAAAATGGGTGTAGTGGTCGGCCTGCTGGTTGTGGCCGAGTGCGCGCAGCGCCTCCACAACGGTGTTCTGAGCTTCGGCCTGCCGGGCATCAATCACGTTGTAAATCTCGGCGACGTCGCCAAAATGCGGATGATCCAAGGCCCCCACCGTGGTTGAAATCCAGCAGTCATGTTCATCGGGGTAGCGATAGAACTTGCGATATCCGAAATCGCGCCCCAGCAAGCCAAACTTCCACAGGTGATAGGCAATGTCTTTGCCGACGTAGCCGACCGTTCCGTTCGACCGCACAATAACTTTCTGGTCTTCCTCCGCAACCTCTGTTTTCTCTGCGTCCTTTGCTGACGCCCTTTTTCCGCGCCGCATCACCCAACAACCCTTGTTCTTACCCTCATTCTCGAACGAGAGCACACCAGCATCCTTAAGCTTCGTGAAAGCCGCATCCCAGAAATGCAGGTGGAGTATTTCGCTCTCGCGTGGCAAAAAGTCGTACTCGATGTCCACCCGGTCCATCGTTTCGAGATGGCGGCGGAGGACGGCGATAGAGATCAGGTCAGCGATTGCCGCCGTCGCGTTTCCGCCTTCTTCGAGCGCATGCAACACCTGATGGCGTGCCTCGCGGTTCCGCTCGTCCTGCTCGTACCAACGTGAGACCTGCGCATACAGATCCCAACAGTAAAAATCGAAACGAGGCTGACGGGTGAGTTCTTCAATTTCTTCGCGTGATTTTTTCTCGAGATGCAAGAATCCAACGATCACGTCCGCGACCTGCACGCCAGTGTTGTCGATGTAATTCTGGACATCCACTTCCCTGCCCGCAAAATGCAGCAGCCGAACAAACGTGTCGCCGAGGATGGCATTGCGCAGATGTCCGATATGCGCAGCCTTGTTCGGATTAATGCTGGAATGTTCGACCAGAACCTTGCCTGCTGGAATGTTGACCTTCGGGTTTTCATCGGCAGCGAGCGCGGCGGCGAGTTTCCCGCGTTCAACTCTTGCGTTTATGTAGCCCGCTCCGGCCAGTTCCAGTTTTTCAAAACCGTCGATCGATCCGATTCCGGCAACAATCTCTTCCGCAATCTTGCGCGGCGCCTTGCGCAACTTTTTCGCTAACTCAAAGGCAAGCGGCAGTGCGTATTCACCCAGTTCCACCCGAGGTGGCTGCTCGACAACAATCCTGGACAAATCGAGGCTATAGCTGCGATGCACAAACTCGCGTATTTGCTGCGCAAGACGGTGTTCCAGATGGCGATACAAGAGTCCCTCGAGCCGGGCAAGGAAAACAGTGATTGTAGCAGAGCTCGCACCGGCGTTGGTTTGACGGAGTATGCACGCTTCCTTATGATTGAAAGTCAGTCGCTGGTCGCTGGTCGTTCGTCGTTGCCGAGTGACGGCTGCGAACGTGCCAGCGCCGGATCGGTCAGACGCCACGACTAATGGCTAACGGCCCAAGCCTTATGCGCATAGCCTACCTCGATTGTTTTTCCGGCATCAGCGGCGACATGTTCCTGGGCGCGCTGGTCGATGCCGGCGTGCCAGCGCAACTCCTCGAACAAACGGTTGCGGCGTTGAACATCGAGGCAAGCCTGCAGATCTCCCGCGTCCAGCGCAACGGCATAAGCGCAACCAAGGTGGACGTTTTTTCACAGGGTGAGAAGGATTTGCCGCGCGAGGTGTACTGGGCACAGCAAGCCGGACATTCGCAACATGCGCACCCCAACGACCAGGACTACCATGATCATGAAACCGCTCACACGCGTGAACCGGCCCCCGTCGCGCTCTTGGAGCACAATTATGCTTTACCAGACGCACCGTCTGCGCGGGGGAGAACATCTTCACGTGATCGCGCAAAACCTGACCCGGCGCCACAACACATCGAACATGAGCATGCGCATTCGCACCCGCATGGGCGGGGACTGAATGAAATCCGCGACGTTATTAGCGTCGCTCCGATCAGCCAATCTGCACAAAAGAATGCCATCGCTATCTTCGAAGTGCTGGGCGCGGCTGAGGCTAAGATCCATGATACGAGCATTGAGAAGATTCATTTTCACGAAGTCGGCGCGGTCGACGCCATCGTGGATATTGTTTGCGCCGCGGTGGGCGCCGAGGCGCTCGGCGTCGACGAAATCGTGTGTTCGCCGCTGAATGTCGGCGGAGGCACGGTGAAATGCGCTCACGGAACTTTACCGGTCCCGGCGCCGGCTACGCTCGAATTGTTGAAAGACGTGCCGGTGTATTCGTCCGGCGTTCAATTCGAACTGGTCACTCCAACCGGGGCGGCCATCGTCAAAACCCTGGTCAAGCGATTCTCGTCATTTCCGCCAATGAAGGTTGAGAAGACCGCCTACGGAGCCGGCACGCGTGACTTCGCCGGACACGCAAACATTTTGCGCCTCACGATCGGCGAATCGCAGCCCGAAGTTTCGGCCGACACGCTCCGCGACACGATCACTGTGCTCGAGGCCAATATCGATGATCTGAATCCACAAGTCTTCGGTTATGTCATGGATCGTTTGCTCCAGGAAGGCGCGCTGGATGCGTTTGGGCTGCCGGTGCAGATGAAGAAAAATCGTCCGGGGATGCTGCTGACCGTTCTCTGCCGGAACGCGGATGCCGCGAAATTGACCGATCTGATTTTCACGGAAACAAGCACTCTAGGGGTGCGGCAGCGCGAGGAAGAGCGGCAAACTCTCGCCCGGGAATGGGTAACGGTCGCAACCAAATGGGGCGATGTGCGGCTGAAAGTGGCCAGCAGGAACGGAACAGTAACGAATTACGCCCCGGAATATGAGGATTGCCGCCGCATCGCGACGGAGCGCGATGTGCCTTTGAAAACTGTGATGCAAGAGGCATTGCATCTGTACATGAAGCCCCAGCGCTGAAAAAGTCGTCAACCACCAGGCGCCAAGGTTCGCAAAGAACAACTTTAAAGCAGCCCCCTGTTGCGCGAATGAGCAAGAAATTCTACATTACGACGCCGATTTACTACGTCAACGCGCGGCCCCACATCGGCCACGCCTACACCACGATTGCCTGCGACACGATTGCGCGGCGGCAGCGCATGCTGGGCGCGGATACCTTTTTCCTCACCGGCACCGACGAGCATGGACAAAAAATCGAAAGAGCGGCCCAGGCCGCGGGCAAGACACCACAAGAATTTACCGACGAAGTTTCCGCCCAGTTCCGCGCATTGTGGCAGCGGATGGGAATTACGAACGACGATTTTATTCGTACTACCGAAGATCGCCACAAAAAGCGAGTACAGGAACTTTTCCGCCGCATTCGTGATAACGGCCATATCTACAAGGGCACTTACACCGGCCAATATTGCGTGTTCGACGAACTCTACGTGGATGTCGTCGGTCCCGGCGCCCCTTGCCCAGAGTGCGGCCGACCGACAGAAACGGTGAAGGAAGAAAATTACTTTTTTAAGCTTTCCGCGTTTCAGGACAAGTTACTGCAGTTGTACACGGAACACCCCGGCTTCATCCGGCCAGAAACCAGGCGCAACGAAGTGATGTCGTTCGTGCGCAGCGGCCTGCGTGATCTCTCCATCAGCCGCTCGACTTTTTCCTGGGGCATTCCGGTACCGGACGACCCCAAGCACGTGATCTACGTTTGGCTGGACGCGCTCGCGAATTACATCACATCCCTTGGCTACGGATCCTCCCACCAGGGTGCGCAGGAAGCGTTTCAGAAATATTGGCCCGCCGACCTGCAGATGATCGGCAAGGAAATTGTTCGCTTCCATTGCGTTTACTGGCCGGCATTTCTCATGGCAGCGGGACTTCCACTGCCCAAGAGCATCATGGCGCATGGCTGGCTTCTGTTCGAAGAGAACAAGATGTCGAAGTCGCGCGGAAACATCGTGCGTACCGAAACTATTCTTGATGTGCTGGGTGCGGACGCGCTGCGATACTTCCTGCTCCGCGAAGTCGTATTCGGACAGGATGGATCTTTTTCCTTCGACTCGCTCGTCCAGCGTTACAACGCAGACCTGGCCAATGGACTTGGCAACCTCGCCAGCCGAACCCTGACCATGATCACGCGATATTTTCACGGCGAGGTGCCGTACCCCTCCGCTGCCGTCTCGCAAAAAGCGGGCGACAATGCGATCGCTGAAAGTGCCCGCAAGGTAATCGTTGAGTTCGGCGCTTTGTTCGATCAATGCCAGTTTTCGCGCGCTCTCGAACTTGCATGGGGCCTGGTGGCCGCAGTCGACAAATATATTGTCGAAAATGAGCCCTGGGCACTGGGCGAAAAGCAGGATGAAGAGAGTCGCTCGCGGTTGGCGACGGTCCTCTACACCAGCGCTGAGGCTTTGCGAATCGTCACCGCATTGGCGCATCCAGTGATTCCCGATGCCACCTCGAGGATTTGGGCGCAACTTGGCTTGGGCGACATTCGCAAGTTTCCTCTCTCGGATTTGAGATGGGGACAACTGCAGATGAGCACGAAACTGGGCAATGTGGAAGCCGTGTTTCCGCGCGCCGACAAGAGCGCGATCGAAAGGATGCAGAAGATGGAAGAGCAGCAACGAAGCGCACCGGGCGCAACCCAGGCGCAGCCTGACGCGTCGCCTCACCTGGCAGCAACTCCTCCCGTCGCCACGCAGGCAGCGGCGACCCCGGCAATTGTTGCGAAGCCTCCCGCGATCGTGCCAGACGGCAAGATCAGCATCGATGATTTCGCAAAAGTCGAGTTGCGTGTGGGTCAAGTCAAGGCCGCGGAAAAGGTAAAAGGCGCCGACAAGTTACTACGCCTGGAGGTTGATCTTGGCACGGAAGTTCGTCAGGTCGTGGCTGGCATCGCTGAATCTTACGCTCCCGAGTTGTTGATCGGAAGGAAAGTGGTGATCGTGGCCAACCTGGCTCCCAGAAAACTTCGCGGATTGGAATCGAATGGGATGATCGTCGCCGCATCGCCGGAGGGCGGGAAGGCTGCCCTGGCAAGCTTTCTCGAAGATGTGCCGGTGGGAACGAGATTGAAATAGAGAGAGACCGTTTGCACTGGAAGTTCTTGCCGAACTCGAGTCAGCTCGTAAGATCAAAGATCGCGCGCTGATTTTGTGACGCCTGACGCCTGATACCTGAAGCCCGAACTCATGTTCGTCGACTCCCACGCACATCTCGAGATGGAGCAATTCAACGATGATCGCTCCGCCATGCTGCAGCGCGCAAAAGATGCCGGGATTAAAACCATTCTCGCCATCGGCAGCGGAACGGGCCCCGGCTCACTCGACTGCGCCATTCAACTCGCCGAACAACATAACTTCATTTATGCCACCATCGGAATCCATCCTCATGAAGCCAAGCTCGCGAGCGATGCCGACTTCGAGGAGTTGGCGCAACTGGCAAAGCGCCAGAAGGTCATTGCCTGGGGCGAAATTGGCCTGGATTATTTCTACGACCATTCGCCACGTGACCTGCAACAGCAAGTATTTGTGAAGCAACTTCAACTGTCGCAAACAGCGCGGCTGCCGATCGTAATCCACTGCCGCCCCTCGAACCGGAGCGAAGACGCCTGGGAGGATTGCCTCAAACTGTTACAGGAACACTGGGCGCCGAGCGGTCTGGCCGGCATCCTGCACTGCTTCACCGGAACATGGTCGCACGCCCAGCGGGCTCTCGATATGGGGTTCATGATCTCCTTCGCGGGAAACATCACTTTCCCCAAAGCGCAGCAGATTCGTGACGCTGCCAAACAAGTGCCGCTTGACCGCATGCTCATTGAAACCGATTCTCCTTTTCTGGCGCCGGTACCGCAACGCGGCAAACGCAATGAGCCAATGTTTGTAAGAGAAGTAGCGCGCCAGGTCGGGGAATTGCGCGGACTTTCCACTGACGAGATCGGCCTGCAGACCGCGAACAACTTCTATCATTTCTTTTCGCTTCACGAAAAGCTCAACTCCATTTAGCTTGTTAACCAGCATCTTTCCGGTAAACTACGTAATCTATTGATTAGGGCGACGATCATGCCAGAGAACACTTTTGACATCGTGAGCAAGCTGGATCTGCAGGAAGTGTCAAACGCCATGCAGCAGGCGCTAAAAGAAATTCATACCCGTTTCGACCTGAAAGATTCGAAGTCGAACATCGAACTCGAAGGCAAGGAAGCCATCAATCTGCACTCCATCGACGAATACAGACTGAAGGCCGTCACCGAGATTTTTCAGCAGAAGCTCGTGAAACGCGGCGTCTCTCTCAAGGGACTGACCTATGGTCCGGTCGAGCCCGCCGCCGGGAGCACAGTGAAACAGAAGATCACGATGCAGCAAGGCATTCCCATCGAGAAGGCGCGCCAGATCGTGAAAGTCATCAAGGATTCCAAAAAGAAAGTAAACGCTTCCATCCAGGGAGATCTGGTAAGGGTGAGCGGGAAAGACCGGGACTCGCTGCAGGAAATCATTGCGCTTCTCCGCACACAGGATTTTGGCATCGATACGCAGTTTACGAATTACAGAACGAACTGAGAGTTTGAGGTTAGGGACGAATCCATTGAGCACGCAGCCCGCCATCAACGGAAAAGAAATCTTCGAGTTGCTGCGCGGCGACCTATCCGCCATCGAGCGCGAGTTTGGGCGCGACACCGTCTCGGGCGTCGAAGCGATCACCGAGATCGGCGAGTATCTGCGCAGCGGCGGAGGCAAGCGCATTCGTCCCATGCTGCTGCTTCTGTCTGCCAGACTTCTGAATTACAACGGACGCGGCGCCATCAAACTGGGCGCGGTCGTAGAAATCATTCACACCGCCACGCTCGTCCACGATGACATCATCGACGAAGCCCAAACCCGGCGTGGCCGTCCCGCTGCCAACACGCAATGGGGAAACTCCAAGTGCGTGCTGGCCGGCGATTGGCTTTACATGCAAGCCTTCAAAATCGCAGTGCAGGAGCGCAATTTTCGCATCCTCGACACGCTGATCGATCTCACCCAGCAGATGGTCGAAGGCGAACTATTGCAGATGGAAAAACTGGGCAAACTGATTTCCTCCGACGAGCACTTCGACTTGATCTTCCGCAAAACTGCTTGCCTGTTTTCGGTATGCATGCGGATTGGCGCGATCCTGGGCGGAGCCACTTCCGAGCAGGAAGAGAATCTCGCGCAGTATGGCCGCGATCTGGGCATGGCGTTTCAAATTGTCGATGACGTCCTGGACCTCACTGCTTCCGAGGATGTCTTGGGCAAACCCGTAGCCAGCGATTTGCGTGAAGGTAAGGTTACGATGGCGGTGATCCATGCGCTCGAGCGTTGCACTTCACACGAGCGCGAACGCATCGGCAAAGTGGTGCGGGAACGAGCGTTCGATGGCGTGACTCACGGAGAAATTCTCGCGATCCTTAATCGCTACGGCTCCGTCGAAGCCGCCAATGCTCGCGCCATCCAGTACGCGGGACTCGCACGAAACGCAATCTGCGGCTTCCCCGACAGCGAGATCAAGCGAGCCTTGCTGTGGGCCCCGGAGTTCGTGGTAGCGCGGGAGAAGTAGTTCTTCGCACCGCCACGCCCATCATCTCGAATCTTCCTTTCTTCAGCAGCGGCCCCGAGCCGATAAACGCCCGCGCCGGCAATTCTTGCGAAAACCGTTTCACATACGCTGCATTGAACTGTTCCCACAGCGAGATATCCGGCGAGTACACCTGTACCCAGACCAGATCGTCCGTACTCATGCCTGCCTCGCGGAGCACCGCCTCGAATCCGTCAAACAGCAAACGCAATTCCTGGCCAACGTCATCAGGCGCCACACCCGTCGCAGCGTCAATGCCAATGCGCCCAGAAAGATAAAGAGTGTCCCCTGCCAGCACTGCGTCACTGAAGGGCAGATCCATTTGGCGGCCGGGTAGATTAATATGGCGGCGGACAGTTTTGGGTTTTGCTGGCATTTCGCTTATCGTTCCTCTCGACTTTGAATCCGGTTGACCCGGTAATCGATCTAATACTTTCAGTCTAACGCGCCGATTCGATGAACCAACTTTTCTCACTGATCGCCCATCACGGTTATCTTCTGATCTTCGCCGTCGTGCTCGCCGAGGCCATCGGGTTGCCGGTTCCCGCAGCACTGGCGCTGGTCGCGGGAGGCGCCGCCGCTGCTGCCCACACCTTGAGCCTGCCTAAAACCCTCGCCCTCGCCCTCACGGCGATGCTTCTCGGCGACACCTTGCTCTTTATTCTCGGCCGCTACATGGGCTGGGGTCTGTTAGGACTTCTCTGCCGCCTGTCTGTGAATCCAGAATCTTGCGTCCTGCGCTCCGCCGAGTCTTTCTACAAACGTGGCAAGACGACGCTGCTGATCGCCAAGTTTATCCCCGGCGTCAATACCATGGCTCCTCCTCTGGCTGGCAGCATGCGCATGCCTGCGCAACAGTTCTTACGACTCGACTTCGCAGGTGCGTCGCTCTACATCCTCGCCTATGGCGGTCTGGGATTTCTCTTTCGTGATTTTCTGGCTGCACTCACGCGCGGCTTCCAGGCCGTCAGTCATGTTTTTGGTGAAGTTCTTTTCGTGGCAGCCATCGCTTACACCGCCTATCGTTTCTGGCTCTACCACAAAAATAAAGTCTACCGCGTGGTACCGCGGGTGCAGGTGGAAGAACTGGCGCGCAGACTCGAATCGGACGAAAGAGACAAACGTCCTCATCCTCGACGTCCGCAGTCACGGCTACTACGATGCTCATGCCGAACGCATCAAGGGATCAATCCGCATTGAACCCAACAACCTTTCCGAGGAACTCAAAGCCATTCCGAAAGACAAGGACATCTATCTTTACTGCACTTGAGCACGCGAAGCGACCAGCGCCCGGGTGGCGCTGCAACTGCGAGAGCAGGGATTCAACGCGTTCGTCATCGTAGGCGGTGTGGCAGCGTGGAAGAAGGCAGGTCATCCGTTAGAGCCCGTACCCCCGAGCGACTTGGTAAAGCTGCCAACCTTCGCGTAGCGGCCAATCCTCGTCTCTGAAGCCTTTATACTGCTTCCAATGGCCTCTCATAACGAAATCGAAATTAAGTTTCGCGTCGAAGATTTACACACGCTCAACCGACTATTGCTAGCATCTGGTTTTCGCCTGCTCACCCATCGCACCCACGAAATGAACACCCTTTACGATCTACCTCGTCAACTTCTGCGCAAGCGCGGAGAGCTATTGCGATTGCGCAAGTACGGAGCCGACTGGGTGCTGACTCACAAAGCCAAAGGCAAAGCGGGCCGTCACAAGACGCGTGTGGAAACTGAAACCAGGATCGCCGATGGCGCCAGCATGGAAGCCATCTTGCAAGCTCTGGATTTTGCCCCCTCGTTTCGCTACGAGAAGTTCCGCGCCGAGTGGTCTGATGGCAAAGGGCACGTGGTCGTGGACGAAACTCCGATTGGCAACTTCGGCGAGATTGAAGGCCCCTCGCGCTGGATTGATCGAACCGCGAAGCTTTTCCACATCCGGCGCAACGACTACATCACCTCAACTTACGCGGAACTCTTCTCTCAATGGAAGAAGCGGACCGGAAGCCAGGTGAATGAGATGACGTTCAAGGCCATCCCGAACAGGAAACTTAGCCGTTAGCGCAACAGCACAGTGACCGCAGGTCTTGTTGGCGATGCGCTGCTCCGCACCAAACTAACTAACAAGTCTGATAACTCAGTGCGTGTTACTCTTTTTCTGCTCTGGTTTTGCTGCTCCGGCGCGTGGCATTGCAAAAAGACAGTTTCCGGCGTTTGCTGCGGACGGTTGAAGCTCTCTCCGATCTCGGCCCCGAGATGACGGCCGAACGCGAGTTTCCCCAGACCGCGCGCGCCATGTTGTCTGCGTCCCTCGAGGCGGGTGGCGCTCGCGAAGGCGCGCTCTTTACCTACACCGACCGGCCTTCCCTGCTCACCTCCATTGCTGCCGAGGGATTCGCCTTAATGCCGGAACCCGCTGTGGTCCCTCTGCTGCCGCGGCATGTGCACGCCCTCACTTCGTGCCGCGAACCGGTGATTCTCGACTCCGGCTCCTACGACCTTTATCTGAGCGCAAACGGCAATGTGGCTCCCGAACTCTTCAAGTGCATCGTTCCCCTGAGAGTCGGCAGCAAACTTGTCGGTGTGATTGTTCTGGGCCGTCGTCCCGGGGATGCTCCCTACGATGCCAATGAACTTGAAGCGCTGGACTTGATCTGTCACTACGTCGCTCTCGCCGTCCACAATCATTCGCTCACTCAGACGCTGGCTCAGCGGGTCTCGGAAAATCTGCGTCTCATGGCTTCCCTGCATGGCTTCTACGACAACGCGCTCGAAGCCTTTGCCAACGCCATCGACGTCAAACATATCAACATTCACGGACACTCGTTGCGGGTTGGAGGCTACGCTTCCGCTATCGGCGAAGCTATGGGCCTGGATCCTGGCGAGATCGCGGCGCTGCGCTCGGCCGGTTACTTGCACGATATTGGCAAAGTCGCGGTCGACAAGCGTCTCTTCGGTAAACCAACTTCTCTCGACGCGGAAGAATTCCGCGAAATGGCGGACCATACCATCGTCGGACATCAAATTGTCACCGGCGTCCAATTCCCCTGGCCTGGGATTCCAGACATCGTACGCTCGCATCATGAGCGCAGCGACGGCTCCGGCTATCCCGACGGATTGCGGCTCGACGATGTGCCTATGCAAGTACGCATCGTCGGCCTGTCTGACACCTTCGACGCCATGACCAGCGAGCGCCCTTACCGTGAGCGCCTTTCGCTAGGCAGCACCTTGAATGAGATCGTGCGCCTGACTCCGCAAAAATTCGATCCGAACGCAGTGCACGCCCTGCTTTTGCAAGTCCGCCGCGACACCGTCGGCAGCAACCGCTTACCCTTCCTTCAAGATCGAATGGGCGGCGACATTGCGGCCGCGGACGTCGACCAGCTCGCTGCCAGCCTGCAACACAAAATGAGTCACGGCCGGCTGTACCTGACATAACCTCAATTGCTCTCATCTGCCGGCCATCTCCGTCCTCCCTCGGTGATTTCACCCATTTCCCAGGCAGCGGTTGGTTTTCATTAAGATTTCACCGAAGAACACCTGACTTGCGGCGGCCTTTAGGCTTACTGAAGTTTCCTGGAAATCCGCCGATAACTGATCTGTCCCGATGATGAGCCTCTTTTCCCTCCCTATGCCCGATCGAAACCAAACCCAGCCAACCGAGCTAACAGTTCCTTGGGACCCTTCAGCAACATTAAAAACCCATACGAAACGAAAGCGCTGACCATGGCAACCGCAACGGACTGCAGATATGAGGCTCTCGCGCAGCAATCCGACGCGTTGCGGGTTATTTTCGCAAGCCTTCCCTGGGGCGTGATCGTCGCCAATCGGGAAGGCAGATTTCTATTTTCCAATCCCGCCGCGGAACGCATCTTAGGAATCGGTATGGTTGAGGCTTTGCCCGAGACTTGTACATCCCCCGAAGGCTGGTACCTTGCGGACCAGATCTCACTCGTCCCGCCTGATCAGTTGCCGCTGGTTCGCGCCATTCGCGGTCAGGACGTTGTCGATCAACTCATCTTCGTGCGCAGCTCTCAACATCCTGGAGTGTGGATTCGAGTAAACGCCTGGCCCCTGAAAGATCCAGCTGGCGAAATCTCCGGAGGAGTTGTCATGTTTCACGATTTCACCCAGGGTCGCGAAGCCCTCCAAAGCTTCATACTACTTTCCCGGGTTGTCGAACAGACCGCCGACAGCGTTGTACTTACAAATACAGAAGGCGTCATCCAGTACGTGAATCCGGCTTTTGAAAGCACAACTGGTTTCTGCAAAGATGAAGCTCTGGGCAAGACTCCGCGCATCCTGAAGTCGGGCCGCCACGATGCCGAATTCTACCGGCAAATGTGGACCCAGTTCACTCATGGTCTTTCCTTCAAAGGAATGGTCATCAATCGCAAAAAGACCGGCGAGCTTTACTGGGCGCAGCAGACCATCACCTCCATGCGCGATGAATCCGGCCATCTGACCCACTTCGTCTCCGTTTCGCAGGACATCACCGAGCTCAGAAAAAAACAGGAGCAGGAGTTTCAGTTGCAACTGGCGCGGGATGTCCAGCAGCGCTTCTATGCGCCCCCTCCCGTAATATCAGGCTTCGATATCGGCGCCTCCGCCCATCCCGCCGATGAAACCGGCGGAGACTATTTTGACTTCATCTCCATGCAGGACGGCTCGCTCGTGATCGTTGTGGCCGACGCCAAAGGGCATGGCTTCAGCTCCGCACTGGTCATGGCGCTCACTCGCGCTTACGTGCGCTGCTTTGCCGCCATGCAGTTGGAACTCAATGAGGTCTTAACTCGAGTCAATCAGATGCTTTTGAAAGACCTCGAACACGGCCATTTCGTCACCCTCTTTCTCGCCCGGTTGAATTCAGATCACCGGAGCATTACCTACGCCAGCGCTGGCCACGTTCCCGGCTTCATCCTACTCGACTCCGGCAAAGTAAAATGTACCCTGGATAGCACAGGCCCACCGCTCGGCCTGTTTTCCGGAAGCAAGTTCTCCATGCAAAAAGCGATTTCTCTCGATCCGGACAGATCGCGGTACTGCTGACCGACGGCGTCACCGAGTCGACCACGCCGGACGGCCGCCAGTTCGGAATTCAGCGCGTACTGGACTATCTTCAGAACCATCACCACGACTCCGCCTCCACCATCGCGGACGGCATTTATCACGCTGCTCGGTCCTTCGTGCAAGATGATCCCCAAGACGACGACATCACTTCAGTCATCATCAAAGCCGATCCCGCAAAATAAACCCGCCCCCACCCGCTCGTCCTTAATGATAAATTTTAATCTGGAGGCCAACTGTCAGCGCGGGTGCCCATGCCCCTGCTGGCCAGACATAGCAGGCTCGAAGAACTCCTGTTTGCGTGGCGCAGCGCTTCCGGCACTGTGGTAAATGTCGAACCAGGGAGGGCTTTAGCCGATGAGGTAACCATCGGGTTTAGTAGCAGCCGTCGGAACTGAAGGGAGCACCAATGTCAATTACAAGGCGCGTATTTCTCAGAAACAGCGGACTCACCCTCGTCGGCACAGCCGCCATTCCGGCATTTCTCACCCGCGCCGCTTACCCCGCCAAATCCTTGCCTGCACAGAACAAGCGCCTCGTCGTGATCTTCCAGCGCGGCGCGGCCGACGGTCTCAACATTGTGGTTCCGCACGCCGAGCCCGCCTACTACGCGATGCGTCCGTCCATCAATGTTCCCCGCGAAGAAGTTATTGACCTCGACGGATTCTTCGGACTCCATCCATCGATGGCGCCCCTCCAACCGCTCTGGAAGCAACGCCACCTTGCCATCGTCCATGCGGCCGGGTCGCCCCATCCAACCCGCTCCCACTTCGCCGCGCAAGATTTTATGGAATCCGGCACACCGGGCGTAAGAACGACGGAAGACGGGTGGCTGAGCCGCGCCTTACATTCTTTGCCCCAACCTTCCACCTCTGCGCTGCGAGCCCTCAGCCTCCGCCCGTCACTTCCGCGAATTCTTTCCGGCACCGTGCCTCCATTCGCCAGGTGCGATCGCTCGGCGGATTCGTCGCTGCACGGCGTGGCACAGGAAACTCCAGACGTAATAAAGATGCTGCGCTCCGCCGACCCGGCCAACTACAGACCCGCGGCCAACGCACACTACTCCAACGGACACTTCGGCGACAGCCTCAAGCGGCTTGCTCAATTGATAAAGGCAAATCTTGGAGTTCAAGTCGCATTCGCCGACATCGGCGGCTGGGATCATCATGTCAACGAAGGCAGCACCCAGGGCCAGATTGCCAACCTTCTCCACGAGTTCTCGCAATCGCTCGCCGCCTTCTGCACCGACCTCGGCGATCTAGCCGAAGACACCGTCGTCGTCTCCATGTCCGAGTTCGGCCGCACCGTCCGCGAAAACGGAAATCGCGGTACCGACCACGGCCACGCCAACGTAATGTTCGTAATGGGTGGCCCAGTCAAAGGCGGCAAAGTCTACGGACGCTGGCCCGGCCTCGACCAATCCCAACTCTACCAAGGCCGCGACCTCGCCGTAACCACCGACTTCCGCCAAGTCCTGGGAGAAGCAGTGTACAAACATCTGGGAAACAAAGCGCTGGATCAGGTCTTCCCCGGCTTCAACAATCAACCAGAAAAGTTCTTGAATTATTTGGGATAGAGAAGACTCGGGCTGTGCTGACTGCTAAGTGCTAAATGCTAACTGCCGCCTTCCTACTTCGGCTGCAACGTCTGCGCGATCATCACCTGCCGCTTGAAGTTCTCCACCATATTCTGATCCAGCCGCACTTCGGTCGGCTTCTTCGCCAGGCGTCATCTGATCGATCTTGTCCTGCAACTTCAGCAGCGCGTAAAAGAGATTCTCCGGACGCGGCGGGCATCCAATCACATACACATCCTACCGGCACAATCTTGTCCACGCCTTGCAGCACGGCATAGGTATTGAACGGGCCGCCGACCGACGAGCACGCGCCCATCGAGATCACCCACTTCGGGTCGGGCATCTGATCGTAAATGCGCTTCACCACCGGCGCCATCTTCAACGTCACCGTGCCGGCCACGATCATCAGATCGCTCTGCCGCGGGCTGGGACGAAATACCTCCGAACCAAAGCGCGCAATATCAAACCGCGCCGTCGACGACGCAATCATTTCAATCGCGCAGCAAGCCAGGCCAAACGTCATCGGCCAGACCGCCGACTTCCGCGCCCAGTTGAAGACGTAGTCCACCGTCGTGATCAGGAAATTCTTTTCGAACTTGTTCTGCAGCCACGCCATTCGCTGTCCTCGTGCTCTTGTTAGAAGGGTTCGCGCGGCCCATTACAGTTGGACCGAAGCATTTCCAGTCTAGGGTCGTCTCGGATGAGTGTCAATGCCGATTGGGAGTGACAACCTCTTTGGTCGAATCATCCGCAAACGGTCGCGCCGCCTGGACGATCCGCACCGCGCGTTCAATCCGACTGGCGAATGTGGCGCGTATTTTGGCCCGTCTTCAGCGCGTAAGCCATATACAACACAACCGCAATATTGATCAGCAGAACGGACACGTGAAATAGGTTCTGCTTATGCACCACCTTGTATATCTCGTACGGCAAATAAATGGTGCCCGAAATCAACGCAATCCACTCCGCTACATCCCGAGCTTCTACCCCACGGGGAACAGGATGCACATAGGGTTCGACTCGGAAGGAAAGATGAGTTGGATCGGTAAGCCCGCGAACGCACCCAAAGTGATCCAACAAACGAACGGACCTGAGGCCGATGAGTGTAATCGGGATATTTCGCCAGTTGACATTCACTTCTACTGTGTCGGCCTACAATTTGAAAGCTCTACCGGCCCCCCAACCCGCGACCCAGATGTTGGCTCCGTCGAAGGCTAAACCTTGTATCTGCAAGTTGCTTATATTTTTTTGAAGAAGAACCTTCCCATCACTAGGCCTGATTTCTACGACCTCAGGTCCGGTCAGCCAAAGGTTCGCTCCGTCAAAGGCGATTCCCGACCCGTCCGCATTGCCGATGCCGAAGGTTCCTAGGTTCTTCCCATCGCTGGCCCGCAGCTTGGTCACGGTGCCGCCGTTGTTTGGTACCCAGATGTTCGCTCCATCAAAGGCCAGAGTGAGCAGGCCGCCCGTCGTCACCTTGAAGGTCCCCGCTGGCTTCCCATCCAGCTTGAACCGGCTTACACTGCCATCGAAGTTCGTGACCCACATGTAGGCCCCGTCGCAGATGATGTCGATCGGCCCCACGTGGTCTGGGAACGTGCCCAGCACTTTGCCATCGCTGGCCCGCAGCTTGCTGACCGAGGCGCCGAGCGTTGGTGACCCAAATGGCCTCCCCATCAAAAGCGGCGAAAAACGGCACCTTACCCACGGCAAACTCGCCCAAATTCGCTCCATCGCTCGCCCGCAGCTTGCTTACCGTGTTCGGAAAACTGTTCACCACCCAGATATTGGCTCCATCAAAAGCCACGCCTATCGGAGAGTCGCCCACAGTGAACGTGCCCAGGGTCGCTCCATCGCTCGCCCGCAGCTTGCTCACCGTGTTATCGCTGTTATTAGTTACCCACATGTTCGCCCCGTCGAAGGCGATGCCATACGGGTTTTTGCCAACCTTGAAGCTGGTCGCCAGATTTGCGGGATACCATTTCAACAGCGCGATCTTTAGCGGGTTCAAAGGCAGCGCGCCATTGGCAGGTGGCTGTTGTCCCGTCTGGCTGGCCTCCTGCGCCCGTCCAGGAAATAAGCTCGCACCCGCGACGATCACCAGCACCAAACCGATTCCGATCAGTGCGTGTTTCATGATACTTACCTCGTTGAGTGCGAATGACGCGAGAGCCCCGAAATATGGATCACTCGACCAGTCGTTAAAAGGCCCGCTGCCGGGCAGTCTACTGCATTTCTCGGTTCACAAGAGGTTTCGTTCTCAACTGCTGAGAACAGGCCATTACACTCAAAACCCCCGGTACCGAGGTGGGAGTGGGGAACTAACTCACTTCCTCTCTCTAACCCCGTCAATGCCGATTGGGAGTGACTGCTTCTAGGATCGAATGATCCGCACAAGGACGCCACCGCCCAAGTCCTCGCCCCGCTCGTTCAACACCGCGAGCGAATGTGGAGGGTTATTTTGGCCCGTCTTCAGCGCGTAAGCCATATACAACACAACCGCAATATTGATCAGCAGAACGGACACGTGAAATAGGTTCTGCTTATGCACCACCTTGTATATCTCGTACGGCAAATAAATGGTGCCCGATATCAATGCAATCCACTCCGCCCAGGCCCTCGCATACCAGAGCCCGTAAGCCTCCACGAAGCGCAAAATTGAATATCCTAGCGCGCCGCCAGCTACCGCCCACACCTTCTTTTCGGTTAAAGAGTCAGCCCAGTCGAGAAACACCTGCGCAAAGTGATGATCCGGGCTGATGTGAAGTAATCGCAACAAACCGTCCGCAACATCCCACGGATCTTCCTTGTGCACCATCAAAAGAATGCTGGTGGCAGCCAGCAGAACGATCATCCCCTTGGAAACTTCGAATGTCGCTACCGCCCGCAGGACCCGAAGGCTGGCCCCTGGCTGTGCTTCGATGGATGCGACCTTGGTGGGCACGCTGGAACTCATTACAACATTATCTCCCCGGCTGCAAACTTAATTGTTGCGCGGCCGTAAAAATCCGTTCCCGAATCAGTAGCGTGCTCACCAGCGAGGTTAAGCCCGAAGCCGCAAAAATCATCGCCAGCACCACAAATTGATAAATCGCCGCATACACCGGCCGCGCTCCCGACAGCAGCATCCCCGCCATCAGTCCCGGAATCCATACGATGCCCAAGCGAACGCAGCGAGTCGATCGCCGGAATCAGGCTGGCCTCGAACGACGCCTGCACATAGGGCGAGACACTGTTCTTCGCCTCCGCTCCAAGCGCCAGCGCAGTTTCGATCTCGCCCACGTGCGCCAGCACATCCGAGCGAAAACGGTTGAGCGCCAGTCCATTGGTGTTCATCGCATTCGCGATCAGCATGCTGCCCACCGGCACCAGCGAAGTGATGGCCGTATCAATGACGCCGAGCCACGTCATCAGCGCAATCACCGACCCAGCCCCGAATGCAATCGACCAGGCAGAAACGCGAAACGCATCCGGCATGCCCTTGGCGCGACGCGCCGAAGTCGCTCCCGCCGCCACAATCATCGCGGCAAGAAGAAATCCGCTCGTCCAGCGCGGTCCCTTCAACAACAGAAGCAGAATCGATCCGACCGCCACGATCTGGACCAGACCTCGCACCATCGCGATCAGGGTTTCGCTTTCCAGGTGAATTCCCCGTTTGCGCGCCAGCAGCACGACCAGCAGGGCCGCAAGCGCCGCCACCAGCGCCTGCGCTAGACCGAGATAGCAGTTGATTGCCAAAGAAAATCCTTAAGCATGCAACACCTCGTTTATCGGGCCGCTACGCACGATCCTTCCGCTTTCAAACAACAGGGCCCGCTCGGCCAGACGCGCCGCCTGGGCGGTGTCATGAGTAACCAGAATGCAAGTGAGTCTTTGCTCGCGGACGATCTTTCGAATCGACGATTCAACCTCCAGCTTCGATGTTTCATCGAGCGCGGACGTTGGCTCGTCGAGCAGCAGAACCAGCGGCGAGTTCGCCAGCGTCCGGGCAAACGAAACCCGCTGCGCCTCGCCTCCGGAAAGATTAGCGACGTTGCGGCCACCGTAACCTTTCAGCCCCACCGAGGCCAACAGTTGCTCTACCGATTCCTGCGACAAAAAATCGCCGCGCTGCCGTGGGCCAAACTGCAGATTCTCCTCCACCGTCCCCGGAAAAAGGTAGGGCCGCTGGTTCACCATGCCGAGCTTCCGCCGTAACTCTCGAGGCGCAATTTCCCGGTAGTCGGTTTGTTCAACGTAGACCGTGCCGCTGGTGGGTTCGTCCAGCCGGTTCAAAAGCCGTAGCAGCGAACTCTTCCCCGAACCACTAGGCCCGACGATGGCAACCACTTCGCCGGTTCGTACTGCGAACGTCGCATCCTCGACTAGAACTTTGTCTTTGACCACCCGGCCTAAATGTTCGGTTCGCAAGATGGGGTCGGAGGTGGAAGGCAGAGTCACCAGGGTTTCAAAGCGTCCTCATCTTCACTGTCCCTCGGCGCGGATTGCTGCGCGTAACTCTTCCACGATTTCGCGCGCTGCTTTTCGCGCCGCGTCCTGCTGGGTCACCTCGAAAGAAATCGCGCCCACCCGCGCGTGTCCCCCGCCCCCGTAGCGCTCGCAAATCTTCGCCAGATTGACCATCGGCTCCGACGGCGCCCACGGATTCGATCCTACCGACACCTTCACCCGGAAACTGCTCTTGCTCAAACCCACGCTGTAAACCGATTCTGGATGCAGATAGTACGGCACAAATTTGTTGTACCCCTCCAGTTCGTGGTCGGTCACGTCGAAGAACAGCGTGCCCTCTTTCGATTCGATCCCCTCTTTCAGAATCGCAATCGATCGCTGATGCCGCTCCAGCAGCGGCGGCAGAAGCGATGCGACAAAAGGCTCTTCGATAATCTCGCCCAGCGGCTTCGTCGCCAGCAGCGGAATCAGCCGCGGTACAAAATCATGCGTCTGATTCGATTCGATCACCATCGTCAGTTTCATTGCCGGAGCCTTCATTTCCACCGCCGTGCGGGCGTCCGCATACATCGCTCCGTCCACGATGTCGGTCCAATGAATCAGATCCGCTACCGGCGCCGGATTGAAACCGAAGCGCTGCTCCGCAATGGTGGCGATGAAACTGGTGCAGGATTTGAAGTCCGGATCGTAAAACTTGCGGTTGCTTTGATCCTGTTCGAAGTGGGCCGCGTCCGCCGGCGACAGAAACGCGCTTTCATGATGATCGAACCACCAGGTAATTTTGGGAGAGCTGGAATACTTGAAGTCCACGATGGCATTCTCGTCGCCATCAAAATTCTTTTCGTCGAACAACGCGCCTGCGCGATGCAGCAACCCGGAAAAAACGAAGTCGACATCGCTCCGAATCCGCTCCCGGTAGAAACGGGAGAAAAGCGCCGCCGATGACGCTCCGTCAAAACATTTGTCGTGATAGAAAACCCGAACCTTCAAACCTGTCGTCCCTCCTGGCCAGAATCACACAGACTACCCGAAACCAGCCCGAATCAAAAGTAAATAGGAACGACACCCCGCGGAGAACTCCGCCGGGCATGAGCGTTCGATGGCGGACAGACGAGTACGACGTTTGCCGAACACGCGTGTAGGAATTCCTGCAGATTACGCGTTTGCCTGTTTTTCAGCCATGTCTCCAATCACCGGCAGCTTCCACATCTGCCCCTGATTGGCTTTCATCAGCAGCATAATCCACACCACCAGCAGGCCCACGGAGAGCACCATCCACAGCAGGAAAGCCACCAGGTGCCCCAGAATCGGGATGAACGCCAGCACCGCCGAGACAATAAACAAAGCGATCCAGCATACAAACGCAGCCACGTGCAGGAAGATGTTCTGGAAGCTGTGGAAGCGAACGAATCGGTTCTTGTTATAGGGTTCGATCACCAGGAACAGTATTGCCGGAATAATCGTCACATAGGCAAGCATGCCGGCGACGTTATCCGTCATCGCCCCTGATCCAGCCGCCACAGGCCGCGCCACCGGAGCCCCCGAGTGGCTGCACGCTGGACAAATTGTGGATCCATCTGGTGTCTGAGCGCCGCATACCGAGCAGAAAGCCATACCCCACCCCCAAGCATTCGTTTTAACCGCAATTAACAGGACGCGCGCACGTTAGCAGAAATGAACCCCTGAGGCAAATGAAAAATCCCACTTCCCCCAAAATACCGTACTGCCGGCCGCCAAGACTCTGTCATCCCGACCGCAGCCGCATGTTCCGCTCGCGGAACATCCGGCGGAGTGGAGGGACCTGCTGCTTGCGAACTCTGTTTTTCCGACCTTTTGGATTAATTTGACTAGCAGGGCTGCAGTTTATGACAGTACATCTGAATGAGCTCCCGCTGTGCGGGCAGCAAACCAACAAACTCGAAGCCGTGTAGAAACCCCATCCGGTGCCGAACCACCGATCGCAAGATGAAACCTTCGGCAACCTCCGGAATCGAAAACTCCAGGGTAACGATCTCTCCCGCGACCAATTCACTGGTGATGACTGCGCCCAGTCCCGCCTCGGCAATCTCGAAGCACCGTCCATGCACCCGCACATACTCATCCTTCGTAAGCACCTTCACAATGACCGGTATCTCCGTACGATATCGCGCGTAACGCCGGGTGGATGATTTGCGCATTTCCCTCAGCCTAAAAATCTACCATAATCGATTGTTCCCGACTCTGACAGTAACTTCCAAGACCCCATTCACAATCCCCGAACCCCACCGATAACATGGAAGCCGTTGTCCCCTCGCAAACATTTCGCGCTTCCAACAAATAATTTGACACTTGTATTCTCACCAAGCCTGGGGCACACTGTCCTCACCGATTAGAAGGGAGAAGGGATGAACCTCAAGACCCTCCGTAACCTGTGGTCGGATGACCAAGCCCAGGACATCGCCGAGTACGCCGTCATGCTTGCCGTGATCCTGGTTTTGGTGGTTGGCACCGTCCGATTGATTGGAACCAGTTCCAACAACGTGTTCTCTGCCGTGGCTAGTTCGGTTGGACAATAGCCGCCACGAAGCCGCTACTCGACTCGCGCGCCCAGCCAGACCCGCAAAGTCTGGCTTCTTTTTTGTCATTTCGTCCACTTCGAACACCTCCCACAAGTAACCTTCGACGCCGGCCTTTCCTCTGGTATTATCTTTTGAACGGCGCGTCGGGCCGGGCGGTTTGGCGACTATGTTCATACCTCATTCCAATCTGGGTGACGAAGTAAACGCCAACATCGTGCAGTCGGAAATCGAGGGCGGCGTCTCTCTCCGAGACTTGCCGCCATCCACCGTTCTCGAGATTCAAACCCAGCACCATCGTTACACCGCGGTTTTCCTCGGCGAGAGCCAGGCGTTGCTTTCCGGGCATCCCGAGTTCTGCCCCGAACCCGTGCAGGTCGCGATTGCCGGTTCCACCTGGGGAGGCTCCATGCTCAAGCTGCGCTACATCGGCCGGGGCATGCACCTCGAGTTCTGTCACCCCGAATATCGCACTCCCATCATCACCTCGCGCATCGAGGAAGTCCGCGAGCGCATTCATCTTTTTGAGAAGTCTTCCAGCACCACGCCCGCGGAATCCGCCCCCGCTCCCTCCATGCTGGCCCGCGGCACCTTCACCAAACCTTCCTGACCCGTTCCCCTTTCCCCGTCATCCTGACCCCAGCCGAGGGATCTTTCTGCCCGTATAACCGACCGGCCCGCCCCGCAGCCAAAATCTTGTCAAGCCCCCTAACTTTAACTTTTCTCCCTAACTCGCTCATTCCACTCCCACAATAAATTTCCAATTCATGTCTCACTTACCCCCTCCAATCTGCTAGTCTGGAAATAGAGTCGAAATAAAGGCGCGGGCCTCATCCCCGCGCTTTTTTTGTGTAGACACAACCTTCGAACCCGTTCCAAACCAATTCAAAATCATAAAAGGAGAAAAGACCGGCGCAGCCCGCTGCCGCCGTCTTGTATTGCCATGAAAAAACAATCTGCAGGCCACCTCCGTCGCCCACCCCTCGGCTTATCCAAAGAAGCTGGCAATTGCACCCGTAAACGTCAAGGAGAGTTATCCGAGATCGCCTTCGCCATCAAGGCCATCGAGCACGGTTTCAGAATCTTCGAGCCCGTCGGCGACAGCCAACGCTACGACTTCATCCTCGATGCCGGTCAGCACCTCTGGCGTATCCAGGTCAAATCCACCGCCGGAGTGCACGATCGCGGATACATCATCAACGCCTACTGGGCCTCCAAAGGCCACGTCCCCTACACCGCCGACCAGATCGACTTCCTCGCCGCCCACGTCATCTCCCACGACGCCTGGTACATCATTCCGGTCGAAGCCTTCGCCCCACGCACCAGCCTCCCACTCTACCCCGCCCCGGGCGACAAGCACGTAGGCCGCTACGAAAAATACCGCGAAGCCTGGGGGCTCCTGGTATCCAACCACCAAAAAGACCCAGCCAAAACCCGCCGCTAATCACATGGAGAAATGCTTTCGGGACGGGCACGACTTCAGTCGTGCCGAAAGCATCAAAATACTCTGGGCTTCAGCCGCTGAGGGATGCAGAGTCTTCGGTTCCCCGTTAGGTAAGTTTCGCCACTACGCGATTCTCGCACGGGTGCCCCACATCTCGCGCTTTTCGGGATGTGGGTATCCTTCGATCACCAGCTCTCTGCAGGCTCGGGAGTGGTCATCGTGAAATCGCCATAAACCCAAACGCGGGCCTCGTCATACAGACGTGCTAGTGCAGGCTTCGTATTGCCATTCTTGTCCCATGGCTGAAGATCTCCATCTAGTTCGCACAATGCGAGATCGTTTTCGCCCTCCTCCAGGAGTTCATGAGCGCGAGCCAGAATGGCGGCCAGGATGGAATTGTCATACGGCTTCAGGTCTACCTTTTCCGTCGTCAGCGAGATTGATCGCTCCAGCATTTCCGCGCTCAACGCGAAAATATCCAATCCCTTTTCTGCTTTCAACGCGTCAAGCCTGGCTTCCAGGTTGTCCAAGTCTCGTTTAACTAGAGCCTCGAACTGGTCTAGTACGCGTCGTGTCATCTCCTCCATCTCGGCGTTAACGTGGTCGTTCGCTCTGGCCCATTTGAGATATTCGCGAAGTCGATTAGCTTCCTTGGGCTGAAACTTAACTCTGATGGCGGATCGCGCTTCGGATAGACACGGCGCCGGTAGATGGAGTTGGATCGTTCCGGAGTTGGCTGCTTCCAGGAGTTTGATTGCAGCTAGACTTCGCTGGTGCGCCGGAGCACAGTAGTCAACCACCCAGTTCGTCTCGACAAAACATGTCTCATGTTCGCCCACCGGGTTTTACCGAGGGCCCGCGGCTCGCACGATGCCGGTTTCCACAGCAGGACGAATGTAGTGGTTTATGACGTCCCGAAGCTTGGGATCTTTCACCTGGCCTCGGGTGCTGTCATTAGAAAGATCCTCAAGCCAAGCCTGCACTGCATTCTCAAATGCAACCTCGCCGCCCGTTGCAGGCGATTGAAAATTGATCAACCCCGCGATATCGAACTCACCCAGACGCTCAATCGAATCTTCCGAATACGACGTGAATCGGTCGAGGTAAACCCAAAGTCGCTGCGGCGAGACCAACAAACCCAGCGGGCATCGCAATTGCAGCATGAAGTTCTTGAGCTGATGCTCGGTTTCGCGCAGGTTGGGTGCCTGAACCTTGGCTTCAACCACAAGCTTGACTTCCGTCGAGTCGGGACTGCTAACGATAATGTCGGCCTGGGCTGGCATCTCCTCTAAGGATACTCCATCCCATCAAGCAGAGGTACCGCCCGGCAGGTGCCCAACACCTCGCACTTTTCGAGACGTGAGGAGAGCGGGGAGGCGTTATCACACATGCTGAATAATGTACTTCACAAGCTCGACACCCTTTCTACCGCCGCACATCGTGACCAATCCAATGCCATGCGAAGGCCTTCCAAGGTATCGTAGCGGATGGCCCGTCAGCCTACAAGCGCTGTTTCGTACGATGCCACTGCGTTTCATTTCGCTTTGCAGAAATCTTCTACTGCGTACATCTGGCCATTGCGCTGGGCTACGCCGATGCCAGCGAAGTCCATGTCGGGGTCGAGGATGGTGGCGCGGTGTAGGGGAGACTTCATGAAGCTTTGGTGGATTGCGGTTGGGGTTGGTTCCCTGGTGCGGGTTGAAACTGGAGGAAAAATCCTACGCTCGAGATGGCCGTGCTAACATTTGGCCGTGCTCAACGGCGATACAAGCGCGTCGGCGCAAGCTGTCCAGCTGCGAGTGCAGCGCGCGATGACGGGAGAGCAACGCCTGCTGATGGCGTTTGAGATGAGCCTATTTGCCCGAGAATTGGCCAAGGAGCGGATTCGGGGCGAGCATCCGGATTGGGCCGAAGTTCGGATCGCGCGAGAACTTGTGAGGCTGGCGTTCCTGCCGGAACCGCTGCCCGTGCAACTGCGATGAGCGTCCCGGAAGTCTTTGAGAGAATCACGCGGGCGCTCGATCAAGCTGGGGTCGCGTACATGCTCTCCGGATCGTTTGCCAGTGCCTACTACGGCGCCCTGCGTTCCACCCAAGACATTGACCTCGTGATTGCAGGGACGCCGTCGCAGTTGCGAGCATTCGTCGAAAGCCTGCCGAGCCACGAATACTACGCAGATTTGAATGCGGCCCTCGAAGCTCACAAGCACGAGTCGTTGTTCAACGTAATTGACTTGGCCACCGGTTGGAAGATCGACTTGATCATGCGCAAATCCCGCGCCTTCAGCCAGGAGGAGTTTAGCCGCCGCCAGCGGGCTAATCTGCAGGGTATCCAGATTTTTGTGGCTAGCGCCGAAGATGTGGTCGTCGCGAAGCTCGAATGGTCGAAGCGGGCACAATCGCAAAGACACATTGACGATGTAGCAGGCATATTGAGAATGCGGGGAGAATCGTTGGATCGCTCCTATCTGCAAAAATGGGTTGGTGAATTGGGGCTGGAGAAGGAATGGACGGATGCCCGGCGTGCGGCGGGTATCTCTGAGCTGAAGTGAGCCCGGGGTCCGCCCCGCTTCCTGAACCTATTTCGCTTTGCAGAAGTCTTCTGCTACGAAGAGTTGGCCATTGCGCTGGGCCACGCCGATGCCGGCGGAGTCCATGTCGGGGTCGAGGATGTTGGCGCGGTGCTGGGGAGACTTCATAAAGCTTTGCTGGATGGCGGATGGGTTGGGTCCCTGGTCGACGTTTTCGGAGATCCAGGTGAAGTGGGCGCCGGCGGCCTTGGCCCGCGGGGACAAACTGGGCTCGCCGGGAAGCTGATGCGAGATGGTTCCCTGCTCGGCCATGCGCTGGGCATGATGGCGGGCGGCACTGGCCAAGGCTTGGTCTGGTTTAAGAGAGGGCAATCCGTGCCCTTGGCGCTCCTGATTCACCCAGTTGAACAGTTGGCGCTCCGCGGCTGAAGCGGTCTGCTGTGCCTGGGCGCTGGCCGGGATGAGAGTGAGCAGGGCGAGCAGCGCGGCGCTTCGATGTTGCATTGGCATGAAAGTCCTCAAGGCAATCTGACATTTATTCGATCCCCAGTTCTTTCCACTTCTTGTCCACCAGGGCTTTGGTCTTCGCGTCCATGAGGATTTCGTCGGGCCAGGGACGGGTGAAGCCTTCGCTCGGCCACTTGCGGGTGGCGTCGATGCCCATCTTCGAGCCGTAGTTGGGCAGGCGCGAGGCGTGGTCGAGCGAATCGACCGGGCCGAGGGTGAACTGGATGTCGCGCTCGGGATCGATGTTGTTGAGCACCTTGAGCGTGACTTCGCGCGATGTCCTGCACGTTGACGTCTTCGTCGACCACGATGATGCACTTGGTGAACATGGCCTGGCCGAGCGACCAGATGGCGTTCATCACTTTGCGCGCCTGGCCGGGATAGGACTTGCGGATGGAGACGATCATCAGGTTGTGAAAGACGCCTTCGACGGGAAGATTGATGTCGACAATTTCGGGGATGGTGAGCTTCATCAGCGGCAGGAAAATGCGCTCGACGGCTTTGCCCATCCAGGCGTCTTCCATGGGCGGCTTGCCGACGATGGTGGTGGCGTAGATCGGATCTTTGCGATGGGTGATGCAGGTGACGTGGAAGACGGGATAGAGATCTTCGAGCGAGTAGAAGCCGGTGTGATCGCCGAACGGGCCTTCGGTGCGGAGTTCGTCGAGGTTGACGTAGCCTTCGAGGACGATTTCGGCGTTGGCGGGGACTTCGAGATCGACGGTTTCGCACTTCACCAGCTCGACCGGCTTCTGGCGCAGGAAGCCGGCGATGAGATATTCCTCGACATCGGGCGGAGCGGGAACGATGGCGGAGAACGTGATCGCGGGATCGGTGCCGATGGCGACGGCGACTTCCATTTTGCCCGCGGGGCGGTCGCCTTCGGGTAGGACGGAGCCGCCGGAGGTGCGGGCCATGACGTCGACGGCGGCAGCTGCGCACTGCGCGACGGACGATGCGGCGCCTGCATTGTCTGTTGCGGCGGCGGCGCGCAGTGCGCTCGCGATAGTGTTCGGCGCCGACTTTCTGGCGCTGCCAGTGCATGCCGGTGGTGCGCTCGTCGTAGACCTGCATGCGATACATGCCGACGTTGCGCTTGCCGGTCTTGGGATCGCGGGTGATGACGCAGGGCAGGGTGATGAAGCGGCCGGCATCTTGCGGCCAGCATTGCAGGATGGGGAAATCGAGCGAGCGAGAAATTGTCGCGCTGGATGACTTCCTTGCAGGGGCCGGTGGAGACGGTTTTGGGAAAGAACTTGCCCATCTCGGCCAGCATGGGCAGCATTTTGACTTTGTCGAGAAAGCCTTGCGGGGATTTCACGTCCATGAAGTGCGCGGATGCGGTCGGCGACTTCGTCGAGCGAATCGACCTCGAGCGCGAGGTTCATGCGGCGCTCGGAGCCGAACTGGTTGATCAGGACTTGCGCGCCGGGATGGCCTTTGATGTTTTGAAAGAGCAGCGCGGGACCGCCGGGCGAGGACGGCCGGCCTCCATTACTCGCTTGACTTTTGCTGACGCGGTCGGTGATTTCGGCGATTTCGAGTATCGGGTCGACTTCGGTGCGAATTTTTTTGAGTTCGCCGGCGCGGTCGAGCGCGGCGATCCAGTCACGCAGGTCGTCGTAGGCCAAGAGTTCCCTCGGTGCGAAACGCGATTATAAAGCACTAGCCACGCCCCTAAACCAGAAAGGACACGAAGTTACACAAAGGAAATCGGACGAAAGGCGAGTTTGGAGCGGCGCCGGCTTTTTCTTCCTGTATCCTTGTTACAGCAAATATGGTGAGGTGAGAGTTTGAAACGACGAGTGGTGATTACAGGGATGGGAGTGGTGAGTCCGAACGGGGTGGGGAGTTCCGCTTTTTCCGAGGGCGTTCTGCAGGGACGCAGCGGGGTGCGGCGGATTTCGCGGTTTGATTCGGCGGAAATTCCGGTACAGATTGCGGGGGAAGTTCCCGACTTCGACGAGTTGGCCTGGGTGGAAAAGCGCGAGCGGAAGCATGTATCGCGGGTGCTGCCGCTGGCGTTGGCCGCGGCAACGGAAGCTTTGGGGAATGCCGGGTTCGATCCCGCTTCCCTGCCGCTTGAGCAAAGGCAGCGCTTTGGGGTGATTATCGGTTCGGGTGGGGGATCGCAGGAATTCACTGAAGAACAATACCGGCTTTTTTTTCATCAGCAGTACAAGCAGATGAGTTTGTTTTGCGTACCGACGGGCGTGATGGGCACGCTCTCGAGTGAACTGAATGTGCGCTTTGGGTTGCGGGGCGCGAGCCACGTAATCACGACCGGTTGCACTTCGTCGACCGACGCGTTCGGATATTCGTTGCGGCAGATTCAATCGGGACGTCTGGATATGGTACTCAGCGGCGGGGCAGATGCGCCCATTGCGCTGGGAATTATCAAGGGATTCGTGCTGATGAAGATTCTGACTGACTCGTGGAACCATGCGCCGGAGCGGGGATCGCGTCCGTTCTCGGTGGATCGCGACGGGTTTGTGCTGGCGGAGGGAGCTTGGATGTTTGTGCTGGAGGAATATGAGCATGCCCGGGCACGCGGGGCGAAGATGCTGGCGGAGGTTTGCGGGTATGGATCGACGTGCGAGGCGTTTCATCGAGTGCGGCTGCAGGAGTGCGGCGAGGAGCCGGCGCGGGCGATCGGGTTGGCGATGAAGGAAGCTGGAATCGGGCCGCAGAATGTCGATTACGTGAACCTGCATGGAACCTCGACGCAGTTGAATGACCGCATCGAAACCCGGGCGCTGAAGCTGGTGCTGGGCGAACAGGCGCGTCGGGTTCCGATGTCGGCGTTGAAGTCGCAGATCGGGCATCCGCAGGGAGCGTGTGGGGCGGCAGGGGTGGCGGCGGCGATTGTGGCGATGCAGAATGGGCAGATTCCTCCCACGATCAACCTGGAGACGCCTGATCCGGAGTGTGATTTGGATTATGTGCCGGAGGTTGGGCGGAAGAAATCGGTTGAGCATGTGGTATGCAATTGCATTGCGTTCGGGTCGAAGAACTCGGCTTTGGTGCTGAGGAACTGTGCTTGACGAGGCTGCGAAAAAAACTCGTTTCGAATTCGCATCGTGCGGCCGATGTTCTCAAATTGCTGGCTATCCTTCGTTTTTACCTTACGATCCCCTCAACTTCGTCCAAGAAAGCTTTCGTGGCGCCGTAGTAGCTAGGAAGAGCACCACGCAATTGGTTTACTGACAAAGCTGACACGAGAACGGCGCTGCGTGCTTGGAAGAGCTGGTTCCTTCGTTCTGCATTGCTGTATTGTGCATAGGCTTCTCTCGCCCTCCCAGGTCTCGCAAAACCAGCGAGACCTGGGGCACCCGGCGAGACCTGGGGCACCCGGCCATAAAATCGATGCAGGCCCTCGGTCATGGATAGAAAGTAGAAAAGTCAGAGGGCCTATCTGTGACAAGTGAACTTCGAGGCGGCCCTCCCAGGTCTCGCAAAACCAGCGAGACCTGGGGCACCCGGCACCCGGCTACTGGGCTACAAGGTGCAGGACGGTGTTTTCGACTTTGGGCCAGGCGTTGGAGCGGGGGTCGATGAGATCGTCGTGGCTGGCGGTTGAGATCTCAAGGTAGTGCACATCTTCGCCTTTTGCCTTCTTTTGCTGCGCATACTGGCGGCTGAAAAACGACGGGACGGTGTCGTCTCCGGCACCGTGAATTAACCATTGGGTGGTGGCGTGGTTGATGGCGAGTTGCATGGGATCGGCTTCGCGGTAATGATCGGTCACTTCGCTGGGTTTGCCTCCGAGAAAAGCTGCGACTGCGTTGTCGCTCAGGTGTTGTTCCCAGGCTTGCTGCAAATCCACGACGCCCGCCAGCGAGATCACGCGCTGGACGGAGAATTCGTGGGCGGCCAGGCAGAGGGCGAGTTGTCCACCGGCGGAGTGTCCCATCACCAGGAACTTTGCCGGGTCGAGGTTGTAGCGCTTGGCGATCTGCGAGAGGTAGCGGTAGGCGTTGCGAACGTCCTCGAATGTGCCGGGCCAGCCTCCGCCCTTGTTGCCGACGCGGCGGTATTCGATGTTCCAGGTGGCGATGCCTTTGGCGGTGAGGGCGGCGCAGAGATGGCCGGCGTGGGCGAGATCGTATTTGGCGCGCCAGAAGCCTCCGTGGATGTTCATCAGCGCCGGAAATGGGCCCTTGGTCTTAGGGAGGCGAAGGTCGGCGAATTGATTAGGGTCGGTGCCATAGGGGAGACGGGCGTCGGCCGGAGGCGGCGGGAGGGTGAGAATGTCGTCGGAGGGCATGGGCACAAAGTAAGTTTACGATATTGGTGGTCGGTTCGGCGGTCCGCAGCGGCTGAAGCCCAGAAGGGGGGGGTGCGTCAGGAGATTCCCAACGCACCGTTTTTTAAGGGATCGCTCTTCCAGAGGCAATCCATACTTCACTTGACTGCGATGCTACAGCTTGTGGAACAAGGTTAACTGGTCAATTTTGCGCACTTTTAAAAAAGAGGGAGTTAACGCAAGGAGGACAATCCTTGTCACGTTTCGTGCCTATTGAGCCGCAAGCGTACAATCCCGGTGTCCGCTTGTGAGGTTCGTATGCCAGTTAAGCCTCGCCGCGAAACTCTTGTTGAACGCATCTACCGAGAAATCACAGGCCGCAAAATGCCAGCATCCGTTAAGCGTGTGCTGCTACTACCGAAGCGGAAGGTCGATGCAAAGAATAGTTAAATTAAAACCTTAGCGGCGATCTGCCTCTTTCAAAACTCCCGCCGTGAGGGCTCGGGGACCAACTCCACCACGGTCCCGTCGCCCCAGCCGTATTTCCTGTTGGACAGGGCGCTGATGGCGCGGTGCAATTGGGGCTCGGCTTCGGGGTCGATGAAACGCGCGTGAGCCGCGAATTTTTCTCCGGCAACGCGGACTTGCGCTTGAGGATCGGCTCGCAGGTTTTGTACCCATTTTGAAGTCGGGTATTCGGCGATCAGGTAGAAGCGTCCTTCGCGATGGGTAAACCAGATCTCGATTTCGCGGGGCAGACCACTCTTGCGGCCTCGAGTCGTGAGATACAGGTACTGTTCGCGGTCGAGATTACTGGCCTTTGAGCTTGAGTTTGGATTTGTTTTCTTCAAGGAATTCGCGCAGTTTGTCGGCGGCTTCGAGCAGGCGCGTCCACTGTTCGTAATAGAGCGTGACGGGAAAACGGCCGAGGCCATAAACGCTGACGCCGCCTTTTTCGCTGACGCGGAATTCCATGCTGGCAGTGCGGCGCGGGCCCTGCTTTTCCAGTTCGGCCAAGCGGGCTTTCAGTTCTTCATAAGTGGGTTCAGCCATTTTCCTACCTCAACGAGCGGGATCAATCCATGATAGGGATTGCGGGTGAATTCGTCGAGAGCAAGGGGGGAAAATTTAGAAGGCCGAGTTCGCGAATGGAACTGGGGAATCAACCGCGAAGGTGGGCGGTTATTCAATAAACGCTTTCATGCAGAAGGCGCTTCCGCCGGATTTTTCGAATTCGGAGGTATCGACAAGGACAGGGGTCAGGGCTTCGGAGGCGAGGATTCGCTGGAGGTTGGGACTCATGTGCGGGGCGATGAAGCGGCCGTTTGCCACGATGCCATTTCCCATAAACTGCAGGGCTTCGTCACGGGTGAGTTCGTGAATACGTTTGAAGCCGGCACGAACGGTGTGCAAGGCCTGGGCAGAGAATGCGCCGGGGTAGATGAGGGCAGCGTCGTTGTTCAGCGGGCAGAGGCAGGTATCGAGGTGATAGCAGTGCTCGTCGACCAGTTGCAGAGGGGTTACGGGGAAGCCGAGTTCGAGCATGGCGGCGGCAAACTTCTGCACTCCGCCGAGAGTGGAGCGGAAGCCGTAGGCGGCCCAGATGCGCGACTGATGGGGGTGCCAGAGCAGATCACCGTGGCCCTCGAGGTAGTCCGGGTCGAAATCGAGCTCGATGATCTGGTAGCCGCGACGGCGAAACCAGTCTACGAAAAAAGTTACTTCCTGTTGCCGGGAGGGATAGCGCATGCGGCTGGGAACAATGAAGTTCCCCAGTTGTTTGTGATGTCCGACGAAGACCTGGTTGGCGGCGAAGACCATGTCGTCGAGGCCTTTTACGGGATCGATCACTTCCACGGTTAGACCGGCGTCCTGGAGCGAGCGCCGCAAGTCCTGCCACTGAAGCTGGGCTTTGGCACGATCGATGACAAGATTCGAGGCGGGACCAGCCATATAAGGATTCTTAGGTTCGCGCACGTCGAAGAATGTGGGCGGGCACATCAACGCGGTCTTAGGCATGCATGATCATGATAGCGTCTGGCGGCGGCGGGTACCAGCGGCGGGCGGGATTGGGGCAGCCGAAATGCCGTCATGGCCGACTGCGGTTGGGCAGCGAATTTTGCGAGACGAGGGAGAGAGGTATGCAGCGTGATGGATTCAAACCGGTTCGCGGTAAGTCGCGCATATGATTTTTCGGTCCTCGGCGTGCACAGGCCATGCTTTCCCCTGAATTGAGTAAAGAAATAGTTGGGAGGTATCGGTGCTGCGCAAGTGCGCTAATCCAGCCTGTATGGTGCCATTCCGAAAGCTGAGCCAGGGAAAACTTTTTCTGGTGGAGACGGAGGCTTTTTCCGGCTCGGAGGAACGGGCCGTGCGTCGGAGGGGTCAATCTCACCGGGTCGAGTACTACTGGCTGTGCGACCAGTGTGGGTTGGGGCTGACTCTGTCGTACCAAAAAGAACGGGGCATCGTAACGGTTCCGCGCATTGAGGTGGAGAAAAAGAAACAGGCGATGGCGGCGCACCCGCCAGAATTGCAAGACCAGGAGCGAGGGCGGAGCGGACAGTCCGCATAGGAAGGACGTAGCAACCATGAACAAAGTAAAGATGCAGGAATGTACGATTTGTGGCGAAGAACGGTTAGACGGACAGGTGTGGTTCCTGGTTGCTGAGAGTCACTGGGAAGATAAGCTGAAGGTTCTGGAGTGGCAGGATAAGCTGGCTCAGCGATCAGGGATTTATGCTGCGTGCAGCGCGGGGCATGTGGAGGAACTGGTGGTGCACTGGATGACGACGGGGAGTCTGGATTATCCGTTTGCCACGGTTGGGGTGAAACCGGCGAAGCGGGGGCAGCGGCAGGGCTGGGGTTTGCCTACGATCGAGGAGGCCGACACCAAAGGCGGGCGTCAGATCGGCGAGTTGGCGGTGGATCGGGAGAGTGTGCGGCGCGCGCTCAAAGACGATCCCGATTCGCTGCGAGTGATCCTGGACGAACTGGTGCATGCATTAGAGCGTGAGAGTACGGGAATGGCGGCGCGGTTGGAATCGGCGGATGCGATGTCGTATGGGTTTCCGCGGCAGATCTAATCAGGGAGTGCGGGATTTTCTCCAGGCGCGCCAGTCGCGGGTGACGGCTTTTTCCATATCTTGGGCGGCGGCGAATAGCCAGCTGGGTTTAAGGCGGCTGAGATGGCGCCGGATATATTGGTGCGCATCGACCGTACCCATGTGAATATTGGCGGTTTCCCATCCCATGGCGTAGATCAGGCGGAGTTCATCGCGATTGTCAGGGAGGACGCTGAGTTCGATACGCGAACAAGCGGGCGACAAGCGGCGGATGATCCAGTGTCCACGTAATTGGACGAAAGGATCGGGACAGCGCACGGAACGGCTGATGATGGCGTGATAGAGGATTTCGGCCGGGGAGTTGTCTCCATTGGCCCAATACACCGAAGAAGGCGCGAGCGCCTTAGCCTCGCGAGCGATTTTGGCGCCATGGCAGGGGGCGATGGCGACCACGCGGATGTGTCCCAGACTGCCCAAGCCAGCGACGCGGCGGACGGTCCTGTAGGTCAGGCCGCGTTCGGGCATGAGGTGCTCAAGAGCTTCTTTGGCGCTGGCGGGGATCTCGCCGATGATTCGGGGCAGGCTTTCCATTTTTTGCCAGAAGTGAATGGGATCGCGTAAGGCTCCGGTGGCCATGTGGCGGAGCCAGTTGTTTTCCTCTTCGAGAACGAAAGGGCGGCCGTGGGCGGCTAAGGATTGTTTGTAGCCTTCGAGGATGGACGCGCAGGCATCTTTCGGCTTCAGGGCCAGGTGGCCTTCGGCGATGGCGAGCAGGGCGCTGGAGGCCAGCCGCACCAGATCGATGGAGTAGGGGAGGATGGCGGCCTCGTCGAAGTCGTTGATGCCCCAAACCAGGCGGCCTTCGATGTCACGCCAAGTGCCAAAATTTTCCACATGAAGATCGCCCACGGCGAGGACGCGCGGAGCCTTGTCGAGTTCGGGGCAGACCTCTGGCCAGATTTGCATCCAGCGATAAAAGGTGGCGCGGAAAAAGGGGAACAGCGCCTCCGCCATGCGCTGGTGTTTCAGCAGCACATCAGGCTTCAGCAGCCGGGTGTGGCGGCCGAGCCAATCCTCGTAGCGGCGGGTTGCCTTGACAATATTCATGGCGGTTCGGTTGGCAACGATAGAGCCGGGATGGGTTAAATGTCAACGCAGCGAGAGGCGGTGCTTCGACGTTGGAGGATAGGAGAAGCCTAAGCGGGTCGGCCGATCCACCACAGGATCTTGGCTACGATTCGCCATCCGTTGGTGGAAACCGCGGTCGATTCGTATTCGCGGTTTTCGGGGACCAACACCTCGGTGTGATCGAAGCGTTGCAGCCGGGATACGATCAGACCCTGGTCATTGTGGGCCGCTACCACGATCTGACCATAAAGCTTGAGACGGTTGGTTTGCGAGGTGTCGATCACAATGATGTAGCCGTCATGAATCAGCGGCATCATGGAGCGGCCGTGCACTCGCAGGCAACTGGTATGGCTTGGATTCGGACACCAATCGCTGGGCGCGGCCAACATTGATTCCGGATGGACCTGATCGAGGCTGTCCAGCGGGTCTCCCCTACCCCCATGGGCTGCTGCTACGACGGGCAGAACGGGAATTGCCACTAAGTTATTGGCCGGCTTGCGGGCGCGGTGCGCTCCGGCGTGGACCACTTCCAGCTTGACCATACGGTCATTCTGCACCCGGGATCGAACGGCCGGGACAACCCGCATCACATCGTCGCTGCTCAATCCCGCCCGCCCCCAGAAATACCAACATTCCGGATCTCCGGTGAGGTTGCCCAGGTGGATGTAGACATTGGCCGGGGGTTGCTGCACACCTCGTTCCCAGCGGGAGACCGCCATGGCAGAAGCGTTCATCTGCTTACCCATGTCAGATTGGCTCATTTGGAGGCGGTGGCGAAGGGCGAGGATCCGTTTTGCCCACTCGGCCTTTGGGTCACTTGTGTTGCTCATGGCGTGCCTGCTAGACTGAGATTAACACGAATGGTTTAACCACCGTGTTAGGCGGCACCTTGTCGCCGGTTTACATGAAAGGTTGTCATGTACCGTGACAATTTTAGCACAAATGTTAATGCCGGGAAACAGTCTCCGCAAACTCTTTATCGGGGCCTGTATGTAAGAATTGCGAACAAGCTGGGCGTGGATCCTTCTTATGTGAGTCGGGTGGCGCGCGGCAATCGCCGTTCGAGCGAAGTCGAAAACGCTTTGCGCGAGGCGCTGCAAGAGATTGACCAGCAACTGGGGCGGGACAAGTCCGCCGGGAGCGGGCTTTCGCGTCCGATCATCGGGTCTAATCGGCTCAAGGTTCTGGTCAAGGAAAATCGCGATCGTATTGGCAAGCAATGGCTAACCCATAGCCAGGCGGACCCCAATCTGAGGCGGGTCAAAATAACTCCCAAGACCCGCATCGCGCCCATCCTGCCGTTAATTGAGGAAACCATCAGGGTCATGAAGTTTAATGTGAAAGACATGGCAGCCGTGCCCATGAAAGCAGCTGAAAAGCACGGACGGTTGCGGCAGGATCAGGGCTTCACGGCGATGGGGTTGATCGAAGAGTACAACCTGGTCCGGCGTTGCGTTTTCGCTTTAGCTCAGGAACATCTTCACCGGATGGATCCGCAGCTATTGATTCAGGATCTAACCCAGTTTGGTGAGGCCCTCGATCTTCAAACCCAGCGTGCGGTGCAAGACTATCTTGCCAATTAGCCAAATGGTGGTGCGGAGAACCCGCCACCGGCGCCCCGTTCAGCTCTGAGACCTCCAAGTCCAACCCTCCCGCGCTGAAGGCATCTAAGCCAACGGGGGTAACGTGTCCAACGGCGATCTGACTTCGATTCTCTTCATCCTCCTGCTTTTAGTCGGCTTGGCGCAGTTGCTCGGGTATTTTTTCGTGAAGCTTCGCCAGCCCAAGGTGGTGGGCGAAATCCTGGCCGGAGTGGTTCTGGGTCCCGCACTGATTGGCCGATTGCCATTCGCGTCGGGGTTGATGGAAGCCGCGAAACAGCAGGCGAACGTTTTGAATTTTGTTTATTGGCTTGGCTTGCTGCTGTTGATGTTCCTGTCGGGTGCGGAAACCCGGCAACTGTTCAGCCGCGAAGAGCGCCGCGAAGTGGGCTGGCTGGCCATTGTGGGCACGGGACTACCGTTCATCCTTGGACTGATCGTGGGGCCGCGGCTGGTGGGAGAGGCGCTTGCGGGTCCGAACGGCAATCGCATTTCACTGGTCATTATTCTGGCGGTTGGAGTCGCGGTCACGTCGGTTCCTGTGGTTTCGAAGATTTTCGCCGACCTGAACATTCTGCACACGCGCTTTGCCCGGCTGGTTCTCGGCGTCGCGGTGCTGGAAGACATTGTCCTGTGGCTGGCCCTGGCTGTGGCGACGGCGCTGGCAGGCAAGGCTGCGCTCAATCCTGGGCAGATGTCCTATCACCTGATCAGCACAATCGCATTCTTCGCGCTGGGGCTGACCATTGTTCCGCGCGCGGTGAAGCGAATCAATAAATCGCGCTTCAACGTGATCGCGAAACACTCTCCGGTGGCCTATGCAATTGCCGTGCTTTTGGGATATTGCGTGATCGCGGGAGCGCTCGATGTCAGCATTGTATTTGCGGCGTTTCTGGCCGGGTTCGCGGTGGTACACAAGAAGCGCAAACTTTTCTCGGAGGCGCTCGACGCGATTGGCAAAGTATCGTTCGCCTTTTTCATTCCTGCGTACTTCGCGATTGTGGGGTTGAAACTCGACCTGGTGCGCGGCCTGTCGTTGTGGATGGTAGCGGTTTTTCTGGTCGGCAGTTGCGCGGTTAAGATTCTTTCGGTGTCGCTGGCGGGGCGGTGCGCGGGATTCCGCGGGTTGGATTTGATCAATCTGGCGATCACGACGAACGCCCGCGGCGGACCGGGCATCGTACTGGCCAGCGTGGCATTTGATGCGGGAATCATCAGCCCGAAGTTCTATACGACGCTGGTTCTCGCGGCCGTGCTTACTTCGCAGATGGCGGGCGCGTGGCTGGATTACGTGCTGCGCCGCGGGTGGCCGCTGCTGAAGCCCGCGGTAAGCGCTGAGCCAGCGATGGTGCCGGAGGCGGAGATTTCATCGCCTGTTTAGCGGAGCTGTCCCCTTCGCCGTTATGTAACTTCGTTTTCTTGGTGACGCCAGCAATGAAATTCAGCATTCGAGATTCATCAACCACAAAGGACACGAAGGCTCACAAAGGAAAATTCGCGCCTACATTGATTTTGGCAAACGGTTCAATAGAGATGCGGCCTTGCGAAACCATGGACGCTCGCGGCGACGCAGATAACCGGGCATGTTTGGCTTCTTATCAAGAATGCGCTGCGCCCATTCGCGGGCCTCGGCGTTGCGCTGTTGCGCAGCCAAAAAGGTCGCGTAGTTATAGTAAGTTTCCGACGACGTGGAAATTTTTGTGACCTCGCGAAACAGCGCTTCGGCTTTATCGGGCTGGCCGGTGTTGGCGTAGGCGTGGGCTAGCAAGGCGGCGGCGCGCTGAAAGTCGTACTTGGGATCTTGCGAGACCACGCGTTCGAGGTCAGGAATGGCGGCGGTGAAATCGCCCATGAAGGTTGCGGCCATGCCCCGGCGATAAAACGGATCAGGAGAATCGGTGCGCGACGAGATTGCCTTGTCGTAACACTGGCGGGCGCGGACGTAGTTCCCTTCTTCAAGGTACAGGTCGGCGAGTTCCTCATAATTTCCGGCGGAAGGATTGTCGTGAATCGCGGCCTCGAGTTCACGAATACGTCTGCGCCGGGGGAACATTTTGAACGACTGGCGCATCAGGCCGGCGTCGGGAATCATCTCGGCGGCGATGTAGATCAGTGCGCCAAGTCCTCCGAAGAAAATAATGATCCACAACCAATAGCCGTCGGGACGGCGGCGGATGAAGTGAACGATGGCCACCGCCTGAAGAATCAACCCCCAGGGAAAGAATAAGAAAATTAGCGATCCCATGCTTTGATCGGACTATAGCATGGCGATAGAGGCCGGGCGTCTTCGCCGGGTGGGTGGGCGAAGGCGTCCATCCTCCATTTCGCAGGGGATGCTAAAATCATGGATGGTGAGACCTCCAATCCGTCTGCTGGCCGCCGACATTGACGGCACCCTACTCAACCCACAGTTTCACATCTCCGCGGTGGATATGGCGGCGTTGCGCCGCGCCCACCAGTTGGGAGTGGAAATCATATTGGTGACCGGTCGGCGGCACAAGTTTGCCTTGCCCATCGCCGAGCAGCTTGGCTTTGATCTCTGGCTGATCAGTTCGAACGGCGCCATTACCCGCTCGCTTTCGGGTGAGACTTTTCATCGCGATATGCTTCCAGTGGAAACGTGCCGCAAATTGTGCAGCGCGATGCGCGAGTTTCGTGGCAACACGGTACTGACTTTCGATACCGAGGAAAAAGGCGCGGTCGTGCTCGAGCACATGCGCGAGTTGAACGAGAGCATTCAGCGCTGGCTGGAGAAGAATCTGCAATACATTGATTTCGTCATCCCACTGGAAAAATCTCTGACAACCGATCCGGTTCAAGCGATGTTCTGCGGGCGGATCGAGCGCATGCAGCAGGCTCTGGGGACCCTGGCAGCGAGCGGGCTGGAAAAGGATATTACCGTGCTGCGAACGGAATATCCGGTGCGCGACCTCTCGATTGTCGATGTGCTGAACCAGGCGTGTTCCAAGGGGCACGCTCTGGAGAGATGGGCGAGTTATCGGGGTATTCCCCGCGAAGAGGTCATGGCCATTGGTGATAACTATAATGACATTGAAATGCTTGTTTTCGCGGGCCAGCCATTTATCATGGGGAATGCATCGGAAGAGTTGCGCGGCAGGGGCTGGGCAGTCACCCTGGGCAATGATCAGAATGGGCTAGCCGCGGCCATCGAGCAGGTGCTGGGGACGCGGGTGGGGGCTTAGAGGTTTCTCAAGCTTAAGACTTGCAAGTTGGCGGCTTGATTTCGTTCTAATTTTTTATATGAGGTTGCGGGCTCAACTCGTGTTGGGACTTGGCCTAGTCGGAGGATCGTTGTGTGCCTCCGCGACCGACGTGGCCCTTTTGCGCAACGGCTTTTCCATTCGCCACGAGCGGCGCGAGGTGGTGGGTTCGGTGACGCGTCTTTATTTAAGCACCGACAGCAATGGGTATGTCGATGTTCCCACCAGCGAAGTCGATCATTTCGAAAAGGACATGTCGGTTGCGGCTCCGGTTGCGGCTTCGGTCGCGGCTCCGGCTTCCAAGCGGGGTTCGCCGCCGATGGCCGAGGTCATTAACACGGTGAGCGGACGGCATCACCTAGATCCGGATCTCATCAACAGCGTGATTCACGCGGAGAGCGGATTCAATCCGCGGGCGGTGTCTCCCAAGGGGGCGCAAGGCCTGATGCAGTTGATGCCGGGAACCGCGTCGCGATTGGGAGTGGTCAACTCGTTCGATCCCGGCGACAACCTGGAAGGCGGCACTCGCTACCTGCGGGAATTGCTGGAGCGCTACAATTTTGATTTAATCAAAGCGCTGGCCGCATACAACGCCGGCCCGCAACGCGTGGAGCAATATCATGGCGTTCCGCCGTACTATGAAACTCAGGCTTACGTGGCACGCATCATTCGCGACTTCAATCGCAAGAAACTGGCGGAGCGGAAAGCGGATGGGTTGAAGAGCGCGAGTTCCGGCAAGAGTCGTGCTGCTGTTTTAAAGCAAGCTGCTCTCCCGGATATAGCGCGGCAAGTCTCCCGCTGAATTCTGAGATCAGGCGCTCCATCGATCACTGCATTGACCCCCGCCTTCCGGTCATTTAACTTGGCATGAGGAGCAATTCTTGACGCATTTCTGGAGTCGGCTCTCAGGTTCGCAACGCCTCGGTTAAATGAGCAAGAAACGCATCCTGGCTTACGCGGTTGTCGCGGCGATTCTCGCCGTCCTCATTTACCTGCAGTTTCGGACATGGAAGAATTTCGACTGGCCCACCTTTTGGCAGCACTCACGACAAGTCAGTTTGATCCACATCCTGAATGGCATCGGGCTGATCTACTTGAGCTATTTTCTGCGGGCGCTGCGCTGGAAGATCTTTCTGCGGCCGGTGCGTAAGGAAACATCCACGATCGGTCTGATTCCTCCCACTCTGATCGGGTTTACCGGGCTCGCATTGTTGGGGCGGGCGGGAGAATTGATTCGTCCGTATCTGATTGCGCGCCGAACCAATTTGAGTTTCTCCTCGCAGATGGCGGCCTGGGCGGTGGAGCGTATTTTTGATATTGGTGCATTCACGGTTCTGATAGTGCTGGCCATTTTTCTTCCGACTGACCTGCGGTATCTGCCTAACCCCGACATTTATCCGCGGCTTCGAGTGGGAGGCTTTCTGCTGGTCATTCTCGTGGCCGGTTTAGCCCTGCTAGCGTTGCTGGTTGCGAGATACGGAGAAGCAGTCGCCGCCTGGATCGAAAGTCGCTTTGCTCATCGGGGCGCTCATCTCGGGCACAGGATGGCGCAGCGGGTGCGAGAATTCCACGGCGGACTGGACACCATTCACAGTCCGCTTTCGTTTCTGCAATTGTCTGGGGTTTCGGTTCTGATGTGGCTGCTTATTGCGCTAGCCTATCGCGAAGTCACGCACGCTTACGGAGCGGCGCTCGGGCACATGACCGTGTCCAAAGTTTTGCTGCTGATGGGCTCGAGCATGCTGGGCTCGATTGATCCAGTTACCCGGAGTCGGCGGAGGCTCGCAACTGGCAACCATTTCCGCGTTGCAGCATATCTTTAACGCGTCGCATGAACTGGCGGCGAGTTGCGGGATTCTGCTGTGGTTGAGTGACGTTCGTCGCCGTGGTTCCGGTGGGCTTGTTGCTGGCTCATCGCGAGCGGCTTTCCTTGCGCAAGCTTTCAGAGGAGAGTGAGCAGGAAGAATCACGAGGCTGAGGCTTCGCTCCGGCGCTTCCGCATCCGATGTTTTCCTTGTCCCTGCTACAATCAATCGAGTCACGCATTGCAAGCGCCATGAAGTGTCCTTTCTGCGGATTTGCAAATGACAAAGTGGTGGATTCGCGCGAGAGCAAGGAAGCCGATTCCATCCGCCGCCGCCGCGAGTGCCTGAAGTGCGACAAGCGCTTCACCACCTATGAGCGCATCGACGAAATCCCCTACATGGTGGTCAAGAAAGACGGCCGCCGCGAAAAATTTGACCGCCAGAAAGTGTTGAACGGACTGCTGCGGGCCTGCGAAAAGCGTCCCGTGCCCATCGGCAAACTGGAACAGATCGTGAACGAGGCGGAGAGCTTTCGTAATCGAATCGGCGGAGCGCGAGCGCAAAACCAGCGAACTCGGCGAGTTGATCATGAATCGTCTGCGCCGGTACGACAAAGTCGCTTACGTTCGCTTCGCCTCGGTTTATCTCGACTTCAAGGACGTGCAGGAATTCATGGCGGAGTTGAAGGACTTGCTCAAGACGAAAGAGCCGGAGGTTCGCGGGAAGCCGGCGGCCAAGAGTTAACTGCGTTGTGGAAACGTAGCTCGGCTGCGTTTCACATGACTAGAAAAAGACAATTCATCCCTCGCTTCGCTCGGGATGACAAAAGAGAGTATGACGACTCCGAGACGTTGCTGAGCGCAGTTCTACAGTTCGGACGCTTTTTGCCGATTACTGCTCTTATAAAGCCATGGCACACAAGATTACCCTCATCCCCGGCGACGGCATCGGACCCGAAGTAACCCAGGCGACCGTGCGCATCCTCGAAGCCACGGGCGTGAAATTTGAATGGGAAACTTTCATGGCCGGCGCGGAGGCGTTTGAGAAATATAAAGAGTACATTCCGAAAGAGCTGACGGAATCGATCGAGCGCACCCACGTCGGGCTTAAAGGGCCGGTGACGCACGCCGATCGGGGGCGGCTTTGCCAGCATCAACGTCGCGCTGCGGCAAGAAGTTCGAGCTTTACGCCAACTTCCGTCCCATCCGCAATCTGCCCCACATCCCTACGCGCTATCCCGATGTTGACCTCATCATCGTGCGCGAGAACACCGAAGAGCCTCTACTCCGGCATCGAACACGAAGTTGTTCCCGGGGTGGTTGAGAGCCTAAAGATCATTACCGAGAAGGCTTCCACACGCATCGCGCGTTTCGCCTTCGAATACGCCCGCAAGAATAAGCGCAAGAAGATTCATGCGATTCACAAAGCCAACATCATGAAACTGTCGGATGGACTCTTCCTGCGCTGCGCCCGCAACGTCGCCAAGGATTATCCCGAGATCACCTACGGCGAGCACATCGTGGACAACACCTGCATGCAACTGGTCATGAATCCGTATCAGTACGACATGCTGGTGATGGAAAATCTTTACGGCGACATCATTTCCGACCTGTGCGCGGCGTTCGTCGGCGGACTGGGTTTTGTCCCCAGCGCGAATCTCGGCGATCACTGCGCGATTTTCGAGGCGGTGCATGGTTCCGCGCCGGATATTGCCGGCAAGAACCTGGCGAATCCGACCGCTATCCTGCGCTCTGCCCTGCTGATGCTGCGCCACCTCGGCGAGCACGAGGCGGCGCTCAAGATTCGCAACGCCCTGGAAAATGTTTATCGGTACCCGCGACAAATTGACCCGCGACGTAGGCGGCAAAGCCGGCACTTCGGAATTCGCCGATTTCATTATCGAGGCGATGGACACCGCCAGCGTGCCGGCTGAATCTTCCCATGCAACGACCTGAGATCTTGAAGTTCATACGCCGCTACCGCCAGTTTCCATGGTCGAAGTTCATCCTCCCGGCGCTGGCAGTCGCGTTCTTCGTTTCCGCTGCATTGGCGCAGGACATCAAAGTGACGCTCCTGGGCACGGGTAATCCGCGCCCGGTGATGACTCGCTTCGGACCAAGCATCCTGGTCGAAGCGGGAAAGGAAAAGCTGGTCTTCGATTGTGGACGAGGCGCAACCCAGCGTCTTTACCAGCTCAACATTTCGTTTTCTGAGATCACCGCTCTTTTTCTGACTCACCTGCATTCGGACCACACGGTGGGAATTCCAGATCTGTGGCTGACTGGCTGGGTGATGGGCCGGGCCACGCCGCTCGCGGTGTGGGGTCCGGAGGGCACGAAGGCGATGATGGATCATCTGCAGCAGGCGTACGCCTTCGATATCCACATCAGGCGGGACGTCGACACAAAACTACCGGGCGCGGGCGTGGAGGTCATTGCCAGGGACATCGAAGAGGGCGTTGTGTACAACAGCGGGGGCGTCAAGGTGACGGCGTTCCTGGTCGATCATGGCGAAATCAAACCGGCGTTCGGTTATCGTGTCGATTATGGCGGCCACTCGGTCACGTTGTCGGGCGATACTCGTCCTTCGGAAAACCTGATTAAGTTCGCTCAGGGAACTGACGTTCTGATTCATGAGGTGATTGATCCCGAGACATTCGGAGAAACAATTAGTTCGGACACGCGGTCGCAAAGAAACGCAATCATCGAGCATCACACTACTCCCGAGCAGGCAGGCATCATTTTTACCCGAGTGAAAGCAAAACTGGCGGTCTATTCACACATTGTTCCGCCCGACGTTCCCAACGTAATTCCGCACACACGAAAAACCTATGCCGGGCCGCTGGAAGTCGGGGAAGACTTGATGAGCATCGAAATCGGCAACAAAATCGAAGTTCACCATCCCCCTAAATAAAGCTCCGCTTTAAAAGAAAGCTAACCACGGCCAAGTTCCGCGTTGACTAACCCTTCCACTATTCAGTAACATCTTTTTTCACCAAGGAACCTGGGGGAAATGGCTTACACAACACGGCGGATAGGTGTAGTGCTCTTCCAGTTGGGCGGACCCGACACGCTGGAAGCGATAGAGCCTTTTCTTTTCAATCTGTTTTGTGATCCCGACATCATTGACTTCCCCTTTGCCCGCATTGGCCGAAAGCCGCTAGCCAAGCTGATCTCGAGCACTCGCGCCCGCAAGGTCCAGCATCATTACGCGACGATTGGTGGAGGCTCGCCCATACGCCGGTTTACTGAGCAGCAGGCCCGGGCGTTGCAGTTGCGGCTGGCGGAATCAGGTATGGACGCGCGCTGCTTCGTAGCCATGCGTTATTGGCACCCGTTCACCGTGCAGGCTATTGAACAGCTTCGCGATGCCCGATGCGACGAAGTTGTATTGCTTCCTCTTTATCCGCACTATTCGAGCACGACGACCGGAAGCAGCCTGAATGAGTGGCGACGCCAGTTTCGCGAGAACATTCCCGTCCATTGCATTGAGCCTTTCTTTCGGCACGAGCTTTATTTGCGGGCGCTGATTGAGAAAATCGACGAAGCGCTGGCGAGATTCGAAGACCCTCATCGTCCGGAGATCGTGTTCAGCGCGCACAGCGTTCCGGTCGCGGTGGTGCAAAACGGCGATCCCTATCAGCGGCACATTGAAGAGACGGTTGAACTGCTGATGCAGCGCGGCGGATGGCGTAATCGCAATCGGCTTTGCTATCAGAGTAAGGTGGGAGCCAGCAAATGGCTGCAGCCGTCTTTGCACACGGCGCTGCGCGAGCTGGCTGCCGAACAAGTGCGCGAGGTTTGTATCGTCCCTATTTCCTTCGTATCGGATCACGTGGAAACGCTGGGAGAGATCGATCACGAGGCGCGGGCGGAAGCCACTAAGCTCGGAATCAGGCAGTTTGAAATGACGTCAGGGTTGAACGATTCGCCGACATTCATTACAGCGTTGGCTGACCTCGTAAGTAGGACGGTTGGAATCGATTCGAGAAAAGAAGGCGAAATTGATTTTCTCGCGACAGCTGCGCAATAGAAAGCGAAAGAATTAGAATCAGGTTGAGATTCAGGTAGCAGAAAAAAGGAGTGAGGACGGATGGCAGACGAGTCCGCCAAAGGCATTTTGGGGCATCTTCCGCCGTGGCCGCGGAGCGCGCTCAATAACTCGGTCATTGGGATGGAACAGGCCTATCGCCAGCGCAAAGGCCTGCCCCTGCTCAGCGATGCGGATATTGAAGCGCTGAAAGCTGGGCAGCCGATGGCCTGGGAAAGTGGGGAAGGGGGAAACGCGCCAGTCGCTGCGAGCCCCACTCCTCCGCCGGCGGCCGTGGCATCGCCGCCTCCCAGCACGGCTATTCCGTCAGTAGGGAATGCCGGTCTCAGCGAGGATGTCGCCAAGTGGGTTGCGGAAGGAAGGAAGTGGAGTAAGTCGACTATTGCGGCAGAACAGGCGCGGCGCGGCCGCAAAGGACTGCCCGCGCTTAATGATGTCGAAATTGCCGCGCTGCTTGGAGAGCCGGTCGAATCTGTAGCAGCTTCCGCCCCGGTTTCAGTTGCAGCCACCACTCCTGCCGCGCCCGCCGTACCTTCCGGCCCCATCAGCACGGATGTCGCCAAATGGGTCGCGGAAGGAAGGAAGTGGAGCAAATCGACCATCGCAGCGGAACAAGCGCGTCGCGGCCGCAAAGGGTTGCCCACCCTTAACGATGCGGAGATTGCCGCTCTCCTCGGAGAGCCAGCGGCACCGGCCGGCGCGGCTCCAACCGCAGCAGCTCCAGTTGCGACGACGGCAGCCCCCGCGGCCGCCCGACCTGCCGCAGCCAGAACCGTGACTGCTTCGGCGGCAGCATCCGTATCTCGTGGTGGAACCTCGAGCACATATGTCGGAACGCCGGCGGTCGGGACCTCCCGAGCCGCAGCCGCCGGCGGCGTCGCGTCCATCGGTCCGGAAGACAGCGAAGTCAATCAGCAGCGCCGACGGTTAGCGTGGAGTGCGGTTGCCGCCTTCCTGGTCGCGTGGTTTTTGGCATTCTTCCGCTTCTTCCTGCCGCGCACGTTGTTCGAACCAGCGACCAGTTTCAAGATCGGCTATCCCGCCGATTACGGTCTCGGCGTGGACACGAAGTTCCAGCAGAAATATCGCATCTGGGTGGACCGGACGCCCGACCGCATTTTCGTGATCTACGCGCGCTGCACCCATCTGGGCTGCACGCCCGACTGGAAGCCCAGCGAAAACAAGTTCAAGTGCCCGTGCCACGGCAGCGGCTACGACAGCGAAGGCATCAACTTCGAGGGTCCAGCGCCGCGTCCCATGGACCGCGCGCACGTGGAAGTCGCACCCGATGGCCAGATCCTGGTCGACGTCTCGAAGCTCTACCAGTGGCCCAAAGGCCAGCCGACCCAGTTCAACGACGACGGAGCATTCCTGCGAGCGTAGAGTAGCGCGGGGCGCCTTTCGCCTGGGAGTTTCTAAGCAGCAAGATCAGAGGAAACAATGCCTGAAGAAAACGGAAACGGCAAAAACGGAAATCGGGTAGGCCTGCTGGAGCGGGTTAAGGCGGGCATGAAAGAAGACGTCCAGTCGCTTAAGACCGACATGCCCGCGAAAGCCAAAGAGCAGATCGAAGGCCTGAAGGACCCGACCAAGACCCAGGTCTACACTTCGATCTTCCGCGACAAGCACGACGAGACGCCGCGCAACCGCGCGCTCGGCGTGCTGTCGCAACGTCTTCCTGCACCTGCATCCCGGCCAAGATCAATCGCGACGCCGTGCGCTACAACTACACCTGGGGCATGGGCGGCATCACGTTCTACTTCTTCATCGTGCTGACGTTCACCGGCATGCTGCTGATGTTCTACTACCATCCCACCAAAGTGCAGGCGTTCCGCGACATTCTGTATCTCGAGCACGACGTTCCCTTCGGCAAGCTGCTGCGCAACATGCATCGCTGGGCGCGCGCACTTGATGGTGATCACGGTCTGGCTGCACATGTTCCGCGTGTTTCTGACCGGCTCGTACAAGAAGCCGCGCGAATTCAACTGGGACGTCGGCGTGCTGCTGCTGGTGCTGACGCTGCTGCTGTCGTTCACCGGCTACCTGCTGCCCGACGATCAGCTGGGATTCTGGGCGGTCACGGTGGGAACGAACATGGCGCGCGCCACGCCGCTGCTGGGACACGAAGGACCGTTCGGCACGCATGCTGGGCATGACGCCGTACAACGATGTGCGCTTCGGCTTGCTGGGCGGCTCGATCGTGGATGCGAATGCGCTGCTGCGCGCCTACATCTGGCATTGCATTGCCATTCCGATCATCGCGTCAGTTTTCATGATCGTGCATTTCTGGCGCGTCCGAAAAGACGGCGGCATCTCCGGCCCAGCGCCGGTGATGCTGGACGGCGGAAGCCGACAAGCCGCGGCGCAGCGCGTAGGCGAAGCTCGAGACAGAGCAAGCTACGTCTCTGCAGTTGAAAATTGCGGTACGAGACGTTGCTCTGCAACGTCTCATGGTTAGGAGCACTTTATGGATTGGCATCAACTTTGGGAGATCTGCTCCGCGCCGGACAACGTGCCGATCGTGGGCTTGATTCCGCTGCTGATCTTTTACATTTATCTGGCGTGGAAGCAGGCCAACGCCAACGACGAACTCATCGGCGAACTCGAAGCCGATCCGGCGATGGCCAAGACGCATCATCGCAAGACGCTGGCCGTTCCGTCCCGGCTGGCAGAAGGAAGTCCACGTCTGGCCGTTTCTGCTGCGCATTGAATTTCTGGCCGCGATTATCGTCACCATCATTCTGATGGTCTGGTCGATCACGCTGAACGCGCCGCTCGAAGAGCCGTCCAATCCCAACCTCACCATGAATCCGGCGAAGGCGCCGTGGTACTTCCTCGGCTTGCAGGAAATGCTGGTCTACTTCGATCCGTGGATCGCCGGCGTGGTCATGCCGACGCTGATCATCGTCGGCCTGATGGTGATTCCGTACATCGACACCAATCCGCTCGGCAACGGCTATTACACCTGGAAGCAGCGCAAGTTTGCGATCTGGACGTTCCTCTTCGGCTTCATCGTGCTCTGGGTCGCGATGATCGTGATCGGCACGTTCATCCGCGGCCCTGGCTGGATGTGGTTCTGGCCGGGACAAACATGGGATCACAATCGTCTGATTTACGAGGTGAATCGCGATCTGCCTGATCTTTTTGGGCATGACATCGAATCTTGCGAAGGCAATCTTCGGCGCCATTGTGGTCGGGGGTTACTATCTGGCCGGAGGTTTTTTAGTACACGCGCTCTTCCGGCGCTACAACCCGAAAGATTACCAGCGCATGAGCCTGCTGCAGTATTCCATCATGATGTTTTTCTGGCTGACCATGGTGGCGATTGCCGCTCAAGATGTTGTTGCGGCTTGCATTCAACATTAAGTACGTATGGATAACGCCCTGGTTCAACGTGTGAGGCAGTCGTTGGTCGTCAGTCGTTGGTCGTTTACCTGGGAACCCAGGCACACCGTCCGACGCCAACAACGAACGACCAACGACCAACGACGATATGGGAGAATCTGGTGCCTGAACAACCAATTCCCGAGCAAGATCCAGTTGTAACTAAATCGTACGCGCTCTATTACGTCGTCTCCATGGTGTTGCTGATGGCGACGCTGTTCTGGGCGCTATGGGACGAAGCCTACGGCCAGCGGCCGTGGAAAGCTTTCCAGAATGAATGGAAGCGGCGCTATATCGCCGTGTTGGACAAGACGGAACCCACTTCCGACAAGGCCGTGAGTAATGTTGAGAAAAATCCCGATTACCAAAAGCTGGAGGAGGCCTACAAGCAGGCCGATGCGGCTGCCAAACCTCGCCGGGACGAACTTCAGAAACGGATTACCGATTTAAGTGCGCAAGTCCTTGCTGTGCAGAATGTTTTTACGGACAAGCGTGCCTACGCCAATGCCCTGACTTATCAGATCGAGACCGAGAGCAGTGCCTCGGGCAAGCAAAGCAAGAAGAAAGATCTTGAGGATTACAAGAAAAAGCTTTGGACCGTGCGAGTTTCCCGACGGCCACAAAGAAAAATATGACTTCCGTCAACTGGAGGAGAAATACAACTCCCTCAAAGACGAGCGCACAAAATTAAATGCAGAACTGGGCGAAGTCCTCAAGCCGGTAACCGCAGCCAGCACGGCGATGTCCACTTACGTTTCCGAGCACATGGTCGATCTCACACCCGCTCAGACTCGAGGGCCTGGCAGAAGAAGACGAAGGAGTGGGATCCAAAGATCGTGCAGGTTAACGTGGCCGATGCGAATATCGTGGACCGCTGCGAATCCTGCCACATGGGCATTCGAGAGCCGCTGAAACTCACGCCCGCAGTCATGGAAGCGAAGGGCGAGAAGAAACCCGACGAATATGCGCAAGCATTCGTCAGCCATCCGGAGCCGGGATTGTTGAAAACGCACGATCCCGATAAATTCGGTTGCTCTCCCTGCCATCAAGGCAATGGCCGCGCCACGACAAGCATCGAGAAAGCGCACGGAAATTACGAACACTGGCTGTGGCCGCTGTTTCCCAAACAGAACGTCGAAGCCGGATGTCAGACCTGCCACGCCGCCGACATGGTTCTGGTCAGCGGCGACGTGGGATGGACGATCAGCGAAGGCAAAGATTTGTTCCGGCAAAAAGGATGCATGGGCTGTCATCGCTATGAGGGCTACGACAAAGAGCCTGAGGACCTGAACTCAGCCAGCCAGCAGATCAAGCAACTCGAGCAGCAGGAGAAAGACAATTCCAAGCAGGCTGCCGATTTGATGAAGCAGGCCGACGCCGCCCAGAGCAATGAGGAAGCCAATCGGCTGAACGATCAAGCCATCGCCCTCAAAGTTGCCAACAGCAAGGACGACGGCCACATTCAGCAGCTCGACTTTCAATCGCACAGCTTGATGCAGGACATGAAAAAAGTTGGGCCGAACTTGAAGGACATCCGGCTCAAGCTGAACAAGAATTGGATTCCTGTCTGGTTGAAGAAGCCGACCGACTTCCGTCCCACAACAAAAATGCCGAACTTCCGCCTGACCGATCATCAGATTCAGGCGATTTCAGCGTACTTGTGGCAGTCGGCGTTCAGCGATCCGCTGCCCAAACAAAAACCTGGGAATGCCGAGCATGGCAAGGAACTTTTCGAAACCCGTGGCTGCATGGCCTGCCATTCGATGGGCGAAGGCGAACAGATGCAGGGCGGCACATTCGCAGCGAATCTGACCCGCGTGGGTGAAAAAGCCAACTACGATTACCTTGTCCGCTGGATTCACAACGCCCGCCAACGCACGCGCCCGTATTGCCCCTACGAAAAGAAAGATATCGGTCCGGAAGATTACGCCAAGAAGGGTTTGCCCTACGTCTTCGACTTGCAGCACAGCCAATGCCCCAACGACGGCCACGAGTTGCAGGTGCAGAACATGACCGTAATGCCGAGCCTGCGTCTCGCTCCCGAAGATGCGCAGGACATTGCGTCGTATCTGATGACGCAAAAGAAGCAGGAACCATCCGCCTACGCGGAAGCTTCGTTCATGGATGATGCGTCCCTGAAAGATGAAGGTAAGAAATGGATTCGTCACTACGGCTGCGCCGGCTGCCATGAAATATCCGGCATGGAAGAGGAAGGCCGCATCGGCACTGAGCTGACCTTCGAAGGCAGCAAGCCAATCGAGCGCCTTGATTTTGCCCTATTCACCGAAGTTGCTCAGCGAGGCGGGAAGAACGCAGAGCCGATTAAGAATCAGGACGACTTGGCGCGGCTGCCGGAAGGCCCCGCCAAAGACTCGTGGTACGACCACAAAGGTTTCTTCGAGCACAAACTGGCTGAGCCCAACATTTTCGATCAGGGCAAGATCAAGTCTGAGACCGAAGCCCTGCGCATGCCAAATCTCCATCTGACTTCCGAGCAGATTCGCGCGCTGACCACGTTCCTGCTGGGAAGCGAAGAGAGTTCCCTGCCCTCCGATTATCAATACAAGCCCGGCGATGCGCGCCGCGACATTCAGGAAGGCTGGTGGGTGGTCAAGAAATACAACTGCATGGGATGCCATCAGTTTATTCCCGGGCAGAAGACCATTCTCATGGGCCTGCCCCAATACCGCGACAATCAGGAACAATTACCGCCAAAGTTGCTGACCGAAGGCGCGCGCGTCGATCCCGAATGGCTGCGCCGCTTCTTGTCCAACCCTGCATTGAGCGAAACGGATACGAACCGGAACGGCGTGCGTCCGTACCTGAAGGTGCGCATGCCAACGTTCTCATTCTCCGATAATGAACTGCGCAAGCTGGTGCGATTCTTCCAGGCTTTATCGCAGCAGCCTATGCCGTACATACCGGAGCAGGTTCCGGTATTGAGCGCAAAAGAGTCGGACATGGCGCGCAGTCTGTTCTCGAGCACGGCGGCGCCGTGTCTCAAATGCCATGCTACGGGGGACCCTGCGCATGACAAAATTGCTACCGCGCCGAATTTTCTGCTCGCCAAAGAGCGGTTGAAACCAGACTGGGCGGAGCGCTGGGTAGTTGATCCGCAAGCTATCAGTCCCGGCACGTCGATGCCATCAGGATTGTTCCGGCGCGACAATAATCATTGGGTCTTTGCCGGTCCGACTCCGCCGTCGTTTCAGGGCTATGATAAGGATCATTCGAAATTGCTGATTGATTACATCTTCCAGTTGACGCCGGAAGAGCAAAAACGCGTAGCGGCGTCGATGGGACACACTCGAGCCTCGAACGAAACGCCGGCCAAGTCGAAGGCATCGGCGATCGGTTCGAACCGGGCAAGCAGCGGGGGTTCGCGATAGAATAGAAAGTTCTGTAGCGCCGCCGTCCCGGTGGCTGTCGCGAGGGCGTCCCGCCCGCGCATTCGGGGCACGATTTCAGGATGGCAACAGACCTGAATTAAATCGCATTCAACACTTCAAGAAAGGGCGACATCATGAATAAGAGAAAATCTGTGGCAGTGTTTGGCCTTCTCTGCTTGCTCGGCCTCTGGCTCCTGGTAGGCTGCAGCAAGAAAGAGAACACGAATGAATCGCAATCGACTTCACCTTCCTCCGCGACGCAGCCTGCTCCGGCTGCGACTCCCATTGATCCCAGCACCGTGGCTTCGGTCAGCGGCACTGTGAAGCTCGACGGATCGGCTCCGAAACCCGCGAAGATCGACATGAGCCAGGACGCCGCCTGCAAGGGCAGCAACATGGCTGAAACCATCGTCGACGATGGTGGAAAACTGGCGAACGTTTTTGTTTACGTAAAAGAGGGTCTCGGTGATCGCACCTTCGACGTTCCCAAGGACTCCGTCACTATCGACCAGAAGGGTTGCCAATATCACCCTCACGTGTTGGGCGCGATGACGGGTCAGAACATCGAGATCAAGAACGACGACCAGACGACGCACAACATCCATCCCACGCCACAAGCCAATCGTGAGTGGAACGAGTCGCAGCCGCCTGCGGCAGCTCCGCTTGAGAAGAGTTTCGCCCGCGAAGAAATCATGCTGCCGGTGAAGTGCAACCAGCACCCATGGATGCGCATGTATATCAATGTCGTGAAGAGTCCGTTTTACGCGGTTACGGACAAGGATGGGAAATACGAAATCAAGGGCCTGCCACCGGGCGATTACACGCTAGCCTTCGTGCAGGAGAAACTGGGAGAACAAACACAAAAAGTAACGCTGGCGGCCAAAGACAGCAAGACGGCGGACCAGGCGTTCAAAATGCAATAGCGAGCTTGAAATGGAGGACGGGCGTCTCGCCCGTCCTGGCCGTCTCGGCGGCTGCCAATGTGGAGGACGATCTGAAATCCCTGGCCACGCCCTACAATCGCGCGCATCACCGCTTCGCTGTCTTCGTTGCATGCGCGACTTTTGTACTCATCATCGCCGGCGCCCTCGTAACCAGCAACGACGCGGGCCTTTCCATCCCCGACTGGCCCACCTCTTTCGGATCGTTCAGCGTTCCGCCGTTGCATGGAGGAATAAAGTTCGAATGGAGTCATCGCGCGATTGCCGGCTCCATCGTGCTGCTCACAATTTCCATTGCGGTGTGGACCTGGTTCGCAGATCGTCGTCGTTGGATGAAGTGGCTGGGCATCGCCGCTCTCGGAACCGTAATTACTCAAGCTATCCTGGGAGGCCTCACCGTATTATTGTTCCAACCGCCGTGGGTTTCTTCCGCCCACGCCGCCGTGGCCCAGACATTTTTCTGTATCGCCGTTACCATCGCGATGTTCACGGGACGCAGATGGGTTGAAGAAATCCCGCGGATTGAGTTCGACCACCGTCGCCCAAGCCTGCTCACCCTTACCCTGCTCTCGATATTCGTGCTTTACGTTCAACTGATCCTGGGCGCCATGTTCCGCCATCACGGAATGAGTTGGTGGCCGCACGTGTTGAACGCTGCCGTAGTTGCCTTCGTCCTGGCCTGGACCGCGATTCGTGCCTTGTCACAATTCTCGAAGATCGAAGCCGTTCGGCGGCCCGCGATTATGCTGGTTTCGCTGATGATCGTGCAACTTTGCCTTGGCTTCGTCGCGTTCCTTACTCGCGTCGCCTGGGGACGTGACGCGGTGCAACCCGAACTGCCCATGGTGATCTCGACCGTGGCCCACGTGGCGGTTGGAGCCCTGCTGCTTGCGACTGCCGTCGTTCTCGCCATTCAAGTGTGGCGGCAAGTGCCAGTATCGTTTGAAGAACCAGTTCCCAGCCGAACTCAAAAACCGGTAGCCGCGTGACCCGCTGGACCGCATCTCATCGTAGAATAACCTGTGGCCTCCAAAACCCCGTTTGCCGTGGCTAGCGCTGAGACCAGCCTCGCGGCCGAACCTGCGGTCATTTCGGTGCAGGATGTGGTGCATCGTTACGGCGATCGCGCCGCTCTGAACGGCGTATCCTTCGACGTTCAACATGCCGAACTTTTCGGACTGCTGGGACCGAATGGCAGCGGAAAGACGACACTGTTTCGCATTCTCTCGACTCTCATGATTCCGGTGGGCGGTCATGCCCGGATCATGGGATTTGACGTCGCTCGCGAGCCCAATGAACTTCGCCGCCAAATCGGTGTCGTCTTCCAGGCTCAAAGCATCGACGTAAAGTTAACCGCGGCCGAAAACCTCTGGCACCAGGGACATCTCTACGGTTTGCACGGTGCGGCGCTGAAATCGCGCATCGTGGAAATGCTTGGCCGGGTTGGACTGGAGGATCGCGCCAATGAAAAAGCGGAGACTTTCTCCGGCGGAATGCAGCGCCGCCTCGAATTAGCCAAAGGACTGCTCCATCACCCCTCGGTTCTGTTGCTCGATGAACCGACGACCGGACTCGATCCCGGCGCCCGCCGCGATCTCTGGCAATATCTTGCAATTCTGCGCGACGAAGAAAGAGTCACCGTGATCGTCACTACCCATCTCATGGAAGAGGCCGAGCGCTGCCATCGCCTCGCCATCCTGAATGAAGGAAAAGTCGTGGCGCTGGGCACGCCCGATGAACTCAAGCATGAGATCGGCGGAGACGTGATTCTACTGGACACGAAGAATCCCGACTCGCTGGCAGAAAGAATTCGCGGGCGTTTTCACCTGGACGCACAAGTCCTTCACTCGCAAGTGCGAATCGAACGCGAGAACGGCCATCGCTTCATTACGGATGTGGTTGAAGCGTTTCCAGGTGAGATTGAGGCAATCTCAGTGAGCAAGCCGACGCTCGAAGACGTTTTCATCCATCGCACCGGGCACCGATTCTGGACCCAGGGCGGCGAGGAAATAAAGTAGCGCCGCGGTTTCCGCGCCAAGAAGGAGCGAGCCAAAAATGATGCTGATGCTGTCCGTCGTTCTCGGAATCGTCCCGCTGCTCGGAGTGGTATGGATAATTCTAAGAGCAAACGTCACTACCGTGGACGGTCTCTTCATGAGCCTGATTCTTCTCAGCTTGTCCGGCATTCTTTTTCTGAATGCGATCCTGGAAATTCGCGGCAAATTCAAGAAATCCGCAGCGCCGCCGGCGCAGAAAACGAGTTAACTTGGTCACACAGAGCAGAGCCTTACCGCTGCAAGCCGCCCCGGTCTCAAGCGGAGTAATGCTGCCCGCATTTACGCTCTGGTGGCGGGAAATCGTCCGCTTCTACCGCCAGCGTTCGCGCGTGGTGGGCGTGATCGCCTCGCCCCTGTTGTTCTGGCTGGTCATCGGCTCCGGCTTTGGCACCTCGTTCCGTGCGGGCAATGCTCCGGGGCAACAGCACTACCTGGATTACTTTTATCCCGGCGCGTTAATCATGATCGTGCTGTTCACGTCGATTTTTGCCATGATGTCGCTGATCGAGGATCGCAAAGAGGGGTTCCTGCTGTCCGTGATGGTCGCGCCCGTGCCCCGCTCGGCAATCGTGCTGGGAAAGGTCTTGGGAGGAACAACTTTGTCGGCCATTCAAGGCTTGATCTTTTTGGCCTTCGCTCCATTTGTCGGCGTGCATATGGGAGTGATCGATTTCCTGCTGGTCGTGTTTGTGGTGTTCCTGGTTTCGTTCGCGCTCACATCTCTGGGATTCGCAATAGCGTGGCCCATGGATTCTACCCAAGCCTTCCATGCCATCATTAATCTTTTTCTGATTCCATTGTGGCTGCTCTCGGGTGCCCTGTTTCCGCTGTCGGGAGCCTCGGGCTGGCTGCGTCTGATCATGCGCCTGAACCCGCTGACGTACGGGGTCGAGGCTTTACGCAATCTTCTTTATCCGCAAAGCCCAACTGTGTTGCCGCTACCTGCATCAATCGCCACGCTGGCCCTGTTCACGATGGCTCTGTTCGGATTATGCTTCTTTCGAGTAAACCGTCGCACCACGAGACCGGCCGCATGATGCAAGTTCCGCCGCAATACGCTATTTTTCCGGTGATCGATGCCAGCCTGAACGGGACCTGCGCCGTCCTGCTTTTTGTTGGACGTGGCTTCATCAAACGCGGGCAGATGGCCGCACACCGCGCCATCATGATCGCCGCTTTAGCCTGCTCCAGCATTTTTCTCGCTTGCTATCTGTACTACCACTGGCACGTCGGGTCGGTGCATTTTCAGGGCCGGGGATGGTCGCGCCCGGTGTATTTCAGCATTCTGATTTCGCATACGATTCTGGCGGCGGCGATTGTGCCCATGATCATCATCACTCTGAGCCGCGCCCTGCGGGAACGCTTCGACCGCCACCGTGCTATCGCCCGCTGGACCTATCCTTTATGGATGTACGTCTCGATCACTGGCGTGATGGTCTACGTAATGCTTTATCATCTCTTCGCCGCATGAAAAGCCCTTACCACAGAGACACAGAGAATCTCTTTATTTCTTAATGTCTTTATTTCTTAATGTCTTTATTTCTTATTTCTCTGTGACTTGGTGGTGAAAATGGTTCTCCTATGTCAGTCGTTAGACTAAAGATCGATGTTTCCGGCACGGTGGGCGACGAAGCCTGGCGCGGGATTCAGCAGTTCGACCAGATCCAGAGTGCGGACTTCGGCCCTCAATTTGGCAGCGGCGGACGCTGCAACCACCCACTGAATCAACCGCACAACAAAGGCGAATGGATCGGCGCCGAAATCCGCCTGCAGACGCCCCTTCTGGCCCAATACGCAGTTTCCCATTATCTCGAACAAGACCGGGTGCTCGATGCCGATGTCGTGGAGTAGCTCGAGCCGCAGGGCGCACGGAGAATTGTTTCCCTATGTCTGCTGTTCCTAATCCGAGTTCACAAGTTTCCCCCGACGCAAGCAAACCGTCCAAGCCGCGCATGTCCACGCGCAACCGACTCCTGTTTTTCGTGACCGGATGGCTGATCGTGCTAATGCCGTTTCTGTTCTGGTGGAACACGTGGTTCGGACGCCAACTCTCTAATAAGCAACTGGCCGAGTATCTGCAAGACGAGAAACATCCTCGGCACATTCAACACGCCCTGGTGCAAATCGGCGAGCGCATGACTCGCCACGACCCAAGCGTCGCGCAATGGTATCCGCAGGTTATCCACCTGGCCACCTATCCGGTCGAAGAAGTTCGTAATACCGACGCCTGGGTTATGGGTCAGGATAATCTCAGCACAGATTCATCGGGCACCGCCTTCCACCAGGCTCTCCTGAAAATGCTTGCCGATCCTTCGCTCACGGTGCGAGGCAACGCCGCGCTTTCGCTGGTCCGTTTCGGAGACGCAAACGGCAGGCCGCAAATTCTGGAACTTCTGCAGCCAGCCACAATCACCGCGCCGCAGTCCGGAAAAGTGATCGACACCAGTGCGGTGGGCACTCCGATTCGCCAGGGAGGGATTGTCGCAAAACTACAGCAAGGCACGCAGACCACCGAAATCCGCTCCCCAATCAGCGGACGTCTGCGCACGCTGTCTGCACAGACTGGGCAGACGATCACGGCCGGCGCACAGATCGCAACCATCGATCCGGGTACGGAACAGGCCTGGGAAGCGCTGCGTGCTCTTTATCTGGTTGGTCAGCCAGAGGATCTTGCCGCAGTCGAACCCTACGAACGGGAATTGCCGGACATCCCCGATCACGTGCGCCAGCAAGCCGTGGAAACCGAAAAGGCGATCCGGGGAAGAAACACCCGTTAGGCCGAAACGCAAATAATGGCACAGACACTCGGGTACGTTGCTTTGGTGGTCCGTGATTACGACGAAGCGCTGGCCTTCTTCACTCAATCGCTCGGCTTCACCGTGGTCGAGGATTCTGCCGCCAAAGATCGCCTGGGCTCCGACAAGCGCTGGGTACTTGTCAGTCCGCCGGGTTCCCGCGGCACCAACCTGCTTCTCGCGCGGGCGTCAACGCCCGAGGAGGCCAGTCATGTGGGTAATCAAACTGGCGGCCGGGTATTTCTATTTCTGCATACGGACGATTTCTGGCGCGACTATCGTGAAATGCTGGCGCGGGGAGTGAAGTTTAGAGAGGAACCGCGGCAGGAACCCTATGGCACAGTAGCCGTCTTCGAAGACCTATACGGAAACAAATGGGATCTGCTTGAGCTAAAACCTGATGCTAAATCTGAGAGCTGAGTGCTGAAGGCTGGCTTTCAAATCGGCATCACTCCAACTTCTTTTTCCACCTCGACCGTATCCACCATCACAATGGCGTCCCACGGGCAACCGTCGAGGAAACATCCGTCCGGCCCTTTGCTGATGCACTTCTTGCACCCGATACAAAGGATCGGGTCCACCTGAATCCGGCCGAACGGAGTGCTGTCTTCGTCCGGAACCCAGAACATGCAATCTTCCACCGGGCAATACTCCACGCAGGCCGGAGAGCCCGCGCACCCGGTGCAGCACTCAGTAATAACCGCCAACTCCTTTGGTTTCTTCTTACGAGGAGTCAACAGCCCTTTGGATTTGGGTTCGAACTTCAGCTCGTCGGGCACCAACCCCGCGGGTTTTAAAGCGTCCGCATCAGCAGCCATGCACAAATTATACCGTACCGCGCTGGATTTCCATCCACGTGCAGTCACTCGGTAATCTTCTTTTTTGCCGTTATCCCGAAGTCGGCGATTTCTTTAGCAGGGTAAGAGAGTGCCCGGCGCGAACCCGAGGGGCACTACTTAAATCCATGCGTCGCGAACGTCCGGTTTCATTTTGGCCTGCTTCAATTGATCCTCCGCCGCTTTCGCTGAATGCGCCGGGAGTTTCTGATATATTGGGCGTCGAGCCCCGAATTTTGTTCTTTGTCTCGGCCACGCGGAAGGAGCAGCAATCATGAAGAGCGTCAATAAAGTTATTCTCATAGGAAATCTAGGCAAGGACCCTGAGGTGAAATATACCCAGGGCGGCATGCCGGTCGCCAAGTTCACGCTGGCCACCAACGACCGCTTCAAGGACAAAGAGGGCCAGTGGCAGGATCGCACCGAGTGGCACAACATCACGGCCTTTCAACGCTTGGCCGAGATCGTCGGCGAGTATCTGAAAAAAGGCGGCAAGTGCTATATCGAAGGCAGCCTGCGCACCAGTTCCTGGGACGACAAAGAAACTGGCCAGAAGAAATACAAAACCGAAATCATCGCCAACGACCTGGTTCTGCTTAGTGGACGCGGCGAGGGCGCCGGAGACGACGCCGGAGGACGCTCCCGCAGCGCCGCCGCTGGCGGAAACAATTTCGATCAGCGTTCCCCCGAACCAGAACACGCGGCTGCATCAACCCCCATCAGCGACGAAGACATCCCGTTTTAGGAGCTGCTGAACAACATTGCTTTTGGGCGGGGCCGCAATCAGTCGCACCGCCATGATTCTGTGCGATACGCCTATTTCTTGCTGCGGACCGCGATTGCCGGGTGCGGATTAAACTGTGGCTCGTTCGGCACTGTGACTCCCGCATTGCCTGTGCGATCCAACTGCTTCGTTTCCTGATCCTTCAGCCGCTGCATAATTTCCGGATGGCGAGCCCACTCGATTCCTTTTTCCTCCGGTGCGCCGTACAACTCGGGATGGATATAGAAACCGCGCAACCGGGCTTCTTTTTCCTGCTCGATCACAAGTGGATGAGCTTTGGCGAAAGCATCCTGCCGCACGCCGGTCACCTGCCAGGAAACCTCGACATTAGGCGCGCTCGTCCTGATCTCGAACCGGTCGTTTTCAATCTTGCGTGCGATGATGGCTTGAGCAAACTGCCCGATCACCGTCAACTGGTAACGGAAGTCGGTGTTGAGCACCTCAAACCACTCTGGCAGTTGTACCGTCGCATAGCCCTGACTATCCGTGGTGACGTTGCCGTCGTAGATGTTTTTCATCTCCGAGGATTCGACCGAGGCGTGCAGCAGGTATTTGTTGGCAGGATCCAGAGGATGGTCGATTTTGAAGTCCTTTGTTCCCGCGGTGATTGCGCCGGTGACCTCCACGTCGCCGCCGAAACGCGCGGCCAAGCCGATGGGTTGCCCGTTGGATTTTCCTACATAGGCATCAACTCCGTCACCGGCGCTGCCATCGGCGCTGGTACGATTGCCGCCGACGAAAAACCCTCCTGCGCCGGGGGGATTATGATCAGAAGTACCCCCGACCCCCATAACGCCCGTACCGCCGTAGTAGTCAAGACTGCTCCCCCCGGTGCCATGTATTCCGTCCGTCGGGGCCCCCACATCCGAGTACCCGTTCGCCGAGATGCCGACAAAGGAGCCGGAGCTTGCCGCCGCGTTCAGCATGGCGCTGGTGGAAGAGGTTCCAATCTGCAGCGTGCCGTTGTTGACGTTCAGGTTCCCAGTGTTCACGTTCCCCTCAAGCCAGATCGTGCTCGTGCCGGTCAGATCGGTAATACCCAGATTGCCCGCACCTTCGGCGTTACCGCTCGCAGCCGAAAGGATATTCCAGGTGTGACCGCCGGTGCTGGTGTTGCTCAGCTCCAACCAGGTCCCAAAACCGCTGGAGCTTTGTACCCAGAATGGCTGATAGCTGTTGTTGTTGACGACTGTCAGGTTGCCGTTGACGGTTTGGTTGCCGGTGAAGCTGTTCGCCGTGCCCAGCTGCGGCACCTTGGTGGTATCCAGGCTCAAGGTCACGTTCCCGCTGGTGCCGCCGCCCGTTAGGTCTGTGCCCGCAGTCACACCCGTAATCGTCCCTCCTCCACTCAGCCCGGTGCAGACCCAGGCGCTGCCGCTCCAGCTCAGCACCTGGCCGCCGGAACAAGTATTGGTCAGAGCCAGGTTGAGGGTGCCGCTGGTTCCTCCGCCCGTCAGCCCGCTGCCGGCAGCGGTCGTGACGCCGGAAATCGTATTCGGAAACGTTTGACCTGAAGAAAACGTAACTGCTCCCGTGAAGTTGCCCGTGCCATGCACGTCTAGTGAATAAGCTGGAGTCGGTGTGTTGATGCCGACGTTGACCCCTGGGGCCCCTAGCACTAATGCATTACTTTCGCCCACAACCGCTGCCGAGCCTATCGCGGTCGCGTTGGTCAGGGTCTGCGTGCTGGCGTCGGCTCCCTGGCCCACGAAAGTGTTGCTGTTGCCGGAGGTGTTGCTGTGTCCGGCGCCCGAGCCTACGGCCGTGTTCCATAAACCGAGACCGTTGCTTCCGAGCGCGCCTGCGCCGACCGCGGTATTGCTGCCGCCGGTCGTGTTCACCACCAGCGAGCTGGTACCGACCGCCGTGTTGGAACTGCCAGTGGTGTTGGCCGTCAGCGCCGAGCTTCCGATCGCGGTATTGGTGGAACTCGAATTGTTGGTGAGGGCCTGGTAGCCGACCGCCGTATTGTTGCCGCTCTGAGTGTTGAAATTTCCGGCGCCCGTTCCCACGAAAGTGTTGAAGCTGGTTGACGAGCAACATGCGGAAATAAACGGCGCGCCGCCGAGCGTGATCACACCGCGAGTGGCACTGGCGGTCTGGGGCAGATCGAGGTTGCCGGTATTGATGAGCAGATCGCCGGTTCCCACGGTCTGCGTACCCGCGTATGCGTTGGGCGTCCCCAGTTGCGGAACCTTGGTGATGTCGAGGTTCAAGGTTACATTGCCGCTGGCGCCGCCACCTGTCAGGTCTGTGCCAGCCGTCACTCCGGTGATGGTGCCGCCTCCGCTCACTCCGGTGCAGACCCAGGCTGTGCCATTCCAACTCAACACCTGCCCGCTGGAGCAGGTGTTAGTCAGAGCCAGGTTGAGATTGCCGCTGGTTCCACCGCCCGTTAGTCCACTGCCACTCGCGGTTGTCACGCCGGTGATCGTCCCGGTACCGGGAAACGTCTGATTGGGGGCGAATTTGATCTGTCCGTTGCTGGCAATATTCAGTCCGGTTTCGGTAGGCTTTGTTCCCGCACCGAATAGCAGATTTAGCGTGCCCGAAGGCGTGCTGGTGTTGTTGCCCGTCGGCTCGCTCTGCCACTGGAAGTTCTGGCTCACAGCCTTCCCCGTTCCGCTGTTGAACGACGATGCCAGCATGTTGAACGGGTCCGAGTTGAATCCTGAAGTTGCCGTGGCCGTGCCCGCGCTGGGCAACTGCAGCGCGCCGCGAACGAAGGCGCCGCCTTTGACATCCAAAGCGGCGGCCGGCTTGATGGTGTTGATTCCGACCTTCGCCGTGCTTCCAGAGCCCGACTGAAACAGGACCGAATTACCCAGATCGCCGGTGCTGTCCGTCCAGATGGGGATGTAGTTCGTGGTGCCGGTGCCGCTGGTGGGCGGAGAACCCGCATCGACGGAGCTAGAGGATTGAGAAGATGGCGCGGCCAGAACGAATGCCGATGGCGGAAGGCCGCCCACCGTTTGCGCGTCCGCCGCTTTAAGCGCGTAGGGGACACTCATGAGCAATACGCGCGGCAGGTCCGCTTGTCCTTGCGGCTGCACCTCTAGCCAGCGGGCTTGCCCCGACGCGAAGATTGCTTGTGGCAGCCCTTGCGTAGTCATGGAACCTAGGGTCACGGCGTAGTGTCCGCTCTTATCAGCCGATACGTTCTGGGTTTCCACCCACAGCGGCGCCCCGCCTTGCTGCTCGGCGTAGAGCGAGAAGGTGACGCCAACGATCCCGTTCAGCGGTTTGCCATTGACCTCAGTCAGGTTCCCGCTAAATGAGACCACGGCCGGAACCGTGCCCGGATTCGAAACAGCTTGTTGACCCCACGCCCATCCCACCAAATACGCCCACAGCACGCAGCAAATGGCTTTTCGCATCGATTCCCCCAATGGCGAGCCCGGAAAGGCCTTATCCTACAAAGCGCAAAAGGGGGCGATAGTGGCTCATAAAAAATGAAAAAACAAGAGAGTTATGACTGCGCACAGAAGCCCCCCAGGCATTTGGAAATGGTAAGGTACGATGGCTTGGTTTACTTGGCCCGTCATGCTTTCGCCGCCAAACTCACAAAACAAATCGCGCCAGGGCTGCCTGGGTTCTCTGGCGAAGCTGGTTGGGATCTTTGCGGTTCCTCTAAATTCGAGGAGGCGTGTGCGGCCTCTCCTCGTTAGTGTTAGTGCAGTTGATGATACTGAGTGACGCGTTGGCTTCTCTGAGCATCTTAGTGGTCATGCAATTTGATCTGCGACAACTTCCCGACCCCTCTCCCCCTCCGATCAAGGAACCACCAGACGGGCCGGAAAACCCCGACGTTCCAGTGCGCGAACCTGATCCGGAGGAACCGTTTCAAATGTAAATGAGCCCTCGCGCCGCCCGTTCGAGCACGCCAGGCGTCGGACCCGCGCATCCCATTCAGCGAACCGCTACAATAGAGGCGGAGATTTCTATGCCATCCCTCGCCACTAAGACTTGCGTGCCTTGCCGCGGCGGTGTGCCTCCGCTTAAAGGAAAAGAACTGGAGGCGCTGCATCAGCAGGTGCCTCGATGGAAGCTAGTCGACGAACGTCAGATCAACCGCGTTTTCACGTTTCCTGATTTCAAGCAGGCGCTGGATTTTGTGAATCGCGTGGGTGCCGTAGCCGAAGAGCAAGGACATCACCCCGACATTTTGCTGGCCTGGGGCAAAGCCGAAATTACGCTGTGGACTCACAAAATCGACGGCCTGACCGAAAGCGATTTCATCATGGCAGCGAAAATCGACGGCTTGGCTAAAAGTTGAGAGCTTCTATAATCTCTTCATGCTCGATGAAAACGATTTTCGCAAGCGGGCGGACGCCGCACTCGAGTCGCTGAAACAGAGACTGATTACTGCCGAGGAATCTGCTGACTTCGAAGTCGAGGACCAATCGGGAGCGCTGCACATTTCTTTCGAGGATGGTTCGCGATTCGTCATCTCGCCGAACGCGCCAGTGCGGCAAATATGGATTTCCGCCTTAGCCACAAGTTTCAAGCTCGACTGGGCGGACGCAGCTGAGAGCTTTATGCTGCAGAAAACCGGAGAAGGACTGAAGCCGCTAGTCTCGCGTCTAATCAATCAGCAACTGGGAGAAGAGGCAGTCACGCTCGCCTAGCATCAGATTTCCTGCGCAGTGCTATGCGGTCTTTTCCAACTTGTACTTCAGATGTTTGGCGATCAACTGGCCGTGGAAGCGTCCGTTCTCGATGAAAATCTCGTTGGTTCGCGAACCCGCCACAATCACTCCCGCCACGTAGATGCCCGGCACATTGCTCTCCAAGGTTTCCGGATCGCATACGGGACGGCACTGGTCAGACGAAAGTTCGATGCCCATGGACCGCAGAAAATCGTAGTCGGGATGGTATCCCGTCAAAGCAAAAACGAAATCGTTCTTCACTCGCACCACCCCTTCGGGGGTGTAAATCACTGCGTGGTCCAGCGCGATTTCCCCCACTGAACTGTTAAAGAAGGCTTTGATCTCGCCGCTCTTGATCCGATTCTCGATGTCGGGCAGGATCCAATACTTAACATGGTGATGGATTTTCGGCCCACGATACACGAGGGTCACCCGCGCTCCGTGCCGCCACAGATCAAGCGCGGAAATGGCCGCGGAATTCTTGCCTCCAATCACCAGAACGTCATTGTCAAAGTAGGGGTGCGGCTCGTGGTAATAATGAAATACCTTCGGCAAGTCTTCGCCGGGAATGTTCATCATGTTCGCTAAATCGTAGTAACCGGTGGCCACGATCAGCTTGCGCGTGTGGTAATCGTAGATTCTTCCCAGCCGATCGGTGGTCGTAACCTCGAAGTTGCCATCTCGACCGTTCACCGTCTTCACCCACTGGTATTGCGCGATCGGCAGGCGATAATGCTCGGCAACCTTGCGATAATATTCGAGCGCCTCATGCCGTGTCGGTTTTTGATTAGCCGTGCTGAACGGGATGTCGCCGATTTCCAACAGTTCTGGCGTGGTGAAGAACGTCATATTGGCTGGATAGTTGAAAATCGAATTAACCACACAGCCCTTATCAATCGCGATAACTTTGAACCCAGCTCTTTGCGCCTCGATCGCGCAAGCCAAACCGGTAGGCCCAGCGCCGATGACCAGCACGTCGACCCGGGTGTTGGAGCGGGATTCCACGTGCCCACGCGGGAGCGTGTCAGGAACCTGTAGCGTCGTATCGGGGATGTTTTTGGTGATCACAGATCCTCAGGGTCAATCCCGAAGAGCACGTTCATGAAAGGAAAACGCGACTCTTTGAAGATAAAGATTCTAGCACGGTGCGTATTCGAGCACGTCCCGTCGAGATACAGGAGCGGACATCCCCTGCGCGCAGCATTGCGCGTTATCCGCGATATAATTCCCGGTTACTTCCATCTTTCAAGCACTCAGAAAGACTCAAATGACACCCTCCGCGAAACAGGTCACGCGCATTGAATCCGACAGCATGGGGAAGATCGAAGTCCCGGCCAATGTTTATTGGGGCGCGCAGACGCAACGCTCGCTTCTTCACTTTGACATCGGACGCGACGTCATGCCACCGGAGCTGATACACGCCTTTGGCATTCTCAAAAAGGCGTGCGCGCTGGTGAATCAGGATCTGGGCAAGCTTCCCTCCGAAAAGGCCAAGCTCATCGTCCAGGCTGCGGATGAAGTCATCGCCGGCAAGCTTGACGCCCAATTTCCTCTGCGCATCTGGCAGACTGGCAGCGGCACGCAGACCAACATGAACGTCAACGAAGTCATTTCCAACCGCGCCATTGAGATTGCGGGTGGCGAGATGGGATCGAAGAAGCCGATCCATCCCAATGACGATGTGAATATGTCGCAGTCGTCCAACGACACGTTCCCGGCGGCCATGCACATTGCGGCCGCGGAGCGGGTCAAGAATGCGCTGATTCCCGCTATCCAGAATGTTCACGACGCGATTGCTGCCAAGGCAAAAGAATTCAATGACGTGGTGAAGATCGGCCGCACGCACTTGCAGGACGCCGTGCCTCTAACCTTCGGACAGGAATTCGGTGGCTGGGCCAGCCTGCTGGAGCGGGACATCAAGCGCCTGGAACAGGTGCTCGGCGGTCTTTACGACCTTGCGATTGGGGGAACCGCGGTGGGCACGGGATTGAACGCTCATCCCGAATTTGCGGAGAGGGCCGCCAAAAAGATCGCCGAACTGACGGGCCTTCCTTTCCGCTCGCATGGCAATAAATTCGCGGCGCTATCGGCTCACGATGAAATTGTGTTCGCGCAAGGCGCCCTGCAAACTTTGGCCGCTTCGCTCATGAAGATTTCAAACGATATCCGCTGGCTGGCCTCAGGTCCGCGTTGCGGCCTTGGTGAGTTATCCCTTCCCGAAAACGAGCCGGGATCTTCAATCATGCCGGGCAAAGTGAACCCTACGCAGTGCGAAGCGATGACCATGGTATGCGTGCAGGTTCATGGCGCCACCGCTGCGGTTGGATTTGCCGGGTCGCAAGGGAACTTTGAACTCAACGTGTTCAAGCCGGTGATCATCTACAACTTCCTGCATTCGGTTACGCTGATCGCGGATGCCTGCCACGGATACGTCGAATACATGATCAAGGGCATCGAAGTCGATCGCGCAAAAGTGGATTGGTACGTCAAGAACTCGCTGATGCTCGTCACAGCGCTAGCGCCGAAGGTTGGATACGACAAAGCCGCGAAGATTGCCCACACTGCGCATGTCGGCAAGACCAGCCTACTAGAAGCTGCGTTGAAACTCGGGTATCTCACAAAGGAGGAATTCCATCAGTTGATGAAGCCGGAGAAGATGACTCGACCGTAGCGGGGAGAATCAATCGGGATCGTAGACTGCGTTGCCATAGCCCGCGCGGCGAATGTTTTCCTGCATTTCCTCGAGCCGCGCTTTTTCCTGGATGAGTTGTAGCTGGGTTGCGTCGTACTTCTCTTTCAGAATCCGTCCCCGGCCACACCAGTCTTTGTAATACGGTGTGCTGTAGGAGGAAGTCCAGCATACCGACGCTTCGTCCGCCTGAGCAAACTGCACGCTCCATGCGGCAAATCTATTCTTCAGACGTGCGATGTGGTTCTGAATATCCGCGATCTTGCCCTTCTCCATCTTGACTTGATTCTGAAAAGTCTTGCCTTGTGCTTCGAACTGCCGAACCTTTCGTATCTCCTCTCGCCGGGTCGCTTTGTAGCTGGCCACTTGCGCTGCCGTTCGGTTCGGTGTTCCGTCGGATTTCCCCGTCTCGGGCGCGTCGCTCTCGCCTTTCAAATCACGGTTTGTAATTACCTTCGAGGGTGGAGCGGATTCACGGGTGAGCTTCGACGCGCTGGCTGCTGCCGCCACCGCAGACGGTTTGGTCAAACTCTGGTTGGCGGATTTCGAGTTCACTGTCGATGATTGGTCGGGTTGAGAGTTCGCAGATTGTGCGGCGGTTGGCTGGGCGCTCGATTGCGAATCGGGTGGTTGCTGGTTGGTTTGGCCCCAAGCCAGACCCGCCATTAGCAACCCGCCCACAACTTTCAGCCAATATCCCGAGCGCATGATGCCTAGGATACCGTTGTCCAGGCTTTCGGTCCGACGTTTACGAGTAACGCAGGTTGTAGAACTTCCGACGCCAGAAGACGCAGTCGCTGGTGTTCGGATTGCCTCAGTCCGCTTCCGCGACCGATAGCTCCGCGTGCTTTTTGGTGTCGCTTTTCTTCGGTGTCGTGGTGATCGTAATCACACTGACGAGAACGAGCAAAGCGCCCAATATTGTGCGCGGGCCAACTGCTTCGCCTCCGGCGAAATACCCAAGCGCAACCGCGATCACGGGATTGACGTAGGCATAAGTACCGACTTTCGTCGGCGATTCGTAGTGCAACAGCCAAACGTACGCGGTATAACCTGCGATCGAACCGGCAACGATCAGATACAGGAGAGAGAACCAGGCTTTCGACGAAACCGCTTCCGCGTGAAAGCCCGTAAATTCGCCCGAGAGAGCCGCGAGAATAAATAGCTGGATTCCTCCGGTGATCATCTGGGCAGCGGCGCTCATCGGCTTCGAGGCTGGCAATGGAAGTCGACGAGTCAGGATGGTCGCGATCGACCAGGTAAACGAAGCAACCAGTAAGGCGAAGGCTCCGGCCCGGTTGATCGGGACATCTCCGAACGAGAATGAGTGCACAGTGAGGACGGCGACGCCACACAGCCCTGCCAGCAGCGCCAGGCCGAGCCGGATTGTGAGACGTTGTGTGCGCAGAAAGATAATTTCCAGCAGCGTGATGAACACCGGGATGGTCGCCAGCACGACCGCCGCAATTCCGGATGGGACTCGTTGCTCTGCCCAGAACAGGCAGCCGTAGTCGACCAGGAAGATCAGGGCTCCAAGCAAAGTTGCGCCCGTCCACTCGCGGCGATTAGGAGATGGCGCACCCTTCAATCGCATCCAGGCGTAGAGGACGATGCCCGCCACGAAAAAGCGTATGGCGGCCAAAAGGAATGGAGGCACTTCGCTGACACCGACGCGTATGGCCAAAAAGGTCGATCCCCAGACGAAGTAAATAATCGCGAATGCCAAAAGGATCTTCCACGAAGGCGGACGCGCTGTGCTTTCCAAATTGATCTCCCTCGTCGGCTTAGACCGGATGGCTTATAGATGGTTCGGCGCCTGCGGAGGAACCAGGTTCGCTTCATAAAAGTTTTCTATGGACCTGATCGGTTTCTTCTTATGCGGTCGCTACAATTTGATCTTTCCGAAGCTCAGCCCGCTCAGTCCTGCCACTGTTTCTGCTTTGAGACCTTTCGACGCGATCAGCACGTGGAAAGTTTCTCCCATGCCATCGGGAGTAACCAGGTGCTTCAGTTGCAAAGCGACCTTGGCGCGTTCTTGTGGCAGCCGGCATTCTTCTAAGGCATCAGCAAACTGATTGCGCTCGCCGATTCCCAACAAAAATTGAGATTGCGTTAGCAAAGGCTGCGAGTACATCCCCTGTTCTTCGGCGGCCGCCGCGAGCGCGGTAAAGTTTACGTGCGCGGTGATGTCCTGTTCTCCGGGTGCTTCATAGGGGTTTCCACTCACCGAGTGTTGCCGGTAAGCCGCGATCGTGCCCCGATGCCGTCCGGCGACCTGCTCTTCTTTTGTGTAGCCGTAGTCGATGGCAACTATGAACCCACGCCTGATTGCGGACGCGATCTCGGACATATTGCGTTGCGCGAGGAGGGGAGCTTCGATTCGCTCTCCGGCTTGGGGATAAACGCTGTAGCGATCCACAAATTCCAGCGCCTCAGCGGAGGCGGGATGCCACGTTTCAAACGGTTGCGCATCCTTTTCCGAGATGTGCAACTCGCCGTCGGGGCTGAGCACTTCGACCGGTAGCGCGTCGAAGAACTCGTTAGCGAAAACAATGACCGGGACGTCAGGGGCTAAAGACCTGGCACCAACTGCCTTGTTCGGCCCGGCACAAGCTGTGCTGTAAGACTCGTCAGATAGCATCGGCTTCAGCCGCTGAAGCTGAGGCAACAGGCTTTGAGTTGCAAGCGAAACCTTTCCACTTTGAAAGCCTCTGCTCAAAGTCGCTTGTAATCGTTGCCGCAAGACAGGAGAACTCTCTAGCAGCGAATAATGCAATGCGCAGAAGAACTCCGGAAACTTCTTCTCAGACCAATCCAGCACATCCTGGGCAAACAATCCCCGTCCCGGGCCAAGCTCCAGAATTTCGATCTGTGGCGGCGATCCCAGAATGCGCCACATTTCTTCGAATTGACGCGCCATCAACCGACCAAACACCGCGTGCACATCGCTTGATGTATAAAAGTCGCCAGCCTTGCCGAATTGTTCAGCGTTGCGCGAATAGTAGCCGAGCTCAGGATGGTAGAGACAAAGTTCCATGTATCGCGAGAACGGGATCGGTCCGCTTTCGCGGATTTCCTGCTCGATTTTCTGGCGCAGGCTCACTGGCCTTCCCGTTGGCGTTCGACTCGATCCTGCGGCGTGCGAACAAACATTTCGACAAGGTAGTCGTGCAGACAATCGTAGAGCTGACGCTGAAGGCTCCATTCAAATTGTGGGTGATCGAGATCCCGCGGGTGCATGTCGAAATAGTACGTGTGCACCGGGACGGGTGAATTCTTAAACTGGATGATCAGTTCAACGCCATCGCCCTTGGCGCGGGCCGAGAAATCGAGAAGAGGGTGCTCGTAGAGACGGAGCTGAGTAAGCACGCGTTCCAAACGGGCATTCGGCAGTATAGGCACGGAGAACGATTCTAAAGTAATTATGGCTCGCGTACTCTAGTGGCGCAAATCTTGGCGAAATTCAAGGTGGAATACAGCGATAAACACCGACCACGGAGCCGCCCTGAGGATTTTTGATCTAATCGAGGCTGTGCTCCGCGAGCCTTTTACTGGCCTGGGCAAACCGGAGCCGCTTAAATACGTGTTGGCAGGTTGCTGGTCGCGAGGAATTACTCAGGAGCATCGTCTGGTCTATCGGGTGAGCGAAGGCCAAATTGATTTCCTTCAGGCGCGATATCACTACTGAGATCTACTCGTATCGCAGCGCTTCAATCGGGTTCAACCGTGCAGCCTTGATCGCAGGCAGCATTCCGCTCACGATCCCCACGAAGCTCAGAATCGCTGTGGACGCAGAGCAGCGTCGCCGTGTCGATCACGAGGTGGATGTCGCCTTCGCTGGCATCGTCCATAAACGCACTCCACAGCGTAAGCGAGCCCACCGACCACGAGACCAGATACGCCAATGCCACGCCCAATAAGCCGCCAAGCATGGTGATGACCAGCGCCTCGGCCAGGAATTGAAACAGGATGTGCCAACCGTGCGCACCCAAAGCTTTCTCCACGCCAATCTCGCGCGTGCGCTGTGTCACCGACACCAGCATGATGTTCATCAACCCAACTCCACCGATGCCTAGCGTCAGCAGGCCAATGAAGCCCAGCAGAATCTTTATTCCGACAGTAATGACTGGTCAGGTCGGCCAGATCTTTGTTGGCATCGAAAACAAAGACCGCGCGTTCATCTTTGGGATCGAAGCTGTGATGAAAAGCCATTGAGCCGCGTACCGCCCTTAACCACTTTTTCATGATCTCCCTCATAATCCATGAAGATGCCATCAAGATAGTACGTATTCTTGAGGTCGCTCATGGCGCTATAAGGAAGATAGACCAGCGAATTCATGTCTTCATCGCCGTTGGAAATGGTGTGCTTGAGCACGCCAATGACCTTGTAGGAGATGCCGTCAATGCGGACATTTTCGCCCAGCGCATCCTGGCCGGAGAACAACTTCTTTTTCACGTCGAGCCGATGACGGCGACGCGGCTGTGAGTATAGTCTTCCTGTTCCCCCCAAAAGGCGCCGTCGCCAATTTCCAAAGCGCGAATCTTCTGGTAGCTGGAATAAGATTCCGTGGATGCCGTAGGTTCCGCTGCGCGTGCCGAACGCGACTGGACTCTGCTTATCCACCTCCGGAGAGATGCGCTTCAGCATGGGCACTTCAGCCCGCACGTAGTCGAGATCGTCGCGGGTCAAGCGGATCTGGGTACCGGCCTTGCTGCCGCCAGCCTGCAGGAAGTGCGTCCGGGAAAGATGCCGATCAGGTTTCCCCCGAAGGTGCGAAAAGCAATCATCAGCGCGTTTTCAAAACCTGCGCCGTACGCCAGCAGCAGCACCACGGTGGCGATGCCCCACGCCATGCCGAGCATGGTGAGCAGCGAGCGGCGGCGGTTGTGTTTCAGCGCGTTGTAGGCTTGACTTCCCAGATCGCCAAACATTATTACTCCTGCCGCAGCGCTTCCACGGGCGGAAGCAACGCTGCTTTGCGCGCCGGATAAAGTCCGGCGACGATGCCCGCGATTGAAAGCGACAGAATCGCGATGACGGCCGAAGCCGGAACAATGCGTGGCGTGTCAAATCCCTCCGGCGAAGGCAACTGAGCCAGCATGGCAACGAAACCGACCACAAATGGCTAGGCCGATGCCGCCACTCAACGCGGTCAGGAAAGCGCCTTCCACAAAAAATTGCGTCAGGATATTGCGATGGGTTGCGCCCAGAGCCTTGCGCAGCCCAATCTCCCGGGTCCGCTCGGTCACGGAAACCAGCATGATGTTGATGATGCCGATCGCGCCCAGCCCCAGGGTCACCACTCCGACCACGCCCAGGAACCAATCCATCGCGTCAAAGATTTTGCCCACGCGGATGGCGTCCGTCGATCGTGTCCCAGTCCATGAACGCGTCGTCGACCTTGGGATCGAACCCGTGCCGGCGGGCAATGATTCCGTGTACCTCCTTCTTCGCCTCGAGGTGCATCTCTTTTTCAGCGGACGGTAATTGATGAAGGAGATTGCGTTCTCTGAATTCTGCAGTGGTGAGCGGAAACAATGTGCGCATGGTCTCAAGAGGCACGAAAATCCGCGCGTTGGTGCCGTTGTTCCGTCTTTGCCGATCTTTGGCGACTACCCCGATCACTTCGAAGCGAATGCCATTGAGCAGGATGGTGCTGCCCACGGCCGGCTGTCCGGGAAACATGTTCTTGAGCATCTCCCATCCCACGATCGCGACGCGACGGTGCTGGCTGTTGTCCTCGTCATTGAACCAGCGGCCCGGATCGATCGGCACGTTGCGAATCTGATTGTACTCGGGGGCGACGCCGAATACCTGCCCGTTGGTCGTGCCGTAGTCGCTGACGGCGCGAATATCCTCGCGTTCGAGCACCGGCGAAACGGCTCGCAGAAAGTGCGGCCTCGTCGCGGATGGCAAGATAGTCGTCATAGGTGAAATTGTATGTCTGCCCGGACTGCAAGCTGCCTTCGACCGCCGGGATGCGTCCCGGAAAGATAAACATAATGTCCTGGCCGAGTTCGGCCAGGTTGTTTCGCTTGCCCGCTGCGAAAACCTTCACCCAGGCCCACTAGCAGCAGCAGCGAGCCCACTCCCCAGGCGATCCCGAACATGGTCAGGAAGGAGCGCAGCTTGTGCGCCCACAGCGTGGCCAGCGACTGGCGGACGATATCGAGAAGCACTCGCATAGATGTAATTGCGAGGTTCCACGCTCGTCGGGCCCAACTGTTCTCGTGTCCAGCGGGGACGCCCGCGCCTACAAGTGATACGCATTCCCGCGCGCATTGGTTCCCGCAACTTAGCTGGTCAACAACTTGACGAACTTCCTTCATCCCTGGCCTGGTTTTAGGATCTGTGATTACAACCTGCTATCCGCTGGACTATCCCGTCCGTCTAAGTTCTCGTTCTCCTCAAGCCGGTCCGGTGACCTTTGCCCGTTCAAAATTCAGAAGCGGAGGGTCGTTCCATGCTTAAACATTGCTTCGTTGCTGTGTAATTGCAGTTGCAGGGCTGATTGTCCGGGCATTCCGTGCCATGCGCAGTCGACGCTTTTAGATCTGCCTCGAGATAGCCAGCACGCCGTCGTCACCCAGCGCATCGGCATTACCGACATCACCGTCAACTATCCCGCCCGCTGGTGAAGGGCCGGAAGTCATCTGGGGCAAGGTTGTGCCCTACGGACGAAGTCTGGCGTGCGGGAGCCAACGAAAATACGACGATCACCGTCACCGATCCCGTCTCCATCGAAGGAAAGCCGCTGCCGAAGGGCGTTTACGGGCTGCTTCTTGATTCCCGGCCAGGACCAGTGGACAGTTATTTTCTCCAAGGTCCATAGCGCCTGGGGCAGTTTTACCTACAAGGAGGCCGACGACGCGCTTCGAGTGACCGTGAAACCGCAGGCGTCAGAACCGCACGAAGCGCTAACCTACGACTTCGATGACGTGAAGGCGGATTCGGCCACGGCCACGCTTCGCTGGGAGAAGATTGCCGTTCCCTTCAAGATCGATGTGAATGTGCATGACATCGTCCAGGCCAGCCTGCATCACCAGCTTCAGGGGCTGCCACAATACATGTGGGAAGGGTGGGACGATGCTGCGACTTATCTGCTCACCAGCAAATACGATCTCGATGAGGCGCTGCAATACGAAGAGACATCGATTCGAACCGAGCCCCGGTTCGACAATTTGCTAACCAAGTCACAAATCCTCGAAGCTATGGGCCGAAAAGACGACGCCGAGGTCGCCAAAAACAAGGCGCTCGAACGGGCTACGGCGGCTCAACTTTATTATTACGGCCGTCAACTTCAAGGCCAGGGCAAACAGGATCAGGCCTTCGACCTCTTCCGGCAGGCGGCAAAAAAAGATCCCAACGATTGGGTCGTTCACGACGGTACCGCGAGACTCTATTCCGCCAAGGGCGACTATGACAATGCCCTCAAGGAAATCAAAATCACCGTGGCAGGCGCTCCCGACAACCAGAAGATTTTCTTTGCACCGCTGGTCAAGAAACTGGAGGCCAAGCAGGACATCAACAAGCAGTAGCGGCTGAAAGAATCGCGTGGGGACAGGCCTTCGACCTGTCCCCGCCGAGCGGAAGGTCCGCTGTCTTTTAATCGCCGGCCCTGGCAACCGGGGCTTTCTCCTGCGCCGTCTTTTGCTCGGGATACTCGTACACGCCGCGTCCCGCCTTGCGTCCCAGACGTCCGGCTTTCACGTACTGCACCAACAGGGGTGCAGGCCGATACTTTTCCCCTAAGGTCTTCTGCATGTATTCGAGGATGTGCAGCCGCGTGTCCAATCCAACCAAATCTACCAACTCGAATGGGCCCATGGGATGGTTCAATCCCAGCTTCAGGGCTTTATCGATATCTTGCGCCGAAGCGATTCCTTCCTGCAGCATGTAGAACGCTTCGTTGCCGATCATGGCGTTGATGCGGCTGGTGATGAAGCCGGGCGATTCCTTGATCACGACCACTTCTTTGCCCATCCGCCTGCCCACCTCTGCCACCGCCGCCAGCGTGTCTTCATCGGTTTCGAGCCCGCGAACAACTTCCAGCAACTTCATCTTGTGCACCGGATTAAAGAAATGCATTCCCACACATTTCTTCGCCCGGTAACTCACGCTGGCGATTTCCGTAATGCTGAGCGACGACGTGTTCGACGCCAGGATAGTTCCCGGACGGCAGATTTTGTCCAAGAGGGTGAAGATCTCAATCTTCGACTCCATCTCCTCGGGGACCGCCTCAATGACCAGATCCGCTTCGCGAGCAGCTTCTTCCACGCTTCCCGCGTATTGCAGCCTTCCGAACGCAGCTTTCGCATCGTCGGCAGAAACCTTACCGAGTTCAACCGCCTTGTCGAGGTTGCCCCGAATTTCACTCTCGGCACGGCGAAGCGCGTTAGGCAGCAGATCTTCCAGGATCGTGTGATAACCGCCCAGCGCCGCCACATGAGCAATGCCACGGCCCATGGTCCCGGCCCCGATCACGGCAATGGTTTCAACTCGCCCCACTACTGCCCGCCTTTTTCCAACCGGACCACCAGAGCGTCGAGATTGGATCCCGCGACCTTCAAGCTTTCAGCCAGACGCTTGCGCTCGTCGCTTTCCATGACCGCGACGAAGGCGCTGATACGGCGCAACGTGGTGCTAATGTCATCCACATAGTTGATCAGGCGAATAAGTTCTCCGGAAGTTCCCATAACGATTGTCTGCTCCAGTGGCCCGCAGTCGGGCGATGATGCTTTATTATGCACTCCGCACTCAGGAAAAACCGGCACTTGAGGGCGAACCCAACTATTCTCAACGGTGCGGAGAAATTAGTAAAGGCGGGTTGAGATGAAACGCAAGTGATTCATCGGTGAAAAAATTGGCTTTGTGCGCCAATCATTGTTTATCATTGGTTGATGCTGCGTTTATCATTGGCTCATGCTGCGCGACCAGAACCTCATCCCGCTTTCCCGCCAACATCAACACGCGTTGGCATTGTGCGTACGCCTGGACCGTGCGGTTCAGACTGGGAAGATTGATCTGGAGTCATGGCAGGCGGAAATCCAACAGCAATTTGACGCCGAGATCGGGATTCATTTCGCGGCGGAAGAGAAGGAACTTTTTCCGGCGGCAGTGCGATTTCCCGAATTGCGGCCATTAGTGGCAGAACTGCTCGCCGAACACGCCCTCCTGCGTGACTTTTTCTCGCGCGCGGCCGGGCGCACTCTCGACCGGCAAGGTTTGCAGAATCTTGGAACCAAACTGGTTCACCATATCCGCCAGGAGGAGCGCCAACTCTTCGAGCAAATGCAGCGGCTGATGAGTGCGCCAGAGCTTGCCGCGTTAGGGGCGGCGTTGGATGAAGCGTTGAAAAACGCGTCGGTGGCGTGCACCCTTCCGAGTGAAAGCACGCGCTCCCGCCCACGGGGATGAGCTTCACGCGTGCTCCCGCGAGGTTTACCAGCGAGGTGCCTTCTGAGAGATTTGTTACGAATACCGAACAGACACCTCCTGAGATGAGGTTCTCCAGGTCTGCGCCTAAGACCGAGTTGGAGACTGGAACCTCAGGGTTACGGGATCGGGCAGTTGCTCTTCCAGTTTCCGCGCCAGCCACACTTGCAGTTCAGAACTCAGCTCGGAGGGCAGGAATACAAATGACAAGCCAGCTTCGCCTTCATCGTTGTTCCAGCGCACAGTGCACTCCGCTTTGATGGTGAGGCGAGGATCTGGCAGCGTGAACTCGACAGCCACATCGGCCCCAGCCGCCAGCGGTGTCGAGGTGCGCAATGCCATGCCGCGCTCACTGACATTTACCACTTTGCCGAAGACCTCCGGCAATTGTTTTCTACTGAGCACAACCGAGACGGAGATGGGATAGCGGAAGTAGCGCCGGCGCTCGCGCACGATCAGACCATAGGCAGCGCGAAAGGTATGTCGGATGGAATCAAGGGTCAGCGGTCGTTCGAGAGCAAAGCTCGATCCGGCTTTAAGGGCTTGCGCGGTCTCGCCACTGTTGTTTGTGATGCCAAAAGTAATCGCCGTCCGGTTCGACACGGAACTCCGCACCTTTCCCAGGACCTGCGCAGCTTCTCCGCCCAAGGAGAAATCAACGACGACGACTTCGAGTTTACGGCGGTTGATCCAGTCCAGCGCCTCCGGCACCTTCGTGCATACCTCGGCAGACAAAGCCAACTCCTGCATCGCTTGGGTGAGCAGCCGGGTGGCCGGCACATCTTCACAGACGATCAGAGCGCTGCCGATCGGTTTTGCGGTCGAGGTGTCGCTCATCGAACAGTCTCCTAAGGTTGTAAGCGGACTTGGGCCTTACGCGGACTTGCGCCGCTCGTCCTCCGCATTTCGATTTTCTGGTTCCGGCTGGGGATTTAATTCGAGTCGCGTCTGCAGCAAACGTTTGAATTTTCGGACCTGTCCCATGTACATCAAAAAGCTAACGAGCGCCCCAATTCCTGCACCGAGCAAGAGGATTCCCAACGCCATCAATCGGTCCATGGTGCTTTTTTCCCCTGTTTGCCTTCGTCCGGCATGAGCCCCCCTCAGCCTGGACAATGCCACGACCTCACACCGTTGTGCCAGTACGCTGGGTACAAAGACAAAACTGCGCCGCACCGGGGCACCCGATTCTGGCATTATGCAGGCATTCGGGCCGGGAACGCGTGGGATTTGAATCTGTTACAAAATCCGAAATTGCTGGGAGGGCTGGCGTGTACAATACCGCGTGCACGGGTTCTCACCACTCTACAAGCTTTCACAGTCACGTACTAAGGAGGGATTATGAAGAAACATTTCTTGGTCTTCGCCGTTGCTCTGTGCTGTATGACCGCCGCTCAGGACAAGCCAAAACCCGCCGCCAAGGGAACCGCTAAACCGGCTGCGAAGTCGGCTGCAGCGACGCGCAAGAACGCCTTCACTCCCGACGACATTCAGTATGGGCCTGCGCCGGATTTCCTTACACCGGGTGCGGTCTTGGCCGTTTTAGAAGGCAATCCCATGGCAGCGACCGGCGATTACACGGTTCGTTTGAAGATGCCTGACGGGTACAAAATCGCGCCTCATTGGCATCCCAAGCGCGAGAACGTCACCGTGATTTCCGGCGCGCTGAAAGTGGGAATGGGCAATAAATTCGACGAAAGCAAAATGATGAGCTTTGCCGCGGGAAGCTTCGCCTACCTGGATCCAAGCATGCATCATTATGGGATGGCCAGCGGAGAGACCATCTTGCAGATTCACGGCATGGCCCCTCTCAAGATCAATTACGTTGATCCGAACGACGACCCAAGGAAGAAAAAAGAGTAGTGCGGATTCCGATAGATGTTCTCAGGGCTGGCTCCGCGCCAGCCCTGATTCAGCGGCTGGAGCTAGACCAAATCCTCTACTTTTACTTCCCCGCCCTTCCATGAATCGCGGAACTCGCTTTCGACAAAGCCCGCGTCATAGTTGCGGTTTTGCACCTTGAGGGCCTGCTGCAGTCCGAACAAAGACCGTGGATTCCGCGGATTGCGATCGAGATCTGCCCGGAAGACTTTCTCCGCGCCCGCAGCATCGCCGTTGATCAGCAGCGCGCCCCCTAACGATTCGCGGACGGGAAAGAACCAGTCCGGAGGTTCGCCATACTTCAACGTATCTTGAATCGCAACCGCGGCAGTCAGTAGTGAGATTGCCTGCACGTTATCCTTCCTTGCCATGGCGAGCTTCGCTCCCAACACGTTTTCGGAAATTTTCATGATGTCCTTCGCCTTGTTATTAATCGGCATGGCGAAGACCATATCCGGCGGCGTGTTCTGTTCAGCCTCGGAGACAATCTTGTACTCGGCTTCAGCCTCGCTCAACTTTCCCGTCGCTGCCAGCGCCATACCGCGAGAGAAATGCCAGAACCCCGTCGTGATCTTCAACTCCGCATCCGGTTTTGGCATGGCCAGAATTTCATTCCACTTATGAAAGCGAACATCCACCGCCATCGGGATGGTCATGAAACCTTCAAGCGGCGGCATCTGCTTCACATGCGGACCTACGTTCGCCACCAGCAGGTCGGCGTTTTTCCTGGCCTCCGCATAGTTGCCATTCATGCTGGCGCACATGGCGATGAAGTGAAGATTGTGGCTGTAATACATCATTGGGTAGATGCCCGTCGCACCACTCGCCTTGATGTAGGCGCGATCGACCGCAGCAGCCTCTTCATTGGTCTTCACGGCCGCTTCATAATCGCCGGTGCGAATGTAAACATGCGCAGGCATGTGCACGATATGTCCGGCTGACGGGGCCATTGCGGCCAGCCGGTTGGCACCGGCCAGAGCGCGCTCCGGATTCGCCGAAGCCTCCGTGGCATGGATGTAATAGTGAATCGCGCCCAAGTGGTTGGGATCGCGGCGAATGACTGACTCCAGCGTGGCGACAATTTCCTCCGTACCCGCCTCCGGTGTGCCGTCCACGTGCCACAATCCCCACGGATGCAGGTTCATGCCCGACTCGGCAAACAGCGTGGCGGCGTCCAGGTCGTCGGGATATTTCTTCGAGACTTCGCGCATGGCATCGTGATAATCCTCGGCCGCTTTTCTGAGGTCCGCCTTCGGATCCGCCGGGAAGCGTTTGGCCATCGCGTTGATATAAGCTTGCTCGCTGGGCGACGCGTTGGGCGAGAGATCAACCGCCTTCTGAATCGCTTCGTGAGCCTGCCGAAACCGGTCCTCGCTGGCTGGGTCGTTATAGTTCGGCCCTACCGCTTCCGCGATTCCCCAGTACGCGATTGCGAGCTTGGCATCCAGTTCAGTTGCGCGCTGAAATGAGCGTGCCGCCTCGTCGTGGTTGAAGTCGTAAATCAGACGCAGTCCCTGATCGAAAAACTTTTGCGCTTCGGGATTGGTGGTGGAAACCGGATGATGAGCATTGCCCAATCCCGACACAAGCGTCGCAGGCTTGGACTGACTGTGCGCGGCATGGTCTTGTGCCATCAACGGCAGGCACGAAAGCAAAATGAACAGAACAGCGATGCGACAGCGCATGGTGATTGTCCTCCTGGTTGAATTAGGGGAACTGGAAGTACGGCCCGTAGGTTGCCCCAAGTGGGGCCAGCTTAATCGAAAATCGAAGATGGCGCAATGGAAACGCGAGTTATGTATGACCCAATCTCTCGACACGTACGTGAGACATCGGCTGCCTTTGAATCCGGAATCCTGCCGACTTCATCTAGCAGCTATATGACTCAGCAAGCTAGTATTTTTCCCTTGGCGGATTACTCGGGCGCAGCCGTCCAGCCCTTGGAGGAGAGACCGCTTAACGACGCCGCTTTGCTGGACGCCTACTCGCAAGCCGTCGTCGGGGCTGCCGAAGCCATCAGCCCCTCAGTGATTAAAATTGACGTTGCGCAGCTCAGCCGAAGCCGCTCGGGAGAACCTCGCGAGCGTCAAGGCGGAGGCTCCGGGTTCGTATTCACGCCGGACGGACTCGCCCTGACCAACAGCCACGTCGTTCATGCTGCCACCCGCATTCATGTCTCGCTTCCCGATGGACAACGCTTCCCTGCTCACATCGTCGGCGACGATCCTGCGACCGATCTGGCCGTGATCCGCATCAACTTGCCCAGCAACGATTCTCCCCATCTCGTGGCCGCGCCTCTCGGAGACTCGCAGCGACTTCGCGTTGGTCAACTGGCCATTGCCATCGGTAATCCTTATGGCTTTCAGTACACGGTCACCGCAGGCGTAGTAAGCGCGCTAGGACGTTCCTTGCGTTCTTACTCCGGACGGCTGATCGAAGATGTCATCCAGACCGACGCATCTCTCAACCCAGGCAATTCCGGTGGCCCGCTGGTCAGCTCCGACGGTCGCGTGGTGGGAGTAAACACGGCGACGATCATGGGCGCGCAGGGTCTGTGCTTCGCTATCGGTATCAATACTGCAAAGTTCGTCGCGGGACGTTTGCTGCGCGATGGAAGAATCCGCCGCAGTTATATCGGGGTCGAGGCTCAGACCGTGCCCCTGCTGCGGCGGGTGGTTCGCTTCTACGATCTTCCCAAGGAAAGTGGCGTGATCGTGATTTCGGTCGAGAACGGCGGCCCCGCACAGGAGGCAGGACTGCGCGAAGCCGACGTGATCATTGCTCTTGAGGACAAACCGGTCGCGGGCGTCGATGATCTGCATCGCCTGCTGACCGATGTGCGCGTGGGTTCCCTGAGTGAGCTCACCGTTTTGAGGCATACGGAAAAGCTGGAGTTGAAAGTCAGGCCTGCGGAGATGAGAGATTAGAGCGCCCACGAAGCCGAGTGGAAGAAAAATGGGGATGGATTGAGTAGGCTTTGAGCGCAACACCGCAAGGACAGTTGCAATACCCACGAAAAACGGGCTTGCGCGAGATTCGGCGGGCAAGATCGCTTTCCACCCCTGCACCGCACGCAAGGAAGGATGCCTCGGACCGCAGCACCCATTCTGGGGTGACGAGTCACCCCCTAACCCAGGCGCGAAACATCGCGCCTAAACCACGTCCATACCCCGCACAGAAGCAATCCTATCAGACCGTACAACACGAAGTTCGTTCCAAACACGAATGCCAACAGAAGGGCCAAGGCCCCTGGCGTAGGCGGGTCTGATAATCCGAGGCCGAGAACCATCTCCGGACACAGGACTACCGAGACATGAACCACGAAAGGTCTACTAAGAGTAAAAGCTCCAAGAATGTAGAGAAGCAGGGCCACCAGCACGCCTACTCCACCCGAGAACAGGAACCACCTTGCGAATCGTCTTCTGATAGCCATCTTGGGCAGCCTCTCACTGTTGCTGCGGATAGAGCGAATCTATTTGGTTTATCAACGTGCCGGGATCCTGAGTCGAGGGGCCAGAGTTTATGCCTGCGCCGCCAAGAACTTGTTGAGGCCAACTGGCACAATCGCAAGTGTTCGCGCCTCCGCCCACATCATAATTCGGCGAATCTTGGAAACCTTGATCGATTCCGTCTAGGACCATCTGCGCTTGCATCCCGGTTACCGATATGCGTCCGATCCCTACCAGCTTTCCGCCAACTTGCACTTTTACGGCACCGGGAACGCCTGGTCCCCCGCCCACGTGTCCCTGAATGCGGCGAGAGATCGCGTATTTCATAAACTGCCAATCGCTTTTCGGATTCAGACCGTAGCGAGGCCCGTTTCCAATACCGAATGCGATGTGGCCGGCTGGATTCCCGAAAGTATCATAGTAATGGCCAACCGCGACCGTGGTGTTTTGCTGATAAGAAGCGTGCGTGTTGTCATTGTTGCCGTTGTTCGTGCCCGTAAGCGAGACTGTCTCTGCGTCGCCGCCGACCGTAACGTTGGTGACGCTGCCTTCTACCCAATAGCCGCCTGTCTTTCCGCACTCGCCCGAACTGCTATGCTGGTCAATCCCGCCTCTCTCGACTCCCGTACCCGAGTCATTCAGATATGCACAGTCCAGGCCTGTGGGATCAGAGTATGACAATGGGTTGTTGAGGACGTAGGCATACCTGTTCCAAGACTGAGGCACCCTGTTAGTTAAAGATAAGAAGAGCACCGGGGCTAGCCCGTTCAGTGGAAACGGAAGATGATGCCGGCCCCGATGCGAAAGTTGTTCTGTTGATCGTTGACGGCATTATTGAAACGGGTCAATAGATAGTCCGCTTGCACGGCACGAAGAGAGAAGTGGCGGGTCAGCGCAATGTCGAGCCCTCCTCCCGCGGCCATGGCAAATACGTTGCTTGAACCGTCATTCCCGGCGGAATCTGGCGTCAGACCTCCACTCCCGTGCGCGCCGCCCAGCAACACTTGTGCAAAGGGAGCGAGCTTGCCGCGCCGCCACGAATAGCGGGGTCCGCCGAGAAATGAGGTCAGGGTAAGACTCGCGGTCGTCCTGTCGATGTTTGCCGCATAGGTGCTGCCCACCTCGCCCACCACCGCCAGTCCGCCTCTAAATTCGTACGCCATCCACCCAGCGCCCCCGTTCATGAAGAAGCACCCACATTCGCTCGGAGGCGCGTTGGTTTTCACCGCGATATAGCTGGCGCCCACTTCGAGGTGGCCAGACGATTGACCGAGCGCTCCCGGGACGCTTAATAACAGTACGGCGATGGCTCCGAGCAGCGCGACAATTGAGATCTTGTTCGGCATTCTGGCGTCTCTTTGCGATGGCTGCAGCGTGGGTTGTCTCATTGCACCACCACCGTGATCGAGGTCGAGGAGTGCAGCGCGCCGCTGGTTCCCGTGATCGTGACTACGTAGCTGCTGGGAGGCGTCGTGTCTGGGCTCTTGAACCCTCCGCCGCAGGCGATGGTTGAAATGCCGGCGCACGTCAGAATCATGAAGAACGCGATTTGCCTCGATGCCCGCAAGCTGCGTCTGCGGCCAACGCCCGAGAGCAGGCAGCCTGCAATGAGGAGCGAAGCCGCAAGCAACGGGCCGGGCGCCGTGTTCCGGCTTGGTTCACGGATGCCTCCCGCGAGCTTTGCCAGTTGGATCGTCAGCATCGTAGGCGCGCCAGAGGCGCCCGGTGTAACCTTCGGCGGATTGAAGTTGGCAGTAGCCCCCGGGGGCAACCCGCTGGCGGACATCGTCACCAACTGATTGAAGGCGCCGCCCAGTGGCGGCACCATCACTTTCACTTGCACCGCTCCGCCCTGCGCCATAGTGACGGGAGCGGACGGCGCTGACACGCTGAAGCTGCCGCTAACGGTTTCCATCACGGCTGCAGACGTAGAACGGGCAAAACTGGTGTTGCCCGAGTAAACCGCCGTGAGATGGTAGTCCCCCGACGGCAGTGCGGCCGCGGGCAATGCCGCCACACCCGATGAGTTTGCCGGCGCACTCCCGAGCGAGGCTTCGCCGCTGTAGAAGGTGACGGTTCCCAAAGGCGAACCGGTGGGATGAGGCGAGACGGTTGCGGTCAGAGTGACCGATTGCCCCGATTGGGCCGGATTCGGATCGGCCTGCAGTACCGTCGTGGTTGAAGTTTGCGGGGAGCCGGTAAGATCAACCTTCGACGACTGACTTGCGGCGCGCTCGGCGTCGCCAGGATAGGTGGCCCGCACTAATTGATTTCCCGTACCGTAGACTGCGACTCCGGTAGCGGTTGCGGTTTGCGACTGAGTCTGCAACAGGATCGTCGTCGTTAGGCTTGTGGTATCCGAGGTAACCAGGTCGAGCGCGCCATCTCCGTTCAGATCGGCAAGCGCAGCCCAGCTTGGGTTAGTCCCGACGTTGTAGTCGGTTCGAGCAGCAAAGGTACCGTCGCCGTTTCCCAGCAGTATGCTGACCACGTTGCCGCCGAAATCGGGGACAACGATGTCGAGAATTCCATCGCCGTTCATGTCGCCCAGCGAAACTCCCTCGGCGGACCCGGCAGTGGCATAGCTCACGACTGGCTGAAACGTCCCATCGCCATTGCTCAGCAGAACGTAAACCTCGGCGTTGGTCTCATCGGCAACCACCAGATCACTTTTTCCGTCGTTTCGAAGATCGCCACCTGCCATCCAGTAGGTGGACGCAGAAACGGGCAAATTGATCTGTTGCTCCTTCTGGAAGGTTCCATCCCCGAAGCCGAGCAAAATATCAATGTAGTCATTCGTGCCTGCGGAGGTCGCGATATCCTGAATGCCGTCCTGGTCGAAGTCACCCACCACCACGCCATAGGCCCGGTCGGCGTTATATGTAACCTCCGGCTGGAAGGTTCCATCTCCGATCCCAATGTGGATCCCCACGTCGTACCCGTCCCAATTCGCGGTGGCCAGGTCCGGGATCCCGTCGTTGTTGAAATCTCCTACGGCAATAAAGATCGGATAATAATCCGTGTCGGTTGTAGCCTGTGGCTGAAACGTTCCATCCCCGTTTCCCAGGAGAATGCTGACCGTATAGTCGTAGAGGTTGGGAACGAGAAGGTCGAGCATGCCATCCTGATTGACGTCGGCCACGGTGATCGCCTGCGGATTGTCGCCCACAGCATAGGAAGTGGGCGGGCCAAACGTGCCATCGCCGTTTCCGAGATAGATCGCGACCGTACCCGAAGATCCCCCATTCAGCACCGCCAGGTCGGCTTTGCCATCGTGGTTGAAATCTCCGGTGGCCACAAACTGCACCGCCGGCTCGCCGGTGAGGGGCGAAGCCAAGGACGGGAGAAAGCTGAAGGTTCGCGTAGCCGGATCGAGCGCCGCAGTCGCAACTACGGCGTTGCCGTTCGTCGTATTCACGAAGGAGACGGTTCCACTGGGCGCGGCGTGGCCAAAGGCAGTCACCGCGGCCGACAAAGTATAGTTGCCGGCACTGCCACTTGGCGTTGCCAGTACGGTGCTCGAGAGAATATTTCCCGCCCCGGCCACGGTCACCGCCTGGGGCGCCGAGCTGCTGCCGAAGGCCGAGCCTGTATTCGGATATTTCGCATAAATGCTGTAGCTGCCTGCACCCAAGATCATCTTGAGAGTAGCCTTGCCCGAAATGGTTACGCGCGCCGTGCCGAGAAGTCCTGCCCCATCACAATGGGCAGCCGCGTGGTTGCAGAACGACACTTCTCCCCGAGTGGCGCCGGTTACCGTCGCGGTCAGCGTGATCGCGGTTCGCGCCGCGACCTGGTGCGACGATACCGTCAAAGTCGTCGTCGTAGAGCTGCCCCCGGCAGATACCCGCGGCGACCAGATCAATGCGTACGCCGAGCAAATCGCAAGCGCGACGATTTTCGTGCGCCAGCAAACCTTGAACTTTGCAGTTACTTTTCTGTTGCCCATGTTGATTGGCACCTTTCGCTCACTTAGAGTGCTATCGGCTGGTTTCAAAAATAAGTGAGTTCTGAGAACCGACCTTGCCGATGCGGCAGCGCCATGCGAGTACGCGCGTTGTCACAGCGCAGAAAAGGAACTTGATGAGGTCACCGCGTCGGCTCCGTCCTCTGAGCCTTGGTTGCTTCTGCGCTTTCAGGTCTACTCGCGCAAGGAGCCGACACGCTGTATCTCACCAAGCGGGAAATGAAGGCGTATCCATGGCTACAGACAGCCAGGCCGGCGGAAAAAGGGAGTCCACGCCACGCGGGCTCGTATGTGTCATTGCGCCCAGCTTCCCTGCTGTGTTAGCTTCAACAAACAGCAGAGGTTAGCTTGCAAGCAACAGTTCCCGCCGGGTTGGACCGCAAAGAAGCGGAGATTTATCTGCGGCTGGACCCAAAGCGGCTCCCAAAACACATCGCCATCATTATGGACGGCAATGGCCGATGGGCGCGGCGGCGCCATCTGCCACGCATCGCCGGGCACCGCGCCGGAGTCTCATCCGTACGCTCCACGGTTGAAACCGCTTCGCGCATCGGCATTCCTGCGCTCACGCTTTACGCCTTCTCGGAAGAGAATTGGAAGAAGCGTCCGGCCAGCGAAGTCGATTTTTTGATGGGCCTGCTCTGCCGTTATCTGAAAGCGGAAGTACCTACGCTAAACAAGAACAACGTCCGCCTGGAATACATTGGCCGCCAGCACGAACTGCCACCCGCGGTACAGCAGAAAATGCAGTGGGCGCGCGAGGCTACGGCACACAACACCGGCATGGTGCTGACACTGGCGCTCAATTACAGCGCGCGCACGGAACTGGTGGATGCGTTCCGCTCCATTGTGGATGCAGCCGCGCGCAACGGCGGTCTGCACCATATGGAAATCGACGAGGACGCCGTCTCTCGTCACCTCTACACGCGGCATTTACCCGATCCTGACCTGGTGGTTCGCACCAGCGGTGAGATGCGCCTCAGCAACTTCCTGCTGTGGCAACTGGCCTACGCGGAAATCTACGTGACTCCGACGCTCTGGCCTGAATTTCGCGGCGTGCATTTGCTTGAAGGCATTGCCGAATACCAGAAACGGGAGCGGCGCTACGGCGGCCTGGCGGGAGATACTTCCCAGGCTCATGCCTCCGAGGGTTCGCGGACCAGGGCGTCCGCGCATAATCTCACACCACACGATGCCAAGACGGGTCGGAGCTGAGGCCCTTGCATCTGCTCAAAAGAATTCTCACCGCCGTGGTTTTGATTCCTGTCGTCTTGTTGCTGGTGCTGCGCGCACCCGTCCCCGTGTTGGCATTAGTTGCCGCTTTGATTGCGCTGCTTACCGTCCAGGAGTTCCTCAAACTGGGCGAGGCGTACGGCATCCGCCCTCTGCGCTGGCCGACTTATATTTTTGTCGGAGTGTTTTTTCTGCTCCTGGCCATCAATCCCGGAAACGCTAAGCCTCTGCTGTCGACTGCGATTTTCGTTTACAGCGCAGGGTTCGCCGCCGCCATCGCTCCGTTTATTTTTCTCACCATCGCCATGCGCCGGATCAATCTCAGCAGCGCATTTCCCGCCGCGCTGGTTTCCACCTTTGCCTTCGTCTACGTCGCGTTGCCGCTCGGCTTTCTGGTGCAATTGCGCGAGCAGTGGTCGGGAGCGTTCTTACTTCTGTATTTGTTGCTGCTGGTGTGGGCAGGAGATATTTTTGCCTACTTTGTTGGCCGGACCCTGGGCCGTCACCTCATGTCGCCCCGCATCAGTCCCAAGAAAACCTGGGAGGGAGCGCTGGCGTCCTTGTTGGCAAGTTTGGTGGTGGGAATGTTGCTCTACAACTATGCTCTGCCCATCAGCACAGCTCTTCTGAACGCTCATCTCATCGACCGGCGCGATGGCTTCTTCGCCCTGCAAAAACCGCCTCTCGCGCCCGCTTTGCTGCTGTCGGCTGCCCTCAACATCGCCGCACAGTTGGGCGATCTGGTGGAATCGTTGATCAAACGAGGAGCCGGAGTGAAAGATTCAGGAACGATTCTGCCCGGCCACGGCGGCATGCTGGATCGCATCGATGCACTGCTCTTTGCCGCTCCAGTGCTGTGGTACTATGCGGCTTGGCGCGTCATGCAGTAGGCAAAAGCTTTAACCACACAGGACACGAAGGTACACGAAGAAACCAACAACATCGTACGGAAATAAACTTGGCGTCCCGATGTTTTCCTTTGTGTACCTTCGTGTCCTTTGTGGTTCTCGATTTTCGTATCCATGAAACGTATCTCCATCCTGGGTTCGACCGGTTCCATCGGACGCAGCACCCTCAGCGTGGTTGAATCCTATCCCGACCGTTTTCAGATAATTGCTCTGGCCGCGGGACGGAATGTCGAAGCAATCTTCGAACAAACCCAACTCTGGAAGCCCCGCTTAATCTCGGTCGCTGCCGAAGCGGACGCCGAACTTCTTCGTGCCCGCCTGAAAGCACTGGGGCTGGGTGAAATCGAAGTAGCTCACGGCCCGGCTGGCGCGGTAAGAGTCGCCACCCATCCAGAAACAGATTTCGTGGTCAGCGCCATCGTAGGCGTGGCCGGGCTCGAAGCCACGTACGAAGCGGTACGCGCGGGAAAAACCGTTGGCCTGGCCAACAAAGAGTGCATGGTCGCTGCGGGAGAATTGATTACTGCCGAGGCCCGCCATCAAGGCAAGCCCTTGCTGCCGATCGACAGCGAACACAATGCCATCCACCAATGCATGCGTGGCGGACGTATCCATGAGGTACAGCACGTCTGGCTGACCGCCTCGGGTGGACCTTTTCTGCACACCCCGAAATCGCAGTTTTCCACAATCACGGTCGAACAAGCCTTGAACCATCCCACCTGGAAGATGGGCCGCCGCATCACCATCGATTCAGCCACGTTGATGAATAAGGGATTTGAGGTCATTGAGGCCTGTCGATTGTTCAACCTTCCACCCAGTCGAGTGCAGGTGATCGTCCATCCCCAGTCCACCATCCATTCCCTGGTCGAATTCGTGGATGGCAGCATACTTGCTCAGTTCTCGGTGACTGATATGCGGTTGCCAATCCTCTATGCGCTGACTTATCCGGATCGTATTGAATCGGATATGCGCTTCCCGGTCATGGACTTACGACAGCTCGATTTTGAACCGCCGGATATGGGAAAATTTCCTTGTCTGGGTCTGGCCTATGAAGCAGCGGCAGCCGGCGGCGCGAAAACGGTTGCCCTGAACGCCGCGGATGAGGTGGCTGTGGCCGCATTTCTAGATGGGCGTATCCGTTTCGATGAGATTCCTGCCATAATTAAGTACGGTTCTTGCTGAAACGGAAGTTGGGAAATTGGAATCTATAGATATGGTGCTGGCAGCAGACGCTCAAGCCCGCAGGATCGCGCAAGAAAGAATAGGGCAATCGGGTTACGCCGCGCCGTCGCGTTCTCGGTCTTCCACTTTTCGAGGGGAATAGTCGAAATATATGTCGGGATTTTTCATAGCGGTTCTCGCGGTTGCGGTGGTCCTCGGATTCATGATTCTGATCCATGAGTTTGGACACTACGCGGTAGCCAAAGCTGTTGGGGGTACGAGTCGAGGTTTTCTCCATCGGATTTGGCAAGCGGTTGCTCGGTTTCCGCCGCGGCGACACCGACTATCGCGTCAGCGCCATTCCCCTCGGCGGCTACGTGAAAATGAGCGGCGAGAATCCCATGGATGCGCGCACCGGCGATCCCGGCGAGTTCATGTCGCACCCCCGCTGGCAGCGCTTTCTTATCGCCATCGCCGGCCCGTCCATGAACATTCTGCTCGCCATTGGCTTGCTGACCGTCGTCTACATGGTGCACTACGAGTATCCGGCGGTACTCGACGAACCGGCGGTGATCGGCTGGGTGATGCCCGACACCCCGGCGGCGAAAGCTGGAATTCAGATTGGCGATCGCATCATTCGCCTTGACGGAATCGAGAATCCTACCTGGAAGCAGGTCGTCCCCAAGGAGGCCTTCAGCCCCAATCAGCCTCTCGATGTCACCATCGATCGCGGCGGACAAATCTTTTGACAAAACCATCGTGCCCGAAGCCTACGGCGTAAATCAGATGGGATACGCGGGATGGGATCCCAAAGAATCCAGCGTCACCGTAACCGACCTGGAAACAGAATATGCCCGCGGAAAAAGCTGGAATACAAGATCGGCGATCAAATCCTCACCGTCGACGGCCAGCCCATCCCCGCCATCGAAGCGATGATTGAAACCCTGAAGCACACTCAAGGGCAAGCCCATCGAAATCACCGTCCTACGCAATGGCCAGCAGATGACCTTCACCATGCAACCGGTTTTGGCCGATACCCCTGGCCTGACGGAGAAACGTTACCGGGTGGGCCTTGGTAGCCAGCCCATGAAAGTAAGCGCCCTGCCTTTAGCCGCCGCCTTCCAGCAATCCATCGAGCAAAACAAAGAAGGCTCGTTGCTGATTCTTGAACTGGTCCAGAAAATGATTCAGCGCAAGGTCTCGATCCGCACCATCGAAGGCCCGATCGGAATCGGCCGCGCCGCTGGAGAAGCCGCCACCGAAAAGGGCTGGACTCCGCTGCTTGGCGCTAACTGCGGCAATCAGCCTGAACCTCGGCATCTTCAACCTGCTGCCAATTCCCATCCTCGACGGCGGCGTAATCCTGCTGCTGTTCATCGAAAGCCTCATGCGCCGCGACATCAGCCTGCACATCAAAGAACGCATCTACCAGGCCGCGTTCGTCTTCCTGGTGCTGTTCGCGGTGATGGTCATCTACAACGACTTGGCGAAAACGCTGCCCGGAATGATGCAAAGACTGCCCTAAGCAAGCACGTGGCCGCTAGCTCCTTCGTGCCATTATGTCCAACGTGGAGGTACGCCCGTGCGCCTGCCCTATCTCAACGCGCCCGCTGTTAAAATAGAGCTTCCCATGGCTCAAATTCATCGCAGGAAAACCGTCACTGCCTCGATTGGCGGCGTCCGCGTCGGCAGCGATGCACCAGTCGTGGTGCAGTCGATGACCAATACCGACACGGCCGACATTCCCTCTACCGTCAAGCAGGTCGCAGCCCTGGCCCGCGCCGGCTCCGAACTGGTTCGCGTCACCGTCAACAACGAAGACGCCGCCGCCGCGGTCGCGCCCATCGTCGAGCAACTCGACAAGCTCGGCATCCGCGTCCCCATCATCGGCGACTTCCACTACAACGGCCACCTGCTGCTGAAGAAGTATCCCGAGTGCGCCCGCGCGCTGGCCAAGTACCGCATCAATCCCGGCAACGTCAGCATCGGCAACAAGAACGACGACAACTTCCGCACCATGATCGAAGTCGCCATCGAAAATCAGAAGCCGGTGCGCATCGGCGTGAACTGGGGCTCGCTCGATCAGGCGCTGCTCACCCGCATGATGGACGAGAACTCCCGCCTGCCCGAGCCGAAAGACGCCCGCGAAGTCACCATGGAAGCCATGGTCGTCAGCGCGCTGAACTCCGCCGCAGCTCGCCGAGCAGTACGGACTGCGCGCCGACCAGATCATCCTCAGCGCGAAAGTCAGCGGCGTGCAGGATCTGATCGACGTCTACCGCGCGCTGGCCGCGCGCTGCGATTATCCGCTGCACCTCGGACTGACCGAAGCCGGCATGGGCGCGAAAGGCATCGTCGCCACCACCGCCGCGCTCGGCGTGCTGCTGCAGGAAGGCATCGGCGACACCATCCGCGTCTCGCTCACGCCCGCTGCCCAATGGCGACCGCACCGAAGAAGTTCGCGTCGGCCAGCAGATTCTGCAATCGCTCGGCATCCGCAGCTTCACGCCGCAGGTGACCGCCTGCCCCGGCTGCGGCCGCACCACCAGCACCTTCTTCCAGGAAATGGCCGAGCAGATCCAGACCTACCTGCGCGAGCAGATGCCGGTCTGGAAGGACCGCTACACCGGCGTCGAAGAGATGAAAGTCGCGGTGATGGGCTGCGTCGTCAACGGCCCCGGCGAATCGAAGCACGCCAACCTCGGCATCTCGCTGCCCGGCACGTTCGAAGAACCGAAAGCGCCGGTCTACGTCGATGGCCGCCTGTTCACCACGCTCAAGGGCGACCACATCGTCGCCGAGTTCATCAAGATTCTGGACGAGTACGTCGAGTCGCACTACGCCGCACGCTCAGAAGAAGCTGTGAAAGTGTAAGAGCGAGCGTCCCTCGTTCGTAGCGGCCATTTTCGAATCAAAGGCGATCCGCGGGGGCAGCAGAGAAATGTGATAAAGTACGCCACGAGTGGAATATCGCGCGGGGTCAGCATTTGATTTCGAAGGGCCGCCACAATAAAGAGACTTCGCACCGACTTCAGCCATTCCTAAAGTGCCGGGAGGAAAACGCTGGCTTTGGGGTACGCTGCAACCGCTTGTTCCTTCCGACTTTAATCGGTATCTCGAACCCTTCCTCGGCGGAGGAGCTGTTTTCTTTGCACTTCGTCCCGAGCATGGCATTCTGTCTGACATCAACCCGGAGCTAGTGAACGCCTATGTCCAAGTTCGCAGGAGCTTTGGGACGAAGCGACTCCTTGGGACTTCGCTTCCCATTTGGAGTGACCATGACGAAACCCTTCAAGGAAGGCTCAGCCCACGGACGCTTTCAACCCTTCCACAATGGCCATCTAGAATATGTGCTTGCGGCGCAGGAGCAGTCCGACATGGGCACTAGCGGCCTATGTCCAGGCTCCAATATGAACTGTCCCGCAATACAAATAGAACACCTCCGACTCGACGGGCAGGGCATTAGTGGGGTGAATGGTATCGTAAACGGTTTCTCGCAGGAACGCAGTGGCCTGACTGATATCTCGCTGGTGAATATCCAGGGTACAGCATTGGAGATCGGAATAAATGCGTCGAATTCGGGTCCCTATTCCAACTTGACAATATCGAATGTAGGGACTTGCATCAAGATCGACTCGGGTGTCACGCACACTCGCGGAATTTATGGGCTCACATGCACGCCAACAGTGTCGTCGCAGGCGGCAATCCTTGTGGATGGCAACAATAGCAGTATTGAAGACGTAGTAATTACTGGCGGTGCATCTCAAGACGGTATATTGATAGGCTCCATCGGCAATGCCCAGGGAAATGTTCTGTTTAATGTGAGCGGTAATGGATTGAAAAATGCCATCGAGCTATCTGCCAATGCGAGCGACACCACAATCCTCGCGGTGACGAAGTCCGGGACTGGAGGAACTGTCAAGGACGACCGGACGGGCGGTACAACCATTGGTGATGCAAACTTGAGTATGTACATTCTCGGAGATCCGGTTCAAGAGAACACTAGCGGTACCGCTGCCACAATAGGATATTCCCGTTTTACAACTAGCACTGGCCTGAACGCGGCAACGTGGCTCGTGGGCCCTGGCTCTCCTGGCGGCACCTGCGCTATAGGAGATTTGTTTTCGCAAACTTCGGGTACGGGTACGACGACGCTCTGGGGTTGCGGCTCGACGACGACTGGCGCACCCGGGAGCGGTCAATGGTATTCAATCAAATGATGGGGTGGACATTGCGATCGTGGCGAAGTGGGGCAGAGCGCAGTTTGGTGCTGTTTACGGCGATGTTGGTGTTTTCTTGTCTCGCTTCTGCGGAGTGGACGGAGCAGGTGCTGTACAGCTTCCAGGGCGGAACAAACGACGGTTCCGTACCGGCAGGTGGTGTCGTGTTCGACCCTCAAGGCAACCTGTATGGTGCGACTACCGACGGCGGGCCGGCGACGTGCAAGCCGATTGCTGGGGCCTGTGGCACGGTATTTCAGCTATCGCCCCCTGTGCAGAAGGGCGGCGCGTGGACCGAGACGCTGATCTACCAGTTTCAGGGTAAGGGATCGAACGACGCCAGCCTGCCCAACGGTGGACTGATCCGAGATGCGGCAGGGAATCTCTACGGAGTCACGGCCTACGGCGGCACGGGGGATTGCGTCCTGCTCGGCGTCCCAGCCGGATGTGGCACGGTGTACGAGCTTTCTCCGCCAAAGCAGAAGGGCGGAGGGTGGACAGAAACACTCCTGTACAGCTTCCCGACCTCCAAGCAAGGCTACGTGCCGAATGGCAATTTGGTGTTCGATAGCGCAGGCCACCTTTATGGTGCAACCGTGTTCGGAGGAGGCAAAGGTACCACGTGCGATCCTTTCTATCAATATTGCGGGGCGGTGTTCAAGCTAAGCCCGCCGAAAACCAACGGCAGCAAGTGGACAGAGAAGGTGCTGCACGCCTTCGCCAGCGGTACGGACGGAGCGAGCCCTAACGGCGGCTTGGTTCTTGACAGTAAAGGCAACATCTACGGGACGACGTTCGGAGGCGGCAACGAGAACGGGCAGTGCGGGACAGGGGGCTGCGGGACCGCTTTCGAGCTTAAGGCGCCGTCCACGAAGAGCGGAGCGTGGTCAGAGAAGGTGCTTTACCGCTTTGGCATCCAGGATGGCGCAACGCCGAAAGCAGGCTTCGTTTTCGGCGGAAACGGCCACCTCTATGGCACTGCGTTCGCGGGAGGAACCAGCGGGAATGGTGCTGTGTTCGACCTAGCCCCCCCCAATGGGGGTCGTGGGCCTTGGAAAGAGATCGTGCTTCACCGCTTTAGTGGCGGGAATGACGGCGAAAATCCGATAGCCGGCCTCACTCTAGACATGAACGGCAATCTGAATGGTGTGAGCGCGTATGGCAATGTCTTTTCCGGCACGGTCTTCCGGCTGAAACCGCCGGCTCGCCCGGAAGGAGGCTGGACGCTCGGCATTGTTTATGGCTTTAGAAACAGCCCAGATGGGGCACACCCTGCATCCAGGTTGATTTTTGGCAAAAATGGTAAGATCTACGGCACGACGCAGGGCGGCGGCACTGGTACGAGCTGTTCGGGATACTGCGGCACAGTATTCGAGATCGGCCCGTAGCAATCAGGTTCCCCGCTATTGGAATTGAACGGGTCAGCCTTGGAGTTAAGGAGCGAAGGACATGAATGGCACAACGAGACTCGCATCCGCCGGTATGTTCTTTACAATCGTAGCTGTTCTTGCCTGTTGGCTTTTTCCAACCGTTGCTAACGCACAGGGCATCCAAGGGCAGAACGCCGTATACAAAACTCGTCCAATGGCGTAGTGGGATCGAATGTCTTCATTGATGCCAGCATGTTTCCCGCTGCAGGGAGAGACTTCTGCGGCGTGCTGAAATTTGTCCTGCAGAATATCGACCAACCTCCCACGTACCCTAGTGGCGCGGTGATCGACGCGCGCGGTCTCCCCGGCAACACACAGACGAACATGACGTGCACAACCAGCCCGTGGGCGGGAATCACGAACCCGCCGCCCTCGACCATCCTGCTGCCCGCCACCGGCGCGAATCCGATCGTCATTCCCTCAACCTGGAACGTGCCACCCAATACCCACCTGATCGGCGAAGGCGACAGCATTCCTTCCAGCGGCTTCACGTCCGGCACCACGATTCAGGCGGCAAACAGTTTCTCGGGCAGCAAACGTAGGTTCTTTATATTCAGTAACCGGCAGCGGCTCGGGGACCACTCTTTGGGAGTGTGAGTCTTCAGGCTGGGCACAGGTCGGGTAGGAAGGAACCGGTTAGGAAAGAACACCATGGGAACAGGTTTCTATGTGGACATTGATGGAAATACGGGATAGCATATGTGGCCGCGTTGTTTCTGCCCCCCATCGGCAACGTTGAAACCTGCGAACGAGGTTGTCCCGAGAGCATGATCCACAAGAAAAATCCCTGTCTGCCCCGCCTTTGCTCATTAGTTGCGATTGCGATGGTTCTGGCATCTCCCGCCTCCGCCGAGTGGAACGAGAAGGTGCTGTACAGCTTCCAGGGCGGAGCAAACGACGGTTCCGTCCCTGCCGGAGGCGTTGTGTTCGACTCCCAGGGCAATCTGTATGGTGCGACCACGGACGGCGGGCCGGCGACGTGCAAGCCGATTGCTGGGGCCTGTGGCACGGTATTTCAGCTATCGCCCCCTGTGCAGAAGGGCGGCGCGTGGACCGAGACGCTGATCTACCAGTTTCAGGGGAAGGGATCGAACGACGCCAGCCTGCCCAACGGTGGACTGATCCGAGATGCGGCAGGGAATCTCTACGGAGTCACGGCCTACGGCGGCACGGGGGATTGCGTCCTGCTCGGCGTCCCAGCCGGATGTGGCACGGTGTATGAGCTTTCTCCGCCACAGCAGAAGGGCGGAGGGTGGACAGAAACACTCCTGTACAGCTTCCCGACCTCCAAGCAAGGCTACGTGCCGAATGGCAATTTGGTGTTCGATAGCGCAGGCCACCTTTATGGTGCAACCGTGTTCGGAGGAGGCAAAGGTACCACGTGCGATCCTTTCTATCAATATTGCGGGGCGGTGTTCAAGCTAAGCCCACCGACAATTAAAGGCGGTCCGTGGACAGAACACGTGCTGCACAGATTCGCCGGCGGCACGGATGGAGCCAATCCCAATGGCGGATTGGTGCTCGACAGGAAGGGCAATGTCTACGGGTACTGACGTTTGCGGACGGGCGGGCAGTGCGGTGGCGGCGGCTGCGGCATAGTATTCGACCCTCCAGGCCGCCGACCAAAAGGGCGGCGCGTGGACGGAGAAGATTGCTTCATCGTTTTAGGCGGCCAGGATGGCAGCAACCCTGCGGCGGCGTCGTATTCGATGGAAACGGGAACCTTTATGTCACAACTGTCAGTGGTGGCGGCGGTAACTTCCATCGGGCACTGTTGTTCAGCTCGACGCCGCGCTCCGAACGGCACGTGGACGGAGCACACGCTGCACAGCTTCAAGACAATGGTGACGGAGGTGAACCTCGAATCTGCGTCTAGTCTTAAACTCGAAGGGCAACCTCTATGGGACAGCGACCTCCGGCGGAACAAATTCGCCGGCACCGTGTTCCGGTTGGCCACGAGCAAAAAGGCGTCGTCAGGCCATTCAGGGTGCTTTACCGCAGTCTACAGCTCCAAGGGCGTGAATAACCGTGATGGAGCTTTTCCTTCTGGAGACATTGTTCTAAACGCAGGCAACATATATGGGACGACAGAGGTCGGCGGGCACTGGGTTGTCCTGCCAAGGAGGCTGGGTACGGTTTTCGAGGCGAGGCCGTAGCGTCCATCAGGGTTAAAGAAGCATTTGAGCTATCGGATTGAGGAGAAGACGATGAAAACTGCAGCGAGGTTAGCATTGAGACCCATTTTGCTAGCGAGCGTGGTTGCCGTCATGGTTTGGTTCGCGGCCTTTCCAACCCTCGCCACCGCCCAAGGCAGCCAAGGACAGGACGCCGTTTACAATTCTTCCAATGGCGTCGTAGGATCGTCTTCCTTTATCGACGCCAGCATGTTTGCAGTCTCAACCGATACCATTTGTTCCACGATCTACCACGTTCTAACGAGCACAAATCCACCATATCCCTCGACCGGTGCCGTAATTGACGCTCGCGGTTTCCCCGGCACTACGGGGGCTAGCATGACATGTGCCGCGGGGACAACCCCATGGAATGAACGGCACGACCTTCCAGAACAAGCCCTCGACCATCCTGCTGCCCGCCACCGGCGCGAATCCGATCGTCGTTCCCTCAACCTGGAACGTGCCACCCAATACCCACCTGATCGGCGAAGGCGACAGCGCTGGGGGGACCACGATTCAGGCTAAGAGCGGCTATACCTCGAACACTGCAATGATCTCGTTAGGAGTAAACTCTCTATGCAGTTCAAGCTGCCAGGGCATCTCAGTAGAGAATTTGACCCTCGACGGACACGGCCAGTCTATTAACGGCATTGCGAATGGGCTTGCACAGGACCTCAGCTATGTGGACCATGTCAGTCTGTTTCAGATTCTCGGCGGGCTGGGTCGATGTTTCAATAGAAAAGGCGCGGCATGCGTTCCCACGCCTTATGAATTGCCTATACTGTTAGGATAGCAAGTCCAGGCGGAAAGTGAGACATGAAATGAAACTTTATTTCGTCTTCCGAATGAATGATTTGGGAACAAATGCGTGGTTTGAACCCCTTGACAAGATTTCTGTCCCGAAAATGGGAAGGGGGTGAAAACTAAGATGACATCGATAGCAGCGGCAAGCCTTCGTCATCGTCCGCGATGGGATCCGCGATACTTGTCAGCTCCGGATAATGCTTCAACAGCGGCTCGGTTGCCTTCACCCGCTGCCCACTCAACATATATTTCAGCTGCAGCGCATTGACCGCGCCCTTGGCTTCAAAATGATTATTCGCGACCACGTATGTAACTTCGGCCTTCTGCGCCATGCGCTGAATCTTCTCTTTCCATCCTTCCAATTCATTTTCGCTGTATAGATAGTCGTAGCGATCCGCGCCCTTCTCGGCTTCGAACCACTGATCGTAATTGCGACCGTGCAGCCGCACATATCCGACTGGCGATGTGACATGCTCGGTGGCTTCGAGCGAGCGCCCAATCAACGGTTGGTCGATATTGCAGAAGGCGACATTTTTCTCGGTGAAATATGCAATCGTGTCGGGACGATTCCAGGTGTCATGGCGCACTTCCACCACGCGCGGATACTCGATGAACTGCCGCAGCAGTGCCTCCAGATATTCGCGGTTTAGCAGTGTGTTTTTAAATGAAACCGGAAATTGAATCAGCAGAGCGCCCAGCTTTCCGGTTGAGGCCAGGGCGTCCAATCCTTCGCGCGCCAGGCGCTCGTCTTCATCGTTGGGTTTGATGGTCGCGGCCGAGGTCGGCTCCATCACCGCCACCGGAGAATGGGTAAACGACCGGTGCAACTTCGCCGTGAATACAAACTTCGGATTCACCGCGACCTTGCGCGCCCACACCTTCACCAGTTCGGGCTTGATGTGTCCGTAAAAAGAAGTATTGATTTCGACTACATCGAAGCACTGCGCCAGAAATTCCAGCCCATGCTGTTTCCGGCGCTGCATGCCCGATGGATAGAAGATTCCCTCCCAATCACGATAGGACCAACCGGCAGTGCCGATGCGTATCTGGCGGGGTGTTTCCATGGAATGCTGACGGAGAGTTTACAGCTTGCAGGTTAGCACAGCCAAAGCGGGCGCTTGCGGGGACTGAGCACTCGCGTAAGCTGTTAAAGCCCCCAGTTTCACTGCAGAACCAGCGTCACCCAATAAATGCCATTGGGATAGCTGTTGGTGCGCGAGTAGCAGGTGCCTACGGAAAAGATATGTAGCGCCCGGTCTTCGATGGCCTTGACGGCCGCGTCCGGCAGCAGTTCGGGTTGCGAGGTCGTATAGCGGATCGTATAGGCACCGCGAGCGGACACGGTTTTCAGCGAATCGGCTCGCGCCATCGAGCAGGCGGCGTTCTGGGCCGTGTCGCTATCCATCCATTGCAACTGCGGCAAATTGGCATTTCGCCGGGTGCGGGCAATGCTGCCACTGACCAGTCCTCCCGCTTGCCGGGGTGAATAAGCGGGCAGACTGTGTCCAAAATCCTGCGCCACGTACAGCGAGGATCCGGCACGCACTACGCCGAAGCCGGCTACATTGTAGCCGCCGTTCAACAGATTTTCGCGGTGCGGAGGCGAATGCATCAGGCTTGAATGGGCCTGATCCACAGTGCCGGCATAAGCTACATTCTCCCCAGCCTGGTCGAGATGCAGCGTGCAGTTCGCCGCCAACCGTTGGGAGAGATCAGGCTCCCCGGCAAACTGATGCGAAAGCTGTTGCTGCGAAGCCATCTCGCGGGCGTGTGCCCGCGCTGCCTGGGTTAGGCCTTCATCCATTTGCAGGGGCGCAATTCCGGCTTGAGCTCGCGCCTGGTTTGCCAGATCGAAAAGTTGCCGTTCGGCCTCGGTGTCATAAGGCGATGGATTATTGGGGGAGGGCTGTTGGTGCACCGAGGCCGCTTTCAACACGTTTGCAGGCGGGGGTTGTGGATCCCTCGCGGGAGCCACTCCACCCATCAAAATCACCGCCAGCCAAGCCACACGGATCCGAAACATATTCCGCCTTAACCCACGTTCAGGACCCGGGAGGATCAACTTTAGAGCTTTGTTTCTTTGACCATACGCTCTAGAATCAGGCTACGCACCATTACAACGGAGACACATCGAATTGACTTTCTTCGCATCCCTGCTTGGCCTTTTGCTGGTTTTTGAAGTAGTACTTTTGGTACTGGTCAGCTTGCTGTTCCAGCGAAGGTTTGGCACTTCGTCGCAAGTTAAAGCATTGACGGAACTTGCAGACCAAGCCAAGGTGCTGCACCAGACCCTTTCCGCACAGTTCGCGTCGGCCACCGCGGACACGGCGATGCGGCTGGAGCAGACCAGAGGAGCGATCGGCCTGCAGATCGCGGAGCGCCTGGGCGATGGTTTTTCAGCCATTCGCTCCGCAGTCGAGGAGCAAATGAAAGCCGGCCGGCAGGAACAGGCCGAGAGACTCACCGAAGCTCGCACCGAGTTGACGGGGTCGCTGGCGCTGACCACGTCTCAACTCAAATCCGAGTTCGACAGCCTGAACCAGAAGACCGCGCAGAGCCTGGATTCCATTCGCGACCGAGTCGACGCACGGCTGCTCGCCATCACCGACCAGGTCCAACAAAAACTTGATCAGAACATCAAAGAAGGTTTCGCCCAGTTCGAAAAAGTGCAGCAGCACTTGAAAGCGGCGGAAGAACAATTGCGCGAAGTCGGAGCCCTTGGACACTCCATCAACGACTTGAATAATTTGCTCAAGCTGCCTCACCTGCGCGGCCGCTTCGGCGAAGCCAGCCTGGAACGTCTGCTCTCTGACTTTCTTCCGGCGCACATGTTTGAAATGCAGGCGCAACTGCCGGAGGGCGGTGGACGCGCCGACGCCATCATCCAGTTCCCCGACCGCCGCCTGCCCATCGATGCGAAGTTCCCCCGCGAAGCGGTTCTGGCGTTGTTCGAAAGCAACGTCGAAGCCGAGATCGCAGAAGCCCGCTTGGCTCTGGTGCGCGTAATGAAGGCAGAAGCCAAGCGCATTAAGGCTTACATCCAGCCGGAAAACGGCACCACGGATATCGCCTTGATGTATCTGCCGAGCGAGACACTCTATATGGAGGTCGTGCGCAACCGCGAACTGGCCGACTGGCTCAATCAGCAGCACGTCTTTCCGGTGTCGCCGAACAGTCTGCTGATGACCCTGCAAACCATCGCGCTGGTGCACAAATGGTATGAGGTCGCCAGCCGATTCGAGAAAAGCCGCCTGGAATTATCGAAGGCGCAGAAATCATTCGACTATTTCCAGAGCCAGTTTGAAAACGTCGGCAAGAATCTGACCAAGGCTCAGGAAGCTTTTGAAACCGCGCAAAAACATCTGAAGACCTATCGCGGGCGCGTGACCGTCCTCAGCGGCCAGGAGCAGTTAGACTTGGACGCAGCCGCCGCCAAGAACGAGGAACCCATCCTTCCCCTGACGGACAAAGCCAGCGCCTAGCGAGTCTTAATAGAGTCAGTGTGTGCGATCGGGAATCGCACGCCCACTTTATGCGCAAAAGAGTTGATTTGTACGGCAAATTGCCGTACATTGTGAAAAGGAGATCGGCCGATGGCCCAAGCTGGATACGCTTCCAAGAGGAGTGAAAGACTCGATGCTCGCGTCAGCCGCAAGGAGAAAAACCTCATCGAGACCGCGGCCAGTCTTCGCGGGATTTCGGTCACGGACTTCCTTCGAACTACGGTGACCGATGCCGCTTACCGGATTATCAGTGAAAGCGAAACCCTGACCCTGGCGGAGCGTTCCAGGAAGGTTTTCGTGGAAACGCTTTTACACCCCCCTAAACCAAACCAAACGGCTCTAGCCGCCGCGAAACGATTCCGGCAAGAGGTCAGGTGAGTGTCAGAGGAGTCCCGAACCAAGTTTGTGTTTGAGCCGTTCGACAAAAAGAAACATGACCGAACGGCTTTTTCATGCGAACAGGAAGCTCTAACCACCTACATTAAACAGCAAGCCGGTCAGGATATTCGCAAGAGTGTCGCGGCAGTATTCGTCTTAACCCCAGACGGCAAGACAATCGCGGGTTACTACTCGCTTTCGCAATACGCCGTGGACGCAGCTAGTGTGCCCGAACAAACAATGCGGGAGCTCGGTCTTCCGAAATACAAAGAACTTCCGGCAACTTTGCTCGGGCGATTGGCGCGAAATCTGGCATTCAGAGGACAACGGGTCGGTGAACTTCTTCTTATGCATGCCCTGCAACAAGCTTTCAATCAAAGCAGAATCATCGCCTCGATAGCGGTGGTGACGGATGCCAAGGATGAACGGGCTGAGAAATTTTACAAGAGGTACGGTTTCATTGAACTCCCGGATCATCCGAATCGTCTTTTCCTTCCCATGAAGACCATCGGACAGATATTCGCAGCCACGGAGAATGTGCTTGCTGGCGTAACCGTAAAATCGAGGCTATAAGCGCAACCGTTTTGAGGTTCGTGGAAAGGCCGCGGGCTCGTAATCCTAGTGCTTTCCTTGTTCCCCGAGCACCCTGAAATATCTGTGGCATCTCGGGGACGCTCACATTCCTAATATTTACGACAACCTCTGGCAAACTCTGCCCATCTCAATAGCTGCGCCGCTTCCCCACAAAGGGCGTGCTATGCGGCGCGATGACCCAAAACGGCTTCACCGGGAACTCGTTCAACTGATCGAGCAGCAGATTGCGACGCTTGCCAAGGAAAGCTGCGAGAGGCTGACCGCCAAAGAATTGCGCGAATACGATGACCGAAAAACGCGCATTGACGAGTTATACGATTCGCTCGACCGGCCAGATTCCGCCGCCTAGCGAAGAAGCGTCAAACTCAAGTGGATGTAGTTCGCCCGTCTTCGGACGAAGGGCCGCGGAATGGCATCACAACCTCAACCAGTGTGCCGGGATTCGCATTTTTCACTTCGATGTCTCCTCCAAGTTCCTTGACTCGCTGTCGCATACCTCCGATACCAACCCCCACGCGGTCAGGCCTGAACTCAGTAATTTCGCGGCCAACCCCCTGGCCATTGTCGCGCACCGTGATGCTTAGCTCGCTATCTCGACGTGCCAAATGTACCCAAACCTGACGCGCTTTGGAATGCCGGAAAACATTGGTCAGACACTCCTGAACCACGCGGAATACGGCTGTCTCCAGATCCGATGCGAGGCGAGGAAACTCGACGGGCTGGAGATCGAGCGAACTCTCAATGCCACTGCGTTTGCTGAATCCTTCCAAATACCAGCGCAGAGCGGAGACCAATCCGACCTCATCCAGTAATGGCGGATGCAGAAGATGAGACATGCTGCGCACCTGCTGTATCGCGCGGTCAATACTGGTCGTTGCCTCGGTCACAGACTCCTTAAACGGAACCTTGTCTTGCAGCAGGACACCTTCTAAGATCATCTTCGCCGCAGCCAGTTCCTGGCCCAGACCATCGTGCAGTTCCCTGGCAATACGCCGCCGTTCCGCATCCTGCGCAGCCAGCAAGCGACTGGAGAGCAGTCGCAGTTCCTGGTTCAGTTCTCCTAATTGCCAGGTCTGGCGATGCAGTTCAGCGAACAAGCGGACCTTCGCGCGCAACAACTCGGGAATCACCGGAACCGCAATGTAATCCACTCCGCCGCTTTCGTATCCCGCCAACCGGTCCCGATCAGTCATGTGGATGGCCGAGATAAAAATGATCGCGGTATGCTGAAAGCGCGGATGCTGCCGAATCATCCCGGCCAATTCAAAACCACCCAACTCCGGCATGCTCACATCCAGCAGCACGACGGCGATCTCATTTTTCAGCAGCTCTTCCAGGGCTGCTCTCCCGGACGTGGCCTTGATAAGATTCTCATCCAGGTCGCGAAGGATGGCCTCGTAACTGAGCAACTTGGCCGGCTGATCGTCGACCATGAGGATGTTAACTTTTCTCTTCATGCCCTTTCTTCGAGGGGAGGATATCACGGAGCGCCCGCGGCGCTAAGTCCAGACGGTGGCGCTCGGTTTGCTCTTTCGTTACTCCCTCTTCACGCTCAATTCGCAGCGGCCAGGAAGAACGATTCGCCACACCAATAAGTAGAGGCTGTATGGGTCAAGCTCTCCTTCGTGACGACGGATGCCTCCGCCTACGAGAAGGAGCTCTTGCGGTTCTCAGTGGGGGGCTTCTCCAACCGCCGGTGGGTTGTTCCCAGGACGCGATTGAGCTCCTCGACCAATTCCAGAAACCTACGGTGGTCGCGTTCCACCGCGATGCGGGCGCACAACTCGTAAACGCGGTCGCTCTCAGATTGATTCATCATCGCTGAAGCTGTGGCAGGTTTAATGCCGAAACCCCCAGTCCGAGGTTGTGAGAATCTCCGCGTTCTATGCTCAAGATTCTGCGGCGTTTGCGCCCACCCTGTAGAAAACATCGACAGCGGGCTGTAGAGAAAAACTTACACCATCGGCCTCTGACCGGATTGATAGGTGGTTTTTGGCGGGACGCGAAGAGGCGATAGTCTCACTGAAAGGACTACAGCGTTCACCTTATTGTCTGGGCCAGATGGGTGGGCTATGTTTTGTGTGTAAGGCGGTCATGGGTTAGCGCCAGGGAGACGTCGGCATTCGGACCCTCACGACCGTTGAATTTTTCCCCTCCAAATCCGCACATTAAAGGCCGAGCTCATAGATCTCGGCCCTTTTCTTTTGCGTAATTCGCGAACGCCAAAATGGAAGATGGCAGTCTTTGAGGTAGGGCCGAGCGCCGTTTCGCTCGGGCTGGACCGCAGTGCTGTCCTCGGTTTCACTGCAGCCCTGAAATCACGTATAGCACGGAGAGAGTCTGATAGTAGCTGTAGGCAAATTCGGAGGCGTCCAAATTAGTGACCACCGGTCCGATGGAGACCACTCCGCCAACATCCGCGGGGACCAGATCGCGAACCGGTTTCATCTTTCCCGTGGCAATGTCCAGCCGCTGAATTTTCAGCGGGACTTCGCCCGGTCGAAAGACGTACAAAGCTTTGCTATCGGCGGACCACTGCACCACTCGATAAGCGGGATCGACTCCTGGGATGGAACGCGCAGGACCTCCGTCGAACGGGAACAAATCCAGCTTATCGTCCGTGGTCCTGCTCGCCAGGAACTTTCCATCGGGTGAAGGCAGAGCGGCATAAACGCCTTCGGGAGTGACCGGCTCGGGATTGCCGCCAGCGAGATCAACGATGTAAGTGCGGCCCGGTCGTCCCGCCTCGTTTCCATTGACTACGATTCGCTTTCCATCGGGCATGAAATGGGCGCCGCTTTGCACACGCTCAAGTCCCGGCAATGGAATCTGACGGGACTGGCCTGGACCCACGGGAAGCAAAATCAGGTGCACCGGCACACTTCCCGCCACCGCAATCGCCCACTGGCCGTCAGGCGAGAGCGTGTCCGCGGTGCCCTCCGCCAAACGAATGGGCGGCGAGCCATCGATATTGCGAATCGCGACTGCACCCTCTGGACCAACCGGCTCCGAACCTTGCGCGCCCTCCTCGAATAATACTGACTGGCCATCGGGTGAAATATCCTTGGCGATGCTCCAGTCATACCAGGACAGGTCCCGCACCTGGCGGTCTTTTCCGCTCAACTCCATGGCCAGGCGTTCGCTGTCAAGCGTGGCGAGAATGCGTCCGTCGGAGGCGATGTCCTGCAGCGTGAAGCCGCCGGGCTCGGTGAGCACTTCGCGCAGTTTGCCCGAAAGCGTTACCGCCCATAGAGACCGATTGCTGGATGCGTTTTTCAAAGCCGCGAACCACACTTCATTGCCCTGCGGAGACCAGGCCAACCCGCTCTCCCAATCCCAACCGTCGGCGAGCGTAGTTTGGTTTCCCGCCAGGTCCATGACTCGCACCGAGCCGCTGGGGTCCCATCGATCGGGATGATCCAGAAAGGCGATTCGATCTCCCCGCGGAGAAAAGCGGATGTTGCTGATCGCGCCGATGGTCTGGTAGAGAACTTTGCCCACCGGGTATTCCAGGCGGTCGCGCCCATTCAGATGATGCACCAGGGCAAGCTCTCCCGCGGGACTCCAATCTGCGAAATCGACATCCTGGAGAATCTCGCGCGGCGTACCACCGATCATTGGAGATCGCGCCAGCATGCCACCCACGAATTCGAGACGGGAGCCGGGCGTCCCGTGCTGGGTGAGCGCCAGTTCGCTGGTGCGCGAAACCCCCAGCAAGTAAGCGGAAGATAAGCCCAGCGGCCGGGCCAGCAATGAATCAGGGATGGTGGAATAAATCTGCAGCGGACGCCCATTCCACGAGGCTCCGTACACTACGGTCCGCCCGTCCGGCGTAAAGCGGGCAGAGTAGACGGTGCCGCGCTCAAATGTAATGCGGCTGAATTCCGGACCGTGAACTCGACTGAACCTTGGTCCCAGAAAGACCGCACCGGCTATCAGCAATGCGACCATGATCCCGAGCGCCCATCTCCGCAACCGCATCGCCCGGCGCCGCAAGGGAAAGATTTGTTTACTGGTGGTAGCGTCCGCCAGAGTGCTGAGCGCGAAAGTCAGCTCGCGCGCCGACTGGAAACGGTTCTCCGGATCTTTCTCCAGACAATGGCGAACCACTTTGTCTAAAGCTTGCGGGATGTGCTCACCCTCGCGAATCATCTCCGGAGGATCTTCCCGGAGAATCGCGGTCAGCGTGTCTACCTGAGTTTCGCCCGCAAAAGCCCGATAGCCGGTCAACATCTCATAGAGAATTGCGCCAAAGCTGAAGATGTCGCTGCGATGATCCACAATCTTGCCGCGCAGTTGCTCGGGCGACATATAAGCAACGGTTCCGAGCACGGACCCCACTTTAGTTTGCGTAGTCATGCTCGCAACCGACTCCGCAGGGTCGAGCTGTGAACCGAATTCGGAATTCATTAACTTGGCGATTCCGAAATCTAGGATCTTGACCCGCCCATCTTTGGTGATGAAAAGGTTTTCCGGCTTGAGGTCGCGATGCACAATACGTTTTTCGTGTGCCGCCGCCAGACCCTGCGCAATCTGCGCGGCGTAATCAATCGCCTGCCGACGCGGCACCGGACCCTCCAGCAAGCGCTCGCGCAGAGTTTGTCCTTCCAGCAACTCGGACACGATATAGGGAGCGCCATCGTGCATGCCGATGTCGTAAATGGCAACAATGTTGGGATGACTGAGAGCGGCGGCGGCCCGCGCCTCCTGCTCGAAGCGGCGCAGGCGGTCCTGATCGTGGGCAAGAGAGGGCTTGAGTATTTTGAGGGCGACATCGCGCTCCAGCCGCTGGTCGCTGGCGCGGTAGACTTCCCCCATCCCGCCCGAGCCTATCTTTTCGTGTACCCGATAGTGGCCGAGTATCTTACCAATCATGCAAACGCTGGAAGCGGCGCGCTGTCGGCATGGTAGGACGGCCCGCGCATGAAGTCAATGGATCATCGGGGTAAGGTACTTGCACCGGAAACAGTGTGGGGGACTGGTAGCGCCCCGGAGAAACAAGTGCATGGCGTAGCCGGGTAAACGCAGGGATGTTTGTGCTCAATCAGCTGACGGCTGGTTTCATCTCAAATCCTCCTGTGTGACGGTTGGTTTGGGTTGGAAGACGAGGTGGCGGGAAGCGCGGAAACGGAGCGCGCCGTCGGGCTGGACTCAACCGCCCGCGTTGGGCGCAAGATAGGGGTACGAATAGCCGCTGGCTCACCTTAGCGAGTGAGCGCATGTTCCGGGTGTGCGGCACAAGTCAGTCGCTGGGTGGCCGCGGATAAGGCGGTTGCCGCGGGGTGGGGATTCGTGTGTGAGAACCTCGGCGGTGCGGTCGATTTCGCTGCCCGTCTCCAACACCTTCAATCTCTTTTCGGCTTACGGCTCCCACAAGCCGGCCTGGGTTTACAAAGAATTACACGCTTCGGCCTTCTTCTATTCGCAACTTCCGGGTAGAATCGTGTTTCATTACAAACAGATAAGTTCAGAACCACAAATATGGCACGGGTCAATGAAGTGCTATCTGACCCTCGGCTCAGCCACAATTCTGGAGAAAAGTTGGTACTGTCATACTAATGGCTATCGAACGCGCGGGCGTCCCCGGCAAAACAGCGGCAGGCTTCAGCTTCTTCGTTTTTTTCGTCGTCATGGCGGCCTCTTCCCTTTCGCTGGGACAGGTAGCGCCGCGGTGGGAAGTGTTTGGTGGGTATTCGTATCGAAATATTGATTCGACCACGCTCGGTTTCGCCAGCCGCGCCAACTTGAATGGATTTGACGCCGAGGGCACTTTTAACATCACGCCCCGTTGGGGAGCGACCGCCGACGTGGGCGGACAATATGGTTCCCAGTTAACCCTGTACAATTTTCTGATTGGCCCCCAATATTCCCTGCGCCGGGACAAATCGAAATTCTTCGTTCATGGACTTTTCGGGAAAGCGCAAAACACGGTCAATATCTCGACTGCAACCCGGAATGGATTTGAAAGCGTGGGACGCACCATTGGGGCGGGAGCAGGCTATGACATAGATCTGACGCGCCGATTCACGATCCGCGCAGTCCAGGCAGATTACCTGAGGACTCAGACGTTCGGGGCTACTCAAAACGACATACGCGTTTCAGCCGGGCTGGTATTTCACTTCGGCCACATTGGCCATCGGCCTAAACTTTGATCGGGTAGAGACGTCATCAGCTACGTCTCTGCAACAGAACCTATGCTTCTTCTATCGACCGAAATCACGACCTGTGGACGACAGTTTTTTTCAAGGGGCTCGACGATGCCGAGCACGAGGATGTGCCTGATTGTCATTGGAACGGCAATGGCAGTGGCAACTCTGGCCGGGTGCGGTTCGACCTCTACCCACACCGCTTATGTGACTTTGCCAAATTCGAACGCCGTGGCGGCCTACCGAATCGATAACCGTTCGGCAAAGTTCACCACCATCGTGGGGTCTCCCTATCCCGCAGGGAGTTCTCCCTCGTCGGTGGTTGTTCATCCGTCCAACAAATTTGTTTACGTCGGCAACCAAAGCGAAAACGACATTTCGCTCTTTACCGTCGACAGCACTTTGGGATCGCTGAAGGAAGTTTTGCCCCGGACCGCGACCGGACTGACGCCGGTTTTTCTGGCCATGGACAGCGGAGGAGATTTTCTTTTTGCGGTCAATGAAGTGTCCTCCAGTATTTCGGTGTATGCCATCGACTCGGCGAAGGGAGCGCTGACGGCGGTCGCAGGATCGCCCTTCACCACCTTTCCCAATCCAGTGGCGCTGGCGATCGCTCCTTCTGGGAAATTTCTGTACGTGCTCGATCCTAATCTGGCGGCGGTTTCTGCCTTCACCATTAAGTCCGGGGTTTTGCAACCGGTGGCGGGTCCTCCGATTCAGGTTGGCAATGGACCGCTCGCGATTACGGTCGACCCCGCGGAAACCTTTGTCTATGTCGCCAACTCGATTGACAGTACGGTCTCCGTGCTATCCATCAACTCCAGCAGCGGAGCTTTGACTCTGCTGGGCTCGTTCCCCACCGGAACCACGCCTTCTGCAGTGACAGTTTTGGGTCCATATCTCTACGTCGCCAACCTGGGCTCGAGCAGCATCTCGGCGTTTTCCGTGGCGCCCACTACGGGAGTTCTCACTGAGATTACAGGTTCGCCATTCACTGCAGGCAGCGCTCCCCTGTTCGAAGTGCTTGATCCTAACCATCTCTTCATTTATACCGGGAGCCAAAGTTCCAAATTTATTACTGCGATGTCGATAAATACCACCACCGGAGCGTTGGCCACGACCTCGGAGTCGGCATCAACGGGGGTTTCGCCCTCCTCGATGTCGGTCTCGAAACAATAGCGATCTGCGCCTTCGCCCGAACACGAGCGAGCAGATGGGCAAAGGTTCGCACCGGAACTGGCTACAAGAGGGTAAGAGCAGCGAGAGGTATATCGCGCCGCAGGCAACTAATACTTCGAACCGTTCGCGACGGTCGCGGGAGGAATGCCCTTAGCCTCCACAATCGCCCAATGCCATTCCTGGCCGTCGTCAAGGTTCGCATCGAGCTTTTCCCGAAAAACGGTTGTCGCCATGGGGGCAGCCAAGCCTTTCAGGTGGAGCAGAACCGTCAGGTCGGAACGCTTCTCGGCGGGGGCTGTATCCTCGGCGACGGCGGGTAGCAGTTTGGCGGCGCCGTAGTACGCGGCACTGAGCTCGGGGCGGCGTACGACAGTCAATCCCACCGTGATTTCTCGCACATTCCACGAGCTTGCGTTGTACATGGAGATTTCGAGAGTGTTGCCATTGAGGTTCGCAGGGCCATCCAGTTTCGCCAGCTCAGTTTGGGGAAGATCTTGCGACACGTAGGGATTGGAGAGCAGGGCGGTGGCATTGGCATTGAAGGAAAGGCTGCAGGTTCCGTCGGGTGAAGTCATCTGAAAACTTGTTCCCACGCCGTCGAAGGAAAATATTGGTTTCCCGCCAAGCCGAAAGTGTTCGACGTCATCGAGGACCTGCAAAAGATTATCGTTATCGATGACACTAGGGGCGGCTGGTTGCTTTGGCTGTTTGCTCGCGCGGAGTGAACGGGCCAGATCGCCCAGGGAAACGGGATCATCCGATTGCGCAATGACGCAGACTGGCAGCGCTATCGCCAGAAGAACTAGGAAAACTGCGAGATAAAACTTACGATTCATGAGATGCCGGGAACTTCCCTGCCTGAACATTCATGTCCTTTGCGGTTCTAGCGTTTGCACTTCTTCCGCCGCAAAGGACACAAAGGTATGCAAAGGGTTTTTCAGAGCTCCCTAGACGAATTGTAGCCAGAAAGTGACTGGGGAATCAGCACGGAAGGACGAACGTTAGTCGTAGAACCTTTGGAGACAGACTCAAGCGAGGAGTGAGATCACGGGCGTGCGGGACGAAGGCGCTGCGCAACAGGGCTACGCACGCCCGTGAAATTTACAACAAGCCAGAGGCGCGGAAACGAGTGACCGGATCAACCATCGACATAGGCTCCCGTTTGAAGATCCAGCGAGCAACTGCAAATCCCAAGGCCGCATAGCACAGATGAACAATTTTCATATACTCACCCCCAAGAAGATGCGGTTAACAGCACCTAAGGGGAGGCTCAATGTGTTCACGGTAGCAAGCCCGCACCGATGGTGCAACGCCCGAACGGGCCATAGACGTAGCACGAAAGTTTAAGAAGGTAACCTGCGCAGTAACCAGAAACGTAATGTCTGTCAAGGATTTCAATGGCTTGCAGTCGGCCCAAACCTACACCTGGAGAATGTCGCCGTCGCGAGCCACCATTTCGTAGAGCACCGGATTGACAAAGAAACCAATGAACAAGCGGGAGACCAGGCCAGCGACGATGACAATCGCGAAGGGTTTCTGGGTATCGGAGCCAATGCCAGTGGAGAGCGCGGCTGGCAGCAGCCCCAGGCAGGCGACCAGGGCGGTCATCATGATGGGACGAAGCCGGAGCAACGATGCTTCCCGGGTGGCGGTGCGGACGTCCAATCCCTCCTGCCGGAGCTTGTTGATGTAAGAGACGAGAATCACCGCGGTCTCAACCGAGACGCCAAGCAGCGCCAGCAGCCCGAGCACGGAAGAAACACTGAACGGCGTATGGGTGAGCTTCAGCGCCACCAGCGCGCCGACCGGTTCGGTCATAATAACGCCTAAGGCGATGGTCACGGGAAACTTGAAATTTCCGTAAAGCGCGAACAGGATCATGAAAATCAGAACGACTGCGAGCGGCCCAATCAGTGCGAGCTGCGCTCTGGCTTCGACCAGCTGACTATATTCACCGCCCCAAGCCAGCCAGTAACCCTGAGGTAAAGAAACCGCATTGTTCACGGCCTTCTGGCCCTCTTCCACCGCGCGCTGCAAGTCGCGGCCTTCAATGCTGTATTGCACTCCGATGTAGCGAGAGTTGTTTTCACGATAAATGAAGGACGCTCCGCTGCCCTGGGTGATGCTCGCCAACTGAGCCAGCGGGATCTGCTGCCCGTCTGGCGTTCCCACCAACAAGTTCCCAATATCGTGGGCGCTGCTGCGGAATTGGGGCTGCATGCGCACCACCAGATCGAACAGCTTCTCTCCCTGAATGACTTGCGTGACAGCCTGACCGCCGACGGCGGCTGAGATCACGGCTTCCACGTCGGCAACGTTAATGCCGTAGCGCGCGATCTTGTCACGATCCACGTCGATCAGCAGGCTGGGCTGGCCAAGCTCGCGGACCACGGTCAAGTCAGTAAAGCCGGGAACTTTGCCTAATACATTTTTTATCTGCACCGCTTTGTCCTGCAGCACGTTCAGATCGGAGCCATAGATCTTGACGGCGAGAGAACTCTTCAGGCCGGTGAGAGCTTCGTCCACGGCATCCTCAGCGGGCTGGGTAAAGTTGAAGATGATGCCGGGAAAGGCGCTCAATTTCTTATTGAGGGATGCGACCAGGTCCGCTTTATTGCTGATGTCCCCGCTCCACGATTTGTCTTTGTAAGGCCGCAGGCCCACGTAAAACTCGCAATTGAAAAAGCCGGTGGGATCAGTGCCGTCGTCCGGGCGGCCTAGTTCGGAACCGACCTCGGTGACCTGGGAATATGACATGAGGATGGCGCGAATTTGCGGGCTGATCTTGCTGGCCTCCTCGAAAGAAATTGTGTAAGGCATGGTCGCCCGCACCCACAGCGCGCCTTCGTCGAGGTGAGGCATGAACTCACCGCCGATGAATGGAACCAGCAGCAGCGAGGCGGCAAAAATCAGGGTGGCAATTGCCATGGTGAGCTTAGGCCGGTCGAGCGCCCAGTCCAGTTGGGTGGCGTACTTGCCCTTCATCCATTCAAAGGCACGATTTCGCTTTTCCCGCACGCCTGTCTTGAACCAATAAGACGCCAGCACTGGAATCAGCGTGAGAGTCAGAATCAGCGCGCCCACCAGCGCAAACGACATAGTCTCGGCCATGGGATGGAAAAGTTTCCCGGAAGGTCCGCTCAGCGCGTAAATCGGAAGATAACCCGCGAGGATGACGGCGACGGAATAGAAGATGGGGCGATCCACATCTTTTGCCGCCGCCAGAATCACTTCGTTCAGGTTGTAGCTCTGCCCCTCCCGCAGCGCCAGCTCCCGATAGATGTTTTCAATCATCACCACCGTGCCATCGATCACAATCCCAAAGTCGATCGCGCCAATGGAAAGAAGATTGGCGGCTACATCGTGGGCATGCAGAACAATAAAGGCGAACAGAAGCGACAGTGGAATGGTGAGAGCAACGATAATCGCGGCCCGAAAGCTGACCAGGAAGAAGATGAGGACGATGACGACCAGGATCATGCCGCGGAGCAGGTTGTCTTCGACCGTGTCGGTAGTCAGTTTCACCAACTCGCTGCGATCGTAAAAAGGATGAATTTTGACGTCAGGTGGAAGTATGAGCCGGTTGAGTTCTTCAGTTTTGCCCTCGACCCCTTTCAACACGGTCTGCGTCTGGTCTCCGCGCAGCATGAGAATGACGCCCTCCACCGCGTCATCGTTTTTTTGAAAGCCGAATTCGCCCAGGCGGGGTGCGTGCCCGATGACGACATCGCCAATGTCGCGCACTCGGATGGGCACGCCTTTGTTGCTGCCGACAACGATGTTCGCAATGTCATCGGTATTACGCACCAACCCGATGCCGCGCACATAATAAAACTGTCCACCCTGGGAGTAGAACCCGCCGCCGGCATTGGCATTGTTTGCGGACAATGCCGTGACCACTTGCGGGATCGTGAGGTGATAACCATAGATGCGGGCGGGATCGAGCAGAACCTGATATTGCATCACCGTCCCGCCGAATCCGGAGTCATCGGCCACGCCGCGCACCGAGCGGTAAGCCCGCTCTACCACCCAGTCCTCGATCGTCTTCAACTCCTGGGGACTGCGGTCTGGACTCTCCAGCACGTAGCGATAAACCAGGCCGCTCGGGCTGAACAAAGGCGCCAGGCTCGGGGTCACGCCCGTGGGCAAAGTTGCCTGCGCCAGGCGTTCAAACACAATCTGGCGGGCGAAATAGCTGTCCGTACTTTCCTCGAAGGTCAGAATCACGTCGGAGAGGCCGTACAGCGAGATCGAACGCATGATGATCATGTGAGGCACGCCGTTCATCTCCAGCTCAAGAGGAAGCGTGACCAGGCGTTCTACTTCTTCGGCGGCGTGATCGGGCCATTGCGTGATGATTTCGACCTGCGGGGGAGACAGGTCGGGGTAGGCATCCACGGGCATGCGCTGGAACGAAAGGATTCCACCGACCGTGATGAACGCGGTCAGCATCAGCACGAGAAATCGCTGGCGCAGTGCAGCTTGGACGATTCGATGGATCATTTAAATGGGATGCCCGTTGTCTTCATGGCTAACGTTGCAGCGAATTCGCGAACTGCAGGAACAGGCTGCCATCGCCAATCAGGCGATCGCCTGTCTGCAACCCGACCGTGATCTGAGTCTGCCCCTGCAAACTCTCCCCCAGCGTTACCTGGCGTCTGCCAAACTGATTGGGAGAGACTTCGGTATAAACGAATGGCTGATTTTCGTTGTCGCGCAGGACCGCCGAATCGGGCACTGCGATCGCGTTCTGAATCTTTCCCGCCTGCACGGTGGCGGTGACGTACATGTCTTTTTTTAGCTTCTCTCCCGGATTCATGGTCTCAATACGCGCCTGCAAAGTGCGCGTGGAAGGATCGAGCGACGCGGCCACATAAGCAATGCGGCCGTTAAAAACATCCTTGTAAGCGTCCGTCTGAATGGCGACCGGATCTCCGACGCGGACGTACGGCAGATCCTTTTGATAAACATTGACCAGCACCCACACCGTGCTGAGGTCAGAAATGGTGAAGCATTGCGTATTGCCAGGTTGAAGAAGTTGTCCCACGGAGACCAACTGTTCGACGACTTCGCCGCCGATGGGCGCCAGCACCGGAACCTCAAACGACGGCGGAGCTTTCACTAGCGCGTCGGGATCGGTCACTCCCATGACTTTGAGCGCGGCCTCGGCCGACACCAGGTCGCCGCCGGCCTGGACCTCGGCGGATTCCGCCTGCTCCAGATCCTTCACGGCGATGGCATGATGCTGATACAAATCCTGCGATCGCGCGTAGGTTTTCTGCGCCAGCGAGTAGGCATCCTTGGCCTTCAGATAGTTGGTGCGCATTTGCGAATAGTCGGGACTGGCCACATACAACATGGGCTGGCCCTTCCGCACTTTTTCTCCGGGAACCACCACTACCCGGCTCACCGGACCGCTTACCTGCGTGATTACGGGTGTGGTGCGAAAATTGTTGTAAGCCACAGCTCCCGTAAGGCGCAGAGAACGAGTCAGGGTCGTAGGCTGAACGGTCATAATTTTTATGTGCGACATCTGGTTCTGCGGGATGGCAAACAGTTCGGGATGATTCGGATCGTTGGCGCCATGATTGTTCGCGGCTGCCTCGGGCTTTGGTCCCTGGCAGGCTCCAAGCAGAATGACCGCCGAAACCGCCAGCAATGCACCTAACACACGGCACGCCCGGCTTTGCCGCCTTTTGCTCATGGCGCAGCCAGACGCATGCATAGACATTTTCATGGCAGATTCCTCGTTCCGATTGACTCTTTCAGTTGCTCGAGCGCCGTCATATAAGAACTCAGAGCCTGGCGATAGGCGAGCTGCGCGGCCCGATAGCTGCGTTCGGCATCCAGGAAATCCAACAGGCTGGCGGCACCGCGCTTGTAGGCATACTCGCTGATGTCGCGCGAGTCTTGCGCCTGTTTCAAATATCCGGAAACGTAAAGCTGAACGATTTCATCGTTGCTCTTGACGGCCTCATAGGCATTAGCGACATCCGACAACACCGTATCGCTCGCCGACAACTGCGATTCCTGAGCCTGGGTAAGAGCGTACTTAGTGCGCGCGATCTCGCCCTGATTGCGATTAAAAATGGGCAGCTCGAAGTTGGCAAAAATCGAGGCCGAATTCTGTCCCGAGGTATGGGTGAAGTCGTAAGTGCCGTTGACATCCACCTTGGCGTTCGCTTTGGCCAACAGGATCTGACTTTGCGCGGCAGTCACGCCAAATGCCGCAGCCTGGAAATCGGGACGCTCGCGGAGGGCCTTAGCCTGCAAGTCCTCAAGCTTCGCATTCAGCGGCTGATAGGCCAGATCACCCATGACGTCATAGTTGGCCGGCACCGCGTCGTAGCCCAGAAATTCCCGCAAGCTGACCAGAGCCTGCGCCTTGGCTAAGCGGGCGGAAGATACATCAGTTTGAAACTGCAGCAACTGAAGCTTGATCTTGAGGTAGTCGCCTTCGCTGATGGCGCCAGCCTTGAATTGGGCTTCGGAAATATCGACTGTGTCCTGAAAACCTTTCAAATCCTGCAACGCGAACTGCAGAGTCGATTCCGCCAGCAACACACTGACAAACTGCTGCCCTACGTTGAAGGCGAGGGTGCGCTCGGCATCCGTAACCTGGGCGCGGGTAACCGCAGTCTGGTCGCGCGCGGCTTGCAGGCGCCGTTGTCGTTTATGGCCCCGTTCGAAAAGATAGGACAGGCCAACGTCGAACTGCTGAGTCAGGTTCAAATCGTCGACGGAAAAATCCTGCGGTGCGAAAATCGGAATGAATTGAGAATCGGCTCCGAAGACCGGGTTGGGACGCAGGTTCGCGGTAATCTCCTGTGCCTGATTCTGGAAGACCAAAGTCCGCGTAGCTTGGAGCGAATGGTTGTGGGCCAAGGCCAAATCGATTGCCTGGTCCAGAGTAATCAAAGTCGGGGCTTGCCCCAGGCTGAACTGGACTGCTACGAGAACGACGAACGGCAGAGCCACAAACGCCAGAAATCGTCGGACGGGCAGACGCCCGCGAAGCAGTTGCGTTTTGAAACGTCGTAACCTCAATGTGATTTCTAAATCCCGCATACAAGTTGCCGGGCTGCCCAGCGTCTTCATCGAAAAACGCGACTCAAATCTGGCTGGCTTTCGGTCCTCATTAGCCCACTACGGACGTACTGAAACACTCAGATTAATTTTTTGAAATTACAAGACCGGGACGAAGAGAGCTTTAGAAAATAGGTGGAGGACGTACGTATAACTGGAAGGATTCGAGAAGTGCGCGGGGATGAATCTGCAAAGGTGAAACCGGCACGCGACGCCGTAGGACGGAAGTAAAGGCAATGGCGAGTACCAATGCTGCGGCAGACTGAGCCATCAGGCAAGTAAGGCACAGCGTGGAGTTGGCGGAATCCGCGCGCAACTGCCGGCTGTGGTTCAAGTCCGAGGACAGGGCACCGCAGAAATGTGCCGCCTGTGCCAGCGTAGTGACCATGAGCAGGGCGACGCACAAATACACCAGCCATTTCGCTCCGCTCGTGCTCGTGACGATATTCACAGTTCTCCAGCGGTTAGATGCAGCATAGAGCCAACCAGCATAAACCTTGCAAGTTACGAGAGTTACCGAGATTCTAGCACCTGCAGGGTCGATGGCGTCTATTTTCCAGCTTAACGCCAAAAACCAAGAAATGGGTGCCCCACGTCTCGCATCGAGATGTGGGTGAATTCAACTATGAGCGCGCGCGGAGGGCGCTCATCCCTGCTTTGCGTCGTTGATGTAGACTGCATCTTTCTGCGGTTGAACGGAAACGGAGGATAGGAATGAGTTGGGCAAGCAAGCTGGTCAAGCCGTATAGAGTCGAGGACGGCACCAAGTTCCGGCTGAAGGATTACGATCCTGGAGATACGGGTGACATTCACTCCAAGGAGCACGCGGAAAAACTCCTCACCTCGGGTATCGCGGCGATGGCCGAGTTGCAGTCCAAACTCTATGCGCAGGACAACTGGGGCGTGCTGCTCATCTTTCAGGCCATGGACGCGGCCGGAAAAGATGGCGCCATCAAGCACGTGATGTCGGGGGTAAATCCGCAAGGCGTTCAGGTCTATTCCTTTAAGGCTCCGTCGGCGGAAGAACTGAATCACGATTATCTGTGGCGCACCATGCAGCGCGTCCCGGAGCGGGGCCGCATCGGCATCTTTAACCGGTCCTATTATGAAGAGGTTTTAGTGGTCCGGGTGCATCCCGAGGTGTTGAAGAATGAAAGAACTCCGCCGTCTTTATTGACGAAAGATATTTGGAACGATCGGTTTCAGGACATTCATTCCTTCGAGCGTTATCTCTGGCGTAATGGAATTGTCACCCGCAAGTTCTTTCTCAATCTATCGAAGAAAGAACAGAAGCAGCGCTTCCTCGACCGGCTCGATCACCCGGAAAAGAACTGGAAATTCTCCGCGGCGGATGTGCGCGAACGGGCCTATTGGAAAGATTACATGAAGGCGTACGAGGAAATGATCGTGCATACCGCGTGCGATCATGCGCCATGGTACGTCATACCCGCAGACAATAAATGGTTCACTCGCGTAGCGGTCGCGGCGGCGATTGTCGAGACCCTGGAAGATCTGAATCTGTCCTACCCCAAGGTCAATCCGGCTGAGCGCAAGGAGTTGCAGGCCGCGCGCGCGATTCTCGGGGGCAAGAAAAAATCCTGAAATCCGAATTTCCATACCTTTCCGTGATACGACTTCAGGCGGTAGACTAGGGTTTCACTTCTTCGGGGAGATGAACTCAATGAATTCCTTCAGGCTGATGGTCGGTCGAACTGCGTGCATCGCGAGCGCGCTCCTCCTTTTAGTTGCCAGCACGAGCTTCGCGCAGACGCGAGAAAAAGAGCGCAAGCCTGCCGAACTTCAAACCGACACGCAGAAACCTTCCCCCGCGGACACGGAAAACGAAGACCCACAATTCAAGGGCATGAAATATCGGGTGGTCGGCCCATTTCGTGGCGGACGTTCGCTGACGGCATCGGGCGTAGCCGGAGATCCGAAGACATACTACTTCGGCTCCGCAGGTGGCGGTGTTTGGAAATCCATTGACGGAGCGCTGACCTGGTCTTCAGTCTTCGACAAACAGAGCGTGGGCTCGATTGGAAGTGTGGCAGTTGCGCCGTCCGATCCGAACGTAGTGTATGTGGGAACGGGCGAGGCCTGTATTCGTGGCAACATCTCACATGGGGATGGAATCTTCAAGACGGTCGATGGTGGGAAGACCTGGAAGAACATTGGCCTGCGCGACTCGCGGGCGATTGGCAAACTGATTGTCGATCCCAGGAACGCGGATGTCGTTTACGTGGCTGCGCTGGGCCATCCTTTCGGCCCCAACACCGAGCGCGGAATCTTTAGAACCACCGACGGAGGCAAGACCTGGGAAAGAGTTCTGTACAAAGACGAAAACACGGGCGGAATCGACGTCGCCTTCGATCCGCACAACTCGCATATTCTTTACGCGGCGTTATGGGAGGCACGAAGAACGCCGTGGGGACTTTCCAGCGGAGGCCCCGGCAGCGGCCTTTACCGCTCGAATGATGGCGGAAGCACGTGGAAGCGCCTTGAGGAGCACGGCCTGCCTAAAGGTCCATACGGCAAAATCGGAATCGCCGTCGCCGCCAACTCCGATCGCGTGTACGCGCTCATCGAAGCGCCGGAGGGCGGTCTTTACCGCTCCGACGATAGCGGCGAAACCTGGGAGCTGTTGAATAACGATCGCGCCTTCTGGCAGCGCGCCTGGTATTACATGCACATTTTTGCCGACCCGCAGGCGGCGGATGTGGTTTACATCGCCAACGTGGACTTCTACAAGTCCAGCGACGGCGGGCACACCTTCAATAAAGTGAAGGTCCCGCATGGCGACAATCACGGCATGTGGATTGATTCCAAAGATCCGAAACGCATGATCGTTACCAACGACGGCGGGGTCACCGTGAGCGTGGACGATGGCAAGACCTGGTCGCGCCAGGACAACCAACCCACCGGGCAGTTCTATCACGTGATCACTGACAACCGGAACCCTTACTACGTGTACGGTTCGCAGCAGGATCTGAGTTCGGTGGCGATTGCCAGTCGCAGCGATGACGTGGCCATTGATCGCGCCGACTGGTACGCGGTAGGGGGCGGAGAAGCTGGCTACATCGCCCCGTATCCGCCGGATCCTAATATTGTTTATGCGGGCGAGTACGAAGGCGTGATCACGCGCTATGACAAACGCAATGGGCAGACAAAAAATATCGCGGAGCAGCCCGAGATTAGCGATGGCGGCGGGGCCGCGCAACTGGAGCACCGCTTCCAGTGGACGGCGCCGATCCTGATTTCGCCGCACGATCCCAACACGCTCTACCACGCCGGGGAACGTCTGTTCAAGACCACCGATGGCGGCATGCACTGGGAAGCGATCAGTCCCGATCTCACCCGCAACGACAAGAGCAAACAAGAGGTTTCGGGGGGCCCCATCGACAAGGACGACTCCGGCACCGAATATTACGACACCATCTTCGCCGTCGCGGAGTCGCCTCTGGTCAAAGGACTGATTTGGGTGGGCACTGACGATGGACTCGATTCACGTCACCCGCGATGGGGGAAAGAACTGGACCAACATCACACCCAGGGATTTGCCCGATTGGAGCCGCATCAGCTTGATTGATCCATCGCCGCATGATGCAGGGACGGCTTATGTGGCCGTGGACCGGCATCAGTCGGACGATATGCATCCCTATATTTATAAGACCAACGATTACGGCAAGACGTGGGTGAAGATTACCCGGGGGATTCCGGAAAACACTTTTGCCCGGGCGGTGCGCGAAGATCCCAAGAAACGCGGCCTGCTCTATGCGGGCACCGAAACCGGGGTCTACGTGTCGTTCAACGACGGGGCTGACTGGCGCGCGCTGCAACTCAATCTGCCGATGACGCCGGTTCACGATCTGGTGGTAAAGAATGACGACCTGGTGCTGGCCACGCATGGGCGGGCGTTCTGGATTCTCGACGATGTTTCGCCCCTGCGGCAATACAGCGATGAGATTGCCAAACAGAACCTGCACCTTTACGCTCCCGCGACTGCCGTGCGAATCCAGACGGCGAGCGACGACGAGGAAGCTCCAAAGCACGTCCTGGTGGGAGAGAATCCTCCGGCAGGAGCGCTGATTTACTACTTCCTCAAAGATGAAACTAAGGCCGAGACCACCATTGAAATTCTGGATTCCAGCGGCAGCGTGGTCCGGAAATACTCCAGCAATAAGACTGACGAACTGGAAGAGCCACTGACTCCGGAGGATAAGAAACCTGAAAAGCAGATCAAAGTGGAAGCGGGCCTGAATCGTTTTGTCTGGGATCTGCGCTATGCGGGAAGCAGCCACGTGCCCGATTATTATCTTTGGGAATACAAGAATGGCAGCCGCGGTCCAATGGCGTTGCCGGGAAAATATGAGGTTCGTTTGACGGTTGGCGGGAAAACTCAGACCGCGCCCTTCGAGGTCACAATGGATCCCCGGGTGAATGTTTCTCAGGCCGATCTACAAAAGCAATTTGATCTGCTCATTCAAATTCGCGACGAACTGAGCCGGGTTTACGACGCCGTGAACCAGATTCAGGATGTGCGCGCGCAAATGGACGGACTGAGAAAGCGCCTGCCGGATAACAGCAGTGTCAAGCCGATGTTTACGGCCGCCGCTGAACTGGACAAGCATCTGCTTTTGGTGCGCGACGACCTGGCTCAGATGAAGATCAAGTCCAACGAAGATTCGTTGGCTTATCCGCAGAAAGTCGACAGCAAATTGTCAGCCCTAGCGATGGCGGTTGGAGTCGGGACAGATTCGGCTCCCACCGAGGCTGAATATCAGGTATTTGAGAAGCTGAAAAAGCAGGCTGACGTCGCCATCGCGCACTGGGCGGAAATCCAAAAAACAGAGTTGGTGGGTTTTCGGAAGATGATCGCTGGCCAGAACATTCAGGCCATCGTGGTTCCGGCGGCCGAGAACCTCGGCTCAGCCGGGGAGAGCCCACGATAGTCGAGTTGAGTTCCCAGAGAATCAGACTCGGCGGCGAGGGAAAACCACTTCGGGCACGCAAAACTTTGCACACATCCTTGAACGCCCCGGGGCCGCCCGTCGCGCAAATTATTGAATTGTAGATGGTAAACACGCAGAACAGACCTCGAAACATGGGTTGCCCGATTGCGATACCTTGGCTGGTTGGTTCCAGCGATAGAAAATGGCAAACCCACAAGACCCGCGGAAACCCTCATCTCAATCGTTCGGGGCGCAGTGCCTGATTGTCCTAGCGCTCCTTAGCGGTACCGCCCTAGCGCAGGGAGTGTCGATAGCGGCTTACAGCGCGAACCCGCCGGCAGTCGCTGCCGCTCTCCCGGAAGCGCCCACCCCGCACAAATTTTGGGACAATGAAAATCGAGCCTTATTCGCAACCGTTGCCGCGCTCAGCGCGGCGGATTTCGCAGTCACTCGCGCCAATCTGCAAAGTGGCGGGACGGAACTGAACCCCATGACACGGCTTTTCAGCGGCAATACAGCTTTGTTAGCCGTGAACTTTGCGGGCGAAACCGCCGGAACGATCGGCCTCAGCTACTATTTCCATAAAACCAGGCACCATAAGCTGGAGCGGATCGCCCCCATGTTCGATATCGGACTTTCTTCATTCGCCGTCGTATACGACCTTAGCCATCGTTAAACCCTTCAGCAAGCTGGTAATGTCGGGAGAATACGTTTTCCGGCCATGAGTCGAGTCCTGGAATGGGTTAAGACAGTCTCATCCTGCGCATTAATCTTGGTGATACGACCTTTCCGTGGTAAGATTTTTTCGCTTTGAGTCGCGTATGGGGCGCGCTCCTTAACGATTACAGTCCGAGGAGACGCTCCTATGACCCGAAAGTATCTGCTTCTAACGCTACTTCTTTGTGTTGCGGCCAGCATCGTAGCTCGAGCTAGCGATGAGATCGTCCCCGCCGGAACCCTTCTGCAATGCACCGTAGATGAACCCAACTTCTCTTCCAAAACCGCGGCGATCGGTGATCCCGTGCTTTGCTACCTGGGGCACGTGGCAGCCTTCGGGCATCCTCTGTTTCCGCGGGGCGCGGAGCTGAGCGGTCGCCTCGAAGACTATAAAAACCCTGGACATTTCGTAGGCAAGGGATGGATGCAAGTCAACTTCGATCGGATTATCCTGCCTGGCGCCCAGGTCCTCCCGCTCTCGGCCAAAATCATTTCCGCACCGCACATGAAAGTGGATTCCGAAGGCCGGGTTCACGGAAAAGGCCACCCCAAGAGAGATGCGATTTTGTGGGCGGTTCCACTCTTCTGGCCGGTCAAGATATTCACTTTGCCAGCCCGGGGACCGTTTCCGACTCTGGGGAAGGGTGAGGCGCGACTGACCCTGCGGTTGATGGAAGACATGGAATTTGCCTTGCCGGCGGTCAGGTCCTCGATTCCGTCGCCCCCGTGGGCCACCCCGAGCCGCTACGACTCCTCGACGTCCGCGTCTTACCGGCCGGCAGCGACGCCGCAACAGCAGAGCCCGACCTTGCAGCCCGCGAATTTCGTACAGTCGGCGCCACCGACTGCAGCACCGGCGTCTACGGTTATCGTGCTCAAGGGCGGCGATGCCTGGCTGGCCCGCGATTATTGGGTGCAAGCCGGACAACTGCACTGCGTGACCCAGGACGGACAGCCGAAACTGGTCGCGCTGGACGCGATGGACCTTTACCAAACCGTTCGCGTGAACCGAGAGCGGCGCGTCGAGTTTGTCCTGCACTCCAGAGGTCCGGTCGAGCAGTAGCGCGTGCTGAGGATGAGTGGACGGTAGAGACGTGGCTAACTGCGTCTCTACCTCCAACTCCGGGTTTGTTTGAATTGGGCGAAAGTGCCCAAGGATAAAATCACGGGCAGCCATGGCCTTCGCTCCGGGTACAAAACTCGGATCCTATGAAATAGTTTCCTCCCTTGGTGCTGGCGGTATGGGTGAGGTGTATCGCGCTCTCGACCCAAGCCGTGGCGTCGGTCTTGCTATTGCCGGTTTTGCCACCATACTGTTCATGGCATTAGGGAAAGGCATGTCTTTTCTTTTGGTGTTCTGCCATGATCTTCGGAGAGCACATGCCGCCCTTTGCCTGTTGGGGAGTTAGTGTCGAAACGTGGTCGGGCTGACTCGAGTGCATGGGCGCCAGGACGAAGCGCCAGGCAAGAAATAACTATGGTAAGCTTTCTATCCGTCCCGCTAATCCTGCACTCAGAGGCCCGCTAATATGCGCTCGTTTCTCGCGTCGATTCTTCTTAGCTTTGTAGCATTCTCCGGATTTGCGTCCCTTGGGTTCGCCCAAACCGCACCCGCGCCAGACTCCAGCAAAACCACAGTCCAACTCGATCACTTCGATCCCAAGAAGGTCGACGCCTCAGTCGATCCCTGCACCGATTTCTATCGGTACTCGTGCAATCGCTGGATCGCCGACAATCCCGTGCCTGCCGACGAGATTTTCTGGGGATCATTCGGCAAGCTGCAGTTGTGGAACGAGAGCTTTCTCCACCAGACGGCACTCGATGTGGCTGCCAGGCCCGCCGCGGGGCGCACGCCGGTGGAACAAAAGGTTGGCGATTATTGGTCCGCCTGCATGGATGAAAAAGAAAGAAATGCGAATGCTCTGGCCACCTTGCGGCCCCAGTTGCAACGCATTGACGCCATGCGCAGCAAGACTGAGATCGCCGACATCGTGGCTGACATTCATCGCTCCGTCCCGGGCGCCTACAATCCGAGCGACCCTGCAACCTTCGCCGCGCTGTTTGGTTTCGGCGCCCAACCCGACTTTCACGACACTACCCACGTCATCGCCCAGTTCGATCAAGGTGGCATGCGGCTTCCCGGGCGGGAGTTCTACCTGAACGATGACGCCAAGTCGGTCGAGATTCGAACCAAGTACGTCGCCCATATCTCCCGCATACTGGAACTTTCCGGCGTGCCGGCAGCGCAGGCAAAGACAGATGCAACCACGGTGCTGCAAATGGAAACCGCCATGGCCAAGGCCGCCATGGAAATCGTCCAGCGCCGCGATCCCAAGAACCTCGACCACGAAATGAACCTGGACGCAGTCAAGAAGCTGGCTCCATCGTTTGACTTCAGCCGCTATCTGCAATTGGTTCACGCTCCCGCGAGCCCGACTTTCATCGTGACCTCGCCGGATTTCTTTCGCGGAGTCGAGCAGCTGATTCAAAGCCAGCCACTCGATCACTGGCAGACATATTTGAAATGGCAGTTGCTCACCGGTCTGGCGGGAGCACTGAACGACGATTTCGCCAACGAGGATTTCGCATTTGCGGGTCAAACTCTTTTCGGCGCCAAACAGATTCTGCCGCTATGGCGCCGGTGCATTCAGGCGGAGGACCGCGACATCGGACAAGCCCTGGGCCAGGCCTATGTGGCCCGTGCCTTTCCCCCCTCCAGCAAAGCGCGGGTGCAGGAAATGGTGAATGCGCTCAAAGTCGCCCTGGGCCAGGAAATGGATTCCATGGATTGGATGAGCCCGGAAACAAAAAAACAGGCCCACATAAAACTTGCCGCCCAGATTGACAAGATCGGATATCCCGACCGCTGGCGCGACTACTCTGCTCTCGAAATTCGTCCGGATAATAATGTTGCGAACGTCGAGCGTTCCGCAGCCTTCGAACTGAACCGGCAACTGCAGAAAATTGGCAAGCCGCTGGACCGAACCGAGTGGGGGATGACGCCGCCCACCGTAAATGCCTACGAAGATCCTCAGACCAATACCATCAACTTCCCGGCTGGAATTCTGCAACCACCGTTCTTCGATCCAGCCAAGGACGATTCGGTTAACTACGCCGCTGCAGGCGCGGTGATTGGGCACGAGACCATCCACGGCTATGATGACCAGGGCCGCAAATTCGACGAAAACGGGAATCTGCGCGATTGGTGGACGGCTGACGATGCCAAGGCCTACGATAAACGCGGCGACTGCATCGCCGACGAGTATACCGAGTTCGTCCCCGAAGCCGGTGTGCAGCAAAACGGACGCTTGACCCAGGGCGAGAACACCGCCGACAACGGCGGAATCCACCTGGCGCTGTCCGCGCTCGATGCCGACCTCAAGGGGAAAGGTCAGAGCCTGGATACCAAAGGAGAAGACGGTTTGACCGCACTGCAACGATTCTTTCTGTCCTACGCCAACATCTGGTGCAGTGACTTGCGCCCGGAAATGATCCGGACGCTGCTGGTCAGCAACCCGCATCCACTGGACAAATTCCGGGTCAACAACGTCGTATCCAATATGTCGGAATTCGCCAAAGCTTTCGGTTGCCACAAAGGCCAGGCCATGGTGCGTGAAAACGCCTGCCGAGTTTGGTGAGGCACGATGGCGGCCGGGCATCCCCGTCCCAGCCGCCCGCAAAGAGGCTTGGTAAAGAACGGTGTGCTCCGGGAGGCCTCATTTCAGGCCGCCCCTGAGATCAGCGTGCGCTCTGCGCTTCCCCCTCGTACTTCCGGACAATACCTTTAGTACCCGCGCTCTACCCTTCAGGGCACCGTATAATCTAGGCGAAACCAGCATTCACATCTGGCAAGGACGGGCAAAAGCGCACGGTGGATCCCGCATTCGGATTAGCGATTTTCGCGCTGGGGCTGGCATTTGGCAGCTTTCTGAATGTGTGTGTCTATCGCCTGCCGCGTGATTTGTCGGTGGTCCACCCCGGTTCGGCTTGTCCAAAGTGCGGCCAGCCACTCCGCTTCTATGACAACCTGCCCATCCTCAGCTGGTTGATTCTCAGGGGACGATGCCGCCAGTGCAAGGCTTCGATCTCGCCCCGTTACCTCGTAGTAGAACTGCTCACCGGCCTGCTTTTTCTGGCCTGCTACGCATATTTCGGGCTTACTTGGGCCGTGCTGAAATACTGTGTCTTCGGTTTCTTGCTGTTGGGCTTGATCTTCACTGACGCTGAGACTCAGCTTTTGCCCGACAAGATGACATTGCCCGGATTCGTCCTGGGATTGCTGTTCAGCCTGGTCGTCCCGGTCAACGATTTGCTTTCGAAGATGCTGTTCGGACTGATCTACCAGCCCGCGGCCAACGCCTCCAGTCCCTGGCTTTCGTTACTGCAAGCGCTGATGGGAGCTGCGGCGGGTGCGTCCTTTATTTACGGTGCGGGCGCCATTTACCTGCGGGCGCGCGGAGTCGAGGGTATGGGCTTCGGTGACGTCAAGCTGATGGCGATGGTGGGGGCGTTCCTTGGCATCCGGCTGACCATCTTTACTCTGTTCAGCGCGTCGGTGGTGGGATCGCTGGCAGGATTGTCGACAGTGCTCGCGGTGTGGATCAAGCGCACCCGGCGTCGCATGCTGCGCCACCATGAATCGCCCAGCGTGGCCCGGCGTCACGGATGGGCGTCGGCCAGTATTGCCTTGCGCCGGTTCCCCATGCCCTTCGGCGTGTTCCTGGGCAGTATGGCGATGGTTGCTTCATTCTTTGGCGACCAGTTCTTTCGCTGGTATTGGAGGTTGCTGTGAAGGTACTCAGCAATCCCATCGTGCTTCGCATGGCGATCCTGCTTTTGATCTCGGGTTTTGCATTGTGGATGGCGACCCTGTTGCTGCGCCGTATGCGGCGCATGCTGACCGAGGAATCTTATGAGATCGACTCGGCGCCCGAGCCTGAACAGTTCCCGGTGCATACTTACAACGCTGTGATCCAGCAACTGAAACAGCAGAAACACGAATTGCTGAGCGCGCATCAGGTGGAGCGGCGGCGGGCGAAGACGTCGGAAAACATCAGTGCAGCGGTGCTGTCGAACCTGTCGAGCGGAGTGTTGTTCCTCACGCCGAACGGTTTGGTTCGTAATGCCAACGCCGCGGCTAAGAGCATTCTTGGATTCGCATCGCCCGTGGGAATGGGCGTCGGCGAGATATTTCGGGAAGCGCGATTGACTTCGGGCTCGCAGGAGACGCTGGCAGCGGCAGTGCAAGCCAGTTTACGGGCACCGAGTTTGCAATCACAAACCGCTCTGCAAACCGCGGCCGCGGACTACGTTACGCCCGCGGGCGAACAAAGATTTCTCGAGATCACGATCTCTCCCGTGAATGCGCCTTCAGGCGAGAGCCTGGGCTCGGCTTGCCTGATCTCGGATAAGACAGAATTTGCCCTGATTCGGAGGCAACAGGAGCTGCGCGGAGAAATGTCGGCCGAGATGGCGCTGGCGCTGCGGAATTCGCTGGCTACCATTTCCAGCTATGCGCAGCAACTGGCATCGACTCGCGATCCGGCGCTGGTGCGGCAGTTGTCGATCGATATCGTATCGGAAGCAGCCCACCTGGATCACACGATTGGTGGTTTTCTCGCGGCCGCAAGAGCCGCGAAGGCTGCCGAAGCTTGAACTCAATTCACCGCTTGGCCTGCGAAAGTGAGCAGACCTTCGGTCACGGAGAAAAAATGAGAATGAAGTCCATTACACGTATCTGGATCGCGGGAGTGGTTCTCGCGGGAATCTTCGCGTCTTATGCCAGCGCACAAAATGATTCGACTCAACAGCAACCGCTGGGCGACTACGCCCGCACCGTGCGCAAGGACAAGAAACCGGCGTCGGTGAAGCAGTTCGACAATGACAACATTCCGGCCACCGACAAATTGAGTGTGGTCGGCGGCGGAGGAGCGTCGGGCGACAGCAAGGCTGCAGCCGATAGCGGCGACAAGACGCAACCCGCGGCCAACGATGCGCAGGACGCAAAGCCACAAACCGCGGCGAACGGTGGAGACGACGCAAAGGCGAATGCCGGGCAGGACACAGCCCCGACCGAGAAAAAAGCCGATGCCAAACCTACTCAAATCAAACCGGGAGAGTCGCCGGAAGACCGGCAAAAAACCTTTGACGGCTGGAAGGACCGGCTAGTCGCACAAAGAGCGAAATTGGATCTGCTGGGGCGCGAACTAGATGTCGAACAGCGTGAATATCAACTCCGCGCTGCCGCGATGTATGCCGACGCCGGCAATCGCATGCGAAACGAAACCGCCTGGGACAAAGAAGACGCCGACTATAAAAAGAAGATTGACGAAAAGAAAAAGGCGGTCGACGCTGCCAAACAGGAACTCGACGATATGGAAGAAAACGCTCGCACAGCGGGCGTCCCTTCGTCGGTTCGGGAATAGTCCGCTTGTTCGACCTCTGATTTCAAGCCCTCGCCCCCCGAGGGCTTTTCCTTTTGTACTCGAACCATCCCACCGTTTCCCCTGCATTGCGATCATTGCAGCTTCGCATACTCCGCTTGGGCCTGCTTCAGGATGGGAATGTCGGGATCGGCATCTTTCCAGAGGGTGAGGAAATCCTTGTAGGCAGCGAGCGCTCGCACTCGGGCGGCATCGGCATCGGCGCCCTGCGAGATTCTGGCCTCCAAAGCATTGGCGCGGGCCACACCTAGATGGGCTAAAGCTCCGGTCCAACAGTTCCAGACAATGCCGCGGTGGTCGAGGATCTTCTGAAACTCGGCGCTGGCAGCGCTACCCTGTCCGGCCGCTAAGTATGTTTGCCCTTTTACATACAGCGGATGGAGGCAGGAGATGTTGGCCACGAACGGAATTTGCCCGAACTCGAGCGGGGAAGGGGCTTGCGCGATATTCCGCGCAGAAACCGGATTCTTCCCGTCCAGCGCCAATTGCGCTTGAACTGCCGGCAGCCAAAGCGACTGCATCTGGGTGTCGAGGGGAAAGCGTTTCCCCAAGTCTTGCGCCAAGCTGTCGGCTCGCGCCGTATCGCCCGCCATGGCAAACGCAAGCGCAGCCTCGCTCTCGACCCCCTGACTCGCGGGGGCGAGCTTCAAAGCTTGTGCAGTTGACTGCCGCGCTTCCGCGGGATTGCCATAAGCCGCTTCCCGCAGCGCAGCGTTGACTTGCCAGATGGCGGCAGTTTCTTTGTTGTCCGATTGTTTAGCGAAGTCCACAGCCCGCCTGGTAAGTTCCCGCGCCTTGCCTAGATGACCCGCATACGCCGCGCTGTCAGACGCCAGCGCAAGCCCATAGGTCGCAGATTCCGGCTTACTCGCAAACCACTGTTGCTGTTCCGCCATCGTGGCGGAGTCCGCCGCGAGAAAAGCGAGAGCATAGAGAGCATTGTGAAATGCGAAATCATCTAATTTGGGCGCCTGCTCATGGATGATCTGCCGGGTTTCGTCGAGGCGCTGTAAAGCAATGGTGTAGTCGGCGAGATTCACGTAGGAAGATACTTGATCCGAAGCAAGGCGTAGGAGTTGTCTTGGTGGCCTCCGCGGCCTTCTCGTACTGACCCTGAAGGGCGAACACTACGCCCAAATTGCCATACGCTACCCATGACCTGGGATAGCTTTCAATCTGCTCCTGATATGTCTGAGCTGCTTTATCCAGTTCCCCGGTTACATTCAAGTAGTAGTCGGCGGTGATGGCCAGCTTTTCTCTTTCGCTAGCGCGCTCCCGGAGCTGGAACGCTTTGCTGTAGTACTCGTTAGAACGCTCTGGCTGGCCCAGATTGGAGTAGTCCGCGCCCACCGCCGCGTAGGCCATGGCAAAATTCGGGTCAAGCTCGATGGCACGTTCATGGTACAGCAGGGCTGCGGCGTCGCCTTTTTCGTTCGATGCTTTTTTGCCAAGGCTGAGCGCTTTCAGCGCCTCCAGCGAGGACGTGGTAGCCTGCTGGAGCGGAACATCGAACCTCTGTACCGTGGCCAGTGATTCGCCCAGTTCGCCGCGCACCTTCGATGCGGCCGCACCCAGCGCGTCCAGCACCTTCTCCTTCGACGCCACTGTGACCTGTTCCTGCGCTAGCGTATCCCCGCTCTGGCAATTCACTGCCTTCAGCCCCAGCACGTATTCGGTTCCCAGGCTGCCAATGGCTCCGCCGATGTAAGCTTGACAGCCTGCCCGCTGGCAAAGCTCGCGGGCCACCTCGGATGTGATTCTCGTGCCGGGGGCGAGGGTCATCAGTTGCAGGGTCTTGGTGACTTCACTGTCGGAGAGCACATTGAGGAAAGGCGACTGGCGCAGGGAAATACCCAGCGCGGTCTTGAGCGTGTCATCAAATACAGCATCGCCCGTGCTATTGGTAAAATCGCCGACAACGATGGTGTCCTTTTCAGTCAAATGTTTGCTTCGCTGGTGCGAACGATAGTAGAGTCCGCCCGCCGCGAGCATCGCGACGGCGAGGAGGAGAATCGCAATGTTCCGCAGCTTTCCCCCGGGACTAAAGTCGGCAGGGCTGCCAGCTCTGAGCTTGCGGCGACCCTGTGGCCGCTTTCGGAGTCCCGCTTCAGCCGTCTGCAGGTCGGCGCGCATGTCCGCCGCACTCTGATAGCGCAGGTTGCGGTCTTTCTCCAGAGCCTTATTGATGATCCGTTCCAACTCGGCAGGGAGATCAGGATTAAGACGCACCGGCGCCACGGGAGCGCGATTCAGAATTGCCATCGAAAATCAGTCCGGAAGTTTCTCCGCGGAATGGGAGCTTGCCGGTCACCATTTCGTAGAGCACCACGCCGAAGGAAAAAAGATCGGTTCGCGGGTCGAGTTCCTTGCCGCGCACTTGCTCGGGCGACATGTAGGCCACAGTGCCCAACGCGGCACCGGGACTAGTCAGATGCTCGTCGTTATCCTGAGTGGATAGGGTCGGCGCTCCGGCGTTCTTGAGCGCCAGCTTCCCGCACATACGTGATCTTCGCCAAACCAAAATCGAGAACCTTGGCGTGGCCCGCGCTCGGTAACGAAGATGTTTGCCGGCTTGATGTCACGATGAACAATGCCTTTCGCGTGGGCGGCATCCAGGGCATCGGCAATCTCGATCGCCGAGCAGGAGCACGATTTCGGTTTCCAGTGGATCGGCCCGCGATTCGGTGCTTCAGGGTCGCGCCGTCCAGAAACTCCATGGCGATGAAAGCCTTGCCGTCCTGCCTCGCCAATGTCATAAATCGTGCAGATGTTGGGATGATTCAGGGCGGAGGCAGCTTGCGCTTCGCGCCGAAAGCGGCTCAGGGAATGCGGATCACTGGCAACATCATCGGGCAGGAACTTGAGCGCCACGAAACGGTCGAGGCGCGTGTCCTCGGCCTTGTAGACGACGCCCATCCCGCCCCGCCCAGTTTTTCGACAATGCGGTAATGCGAGATGGTTTGACCGAGCAGTTGAAACCTCCGACCTCCGGGCGATGTTAGGAGTTAGCAACCAACAAGTCAATCCGCGGAGTCGTCACAGACTCGTCGCCCACGAAGATCGCCTCGGCGATCCTGGCGAGCGTCTCCTAGCAACCTTCATATCCTTGAAGGTGGACCGCGGGCTTCCTCACATTATGCCGCAGGACCAAGTAAAAGAGGAGCCACACCGGCGCAATCCATACGTACCAGAAGGTGGTCAGTCCGACCGCTATGAAAGCCAGGGCAATGAGATTCGTGGCGACGAAAGCCACGGCGGCCTGGCCCGCAACCGCGCCGCCACGACGCACCAGCCATATTGTGCATTGCATCACAACTGGTAATAGCACCACTTGGTCGAAGAACCATCCATAAGGAGTTGTGACCAGCGACACCAGCAACAGTAGTGGCAGGTGCTCCCGCCATCCCCAATCGCGATGGCAAGCGCGCCAGTAATGGACAAACCAAGCCAATCCAAAAACCGCCGGAACAAACTGCAGCCAGCGTTTTTCCACCCCGAAGAGCAACCGTAGGACGCCTCCCAATACCGGATAAGGCTGGTCTAACAGCATGGGATCGCGCAGCAAAGAAAAGTACTGCGAGAAAATAGCCGGATCAAATGCCAGGGCTAAAGCGCTGGTAATGATCAAAGCTACGCCAAGCCCGGCCAGCACGGCCCATCGCCGATACTTGCAAGCCCACACCACTAGCCCTATCCAGAACAGGTACAACAGTTGTGGTTTAATCGCGGCTGGCATCACCAGCATCCCCGCGAGAAAGTCGTGCCGCTCTCTTTCAAGGAGCAGAAACGATACCAGGGCGGCCAGAATCAGCGGACCTGCCTGACCGATGATCAGGACGGTCAGAGTGGGAGCAAACAGTATGGCTACAATCCATTTCAAAAGTCCGCCCGAGTCACCACCGTCATAAAGCCGCCAACTCCACTCAGTGCAGGCAACCACAAGAGCGATAGTAGTAAAAAGCCACAACCCACGGCTGAGATGCGGATCAACCAGCGCGAGAGGCGCCATGAACGTCAGCGCCCACGGTGGACTGAAAGGAATGAGTGGGCTGGTCCCAGATCTTCCCAACGCTCGTTCCATGTCAAGGACCTGCCCGGCCGAGTATGGATTGCCGCCCAATAAGAGAAGTTTGCCGGCCGACCAGTATTCGATGAAATCATTGGTGAGAGGAATCGAGGAATGTGCCAATCCCACGATCCCCCAACCCAATAACAATGACATCACTATCAGCAAAGCCCGGCGTTTGTTCTTCACATTAATTGGCATTTCTTACCATCCCCGCACCCCGCCGGTGTAACGATGTTGTGTTTTCTGCGAATGCAGGAACCCGCACGCCAGCGAAAGCGGTGTCCAACAAGGCATTCCGCGTCCCGAGCCGAATCGATTATTTCAGTAAACGCGCTTGACAGCCCTCATGGCACAAGGAGAGAATTGGCACCACATTGTAGCGACCAGTTTAACTCTTGGGGAAAATAAGGAGAAAATGCCATGATCGAGTATCGCCGGTGGTTCGCTTTCATAGCTCTGACTGTCGCCGTGATTTCCCTGGTGGGGATCAAGGCAGGTGCAAGTGCTGATGATGCCTCGGCAGGACGCGATAACACCTGCGCGGGCGGATCGATCGCTCCCGGTACCTACTCAAATCTCAAAATCACTGGCGTCTGCACCGTCGACGCCGGGTCGGTAAAGGTTGAGCACGACGTAACCGTGCTTTCCGGCGGCGCTCTGGTCGCCCTGTACGGCGGCACCGACACTTTGCATGTCGGCTCGAACTTAGATGTCCGTGGTAATGTGGAGGTGCGCAGCAACGGTATTCTCTTTATGGGCTGCGAGCCGGTGAATCAAATCTGCTTGAATGATCCTGATCAGCAGGTGGGATCGTATTTTACCAGGGACGCGGTGGGTGGCTCTATCATTGCCAGAGATGCCTTGGCAGTGGTGGTCCACTTGGTCGTTGTCGGTAAAGACGTCTCCATGAAAGGTGGAGGCGGCGGCGTCAACTGCTCCGGTTCGCTACCTCCGCCGCTGGGCGGTCCGCCCTACGGCGACTTCGAGGACATGATCATCGGAGGAAGTCTCACCATTACAGAATGGCAGTCCTGCTGGCTGGGCTTCGTGCGTGATGCCATCGCGAACCAAGTTACCCTCAACAACAACGTGACTGCAGACCCGGACGGCAACGAGATGGCGACCAATTCCATTCGGGGCAACTTAAAATGTGCAGGGAACAACCCCAGCCCTCAAATCGGGGATTCCGCGGGTAATCTCAACAATGTCTTCGGCCGCGCGCGCGGTCAGTGCGCCAACTCCAAACTCGTTCGCTGAGACGGTGGCCCAAGCCGAGCATCTCCAGGGGTGCCCCACCCAAGCGTCTTTTGCCTGGGTGGGTTTGCGGGGTGCGATCTCCCGCCGAATCACTTGTCATAACTCGCATTGGCCGCGCGGAGTTTGTGAATCTGTTTTAGATGGTGGCGTCCGTGAACCCAGTGAAATTTTCGCCACTGGCTTGCCGTCAGCGGTCCGAGGATAAGGTGATCGACCACTCGCGTGCGCTTGCCAAAACGCGCTTCGCATTGCCCAATCACTTCGTCCATGGCTGAGATCCGTGGACCAATTTCGCGTTTCACTTCTTCTGGCAGCATGCCGCGAGGTTGGGTACGGTCCGGAGCTTTTCGCCCTTCGGGCATGTGCCCGAGCCGGGTTACCACGAAGGCTTTCATGCGATCCTTCAGCAGCGGCGTTCGCGCCAGCGGTTTACCGGCCTGCAGGCAGCGCTCGAATCCCTTCACCGTTCCTGTATAGGTGAGGTAGAGGTGTTCGAGTACTTCCGCTGTGCTCCATTTGCCCTCGGGATGACGCTGCAGGTCTTCCACCGTCATACCCGCAGTGGCCGAGGCAATCGCGTCCTGTAACCTTTGTAGATACGCATCCATGGACGAAGCCCTCCGCTGCTTCTAGTAGAATGACTTTCGGCATTGACGGTTGCAAAATTTCACGCCCCTACGGATGGTGCTATGAAAAAGTTGCTGATGGCGATGCTCGCAGTGTTGACCATGGCAGGCTGTTCGTCGCAGCCCTCCACGCCGGCCGCGACCGAGAAACCGCAGCCCAAAGCCGCGGAGTTGCAGACCGGCCGCTATGCCTTCCAGAAGTTGTACATCGCGGCGCGCGGCTGGCAGCGCGATGCTCAACCCTTCCGGCTGGAATCCCAGGCGACGGCTGACGCCAACGGAAAAGATGGCAAGTCCGCGGTGTGGCGCGCCTCCTTCGCCTCTCCCGCGGGCCGCAGCGCCAAGCCCTATGTGTGGTCAGGCACGGACGCGCCGGATGCTCCCTCGCGGGGAATCTCTCCCGGCAACGAGGACAGCTACAGTCCGACCAACGCTTCGACTCAAGTCTTCGACATCGGCTTTCTGAAAGTGGACTCGGACAAAGCTTTTGAAGTGGGTCAGAAACACGGAGGCGACAAACTCCTGGAGAAGGCTGCGGACACGCCCATCCTTTATGTGCTCGATTGGAGTCACGCGACCAATATGCTCATCTGGCACGTGATCTACGGAGGCAGCCGCGACGATGCCAAGCTGATCGTAGACGTGAATGGCACGACGGGAGACTTTGTCCGGGTGGAAAAATAGCGGGACCTAACTTCGATGACGTTTGTTTAGTGTGCCGAGGTTTCATTCTTCGCTTGCGGCGCCTTTAATTTCTCCAGCGCTTTGCGCGCGTCTTTCGATAGTGGGCCCTCGGGCAGAATCTTCAGATACTCCTGATAGTGCGGGATGGCCTGGTCCGGCTGATCCAGCTTCTCGTAGCACTGCGCCATGCGGAAATTGGCGATGGCGTCTTTCTCTTTCCAGATCAGAGCATCCTGGTAGCGAGCGAGCGCCGCTCGATAGCTTTTCCGTTTGAAGTAGTAGTCGCCGACCTCATCATCCTTCATCGCCCGGTAGGGGTTCCAGGGATGCATCTCCTGAACGTCGGCCGGTTCGTCTTCGGGGTTGGTGTCGGCCATGCCGCTGTTGGGGTGATTCTTGGCGTCATCTTTGGGAGCACTCAAGTCAACCCGGGTATCGCGACTGGAACTCTCCCCCGCTTCGGCGTCCCGATCGGAACGTGGAGGAGCCTGGTTCTGCTGTGGCTTCTCCTGATCAGGCTGCGATTGCTGGCCGAGCGCCCATCCTCCGAGGAAAAGGGCAACCAGGGTTATAAAGACAAACCTGTGCATAGCTAGATTTTACCGCGTTTGAGGCGGAAAGCTGGGTGAGAAAACCGAACAACCCAGGACGCGAAGGGTGCAAAAGGCCGGAACAAAAAGCAGGCCGTTCCGGGGGAGGGAGCGGCCTGTGTTGGCGAAGTCCTCCGGGGAGGAGGGTGAGCTTGTTTAGAGAGACGGGCCAGTCGGCTGGCCTGGGGTCGACGCGGGCGTTGCCGATGCCGTTGTATTGGTCATCAGGCGCACATCCACGCGGCGGTTCTTGGCCCGGCCTTCTCTGGTCTTGTTCGAATCGACGGGCTTGTCTTTGCCCAGCCCGATCACATAAATCTTGTGTGCCGGAATGTTGCGCTCCGAGGCCAAATACTGAATCACGGCGTCAGCGCGGCGCTGGCTTAGTCCGTAGTTGTAATCGGAATTGCCGACCGAATCCGTCGCGCCTTCTACCGTCAGGATGTAGCCCTTGGTATTGGGCACGTCGGTGGCGAGCTGATCCAGAGAGGCTTTGGCGTCTTTGGTTAAGGTGTCCTTGTTAAAGCCAAAGTGGACCGACGTTTCGGTCACCACTCGGTAGTTGTCGAGGTTGGCCACGGCGCTCTGCAGCGTATCCACACGATGGACGGCGTTGGTGGCCAGGGTTTGCGCTTGATCGGCCTGCTGACCGGCTGCCTGCGCCTTCTGGTCCACTTCGGCAGCCTTGGCTTGCACCTGCTGGATTCCGGCCTGGGCACGCGCGTCTACATCTTTAATGTCTTTGGAATTCTTGGCGGTCAGGTCGTCCAGTTCGTTGGTCTTGTTAATCAGGGGGGTGGTCTCTTGGCGGACATAATTCTTACTGGCGCATCCGACCGAGGCCGCCATGCTCACTGCCAGTAAAACGGTTAACGAAGTGCGATTCATGTAGCTCCTTTGTCTCTCAGCCGGGATCCCGAATTACCTGATCGCCTGTTCTCTTGATCTTGGGTTTCTTGATCCTGGGTCGAACCTGGTGTTCATCTCGGCATCCGGCGTCGTAATCATAAAAGCCCCAGCGCCGGTTCGCCGTGCGTTCTTCTATTAGAGCACGAGCGCTGCCAACTTGCGTTGGGCAAGAGCTAAGCTCTAAGTCATTGCCTGGGCGGTAATTATGCATTTATCGCCCAAATATAAGATGCAAAATAGGAAACAAAGGCGTCATCAAGTGAGGAAATTTTATACGGTGGGCCATCCCCGGAGACCACCGCAAAGTTTTTCCCTCGAAGGCTAACTGACGTGCGTCTTGGGGGGACACAAAATCGGAACTACTTCCCTTTTATTGCGCCGAAACACGCGGAAATCACCATCTACAGTGATTACGGTATGCCGCGACTGCAATGAGGCGCTTGTCCTAGGATGGCTTTCATTTACGAAAAAAGCCCTTCCGTGAGGACAGATCGGGCGGCCCGCTGATCTTCCCAGCCAGTCGGAGGAAACGTTGATTGCCCCTCTCGTTCCTGGCGCTCTCAATTTGCTGGCGAATGATTCGTCCTACCGGCAGTCCCGTCCGTCGGGACATTTTCTTGAGCCAATCCAAGAGCTCGTCCGTAAGGAGAATTGCCAATCTCTGTGCCTCATGTAGCTTTATTGTGGCACATGGCCGGCCTGCGTCCTTTTCGCATGGGCAACTTCTAATAAAATAGACTTTCCCAGCACCCCATGGATCTCGCCGCGAAAATCCGCACTTTACCTGCCTCCGCCGGGGTGTATCTCTACAAGAACGCCGAGGGCGAGGTCATTTACGTTGGCAAAGCCGGGAATCTGCGCAGCCGGGTGAGTTCTTACTTTCGCGAAGGGCGCCTGGAAGATGCGAAAACCGACACCCTGGTGCGAGAAGCGGTCGACGTGGATTACATCGTCGTCGCCAATACGAAGGAGGCGCTGGCACTCGAAAACCATCTCATCAAACAGAAGCAGCCGCGCTTTAACATTCTCCTGCGCGACGATAAAACCTATCCATACGTGAAGCTGACGTTGGGCGAGCGTTTCCCACGAGTCTATGTCACGCGGCGTCTGAAAAAAGATGGCAGCTCGTACTACGGTCCCTATTTTCCGACCAGCCTTGCCTATCGCATCGTCGATCTGATTCACCGCCATTTCCTGATCCCATCGTGCAAGGTGGATCTGGGGCACTTTCATCCGCGCCCCTGCCTGCAGTACTACATCGGACGTTGCCTTGGACCTTGTGTCGAAGGGCTGACCACACCCGAGGCGTATCAGGAAGCGGTGCGGGACGTGAAGCTGTTTCTCGAAGGCCGACCGACCGATCTGTCGCAATCCTTACATCAGCGGATGGCGAAAGCTGCCCAGGCGGAGGAATATGAGCGGGCGGCGAAGTATCGTGATTTGATTTCGACGGTCGAGCAGTTACAGGAGAAGCAGCGGATTGCAGCGGTCGAGGGCGACGACGCCGACGTTTTTGGCTATCACTACGAAAACGAAATGCTGGCGGCGAATCTGTTCCACGTGCGAGGCGGACGAGTGCTCGACCGGCGGGAATTCTTCTGGGAGGATCTGCCCGAGTTGGAAACTTCTCGTAGAGACGCAGCTGGCTACGTCTCCTCCGAAAACATCACAAGCAATGTTTCTACGGAAAGATTTCATCCCGGTGAATTCTTTTCGGCGCTGTTGAAGCAACTTTACATCGGACAGCCTTACGTCCCGCGCAATATCTATGTTCCGGTAGACTTCGAGGATCGCGGGACGCTGGAGGAAGTACTTTCCGAACAGATCGCCGGTAGCAGTTCCCATCAGGCGCGGGTTCACATACTTGTGCCGCAGCGCGGCGAAAAGCGCTCGCTGCTGGATTTAGCCGGCAACAATGCGAAACAGTCCTATGACCAGCGCTTCCGCGTGATGAAGCCGAACACCAAGGCGATTCAGGAAGCGCTGCAAGACGCGCTAGGCACGCCAGAATTGCCACGCCGCATCGAGTGCTTCGACATCTCGCATATTCAAGGGGCGGAGACCGTCGCTTCCATGGTGGTATGGGAAGACGGTCGCATGGAAAAGTCTGACTACCGCAAGTTCATTATTCGCAGCGTCGCTGGAGTGGATGACTTCGCCTCGATGCGTGAGGTAGTAACGCGCCGCTATAAGCGCCTGCAAGACGAAAAGAAGCCGATGCCGAGTCTGGTGCTGATCGACGGCGGGCTCGGCCAATTACATGCCGCCGCCGAAGCGCTGGCGTCACTCGAGATCATTAACCAGCCGCTGGCGGCGATTGCCAAGCGGGAAGAAATCATCTACGTGCTCGGGCAGGAAGATGAGCCGGTTGTGCTCGATCATCATTCTCCGGTGCTGCACCTGGTTCAATTGATTCGCGATGAGGCTCATCGCTTCGCCGTGACATTTCACCGCAAGCGCCGCCAGATGCGCGATCGCTCGACCGAATTGTTGGAAATTCCGGGCGTAGGTGCGCGAACGACGCGGCGTCTGCTGGAACATTTCGGAAGCGTGCAGGCGGTGAAACAGGCGGAAGCTGCGGCGCTGTCTTCCGTGGTTACGCGAGCGCAGGCCGAAGCGATCCTGGAACACTTTAGAAAGTGAAATCGTTCAGCGTGGATAAGAGCAATTTGTATATCCAGACCAAACGAGGGGTTTCTACTTTTTGTCCAGGAACGTGCCTGCCCGCACTGCTCCTGCTAAAATATCGTTCGCCCTCATGAAAGCCCTTCTGTTCGTCTTGACATTCAGCAGCTGGTTTGTCCTGCCCTGCGTGGCCGCAGCGCAGGATTCTGCTGTTCCCAATCTCGCTACACCGCAGGAAAAACATCTGCACAACATACGCCAACTCACCTTCGGAGGACAGAATGCCGAAGCCTATTTCTCGGCGGATGGCAAGAAGTTAATCTTCCAATCCACGCGGGACAATCTGCAGTGCGATCAGATGTTCACCATGAACGTCGACGGCTCCGATATTCACATGGTCTCGAACGGCAAGGGAAAAACTACCTGTGGGTATTTTTATCCCGATGGCAAAACCCTTCTGTACTCCTCCACCTATGTCGCCGACCCGCAATGTCCACCGCGTCCGGACTTCTCCAAGGGATACACGTGGGCCGTGTATCCCGGGTTTGATATTTTCGCCGCTAATCCAGATGGCTCGGGCCTTATGCAACTCACCGATACGCCGGGCTATGACGCCGAGGCCACCATCTCGCCCAATGGCAAGCACATTGTCTTCACCTCCATACGCAATGGCGATCTCGATATCTACACCATGGACGCCGACGGCAGGCATGTAAAACAACTCACCCACGAACTCGGGTACGACGGTGGCCCATTCTTTTCGCCCGATGGAAAGTGGATCGTCTATCGTGCGTACCATCCTTCCGGGGACAAGGAAATTACCGCATACAAGGATTTGCTGGCGCAGAACCTGATCCGCCCGACCTCGCTCGAGATTTGGATTATGGACGCCCACGGGCGACACAAGCACCAGATCACGCATTTGGGCGCCGCCAGCTTTGCTCCTTCTTTTTCCCACAGCGGCAAGCGGATTATTTTCTCGTCGAACCTGGGCTCGACCGGGGGAATGGGAAACTTCGAGCTTTACGCCATCAACGTGGACGGCAAGAATCTGGAGCGCATTACCTACAGCCCGGGCTTCGACGGATTTCCCATGTTCAGCCCCGACGGCAAGAAGTTGGTGTGGGCATCGAATCGCAATGCCGGAGCGCCGCACGAAACGAATATTTTCATTGCTGACTGGGCGCCCTAATTTCTGCGCCGCACCGATTGCGTGGCAGAAGTTCTCGGCCTTTCGATTGCCCTTCTGAGCGCCAACCTTCGCAATGTCCGCCGTATAATGAGCCTTCGCACCATGAAACCCCGGATGAAATCTCGGCAGTGGCTGGTCACGGCAGGCCTTCTGCTTTTGATACTGGTTGCGGCGATTGGCTCTTTCCTGACTCGCGATCTCAGCCCACTCGATTCGCCCGTGGCCTCGGGAAGTGCAACCGAGCAAACTCCGTTAGTGGACGAGCGTCCGCTCCAGACCGCGCGCGCCATGGCTAAATTGGCGTCAGGCGTAGATGAGCATCGTTTCGCGGACGAGGCAGCGGAACTCGCCGATAACGAAGTAGATCTTGCCTTTCACGACGCTTTGCGGGATGCGGCAAATCATCCTCTGCAAGTCACCTCGCAGAACCGTGAACTTTACGAACACGCCAGCCAAGCGGAAGCTCAGGTTAGGGCAGATCAGACTAAGGTCGACAAACTGAAAACGCGGCTTGCCGCGAGCGGCGCTCATCTCGACGGTCTGCAGGAACAACTTGACGTAGCCGAGGCTCAACTGGAACTCGATCAGGATGAATCGAGTGATGCCAAAGAGGATTTGATTCGCTCGGGCGCCGATCCCGGCAGCCTGATCCAGCGCCAGTTCGACCAGCATCAGGCCGCCGAACACGCGACTGAGGAGAAGCCCGGAGCGGCAGCCAACAACTCCGAGGTGAATTACGAGGCGGGCCGCCTTTACGCCCAATTCGCGGCCTGGCAAGTGCTGCGCAGTCGGACGATTCCGCTGGAGCAAGCGCGAGACGAGGCTCGTCAGACCGCCGCTGTGCTGGTTCAGAAACACGCAGCTTTGGACAAGAAGGTCAAGGATGCGAAGGCTAGTCAGGCGGCGAACCCGCCGTCTATCGGCCAGTCAAACTCAGGTCAGACAAATTTAACTCAGACGAATTCCAGTCAATCCGCAGACCAGCAAAGCTCCGCGCCTGCTGCCGCGGTCAAATCCTTGCATCGTCTTTCTGATGACCAGAAGAACCTGGCTGATCTCGACAAGCGCATTCAGGACGAGCAGGAATTGGCCAAGCGTTATGTGGGTTGGATTGGGGTCATCCACTCTCACCAGCGGGCGGCTTTGCACGGAATGATTCAGTCGGCGCTGTTGATTATCCTGATTGTGCTGCTGGTTTATATCGCCGACCGGTTTGTGGAACGCCACCTCACCGACGCGAGCACCGAGCGCACTCGCCTTCGTACTCTACGGACTGTAATTCGTTTTGGGATTCAGACCGTGGGTGTCTTACTCATCCTGTTTGTGATCTTCGGAGTGCCTCAGCAAACCACGACCGTCCTTGGCTTGGCTGGCGCGGGATTCACCGTGGCCATGAAAGATTTCATTGTCGCCTTCTTCGGCTGGTTCGTGTTGATGGGGAAAAACGGACTTCGGGTTGGCGATTGGGTTGAGATTAACGGCGTCGCCGGCGAGGTGGTCGAGATCAATCTGCTGCGCACCGTCTTGCTCGAAACCGGCAACTGGACCGAGACCGGCCATCCCACCGGACGCAAAGTGGCATTCGTCAACTGCTACGCCATTGAAGGCCACTTCTTCAACTTCACCACCAGCGGCCAGTGGATGTGGGACGAGCTGCAAATTACGGTTCCGCCGAATCAGGATCCCTACCCGCTGCTCGATGCCATTCAGAAAACGGTAGCGAAAGAGACAGAAACCAACGCCGCTGCAGCCGAGAAAGAATGGCAGAATGCCGCCAGCCATTACAAAGTGCGCTCGGTCTCAGCCACCCCAACCGTCAACCTGCGCCCAACCTCGGGCGGCGTGGAGGTCCACGTCCGCTACGTCGCGCGGGCGCAAGAGCGATCCGCGATCCGGGCTCGCTTGAATCAGGCCCTGGTAGAGCTGTTACATCACCGGGGCACAGAGCAAAGTCAAAGTATGTCAGCGGCAAAATAACGCTGCCGTGGCAAAAGAATACAGGTGGGTTACGTTCCTTTTAAACATCCGCACACTAAGGTCGCAAGGCTAAGCCGGGGTTGATTCGTGTTCACGCGTTTTTGCGGGCTAGCGCCAAAGCCCCGCTTACCGGGTCAATCACCGCCGCACTCAGCGACGCTCGCGGATAACTGGCGTGAATGCTCTTATCGAAAACCTGCCGGACGAGCGGGCAGTTGTAAAAAACGCCGCCAGACACCGCTACGGGCGGGGATTCATCCTTCTTAAATATTCGATCAATCACAATTCCGGCCAACGCCCCCAGTTCTGAGCCAGCATGGGTCAAGACATTGCGAGCAAGGTGGTCGCCGGCTTCACTGGCGGACACTACCGTCGGTAATAACGCAGCAAAGTCAGGAGCCGAGTTGGCCATGACGACTAACTGTTCAACCATGCTTAAGCCCCAAAACTTCAGGATGCCGTCGAGCAGTGCACTTGTGCTTTTGTGCTGCGCCCGATCATAACCACGCATCGCCGCTGTTACGGCGGATCGCCCAATCCAGTGTCCAGAGCCTTCATCCGAGATTGCGAATCCCCAGCCGCCGGCACGCACGGACTCGCCTTTTGCATTGCGTCCGTACGCGATCGATCCAGTGCCCGCAATGACAATCACGCCCGGACCGCTGCCAAATGCGGCTTGCATGGCGATTACCATGTCCCCGACAACTTCAACGTCACCAGAAATAAAATCGGAAAGCATTCGCTGCACCACCGCCGCGATTTCCGGACGTGCTCCACCGGCGATCCCCACGCAAGCTCTGTCGATTTGCTTCGGAGCGATTTTGGCCGCGGAGCAGGCCTGCGTAATAGCCGCGTACAGGCTCGCTCGCGCTTTCTCTTCGCCCACCCGAATCACATTACTGCCGGCGGATGCTCCGCTGCCGAGGGCTGAATTGTCGTCACCGATGACGCACGAGGTCTTGCTGCCGCCGCCGTCTATGCCAAGGAAAATGCCCACCAGCACAGTTCTACCACAGCCGTAACGTGTGCCAACCCATCGTTGCTCTTACAAGCTAGATACCTTCCCGCAGATTCTGCGAGTTTCGAAACGTAAAGCCCGGTACTCTTGACTGGACTAAATAGCGCGGGCGACGGCGCCCGCGCAACACAAAGACGTGAGACTAGACAGACTTGATCTCGCCATCATCGCGCTGTATCTCGTCGGGATTACTTTGTTCGGCCTGCGCTTCCGCAAGCGCCAGCGCACACTGCGCGACTACTTTCTCGCCGACCGCAACATTCCCTGGTGGGCGATTGCGCTTTCGATTGTCGCCGCCGAAACCAGTACCCTGACCATCATCAGCATTCCCGGCCTCGCCTACGATACGAATCTCACGTTTCTGCAGGTCGTCCTCGGATACCTGGTGGGACGCATCATCATTAGTTACGTTCTGCTGCCACAGTACTTTCGCGGAGATCTCTACACCGCTTATGCACTGATCGAGCGCCGCTTTGGCCGCGGCCTGCGATCTCTGACCGCGGGCTTGTTTCTGGTGACGCGAGCGGCGGCGGAAGGAGTACGAGTCTATGCGGTCTCCATCGTTGTGGCCATTGCGCTGGGGACGGGCGAGTTCGCCTCGATCGCCATCATCACCGTTTTGACTTTGATCTACACCTTCGAAGGCGGCCTGGCGGCGGTGATCTGGACTGACGTTGTGCAGACCGTCATCTACGTGGGCGGAACCCTGGTGGGGCTGTTTACGATCCTTCACCTTGTTCCCGGAGGGTGGGCCACCATTCACGGCGTGGCTCAGAGCGCGGGTAAGCTGCGCATCTTCGACTTCAGTCCCGATTTTTGGAAGCCCTACACATTCTGGGCCGGCGTGATCGGTGGGACTTTCCTGACGACTGCCAGCCACGGCACCGATCAACTCATTGTGCAGCGACTCTTGGCGGCACGGAGCCAGCGCCAGTCCGTGGCCGCTCTGCTTTCGAGCGGAATTGCCATCCTGTTCCAGTTCGCGCTGTTCCTGACGGTCGGTGTGATGCTGTTTGCCTACTATCACGTTCCATCCGCGAATTTCGGCACCGCGGACAGAATCTATCCCAGGTTCATTGTCAGCCAGATGCCGCACGGAATTTCCGGGCTGCTGATTGCCGCGATTCTCGCTGCCGCGATGTCGAACTTGAGCGCCGCCCTTAACTCGCTCTCATCAACTTCCATGATCGACTTCTATCTGCAGCGGAAGCCGCAAACGGACGAGCGCCGTCGCGTACAGCTTTCGCGAATGGCAACGTTCGTTTGGGCATTGGTGCTATTTTCGCTGGCAGCGCTTTCGCTGCACAAAGTAGGACGCGTCATCGAAGTCGGATTGCAAATCGCCTCGGTCGCCTATGGAGCTTTGCTCGGCGTCTTTTTGCTCGGAGTGCTGACTCGACGGGCCAATCAGAGCGGGGCGATGATTGGAATGTTGTGCGGGTTCGTCTCCGAACTCTACATTTGGCTGGGAACGCGCGTGCCCTGGACTTGGTACGTCACGATTGGGACGGTAATTACGTTTGTCGTGGGATATGCGGCGAGCATTGCCTTCTCATCAACAAAAGCCAAACCTTAAATCGCAAAGAACGTGGAAATGGTCGACGAGGCGGCGGGGAGTTTTCTCGCCGAGATCTCGGTGTCCTCTGCTTTCGAAGGTTTTCGCTTATACTTTCGACGCGCGGAATGCCAATCGATACAGAACTCGCAAAACCTCGTCCCGAGCTCGCGCGCGACCTTGGCGTAAGCCATGCCGGCGCGATTGTCGTCGGCACCATTATCGGAAGCGGAATTTTTCTTGTTCCGGCTGAGATGATGCAGGCGGTCGGATCGGCCAAGCTGGTTTATCTGGCCTGGCTGGTGGGCGGGCTGCTCTCATTTTTCGGCGCGCTTACCTACGCGGAATTGGGGGCCATGAAGCCCCAGGCGGGCGGCGAGTATGTGTATGTTCGCGATGGGTACGGGCCGCTGGCGGGATTTCTCTACGCCTGGACCTGGTTCCTGATCGCCAAGCCGGCTTCCATCGCTACCGTCACCACGGGCTTGGTGCGCATCCTCGGGACGTTTTCCGTCTTCGCGTTTTTCTCGAATTCCATCATCAACCAACCTTTCGCTGTCACCTACGGACAACTCGTCGCCATCGCCGCTACCATCTTGATTTCTTTTCTCAATTATCTGGGAATCAAGAAAGCCGGCGAGTTTCAACTGATTTTTACTTTATTGAAAGTTGGAATCATTCTCGCCATCGTATTTATCGGATTCAGCTATCGCGCCGGAAGCTGGAGCCATTTTTCGGGCGAGTATGCCGCCGCCAAGGGTGGGCTGGCCGGGTTCATGGCCGCGCTGGTGGCTGCATTGTGGGCTTACGACGGATGGAACGATCTCAACATGGTTGCGGGAGAGGTTCGTCAGCCGGAGCGCAACATTCCGATTGCGCTGATTGTCGGCGTAGCCACGGTGGGCGCTCTTTATATGCTGGTGAACGCGGCAGTGCAGTTCGTACTGCCCGTGGACGCGATTGCGGCTTCTCCGCGCGCGGCTTCGGACGCGATCGGATTGGTGTGGGGCACGCTTGGCGCGAGCGTAGTTTCGGCTGCTATGGCAATTTCCATGCTCGTTACCCTGAATGGCACCATCATGAGCGGCGCCCGCGTTCCCTTCGCCGCTGCCCGCGACCGCTATTTTTTTTCGGCATTGGCCGAAGTTCATCCTCGCTTTCGCACCCCTTCCGTCGCCATCGGAGTGCAAGCGGCTCTGTCCATCATTTTGCTGCTGATCGGGGGGAGTTTCCGGCAATTCTTTTCGCTGGCGATTTTCGCCGAGTGGCTTTTTTACATGATTGCCGGGAGCACCATATTTATTTTCCGGCACCGCGATCCGCACGCCGTTCGTCCCTATCGAGTGTGGGGATATCCTGTGGTTCCGGCGCTTTTCGTGCTTTGTTCCGCGCTGCTGCTCTATTACACGTTCACGGATAACCTGCGGAATTCCGCCCTCGGCTGCCTGGTAATCCTTAGTGGCATCCCGATTTTTTACGTCTTTGCCCGCCGGCGGGCCGCCGAGAACCTGTAAGCCTCGCTCTTCGGGGGTGGCCGTGGTCTGTTTTATTTGCCGCGTAGGCTTCCACGAATATTGAAAAGCATAAGACTGCGGCGGACAGAGGGGCCATCGTTGTAGAGTAGTAAAGTGACGGTTCAAACTAACAAGGGAAACTGGCTGAGCGAACTCAACGCCGAGGTGGTCGACTGTACGCGCTGTCCGCGGCTGGTGGAATATCGCGAAAAGGTTGCGTGCGAGAAACGCCGAGCCTATCGCGATTGTGAGTATTGGGGAAAACCCGTGCCTGGCTTTGGTGACGCCGCTGCCCGCATTCTGGTTTTAGGGCTGGCCCCGGGGGCGCATGGCTCCAATCGCACCGGCCGTCCGTTCACTGGAGATGCGTCGGGGAAATTTATGTTTCCCGTGTTGTACGAAACCGGCTTTGCCAACCAACCCAACGCCATCGGCCACGGGGACGGGCTCACCCTAAAAGATATTTACATCACCGCCGCGGTTCGCTGTGCTCCGCCCGACAACAAGCCACTTCCGCAGGAACTAACGAACTGCGCTCCCTATCTGGATCGCGAACTGGAAGGCCTCAGCAATGTGAAGGTCGTCGTAGCGCTGGGAAGGATTGGTTTTGATGCCTATCTCAGTCACCTCAAGCGGCATGGCCAGCTGGCCAGCCGTAAGGCATACATTTTCCAGCATGGAGCCCAGTACAAACTGCCGGACGGAGAGACGTTATTGGCGTCTTATCATCCCTCGAACCAGAACACCCAGACGGGAAAGCTGACCCGCGCCATGTTCCTAGGAATCTTTAAAGAGGCGGCAAGACTTGCCGATGAGTAAATAGAGGCGGCGGTTGCCGGGGCCGGAACGCGTACCCACCCCAAAGCAGGGGACATACAAAACAACGGGTTGCAATCTGGGGCGGCCGCCGCCGATGTTCCGCGCAGGTGAGCACGAGCGAGGACGCTCGCGCCTGCCCTAGAATCCGAGGAAGACTGGCTCGGGTTGTAAAAGAATGCCCCAGATATCTGCCACGCGCTTCTGGATGTCGTCCTTCAACTCCAGCACGTCCGCCGCGGTTGCGTTCCCGCGATTGACGATCGCCAGTGCGTGCTTGCGGGAAATGCCGACCGGCCCGTTGCCATATCCCCGGCTGAAACCTGAGTGCTCCACCAGCCATGCGGCAGAAACTTTTTTCTGCATATCCAAAGCCGGGTAACTGGGAATCTGCAGATTCTTGGCGGCCGCTCGTGCCCGCAGGTCTTCATACTGGTCCGCGGAGAGAATTGGATTTTTGAAGAAAGATCCGGCGCTCCGACAATCATCATCGCCCGCCGTAATCAGCATTCCTTTTCCCGCCCTGATCTTCCGCACCGCATCGCGAGCGTTGGCCAACGTCGGCTTCTGGCTCCATCCGGCAAAGTATTTCTTGAGATCCGCATAAGCGAGGAATGCTTCGCCGCCAGGCTTCACCGAATAATTCACCTGCAGAATAATGTACCGCCCGCGCTCCGTGGTGTTGAAGACGCTAGTGCGATAGCTGAAACCACAAGCCTCTTTGTTCAGCTCCTGCACCTGTCCATCCTTGAGGTCCAGCGCGAGAACAGAATCAATCGTGTTCGCGACTTCCTGCCCATAAGCCCCGACGTTCTGCACGGGAGTTCCACCTACAGTTCCAGGAATCCCGCTCAAGCATTCGATGCCGGCACAATTGTGGGCTACAACCAGGCCTACGAATTTATCCCAATCCTCGCCCGCACCCGCCTCAAAGATGACTTCCTCATGCCCGTGCCGATGATTGATTCCGGTAATACCGATCTTGATCACCAGTCCGGGCCAGCCGCCATCAGAGATCACCAGGTTGCTGCCGCCACCGAGTACGAACAGCGGGAGGTTCTTCGATCGCGAGAATTCGACCGCCTGAGATACTTCGGCGATGCTCTGTGCTTCGATAAAATATCGCGCTGCGCCTCCGACCTTAAGGGTGGTCAGCGGGGCCAGCGGAACGTTTTCAGTGATTAGCATCGGTGCTTACTTCCAATATATACGAATAAAAAAAAGCTTTTGAAGCTGGGTTACGTTGGTGCGGCGACGGCCTCGGCTCGATATCTACGGCGTTGGGGACTTCTGTTAGGCTATTAGAAACCTCTTAAGGAGAAGCAATGTACCCAGAGATTATGGTGATCCCAATGCGCGAAGAGTTAACTCGCCTGGGAGTTCAGGAATTGCGTACCGCCGAAGAAGTCGATCGCGCCATTGTCAACCAAGCCGGGACAACCATGGTGATTGTGAATTCCATCTGCGGGTGCGCCGCCGGACGAATGCGGCCTGCGGTTCGCATTGCATTGCAGAATTCTGCCCGGCCCGAAAAGATGTTTACCGTATTCGCCGGACAAGACGTGGAAGCGACGCAACGCGCACGCGGTTACTTTACCGGGTATCCGCCCTCGTCGCCTTCGATCGCGTTGCTGCGCGATGGAAAACTGGTTCACATGATGCAGCGCAGCGACATTGAACATCGCGAAGCGGCCGACATTGCCTCTGAGCTCAAGAAAGCGTTCGATGGATTTTGTGCGGTCCCGGCACGAAGGTAGAGGAGTGGAAACGTGGCCAAGCTTTGTTTCCACTGTCCCACTTAGAAGTGTTCTTTCAATGCTTCGAAAGTCTTCACGATCAACAGGCGATTTGGCGGTTGGGCCTGGGCAACTTCTTCATGTTCCAGAATCCAGGTACTGCCGTGCGGCACGAATACTGCGCTGAGTCCCGCTGCCAACGCGGGATTAATGTCGGACTTCGGGCTGTTTCCTACCATCCAGGTGGAATCGCCGGGCAAATCATACTTTGACACGATGGTGCGATAGGTAGCCACGTCCTTCTCTGCAACAATTTCTACCACGGAAAAATAATCTTTCAGGCCCGAACGCTCGACTTTGCCCGATTGCTCGGTGATGGCGCCTTTGGTCAGCAGCATCAGGCGATGGCGTTCAGACAAGTATTGAAGCGTCTCCGGCACACCGTGCAGGAGCTCGACCGGATGGTCGGCGATGGTATGGGCGAAGCCGCTTATAGTCTCGTGCAGCGCCGGTGTGAGTGGCTCGACCGCCAGTCGCTCGAAAGTTCGGACCAACGCATGGCGGAAGCTGCGCAGCCCGTAACCATGGCTCACAATGCATTCGCGCTCGACATCGTTCAGAACCTCGCGCACCTGCTCGGGCGAGTACTCGTGATGATTCAGGAACGAAATGAAGTTCGCAATGGCGCGCTCGAAATAAATGTTGTTTTCCCACAACGTGTCATCAGCATCGATGAGCAGCGTCTGCGCAACATGGGAATTGGAACTCTGAGTCATAACGCAACATCACACTGATGTCATTGTTGATTCACGAGCGGTAAAACGATTAAATACAAAATGCTCTGTTAAAATTGAACCTTCATGACACTGGGCCTATGGATTTCACTGTTGGTGTTTTCCTTCATCCTTCCTTCTAGTATATCTGCACAGAAAGGCCACAAGCTGATGACTGGCTCTGCCGCCAAGGGAGCAGCGTCGGCTGGGATGCAGGTTGTTTCCGACCTGGACCAGCGGCTCGCAAAGTTTCGCCGTGTAGAAATGCCGTTTCACTCCGCGGGCCTGAGCACCCGCGAAATCAAGATGGTGGGCAAACTCGTCGATGCTTCGGGTTATCTCGAGGAAATTTTCTGGCGGCAGATCGACCCCGATGGCTTGACGCTCTATGAGTCGCTGGCGGTCAGCAAAAATCCAAAGGACGAAATGTTGCGGCGCTATCTCTGGATCAATGCTTCGCGATTCGATCTTCTCGACGATCAGAAACCCTTCGTCGGTGCAACTCCCATGTCGCCAGGGCGAGGCTTTTATCCGCCAAACCTCACTCGCGAACAGATCGAGCAGTACGTCAAAGCGCATCCGGAAAAGAAGGATGAGATTTACAATTCGTTCACTGTAGTGCGCTGGCATGGCGATCAGCTTGAAGGGCTTCCATACCATATTGCGTACCGTTCATTTCTCGAGCCCGCAGCGAAAGACTTGCGCGAGGCCGCTGGCCTGAGCGATGATCCAGCCTTTGCGAATTTCCTGCGTCTGCGGGCGGACGCGTTACTCACCGACGATTATTTCAAGAGCAACCTCGCGTGGCTCGATTTGAACAACCCCAAGTTCGATGTGGCTTTTGCTCCTGACGAGACCTATGACGACGGACTACTGGGCGTGAAAGCGACTTACGGCGCAGCCGTCATGATTCGCAATGCGGAGGAGAGCCGCAAGCTCGAGATGTTTCAGAAGTATGTGGGCGAGATTCAGGACGCGCTCCCACTTGCGCCTGAGGACCGGCCATCGAAACACGGGCTTCGGACCCCCATGGAAGTTATGGATACTCCGTTTCGTGCGGGCGATCTGACTCACGGTTATCAAGCCGTCGCCGATAATCTGCCCAACGATCCCCGGGTGCATGAAGAGAAGGGAAGCAAGAAACTGTTCTTCAAGAATTTCATGGATGCGCGCGTGAATTACGTGATCCTGCCGGTGGCGCGGCATGTGATGCTGCAGTCGCAGGCGGATAAGGCGTCAGGCGAGGGCTACCTTCTGGCAACCATCATGCACGAAATGGCGCACGGACTAGGCCCCGCATTCGCGCGGACTTCAGTGGGCAAAACCGCCATTCGCGATTCCATTGGGCCGATCTTCAGCGGATTGGAAGAGGCCAAGGCCGACACGGTCGGAATGTTTGGCGTCAAGTGGCTGGTCGATCACGAGGTTCTGCCCAAGAGCGGGCTGGAAGAATATTACGCATCCTATGTGGCGGGAATTTTTCGCACGGTTCGCTTTGGCATTGCCGAAGCTCATGGACAAGCTGAGATGATGGAGTTCAACTATCTGTCGGAACGTGGGGCGGTCAAGCGTGAAGCCTCGGGCAGGTACGCTATTGATTATGGACGCATGCCCTCGGCTATCAGCGATCTGGCGAAGGAACTGTTGGAAATCGAGGCGACCGGCGATCGCGCGCGGGCTGAGAACTGGTTCAAGAAATACGATCGAATGCCGGCGGATCTGCAGGCATCGTTGAAGTCGGCGGCGAGCGTGCCGGTGGATATTGATCCGGTGTTCTGGTTTAAAAAGAGCTTCTAGCTGCTAGCTCCTGGCTTTCAGAAACCGTAATGTCCCGTCGGCATCCAACTAGAAGCTCGTTCTTTCATCGGGAGACAACATGCCGGAAAACGACTGGCCCCGGATTGCGGTGGTCGGCGCGGGAGCCGTGGGCTGTTATTTCGGTGGAATGCTGGCCCGGGCTGGCGCCCCGGTCACGCTGATTGGCCGCGCACTACACGTGGAAGCAATTCAACGCGATGGTCTCTTTATCGAGAGCATCCACTTTAGTGAGCGCATTTCCGTCTCTGCATCTACTGAAATCGCGGCGGCGCGGGACGCGCAGATCGTCCTTTTCTCGGTGAAGACAGTCGACACGGAAAATGCCGCGAAGCTACTGGAGCCGTTCCTCGCGCCCGACGCCGTTGTAGTTTCGCTGCAGAATGGAGTCGACAACACCGAGCGAATCCACGCAGTGACAGGCATTGAGGCGATTTCTGCCGTGGTCTATATCGCCGCATCCATGAGTGGGCCGGGACGGGTTAAGCACTCGGGTCGCGGCGACCTTATTATTGGAAGTTCCGCAGGGCATCGATTGCCAAAAGGCGGTCTCAATCGATCTATCGTTGAAAATGTCGGCGCGACTTTCACGCGCGCTGGCGTCCCTTGCCGCATTTCGGAGAACATCACCGTCGAACTGTGGGAAAAGCTGATCATGAATTGTGCCTACAACGCATTGTCAGCGCTCACGCGCGCGAGGTATGGACGCATCGTCAAAGACCCGGCAACCATGGAAGTAATGAAACACGCGGTGCTCGAGGCGGTAGCCGTGGCTGGCGCGGCGGGGATTCGGTTGTCGGCTGATAGCGTGATCGCCGCAGGGCTTAGGCTCGGCGAAGCTATGCCGGAAGCGCTTTCTTCCACTGCGCAAGACATCGGCCGCGGAAAGCCCACTGAGATTGATTCCCTCAACGGTTTTGTGTCTCGCAAAGGCGCGGAACTGAGCGTGCCCACGCCAGTCAATGAAATTCTTTATAGTCTGGTGAAACTGCTGGAACAAGCACCGGGAAGTTGTAACCCGCCTACGGCTTGAGATTGCTTAACAGCACAATGTCGGCCTCCCCTTTTCCCACTGCGGCGTAAATTGAATGTCCGTCCGACGACCAGGAAACTCTTCGCGTGATGAACGTGGGTTGGTTGCCAAAGTCGGTAATCCGGCGCATGGGTCCACCGTCCGTCGGCTGCGCCCAAATGTCCGTGGTTGGTCCATTGGTGAGGAGCAGCGCCAGCCAGTTGCCGTCTGGCGAGATCACTGGCTGCATCGTACTTGACAGGTAGCGCGATCCCGAAATACGAACCAGCTTCTGTGCCGGCCCATTTTCTGGATTGGCGACCAGTATCTCCATGTCCGACAGGCCATTCAGGGCCGGTAAACTCAGCGCGAAGAAGAGCCTTCCCGCCGCATCCACTGCCGGCTTTTGACCTGCCTCGCGGACCGGGACGTGAGGGCCGCCAGACGAAGAGGCCTTTTCTATGCGAAAGCCATTCTGAGCGGGAGGCGAAAAATACAGCCATCGGCTGTCCGGAGACCAGCAAGCCCATCCGCCCCCGTCCGATATCTTGTGAGCGTCACTCCCGTCGGGGTTCATAAGCCATAAATCGACGTTCCACCCGCTCAGTCCCCGCCTGACATAAGCAATGTGCTTTCCGTCCGGGGCCCTGACCTATTTCAAGCCGAGCTCGCCATCGTACTGTTGTATCACTGCGTAGCACTCGCAGGCGGAGTCTTCAAGTTTCTTGCGGTTCACGATCTTCACTGCGCCACGGGTGTACTCGATGAGCCTCTTTTTCTGCAAAACACCAGCTGCCAAGCTCACGGTAGGTCTATCTGTCCCTAGCATGGTTGCGAGAAAATCATGGGTGATGGGCAGCGACCCTGAATCCACTCTATCCTGAGTCATTAGCAACCATCGCGCAAGACGCTGCTCAATATCGTGCAGCCGATTACACGCGGCTGTTTGTGCAACCTGCATACCCCGAATTGCGGCATAGCGGCTCAACATCAATTGCAGGTGTGGAGCGGATTCCAAAGTGTTTTGCAAAGCCCCGACCTCGACCCGAAACCCATCCCCCGTGATTTGTACCACCGCTTGAAGCGGGCTCCTGCTCAGGCCAACGGCCGCCAGTGTTCCTGTAAAGCCCTCATTTCCAACTATGCCAGCTTCGGCCGTTTTTCCATCTTTCATTACGACTACAAGAGAAATCAAACCTCGATTCGGAAAATACGCAAACTCCACCTTTCCACCCGCCTCGTGAAGGATTAGATGGTTTGGCAAGCTGACGTATTCGAGATGAGGACGAAGTGAGCTGTAGTCGCTATCGGAGATCGATAGAAGTATTTTGTTGCTGACTGGTTTTCCATGCGGTATTCGTCCGCTCGCCAGACTGCACGACTTGCAGGGTGCTGCTTTCCACAGAACGATTCCCTTCACGTAGCGGTACGTTAGGTTTAGCGGGCGGGAGAAGATCCCGGCTCATTCCCCATGAATGTCGCTCCAGGCAAGAACTTCTTTCCGCGCTCAACGTCTAACGCGTAGCAAAGCTTCTCAATCAGGACCATCATCTTTGCCGGGTCCTTTTCATTGCTGGTCTGTTGTGCGATCGACCGCCAATCTGAATCTCCAAAGTGTGGGGCCAAAGTGGACCTCCCTTCCCATCACTCAGCAAGGTTACCCGGGACATAAAATTGGGTCTGAGCAATAATGCACATTCACCTGGCGCCGAGCGCTCAGCGCGGCAGAGCAGGCCATGGGAGCGCCACTTAAGGCAGCCGAAACAAGGCTGATATGCTGCATCGCGTTGCCAGTTGCCACGCAGAAGATTTGCCCGCACGAAACATGAACCAGTACCTGTGCGATTTCGCTACGGCGACGAGGCCCCAAAATCCCTGCGTACGCGAATGACAATCCCGCAGATGTGTAGGATGTCCGACAGACCCTCCTACTTTGGCGCGTGTAAACTCCGCCCGTCCCCTTACGCATCTTGAGCACAGCCCAACGAGTGACAGATTTGTGCTGCAATCAAGCCGCATGGCGGTGCGAAGGGAGCCGTTAATGGCAAACCAGAATATTTTCGTCTCTTGACAACACGCCGGTACTAATTGTGAGGGTGGCGCCGGAAGCGGCAATGAGCCGGAAGCTGATACGGATTAACGATGGACCCCGGGGCGACAAAGGAAGCGAGAATCGCAGCCTTGAAGGAAGAGATAGCGGCCATCCATCAGGCCAACGAAGTGTATTGGCGACAGGCGAATCCCAGCAACGCGGCCAAGGCTGATTATTACCGCAGACAGAATCGGCTAGAAGACATCCGGAGCGAACTTGCAGAACTGCAAGAAGAATAATCGAACATCCCAGAGGCGACCATGAGCCGGAGGCTGGTATGGATTGAGCAACAGCGTTTTCGGGGGTTTGGTTGCTCGGAATGTGGCTGGCGGTTCAGATCTTCTGAAGAGATCACCGGCACATCTTTCGACGAAATGATGCGGGACTTTGAGTTGCAGCGCGACAAAGAGTTTAGCTTGCACGTTTGTGCCGATCACCCAAGGGCCGGCAGCCCGAAAGGCAAGAAGACTGAATGATCCGCTGGGCGTGCCGCTCGGGCGCCCGCGATCCGGTGGAGATTTGCAGGTCCCACTCTTGGCAAAGGACGCAAAGAGTGGGGCACCCATTTGGGGGTTCTGCACGCATTTCATTCGGAGCCCGCGGTCTACGGCAGCAACCCATAGACGACCACGGCGTTCTTGGTCCCGATGAAGACCTTGCCATTCACGACCGTGGGTGGAGCAAATTTCGTGTTTGAGCCGAGCGAGTCCCGTCCCCCGGATGCCTGGGTGCTGTTGTACAACTCATGGGCGAGATTGGTGGCATCGTAGGCGTGAAGTATCGATTTGATGGGCTCAACCACCCATAGAATCCCGTTAGTCGTTCCGTTTGCAGAGACGGCGGGTGTGGCTCCGGGGAAGCCATAGGTGGTGGGAGACTTTGACGTCGGTCCCGTTAGTTGCCCGTTGGAGATGGCGAAGGCCTTCACGTTATCGTTCACGCCGGAAAAATACACGTTTCCGTTCCAGTAGGCAGCAGTCCCGTAGTTACAGTCGTTGTGTGTGTTATTGCAGTCGCCGGAGGTGGCTACGTGGACACCCACGGCCTTGGGAATTTCCTGCAACATCAGATCCCCGGAACTGTGATATTCGCCCATATTGTCGCGGTTGACGACGTAAACGGTTCCGTTCTTGTCTCCGCCTACCAGCACGTGCGGATAGGTACCGGTCTGGTCGGGCAGGAGAATCCCGGCATTCGTTCCGAGGTCTGTATCGTGAGTGTCAAACGCCAAAGCGCGGGGTGTGAAAAAATCAAGTACTTTCAACTGGGTGGTGCCCGGCTGCAACTTCAGATAGGAGTTGCCCCAGTCGCTCACGGTGTTGTCCCAGGTGCCATTTCCCGTGGTGGTAAACAGAACGTTGTTCGCGTCGGCAGCGAGGGTTCCATTCCAGATTCCTCCCTCTTCGCCGTCTCCCCCATTATTCGTGCTTTTGTTGGGAGTAGTGTTGAATACGTATCTCCGTGCCATGGTGGTGGCGTCGTATCCGATGATCCAGCCGTGAAAAATCGGAGCATCGTTGATCGAGGCAAACGGAACATAGACAACTCCGTTGGCCAGCAGAAGCGCCCCGCGATCGTGCTCGGATCTTTGGTTGAATTTCACAACACCATTAACATTGTCGCGCCCCGTGCCTTTAACACTTCCATTGATGGTGACCGGACTTCCTGTCATATTCTTTCCGGTCGAGAGATCGTACTTATGCAGAGTGTGAAAGTATTTCCCAGCGTTGTTGGGATCGGTTCGCGCCTCCACGTAGATGGCGCCGTTTGTCCCCTGAGTGAGATCAATCACCGGTGTTGAAGTAATTCCAACGACGGAGGTCAGGTACACGGAGTTGCAGTTCGATCCCGGCACCGGCTGGCTGGCGCTGCATGGAACCGGAATGTTCACCCGAGTGTGCCACAGCGGTGTGGAAACTTTGTGGTCGGCATCGAAGGCATAAATGCTGTTGTTCTCAGTGACGACGAATACCACGTTGTGAGTGCCGCCGGCAATTTGCATATTGGGAACGTAAAGAGGTTGACCGTAAATAAGCGAGTCCACGGAAAATGAATAAAGTTTTGCGAATGTACTTACGTGCACATTAGACGGGTTCAAGGTCGTCTCGCTGAGATTGGCCCCATTTCGCATGTTGTTGTACTGATAGGTCAGCATGGATACGCTGGAAGGCGCGCCAACCGGGGCCCCAGCCTGGTGGAGAGCGAAGGCAGACAGCACGGCGAGGAAGACGAAGCTGAAGCGGATGCGGTTTCTCATTGCGAATACTCCCGAGAGTTCAGTTCTAGTGAAACTTGCGGAGACCACGCGACTATCTCCTGGCGGACCTGCGGTTTCAGTCTTTCCGACTTGACTCGGATTACAGAACCAGCGCTGGGGTTGCCTTTTGGCGGAAAATCAGACTCAGACTGGTTCACTTGTTTGAACTTTCCCGGGGCCGTTATGTCAGCGTTAGGGTCAGCGGGGGTAGAGGCAGGCCCTCGACTTGGGCTGTCCAGCGATCACCTGGGTTGGTTAAATGGCCGGCGGTAAGAGTTCCGGAGCTAACTATTTCGCCCTCGGCCAATGGCTCATTTGGAAATCGGCGGACGATGGCCGCACCCAGTTCCGCGAGGCACAAGGCGGGACTCCGCAGACTGTTTTTGCCGGACCCTTCTTCCACGAACTCTCCGTCCTTTGCCATGCTCACTTTGAACCTTGGCAGCTCGTCCACCAGCTTTGGGATGAGATGGGGCTGTAGTGGCAGCCTTTCGCCGATTACAAGCGCCGCGTGAAGGCCGAAAGAGGCGACGAAATCGCTGGGCTGGAACTTCCAGTCGGGGAAAGGACAGTCGATGATTTCAAACCCCAGAGCCAGCCATTCTGTGGATTCGAGTGCGGCGGTTGCATCGAGGCCTTCCGACGTGATTGGCCGTTTCAATCCAAAAACAATTTCTGGTTCGATCTTCAGCGAACGGCGGTGGGGGAGAGCTAGCGTAGCGGAGTTGTTGCCGGCGAAATGGATGGTGTCGTCGTACATGTGGCCCCAGACCAGGGTTTCGAGCTTCAGCACGCGCCACATAGCTTTGTTCGCATAACCAACCTTGCGGCCGACCGATTTGTGCCCGGCGGCCTCACGGAAGTGCTTCAGTCTGGCTTCGACCTGGTACGCGGTATTGAGATCGAATCCCGGGCGAACAGAGGGAGGAACGGGGACCATTTGGTCCTTCTCATAGGCGGAGAATAGTTCCTGTGCCAAAGTTTCGACGTCATTCTGTGCCATGGTTGGATGATCCCGACGCTCAGCATCTTAACATTTGGGTTGGCGCAGCCGGGTATCGCAGCGGCTGGCAAACGGGATTACCGCGAGAGTGTGGTTGTTCCTAGTCTGACAACATCTGACGGCTCGGGACTTGCGGGGTTTGATTGGGAAAAATGGTAAGTTACGTTCATCGGTGAGTTTCAGTGTTTCTGGGAGAAGGATGGGTGCGCTTCAGATTCCGGCCTGGAGGAACACGATGAAGGTACCGCCAAGATGCTCGGCTCAGAGACTCAGGAAGCCAAGATTTGCGCAGCGACGTTTCAGCTGCGGTCTGCTTTCGGCAACGCTTCTAGCCGTGGCATTGTGCAGCTTTCCTGCCGTCGGCCAAAATGCGGTGGTTCTGGTGGGATCGGGGTCAAGCGTTCCGGCTCCTCTTTATACTCGCTGGACGCAGGAGTACGGCAAGCGCAACTCACACATCCAGATGCGGTATCTTCCGGTGGGCACGAGCGAAGGCATCAAGCAGATCGCACATGGGGTGGGCGATTTCGGCGCCGGGGAAGCGCAGCTTACCGACAAGGAGAAAAAAGAGGACGGGTTGATAGAACTGCCGATCGTGCTGATCGGAATCGTTCCCATCTATAACCTTCCGAATGTGCATGAGCTTCGACTTTCCGGAGAAGTATTGGCGGATATCTTTCTGGGAGACATCAAGAACTGGAATGGGGCGCAGATTGCCAAACTCAACCCGGAGATCGCTCTGCCGAATCTTGCCATTCAAGTGATCAACCGCCCCGCAGGCAAGGGATCCAACTTCGTCTTCACGGACTTTCTCTCCAAGACAAGTTCCAAGTTTCGCGGGCAAGTGGGAACCAGTCCTTCGCCGAAGTGGCCGCTAGGTGCAGCCGCGGAACGCAGTTCAGATATGGCACACAAGGTAAAAAGCACTCCCGGCTCCATCGGCTACGTCGAGTATCAATATGCGGTGAAGGGCAACATTTCCCAAGTGGCGGTGCTGAACCCTGCCGGTAAGTTTGTCAGAGCTTCGGCGGAAAGTATTGTGGATGCGTGCAAGGCGGTCGAAGCGCCGAGGTGGAACAACTTCTCAGCCTCATTGACCAATGCACCCGGAGCTGATTCTTTTCCGATTACGAGTTTCACCTGGATTTACTTGCGAAATAAATCTACCGATTCTTCTCGTCTGTTGGCGATGGGAGATCTTTTGGATTGGGTGTACACGGATGGTCAGGAGTTTGCGCTTCAGGAAGGTTATGCGGACCTGCCGCCGCAGTTGCTCGCAGCGGTTAGAAAAAAGGTCAAAGAGCTGCGGTAGAAATCTTCCGGCCTGGCGGGGAACTAAATAAGATCTGCTGTTATAGTCTGGGATGACTATGCGAGATTCCATCCTCGTAGTTGGCATGGCTGGGCTGGCGGCTTTGGCTTCGGGACAGGCACAACAGCCCGCGACGCCAACCAAGCCGGTTGAAAGCACGCAATTGGGCAGCGTCTCTGCCGACCCGGCGCTGAAGGATATGTTTCAGGCAAAAATCAAAGCCGAATGGGAAGCGATTAAAAACAAGGACAAGAAAGCTTACGCGGATCTCTTGGCGGACGATTATCAGGGAGTCGAAGTCGATAACCAGGGCGAGAGGAATAAGAGTCAAGCTCTCACCGAACTGGGGCAGGGGAATGTTTCCACCTACACCTTGTGGGGCTACAAACTGATTCCTCTGGGTTCTGACGCCGCGTTTGTCATCTACGAAGTCACACTGCAGTTTCCGCCTAAATCCGTCGTGCGTTATTCGCGAGTTTACATCACGGAATTGTGGGTGAAGCGCGCGGGCCAGTGGAAGGAATTGCATTATCAGGAAACTCACGTCAAGTAACCCTCTCTGTCTGCGAATATCGAAGCCAACTTATGCAACAATGTTGCCATCCCATCCGGCGGGAGGATAATTTTCTATGAGAAAGATGTGGTTCGTTCTGCTGTTATTTTCTGGCTTTCTCCTGGCACAAGATAACAGCACCAGCACCATGAGCCGGGATCATTCGAAGGATTCCAAAGGAGAGATCACGGTACAAGGCTGTATCGGCCGAGCCAGCGGCGACTACGTATTGACCAAGCAGAATCCGGGTATGACTTACGAACTTCAGGCGACTGGCAAAACCAGACTGCGCCACTATCTGGGGCAACGCGTGGAAGTGACCGGGAAGGAATCGCCTTCGATGAGCACCAGCTCTGACTCCATGGCAAAAACCGGATCGGCGGCCTCGGTAACGTTAACCATAAGCTCGATCAAGACGATTTCGAAGGAATGCACCCAGCGGCAAGTCGCAGACCAATAGTGAACTCAGTCACAATCCGGGGGCATGGCCATGATTTCGGTTTCAGAGTCGCACGGACGTTTCTTCTTGGCGGGCTCCAACAGTGAGGCGCGATTGTAGCGCAGAATCCACAAGCCCTCGTTGTTAGTGAGATAAATCAAGCCGTGACCACCGTCGGGAAGCAGGCTGGTGACCCCTTCGAATTCCTGAAGAGTTTTGGGATTGTGCGGATCGCTTAAGTCGAGCACACGCACGGTCTCCGTGGGGTGGTTGCTGCTGGTAAGCGTGGTCGGCTTCTTCTCTGGCGCTTCCGCAATGGCAACTTCAGGAGTGACCATTTCTAAGTTGCCTGCCGTCGCCTGGTTCGACTGCGCTGTTCGCTTGAGCAGGCTCGGCCTCTCGGGCTTGCTTACATCGACCACCATGAAGCCCTGCTTGGCAGCCTGCTGCACATATAAATACTGCTTCCCTTCTTCCTTCTGCAGGAGCATTTGAGTCCCGGTGGCCTGGGGAAGCGGCAGGTGCGCGATCACCGTCGCAGGCACATCGGTGGGCTTCTTGGGAGTGTCGTCTTTGGCTGCGGCAAAAACTGCGAATAGGGCCAGAGCTACCATTCCGGCGGGTACGATGCGTCTATACATAATTCACACCAATTCTGGTCTGCGGCTATTTGCGTGAAACTATACCACGGGTTTAGCTGCTTATTCTGCCCTCGCGCGGCAGGACCGGGTGCGAAACCCGGTCCCACACATGCATTACTGTTCAGCAAAAACGCCGATACAGCCATTGCTGCTCTGGGTGGTACAAATTCCACCCGCCTGCAAGGGCACAAACGCGTGGTTGTTGCCGGAATCGACCGCGATACTGTGCGAGTTCGCATTGGTCGCGACATTTTCCAGCCAGGTATTCGTCTTGGCGTCGATGACGCCCATGACCGGGCCATTCGGCATATCTCTCGCTGCCACGTAGTAGCGGTTGTCGCCCGGGTTGTACCAGGTTTCGTCAACGCCGCCGACGTTGGTGATTTCGCTGATGATCGCGCCCGACGAGCCGTCGATGATGAACAGGTTAGGTGGGAAAGCTTCGCCGTCATGATCGCCGCATCCGACGAGGAAGTTATTGCCTGGACCCTGAACGATGCTGGTGGGCATGCAATTTTGCATCACGAAGCTGTTGACGACGATGGGCCCATCGGGGTTTCCGAGCCGGGGATCGATTTCATCGACGCTTCCGATGTTGGTGATACCGATGGAATTTCCGTTCGTCTGCAACAAGTGACCGGTATTGGAATTCCAGGCCATTCCACCCAAGCCGGCCAATGCTACCGCGCCCGCACAATTTGTACCTGGCGCAGTCTGGCTACAGAATGTCCCCAAGGTTTGGTCGACGATAGGTCCGTGGTGGCAGGGGATTGTGTAAAGCGTACCGCTCGGCGTTACTCCGAATCCAGGAAGTCCCAAAGGACCGTCCGCCGCTACCGATCCAGAGACTCCGCTGAAGACATGCGGGCTGGACGGATCCGGGCAGGGGAAAGTGGCGCCGACGGTGTCCACTGGTACGGTCTTGTTAAGGCCAACTCCCCCTGATGTAATCCCTCCCGCGCCGTCGTAATAAACTTGACCAATAATGCAACTCGGCGGATTAAACGAGGTGCCCGCCACTCCCGGATCCAGCGTCGGAGATGGGGAAACTCCGGTGCCAGTTCCTTGAAGCGGATAAGTAGCCGCGCTATAACCGGCGGGATAAGGACCATAGGCCAGCGTCTGGTCAATCGGCAGGCAGTGCTGCTGCGCTAGCGTTCCCGTCCGGCTCACGATATGTGACACATCGATAAACGTGACAAACGGCAATCCAGGATCGCCATTGATGACGGCAAGAACCTCATGAGCGGGATCGTATGCCATTTCGTCAGCCCGATCGTCGCCGCAGTCGGCAGCGGAACCCGCCTCGCCGTTCCACGACGAGACGCAGGGAGCTATGCCGAACGGGCCGTCATAGTCTGCGGAAACGCCGGTTGGGATTTCCGCGATCACCGTCGGCGGTGAGGTAGTCAAATCAAATACTGCCACGCTAGCGTTACCAACCGCAGTGAAAAGGGTGTTGCCGTCCGGAGTCACCTCTTCCCCATCGGGGCCGGACAGAGGATTCACGCCATTGGCACGAGCTGCGCAGCACTGGGCCCCGGGAAATCCCCCAAAGTGATGGTTGGCGCCAAAGCCCGAGACCAGGTGGAACGTGGGCCCGGGCGGCGTAGCCGTGGACAAATCTGTTCGGCATCCGAATCTCGTGAAATTTCCAAACACGTCAACGATGGGTGGAATAATGTCGAGCGGAGAGGCTGCAGCGGTTTGAATGCAACCACTGGCCGCATCTCCCGCGCCAGTCACAGCATTGCTGCCCTGAATCGCATTGATCGCGAGATTTTGGTTAGTGTCCACCACGACCACCGCCAAGCCGATGCGATCCGAAACATAATCCCGGTGCGTGGCCGAGTTGATCCAGCTTATGTCGAAGGAGTTGAACGGACCGCCAGGCTCGCCAGTGGGATTGTGCTCTGGCACCGTGATGTTCACGATGTCGGCGTAACCGTCGGCGGTGGTGGTTCCGCATACGGGGCAGTTCTTCACGTTCCCGCAGCCGCTCGCAATCACAAACAACGCCGTGAGAAGAACAGTCAGCAGAATTCTCGATCTCATCGAATCTCCTCCTGCAATTTTCCCTTCAGAGCAAAGTGCAACCAGCCCTGGCGCACAACTAAATTCGATCGCGACCCAAATCGCACACAGATTTCAGAAGCGGAATTGCAATTCCTGCATCAGGCCGAAGAAATTCTGCGGCTCCTGCCCGGTAACGCTCGGCTGCTTCAGTTGGTCGATGTTGACGTTGAACTGGTACTTCACCCAATAATTCAGGTACCAGTTAACGCCAAAAGTGATCTCGTCGGTGTGATAGTCATATCCAGGAACAAATCCCGGGGTAAAGATATTCAGGAAGTTCGAGGCGGGTGCATTCGCCTGAATGCCGGAGTATCGAGCGCCCAGTTCCCACGCGCCCCAACCGCGTCCCTTGCCACCCGGTGTATCTGGACCAAGCAGCGGACGCTTGACTCGCGGAGTACCGTTCTCCGGCCGTTTCTCGCCGGTCAGCAGATAAGTTGTCCCAATGTTCCAGGCCTTGGCGCCGACGCCAGGAATATTCAGGAAACCGAGGCCGCCGGGCGTCTCTGAGCCCACATCGTAGCGTTGCTCCTGCATCTGTACGTACTCGCCGCGGAGGGCGAAACCCGACTTGAGATAGGTGAATTCACCCTCGTAGCGCTCGGTCGGACCATTGATCCTTAGCTGAGGAAAGAAAGTATAGGCAACATCGGGCAGAGCCCCGCTGAAACTGACGTCTCCGGAAAGTCCCCGCGAGCGGCCATGGCTGATGGAACCGCCAAGCGCGAACTGCTTGAACCAATCATTCTTGCTCTTGCGCCAGGGGTAAAGGCGAATCCTGCCGACAAATTCGGGTTCGTTGGTGGCGTTGGCAGTCACGCCGTTGCGGCCGTTGAATGCTCCCGCCCACCACTGCAGAACGCCGCCGGAAATGTCTCCGTGAAGCGCCATGCCCGGACAGCGGTATGCGGTCCCGGCGCATGGATACAGCAGCGACTGTAATCCGCGTTCCACGAAATCAAGGTTGGTCGCGCCAATTCCGGTTTCCTGAGCGAAGGGTTCTTTGAATTGGCCGGCCTGGAATTGGAACTCGGGCCTGATCCTGACGTTGAGATAAACGTCGCGGACAATTGCCCCGGTCGTCGCATTGGCGTCGGTCAAGATGGCATAGTCGAAGTGAGAGCCGTAATTGCCCTGAAATCCGAAACGAGCGCGCCGGATCACGAATGTATCTGACGGGGCGCCGTCACCCTTGTAGGCGCGATAGTCGACGTCGACGTAGCCGTAGGGCATGATTTGAAACTGGCCATCCGCACTCTTGAGGAAGAAATGTTCTCCGTTCCATCCCGCCGTGAGGGGAGCATCCTTCTTGGGTTCGGCTGCCGGCTTCGCCTGGTTGATCATCGCGGCCTCGATTCCCGGCTCAGGCTGGATCAGGACGGTGTTCATCAGGTGCACGCCGTCGGCGCTGGCGCCATTCGCGGGTTGCAAAGTGGTTCCGACAGAATCAGTCTCCGCGACGGGCTTGACCGAAGATGTTTCGCCGGCGGGTTGGGTCTTTTTCTCAACCAACTGTTCAACCATCGCCTTTAACTCCTCGATGGTCTTACGTTGCGCGGCAACCTCGCTGCGCAGCAGGTTAACCTCTTCCTTGGTTGCGCCCGCGGGGGTTGATCCTTCGGTCTTGCTCGCGGGTTGCGTGCCTTGAGCGTGGGCTAGCAAACCTGGCGACATAAAAACGACCAGAAGCACGAAAAACGCTGTTAGCGAGCGCATGTGTTTCCTTTCCGACCGTGATGTGGCCAATAAAACGGCGGAGCCCGGGTGAGACGTGCAAGAACTGCGCACGCCGAATATCCGAGGCAACAAATCAAACCAACCGCCGACTTGCCGAGAAAATGATAACTTGTATGAAAAGCGGACCAATCCGCTGGCGGGCCTATGTACCACATTTTTGCACTGTGCGTCAAGAATCTTTTTCTTCTGCTGCCAATGCAATAAACAAGTTCATAGTCTGCCATCCCGACTCGTAACCGTCTTTCCATGCGCGACGTGAATAAAAAACTACAGGGTCAATGCGGCACCACAACCCTGAATTGTGACCGGCATCACACCTGGTCGTTTTCGAGCGCCTAAACCGCTCAGGGCAGTTGACTCCATATTGAGGCCCTGCAATGATGTTCTAGTGGCTGACCGGAAACTCAGAATTGTCAGATTTATCGGGAGCACTCCGAACACCGCGTATTGCGATGTTTGCCGGTTGACCTTCCGCACGCGGCGGGAATTTATCACCGACGCCGACAAAGCCAAAGAGCAACTTCAATCTGACTTCGAGAAACATGAGTGCAAGCCAGAAGAGGGTGCGGTCAATGACGCGCTCGACCATATCAGGTAGTGAGCGGTATTCTGCGGTCGAACGCGTTTGCCCAAGGCTGCATCCCGCAAATCGACTCCTGCATCTGTCGGACAGCCAACTCGTAGGCAACGCCGACGATCTTGCGGGCCGGGGGCCGGCGAACCAGTTGAAGGATCTGATCTAATGGCAACACGCACCAATGAAGCCGCGTCGCAGTACATGAACTACGCACCCGCGGATTTGAATGCTCAAAAAGATCTGCCTAAGGGCTTCTTCGATTTCCTGTTGCCGCTTCATAAACAATTCACTCCCTGGCAACAGAAGTTAGTAGCCAAGCGGGCCGAGGTTTTGCAGCGCTCGCATGGCGGGCATCCGCCAAACTACTTACCGCCTTCCGAGGCAACCGCCTCGGACTGGCGGATCGAGGTGCCCGACTGGTGCGCCGATCAACGCAATCAGATGACCGGGCCAGCGGACGATGCCGAGTTGACGGTGAAGTTGCTTAACTCCGGATCTCCCGCGGTGATGCTGGACCTGGAAGATTCCACGGCAAATACCTGGGAGCACATGATGCTGGCGGTGAAGAACACGATCGCCGCATACAGGTATGAGCTCAGTTACGACGACAAGAAGCGGCAGAAAAAAGTCACAGTCCAGCGTTCGAAAACGGTGACCTGGGTTCGCCCCCGCGGGCTGCACCTGAGCCAGGGCGGAGTTATCAAGAACGAGATCATTTCAGCTTCCCTGTTCGATTTAGCTTTGATCTGGTATCAGATCGACCCTGCGTCGCTGCCGCATAATTTCTCGGTTTACATTCCCAAGAGCGAGTCTGCCGACGAGGCATTCTGGTGGCGCGATCTGTTTCAGGCTCTTGCCAAACATAAGAAGCTGGCTCCCGGCTACATAAAATGCATGGCACTGGTGGAGGCGCATCCGTTGGCCTATCAGATGGAGGAATTTCTTTTCAATCTGCGCGAGCACTGCCTGGGATTGAACCTGGGGCGATGGGATTACATGGCTTCGCTGATTGATTTCATGCTGGAAGATCCGAATTGGATTTTGCCCGACCGCAACACAATTCCGCACGATGTGGCATTCTTCCAGAACTTCCGCACCCTGATGCCGGAAATCTGCCACAAGCACGGAGCGCATGCTATTGGCGGAATGACCGCCCTTTATCCGAGTCGCAGTGACGCGGAACTGAACGAGCGCGCTCTGAAGGTACTCAAGGAAGACAAAAAGAACGAGGCCGACTGCCTGATGGATGGGGCCTGGACCGGCCATCCCGATCAGAACGAAATCGCGGTGGCACAGTTCCCGTATCCCAATCAGATTGCTAAAAGGCCGAAACTGGCGAAGGCTCATCCCGATCTGCGGCCCGTCCCAAAGGGCGTGGGCAAGACGACGCTTGCCGGGACGCGAGCCGCCGTGCGCACGGTAATTCGGTATCGCAACGGCGTGCTCAACGGCAGAGGCGCAAGCCTGCTCGATGGCTTCATGGAGGATCTGGCGACGGACCGCATCTACCGGTTAATGATCGCGCAGCGCGTGCGGCACAAAATCAAAGTCGCGGGTGACGACGGCAAGCCGATCGAACACAGCCGCGAACTGGTTACGCGTATTTTTGACGAAGAGCTGGCGAAGATTCAGCGCGACTTGCCGAAGGAGATCGATTCCAAGTCGGCAACGACTCTCCCCGAAGCTCGGTGCATCGCGGAGGCAATGATCGTGCAGGGACACCATTCGCCGATTTAGACGGAAACTTGCAGAATGAAGAATTATTGTTGATCAGAAACGAGGGTTATGAGCGCCATTGAACAGCAGGCTCCCCCACTTAATTTGTTTGCTCCTTTGCAACCACCTCGCCGGTTTCTGTTTGGGCCCGGCCCGACGATGGTCGACCCTCGTGTGTATCAGGCATTATCCAAGCCGATCGTCGGCCACCTCGACGCGTACTTCATCCAGGTGATGGGCGATGTGCAGCAGTTGCTGAAAGTGGCGTATGGAACACGCGACGGTGACACGTTGGTGATTTCCGGTACCGGCAGTGCGGGCATGGAAGCCGCCATCGCCAACTTCGTTGAACCTGAGTCGAAGGTCGGCGTGTTTGCCAATGGATACTTTTCCGATCGGCTCACGGAGATGGCCAAGCGCCATGGCGCGAACGTCGTGCGCTTTGAGAAGCCATGGGGCGAAACGTTCAGCGACGAGGAAGCCCGGGATTTCATCGCTCGCGAGAAACCCAACGTAGTGGCTTATGTCCATGCCGAGACATCCACCGGAGCGTTGCAATCGGGCAAGGCGATCTGCGCCGCCGCTCACGAAGGCGGGGCTCTGGTGATCGCGGATTGCGTTACCTCACTCGGCGGACTGCCGGTGGAGTTTGACCGGACCGGCATCGACATCGCTTACAGTTGCACGCAGAAAGGGCTGAGCTGTCCGCCGGGCTTGTCGCCGATGGCCATGTCACCACGAGCGATGGAGTGGCTGCGCGGCCGCACGACGCCTCCCCGCAGCTGGTACCTTGACCTCAAATTAATTCGTGATTACTCGACGGTATCGCACCGCTACCATCACACCGCGCCGATCTCGATGTTCTATGCTCTGCGCGAGGCGTTGCTGGTTATCGCCGAGGAAGGAATTGAGAAACGTTGGGAGCGGCATCGCCGTTGCCATAAATCTTTTGTCAATGGCGTCGAGGCTATGGGCCTGCGCCTGCACGTTCCCGAGGCACATCGAATTCCGACGTTGAATACGGTGTGCGTCCCCCAAGGCGTTGACGAGGCGAAAGTGCGAAAACACCTGTTGGACGGCCCGGGCATCGAGATTGCGGGAGGCTTCGGCCCGCTTGCCGGGAAGGTCTTCCGCATTGGCGTTATGGGCCCGCTGGCGACGGAGGATAACGTGCAGTTCTTTCTGAAGGAGTTCAGCAAGGCGCTGAAGGCCGGGGGCCAATCGAGTTGAGTTAGTCACATTCTTCGCTGGGTGCGGAACCGTGCACGCGGAAGCGTGCAGTTACATTCCTTTTATTTGGCGAACAACAAAGCGAATTGGCGAAGCATCCAAGGACCGCGCCATAGGCCATAACGAATGACGCTGAAGTCCGTTGAAACTCTCCTTGATGTTCTGCAATTTGCCGACAGCAGCCATACCGCGGTGATCGTGCCCGAACTCGGAATCCGGGTGAGCTACGATTCGCTGCGGCAGCAGGTGTTGGCCATGGCGAACGCTCTGGCTTCGGTCGGAATTCGGCGCGGCGATGCCGTGGCGATCGCACTGCCCAATGGACTGCCTGCGATTGTGAGCTTCCTGGCAGCCACGATCGCGGGAAAAGCGGCTCCTTTGAATCTGGCGTATCCGTATGAGGAGTTTCTTTTCTTTCTCAACGACACGAATGCTCGCATTCTTCTCTGTCCTCCGGTAGGCGCGGAATTCGCGCGCAGCGCGGCCTCCGATCGCAAGATTCCAGTGTTCCCGGTGGAAATGAGTGAGGAAGGGAATGTTGACTTGCGAGGCAATCCTACCGGCGCTACTGCAAAGGAGCCGACGCCTGACGATATTGCGCTTGGTGCTGCACACGAGCGGAAGCACCGGCCGGCCCAAGCGCGTGCCTCTGCGGCATTTCAACCTTGCGGTTTCGTCGGCGAATATTGCGAACACTTACGCTCTCTCGGAAGAAGATGTTTCGCTGTGCATCATGCCGCTGTTTCACGTTCACGGATTGATGGCCTCGATCATGGCGACACTTGCTTTCGGGCGGCACGGTGGTTGTTCCCACAAGATTCAACGCGCTTTCTTTCTGGCGGACGGTTCGAGAGCATCGCGTGACCTGGTATTCGGGAGTTCCCACGATGCATCAGCTTCTGCTCGCTCGGGCTCACCAAAAACCGGAAGAGGCTGCGATCGCTGCGCTTCATCCGTTCGTGCAGCGCGCCTCTTTCGGCAGAGCCTCATTCACAAGATCGAGAACTTGTTCGGCGTGCCCTTCGTCGAAGCTTACGGCATGACGGAAGCAGCCACCAGATGACATCGAATCCTCTGCCGCCGCGACATCGCAAGGCGGGATCGGTCGGCGTCGGAACCGGCCTGCGCATCAGCATCATGGACAGCGACGGCCAATCATCTCGGGACGAATCAGCGAGGCGAAGTGGCCATTCAGGGCGCCAATGTGTTTCGCGGATATGAGAACAACCCGGAGGCGAACACTCGCGCGTCTTCGGACGGATGGTTTCGTACGGGCGACGAAGGATATGCTCGACGAAGATTGTTATCTACATTTGACCGGCACGAATCAAGGACATCATCATTCGCGGAGGCGAGAATATCGCACCACACGAAGTGGATGAGGTTTTGCTGCAGACATCCGGCTGTGGCGGCGGCAGTGACGTTCGGCTACGTTCATCCGACGCTGGGCGAAGAAGTGGCTGCAGCGGTGGTCCTGCACGAGTCACAGCGAGCCAACTGAATCCGAACTGATCAAACATTGCCGCGAATCATTTGGCGGAATACAAATGTCCGAAGAAAATATATCTGGTGAAAAGCATACCAACCACTTCGACGGGAAAAATTCGCCGGCGCGCGGTCGCCGCCGCCCTCGCTGGGTAATGCGAGGATGAGATTTCTGATTGCCGGAGCGGGCGCGATCGGAGCCTACATCGGCGCGCGCATGGCGCAGGGCGGGTTCGATGTCACCCTGTTCGCGCGTGGTCCTCACCTTCGCGCCATGCAGGAGCACGGCGTGCAGGTGAAAAGTAGCGGAGGGCGATTTCGTGGCGCGGCCAGCCATTGCCAGCTCCCTCGAAGAGGTCGGACCGGTGGACGTGGTGTTTCTTGGCGTAAAAGCGCATGGCCTGCCGCAACTCGCGCCTCAATTGAAGCCGGTGTTCGGACCGGATACCACGGTCGTCAGCACGCAGAATGGAATTCCGTGGTGGTATTTCCAGGCTTTCGGCGGCGAGTGGGACGGGCTACGGCTGGAGCGAGTTGATCCCGGCGGCGTGATCTCATCCGCAATTGACGCGCACGGGTGCGTTGGTTCGATCGTTTACTTTTCGACCGAGATTACCGCGCCGGGAGTGATTCAGCATATCGAGGGCAACCGGATCTCGCTCGGCGAGCCGGATGGAGCGCGCTCTGATCGTTCCCGCCAAATCGCGGAAGCACTGATCGCCTCCGGCTTGCGCTGCCCGGTCACCACGCGTATTGCGGCACGAAATTTGGGTCAAGGTCCTGGGCAACGCTTCGTTCAATCCAGTCAGCGCACTGACCCGCGCCACGCTCGTTCAGATGGTGCGCGATCCCGGAGTCTGTTCCGTGATCCGCAACATCATGCAGGAAGTGGAAGCCGTCGCTCACAAGCTGGGCATGGAGTTGCCAGTGTCTATCGATCAGCGAATTGCGGGCGCGGAAAAAGTTGGCGAGCACAAGACCTCGATGCTGCAGGATCTCGAAGCCGGACGGCCCATGGAACTGGAAGCGCTGGTGGGCGCGGTGGTGGAGTTGGGAGAGCGCGTGGGCCTTCCCATGCTCTATACGCGAACCGTCTATAGCTGCACCAGGCTATTGGCGGAAAGCAACGCTGCTGCAAGAACGGCCTAGCTTGGCAGCACAGGCGCGTCACTTCCTTCGACCATCGAATGCACTTCGGACCATTCAGCCATTGATTTCACGAGTGACGCAGCACTACGCCGACTACAGCCGCGCAAGCAATGAGCAGGGGTTCAGGAACCTTCCAGCGAAACAGTACGGCAAGACTGACTGCGCAAATCAGAATAGTAGGCAGATCGTAGACCGAGCGGCGCGCAGGAACCATACCCTGTTGTTCGAATCCGTCGGAGTGCCGCGGAGCTTCTTGAAGGCGCCGATGAGGATGTCGGGCTTGGCGAAGAAGGCGAGGATCGAGGCGACGGTCATCATGCCGACGCCGCACCAGAGCGACCAGAAGGTGATCTCGCGAAAGGTGATCGATGCGGTCTCCTTGGGAGTCTCGGGGGAGGATGTCGCCGGTCTGGATGAAGATCGGCGGCGAGGATGACGTAGTTGATGATCGCCCCGAGCAGGAGCGACAGGCCGGTGCGGATGCCCATGAGACCGCCGGCGCCGATCATCGGCAGATCGAGCTCGGGCCGCACCGTCAGCTCCGTGACCGGCGTGCCGAGGATCCGTCGGCGTGTGGCCCATGAGCGGAGTAGACCCACTCGTCGAGAACTCGGGAAGATGCAAAGGGAAGGCGCAGGACCTTCATGATCGCGTTCGCTCTGGAAGAGCTTCACGACGGCGGCCAGTCCGCTCGAAGACGACGAGGAGCTTCGCCTTGAGAGGCCGGAGGCGGCGTCGCCGTGGTGCAGCGAGTCCATGACGACGCCGGCGGCCCGGCCCTTCGGGGAAGGGCTGTTGCTCGTCGTTGATGAAGCGCCGCTTGAACGGGAAGGCGAAGAGAACGCCGAGGATCGCGAGCACGATGATCCAGCCCATCGTCTGCCAGGCGGGGATGATGCGATCCTGGATCCACATCAGGGCCGCCAGAGCAATACGTAGTCGCTCGAAGCAGATGT
>CAVPMC010000002.1:0-93539 GCA_963706465.1 Terriglobales bacterium
CGACCAATATCGCCAGCCTGGGGAAGAAGACCTTCACCCCGCCGGAAATTTCTGCGTTTATTCTGCGCCAGCTCAAGCGCAATGCCGAAAGATTTTTCAATGCCCCGGTCACCAAGGCCGTCATTACCGTTCCTGCGTACTTCAACGACGCCCAGCGCCAGGCCACGAAAGATGCGGGCCGCATTGCCGGCCTCGAAGTGCTGCGGTTGGTAAATGAACCCACTGCCGCATCCCTCGCCTACGGCCTGGATAAGAAGCAGAACGGCATCGTCGCGGTTTATGACTTGGGTGGCGGAACCTTCGATGTTTCCATCCTCAAGCTGCACGACGGGATCTTCGAGGTGATCGCGACCAATGGAGACACGCACCTCGGCGGCGACGACATTGACAATCTCCTGATCAAAATTGCTATCGACGACATACGCGGCGATTTGAACATGGATGTCTCGCGAAATGGCGAAGCTGTCGCCACCATCCGCAAGGCCGTAATTGAAGCCAAGATTGCTTTGTCGTCACAACCCTCGATTAAGCTCGACATTGAGTTGCCCCAAGGCAAACGCTACCAACGCGAAATCACGCAGACCCAGTTCGAGCAACTGATCCAGCCAATCATCGATCGTACCGTCGGACCCTGCAAACAGGCTCTCAAAGACGCCGCGCTGAAGCCGCTGCAGATTGATGAAGTCGTACTCGTCGGCGGATCCACTCGCATCCCCAAGGTTCGCACGCTGGTCGAGGAATTGTTCCAACGCAAGCCGCATACCGATCTCAATCCCGATGAAGTGGTGGCCCTCGGCGCAGCCGTGCAGGCCAACATTCTCGGCGGCGGCTCGGAAGCCACGGAGAACATGCTGCTGCTCGACGTTACCCCTTTGTCGCTGGGTATTGAAGTCGCGGGCGGCGTCACCGACAAAATCATTCTGCGCAATTCGACCATTCCGGCCTCCGCCACCCAGTACTACACCACGCAGATTGATGGGCAGGCTAACGTTGCCATTCACGTCCTGCAAGGCGAGCGCGAATTGGCGAAGGATTGCCGCTCGCTCGCTCGCTTTGATCTCAGAGGAGTTCCGCCCATGACCGCAGGCATGCCGCGCATCGAGGTCAAATTTCTGATCGACGCCAACGGCATTCTGCACGTTTCCGCGCGTGAACAGCGCAGCGGCAAGGAATCCGAGATCGAAGTCCAACCCAGCTACGGTTTGACGGACGATCAAGTTGAGAGCATGATTCTCGACTCCTTCGACTACGCCGAAGAAGATTTCCGCCAGCGGCAGGTGATCGAAGCGCGCAACGAAGCGGATACAATCCTGGCCGCGCTCGACAAAGGCAAAAAGAGTCCGGCCTGGGGCAACCTCACCAGCGACGAGAAAAAGAAGATCGCTAAATTGGAAAAGGCATTGATTCAGGTCAGGGGCGAAGACGACCACTCCGCCATGCGGAAAGCGATTGACTTGCTGAACCAGGGCACGATGCGACTGGCGGAACTGATGATGGACACTGCCGTAAGCACCGCACTCAAAGGCAAGACCATGGACGAAGCCGACATGGGCGAAGGCTCGGAAACAGGTCACCCCGTGGCCCGGGCAGATTTTGAGTAGAACCGCAAGGAGCAGTCATGGCAGATGAAAAAACAAAAGGATCGGCAACCGCTATGGTCGACTCGCCCGGCGAAAACACCGTTCAGCTGACCTTCTTGCCCGAAGGTAAGACCGTCGAGTTCGAGCACGACAAGCTTCCCTACAAAGATCACGGCAAAGAGCAATCAATCCTCGACGTCGCTCTCAACTATGGCGTCCGCCTGGATCACGCCTGCGGAGGCAACTGCGCCTGCACGACTTGCCACGTCTGGGTCAAAGAAGGCGCGGAGAATCTTTCCGAAATGGACGACGACGAAGCCGATCGTCTGGACATGGCCGCCGATTTAAAGTTAAACTCCCGTCTCGGATGCCAGGCGGTCATTACCAAGCCCGGCAAAGTGGTGGTAGAAATTCCGGCGTGGAATAGAAATTATGTTTCGGAAGAACACTAGGAAAAGCAGCAGTCAGCATTTGACAATTAGCATTTAGCCAGAAGAGATTCTTGCCTACTAAAGCTAAATGCTGAGTGCTAATTGCCAAGTGCTAATTGCTGAATTGGAGCCCAACATGCCGAAAGATTTAACCTGGGATGACGCAGAAGACATCGGTATCCTACTTTCGGAAGTCCATCCTGAGCTCGAGCCATTCTCGGTCCGTTTCACTGATCTGCACGGCTATGTAACCGCACTCCCTGAATTCAAAGACGACCCCAAAAAATCAACTGAAGGCAAGCTCGAGGCCATCCAGATGGCGTGGAATGAAGAGTTCCTCGACCGAACCCAGGCTTGATCCCGTCACATCATTTTTACAAATATCCGACTTCGCGATGACAAACTCCGCATTTCCTCGTCTTACTCTATGGTCACCTCCTGAGTTTCACCGGGTAGGAGACTAACCAATCTTCTCTCCTCATGTGAAAGGGCACGGCGCATGCCGTGCCCAATTTTTATTCTGCAAATGAACTTAGCCGACCGTAGCCGGTACCGGCTCTTCCACGCTGGCCTCGCGCAGAAACTTCGCCGCTTCTTCCGGCGGAGTCGGGTTAATGTAGAACCCCGTGCCCCACTCGAAGCCCGCCGTCTTGGTCAGCTTCGGCATGAATTCGATGTGCCAGTGGTAGTGATCGTTGGTTGGATCCTGCACCGGCGAAGTATGAATCACCAGATTGTAAGGTGGATTGTCCAACACCCGGTCCGCCTTCAACAGCAGCGTCTTCAGCGCCTTCGCCAGATTCTCAAACAGTTGCGAAGAAGAATTCTCAAACGCCGACTCATGCTGCTTCGGCAGAATCCAGGTCTCGAACGGAAACCGCGGTGCGTACGGAGCCAGCGTCAGGAAGTCCTCATTCTCCGCGACCACGCGAGTACCCGTTTCTGTCTCCTGCCGGATCACGTCGCAGAACACGCATCGCTCTTTGTAGATGTAATATTGTTTCGCCCCTTCAATTTCCTCCACTACGTAGATGGGAAGAATCGGCAATGCGATCAGCTGCGAGTGCGCATGTTCGAGCGACGCTCCCGCCGCCTCACCGTGATTTTTGAAAATCAGAATGTATTTGAACCGCCGATCTTTCTTCAGATCAAGAATGCGGTCGCGGAAGGTCCAAAGCACATCTTCGATTCGCTTGGGAGGCAGCGTGGCAAGACTGGCGTTGTGATCGGGAGTTTCAATAATGACCTCGTGCGCCCCGACCCCATTCATCCGGTCGAACATGCCCTCGGCCTGCCGGTTCAGGCTGCCCTCGATCCCCAGAGCAGGAAACTTGTTGGGAACCACGCGCACCGTCCATCCTGGCGTGTCGCGCTGCGGCGGCGGCCCGCCATTCGGATTCGGACGATAGGCCTGAATCTCGGGCGGCGTCTTGGCCTCGTTTCCATAGCAGAACGGGCAAAAGCCCCCTTTTAATTTCACTCCATCACGGGCGAAGTCGGTCGGACGCTTAGCGCGGTCCGTCGAAATAATCACCCACCGGCCTACAATCGGGTCTTTTCTAAGCTCAGGCAAAGACTGAATCCTTTCAATAAGGGCTTATTTAAGATTAACGTCAAACCTTCATTTTACGCCACTGGGAAGGCATTTCGAAACAGCTCGATCAGCGGCTGGCTGGACTGATGTTCATAGTATACGGTCACCACGTCGAAACGCCACCGGCACGAAGGTGCCACATGGCGAAGGTACTCCTCGGCGACAGCTGAAAGGCCACGCTGCTTGTCGCGGTCAACGGCAGCTTCCGCGGGCTTCACATCGCGCGTAGTTCGTGTCTTGACTTCAATGAAGCACAAAAATTCCTTGTCCCACCCAATCAGGTCGATCTCGCCCCGCCGCCGAGGCGACCGAAAATTTCGCGCTACCATCACATATCCCAGACGCCGCAAATAAAAGTACGCGTCTTCTTCTCCGCGCCGTCCCGTCCGCTGATGCGCGGGTGCAAGATCGGCCGCGAGCGTCCGAGCCGCCACCCAGTCGAGCGTCCGAACCGCCGCCCGCGTGAGCCGCCCCGAAAACCCGGTAACCGAGAATGCTGGTAACACAATGAGCCTAATCAGAAATCGTAAACCAACTCTCGCAGACAAGATGTGATCGCCATCACACGAAACCGAATTGACTGGAGGGACCAGTCCGTTCGCCGCTTCAATTACACTCGCAGTACGTAATAAAATGAACGCGGAGGCAGACCACCATGGTGGACTTATCCGTATCCGACGGCCGCCTGATCGTGCACGTTCGCGGAGCCGACAAGCTGTGGGCGTTCAAAAGCTCGCTCGAAATCCCGCTGGCTCACATTACCCAGGTCCGGGTCGATCCAGCGATAGCCCATGGCTGGTGGCATGGACTGAGAGTGCCCGGCACCAATATCCCCGGAGTCATTACGGCGGGAACGTTCTATCAGGACGGCAAACGAGTTTTCTGGGACGTCCACAATCCGGACAACACCCTGGTGATTGAACTCAAGGACGAGCGCTACAACGAACTGATCGTCGAAGTCGACAACCCGCAAATGGCCGTGGAAATGGTGAATGGCGCATTGGGCCGCTAAGCCGCATCAGTCGAGACCTCCCCTGGCTTTATCCTCCGCCCGCCACCCACTCCGCCTGCCGCGCGCCTCCGTGGCTTACCGCATAGAGCACCAGTTCGACCCGGCTGGAAATTCCCAGCTTGTCGAAGATATGGAACAAATATTTCTTTACCGTGTGTTCGCTCAGCCCTAGCTCATGAGCCACCTCGCGATTGCTCAGCCCGTCCGCAACCAGGGCCACGACTTGCTCCTCGCGGGGCGTGAGCAGGTTCACTCCGCGGGCGTTCAACATACGCAAGGAAGGTACCTGGGTTACGATCTCGATCAGGTACTGCAGTTGCTCGCTGTTTGCCCACACTTGTCCCTGATGAACACTCTGGATGCACTTGCACAGAAGCCGAAACGGATAATCGGAAAAGCAGAACAAGCCTTTGACGCCGGAGCGGAAGGCGGTCACCACCGAGTCGCGGTTCGACTCCCCCAGCACCAGCACCTTGGCGATGTTGGGATGCGAAAGATGCAAGCGGCGAACGTTGGCCATATCCTGTCCGGCCAGTTTGGGATGATCGGCGTTCATAAGGATTACATCGACGGGAAACTTTGCGATGGCGCCCAGAATGACGTTCATATCCACGCCGCAGGAGGTTACCCGGAACTCCGGACGGCGGCGTAGCGCTCCCACCAGCAACTGGCACTGCATTTGATTGGAGTCGGCGACCAGAACGCCGATCGTGCTTGAAGTGGCAGAACCTATGGATTCCATAAATTTGCATTGGCGTTATAGACGGTTGCGTTAATAGTAAGTGTCGAGCTCGTCTGAATGCTGTGACAGCGCTACGCTCCACTTAGACTTATTTGTGTGGAAAACTCTTGGGAACGCCTGGCAGGGAAAGCGGTTTTCCCGATATTGCCGCAGGGTGATGGAAAGCAGTCATCGCTCCCAGGACGTTGCCGAAGAATCTCGGTTCCCGCTCCCTGGTGAGGGCTCCGTCAAGTCCACTTTGGTGGACGCAACCAAAGCGGTTATCGAGGAACTACCGGGGAGGAGGAGAATCTGAGGCAAAACAGCTCAGCAAGGTCCCCCGAACGATGGCTTACCCTTTCCACTAAGACTCCCCAAAGCGAACTGGTGCCAGTCTCCACCGGGTACCTTTGTGGACGACACTTCCCATGTCTTGTCACTTCTGACCCGCCGCGATAAGTTTCAAGAGTTCGATACTCCTATAGAAAGGTTGCAGTTCCTCGGTAGCGAGTCGAGGCCTGAACGGAAAATGAAGATTCATTCTAGATTGGCCTATTTCGTTCTCGCTCTCACCTGCTGGCTCGTGCAGCAGGGGTTGGTGGCGGCCGTGGCTCAAGAGCAGCAGCCAGCCGTGGCTGTTGAACAGGGCGGGTCCGCGGCAACCACGAAATCCGGTATGGCGGACGGTGCGTGGAGTCCAGCCCTGACGGGGGTACGCCGCCCGCTTTACCGGTTTACGAAGAGTGATGTGTTGGCGATCTCTTTTACATTCTCCCCGGAATTCGATCAAACCGTGATCGTGCAGCCGGACGGTTACATCGTCTTAAGGGGCGTGGAACAGTTGGCCGCGGAAGGCGTAACCGTTTCTGAATTGCAAGCAGCCATTGACCGCGCGTATGCCGGCGTGTTGCACGATCCAGAGGTTACGATCGCACTCAAGGACTTCGACAAGCCCTATTTCATCGTTGGCGGCGAGGTCAACCATCCCGCCAAATACGAGTTGCGCTCCGACACCCGGGTTACCGAAGCGGTCGCCATCGCGGGAGGTCTGACCCCGCGAGCTAAACATTCTCAGGTCGTACTTTTTCGAAGGGTTTCCGATGATCTGGTCGAGTCCCGTTTGCTCGATGTCAAGACTATGCTGAAATCAAAGACTCTGGCCGAAGACATTCACCTTCGGTCGGGTGATTTCTTGTTCGTACCGCAGAATCTGATTTCCAAGATCAAACAGTACTTGCCTACTTCGAGCATGAGTATGTATGCGAGCCCAACACAGTTCTAGGAGAAGCCGTACACAAAAAATCGGGGCAAAAGGCCTGCGATCGTAAACCAGTAGACCAGAAATGATGGTTTGGACTCTCATATGGCGGAGGAACTTAGACTCATCCCGAGATTGACCCGCGTGCCTTCTCCAACTTTGCGCGATCTGTTGGCCGTAGTATTCCGGCAGTTTCGGGTTGCTCTCTCATTCTTTGCGGTAGTCTTCCTCGCAATAGTCCTGTATGGCTTGATCGCGCCCCCTTACGAATCTGAAATGAAGGTGCTGGTGCGGCGGGGCCGTGTCGATCCCGTGGTTACTTCGACACCGAGCCAGGCGGAATTTGAACGCGAAGGCGTGACCGAGGAGGAACTGAACTCAGAAGTGGAACTGCTTCACGACGACGAGATTCTGCGGACGGTCGTGCGGCGTTCCGGCCTCACCTCCGAAGGACACTCCTGGTTCTGGAGCCTCTTTGGTGACAACCACGAGAGACAGCTGGCGCGGGCAGTGCGCCGCGTCAATAAACGGCTCACAGTTGAAGCGGTGCGAAAAGCAACGCTGATCACCGTAAGTTACAAATCCTCTGACCCGACCCAGGCGGCTAACGTGCTCCATTTTCTGGCGGCCGCATATCTCGAGCGCCATGAACAGCTGCATCGTCCTTCGGGCGAATTCAAGTTTTTTGATCAGCAAGTCGTCCAGTCGCGCAGCGGTCTGGAGGTAGCAGAGTTGCAACTGATGAAGTTCGGCTCCGATGAAGGCGTCACTTCCGCCGCTCTCGAGCGCGATATGGCGCTGCAAAAGTTAAACGAAGCGGATGCCGACGCCCGCCAAACCCAGGTATCGATCGCCGCAACTTCCGAGCGCGCTCGCATTCTGGAAACCAAGCTGGGATCGTTACCCGAGCGCATCACCACTCAGATTCGCGATTCCGACAATCCACAACTGATGCAAAAAATGAAAGCCCAACTGCTCGAGCTGCAACTGAGCCGGACTGAACTGCTCGCCAAATATGAGCCTTCGTATCGCCCGGTGCAGGAGATCGATAAGGAGATTGCGCAGACCAAGGCTTCCATCACAGCCGAGAATCAGTCTCCGATTCGCGAAAGCACCAGCGACCAGGATCCAGATCACGAATGGGCAAAAGCCGAGTTATTAAAGACGCAGGTCGAATTGAATGCACTGAGCGCGCATGCCACAGCTGAGAGCATCGTGCTGGCCCACTATCGCGAAGCGGCGAGTCAGTTGGGCAATCATGCTATCGAGCAGGAACAGTTGTTGCATGACCTCAAGGCAGCCGAGGAAAAGTATCTGTTGTATCTCAGCAAGCGGGAGGAGGCAAGGATTGGAGATGCACTGGACCAGGGCGGTATTTTGAATGTAACCATTGCGGAACAAGCCACGGTCCCTGCATTGCCCCAGCTTTCCGGACTAGGTTTTGGATTGCTGGGGCTGGTGGGCGCGAGCACGGTCGGCATCACGATGGCTTTTGTTACCGATTACCTTAATCCAGCGTTTCGCACTCCGGACGAAATCGTCACATATTTGGGCAGTCCGGTGCTGGCTTCTTTGCCTGGCAAGAACGTTTAGAGAAGGTGCGGGTCTTAGATGAGTAAAGGCCGTATGAAACGAAGTCAAGTTCAAAGCTGGGACGTGCATAGCAAACCCGCTGTAATTGCAGCCTTCAACGGCTCTACATGCTCTGTGGCTTTGATTGGGTTTCTCAGAACCGCACGTTGTTGTGAGATAAGGCCGGAAATCGGCAGAGTGACAATATTCGTTCGAGGGAAGAGCCAATGAGCACATTTGTCGATCTGATGCCGCAAACATGGGAGGATGTCGGTGAACCCGGAACCGCCGAGGTGGAACGCAAAGAATCTCGTTCGCCGGCACCTGCAATTTGGAATCCCACTTCCTTCGCAGAAGAGCAAATCCGCGGGTTGGTGCGACAAGTGTTTCTTCCAGGATGGCCGAAGCCTGCGCGCCAAGTGGTTTTCAGCCCGGTCGACGCGGGAAGTGATATCAGCGCGATCTGCATGCAGATTGGCCTGGCCCTATCCGCGCAAGTATCGGGGACGACTTGTCTGGTAGAAGCAAATCTGAACAGCCCCAGATTGGAGCTGGTTGTCGAGAAGAACGGACACGATCTGATTGCGAATCAGATGGGGTCTCCGTACCCAGACCCTTCCCTGCGTCTGTCCAACCAACTGTGGCTCGTTCCCAGGAGTGATTTTTTCGGCGAAACTGAAAACGGCGGGTCAGAATCCTGGCTGCGTGATCGATTAGCTGAACTGCGCGAGACATTCGATTACACCGTGCTCTACGGGCCGCCTGCAGGGATGGGTAGCGAGGCGGCATTGCTGGCCAGTCTATGTGACGGCATGGTTTTAGTTCTGGAAGCAAACTCGACCCGGCGCGTAGCCGCGCAAAAGGCGAAGGAAAAGTTGTACGCGGCAAATGCCCGCATGCTCGGTGCCGTGCTCAGCGGGAGAACGTTCCCAATCCCCGAGACAATTTATAGGAAGTTGTAGAACTGTATGCTGGCTTGGCGAAAAGATCACGCAGCAAATTCTGGCCGAAAAGGATATTAGAACTTTCGTGAAGAATAGAGCAAAAATCAATCGGGACTCAATTAGCGGAGCCGCGTTCCAAGAATCGACTTGATGACTGCGGCGCCTCATCTTTCCGTACCACTCAGCATAGAAGGAGCACAGTGGTATTCGATTCAAACCCGGTACCGGTTTGAAAGGAAAGTAACAGCGCAGCTTCAACACAAAGGTCTGCAGACATTCCTTCCGTTACTCGAAGAATTTCACCGCTGGAGCGACCGCCGTCAACCAGTGTACGTTCCCCTCTTCTCGGGCTACACCTTTGTACGTTTCGAGTTGTCCGTCGGCTTGCGGATGGAGCTCCTTCATACCGAAGGAGTCATTGGGCTAATTACTTTCCGAGGCAAAGCCACTCCGATTCCAACCAAACAGATTGACGATCTGCAAAAGCTCCTCGCGCAAAGGGTTCCGTGCTCCCTGCACGCTTTCCTGAAAGTCGGACAGCATGTGAGGATTCGAGGCGGCTGTCTGGATGGTCTGGAAGGAATTCTCGAGCAACGCGGTGACAAAAACCTGGTGATTTCTATCGAATCCATTCAGCGCGCTGTCGCCATCACCATAGAAGGATACGAACTGGAACTGATCTGAGTGCGTCCCCCTGCAACAATTAAACCTGCAAATCCCCCCCGTCGCTTTGCGGCTCCGTCTCGGTTAATTCCCGGAGCGCGAGAATCGGTGAGTACCGTTTCTCGGAAAAAATCCTCTTCCGCCACCGTGGATGGACGATTCTGGGAGTGGCAAGAAGGGGAGGGCCTCGGGCAACTGAGAAAGCGTCGGCTTTCTGAAGCTCTCGCACAGGCTTTCTTTCCAAGGCTTTTCGCGCACGACCAGCGCTGGAATCTTGTTCGACAAGTGACTGCAGACTTCATTTTAATAATCTTTGGGTTTGCAGCAGTCGGCCATCTGATCATACTTTTGGAGTTCGCAATCCGCCACGACCCTGCTGCGCTGCTCCGTCCCGAACCGTTTCCCACCGCGGGCCCCGGCTTGGTGTTGCTGTATGGATGTTTGTTCACCCTGCTCGGCTTCTCGGAACGCCTCTATCATCCCGCGACTGTTCAAGCACCTCAGCAGGAGCGATTGGTGTTGGGCAAAGTCGTTTTTTGGTCGGCCGCCTTGCTGGTTGCGGCCGTTGGTTGGTCAGGACCTCAACTGATTTCACTGACAAGCCTGGCCGCCAGTGCGCCCCTCAATTTCCTCATCATGGTCGCCTGGAGGACCTACTGCCGAAACGTGCCCGCGCAACCGGCGCAGAACGGTCGCGGTATGCGAAACGTGCTGATTATCGGAGCAGGAACGCCCGGCCGCAAACTTGCCGCACACATCAGCGAGGACTCTGCGAGCCGACGCGTGGTCCTCGGTTTTCTTGATGAGAACGAGCCCATCGGCGGCGACATACACGGCCGAGTAGAAGATCTCGGACGCATCGCGCGCACGGATTTCGTTGATGAAATCATTCTTACTGCCCCCCAAGAACCCGAGATTGCACGCCGGGTAATCAGAGAGGCGCGCCGCAACCAAATCGATGTCAAAGTGGTTCCTGATCTGTTCGGTTTCGAGCCGGACGATCCTCTGGTTTTCGAGCAGTTTGGCAATATTCCGGTCGTGACCCTGCGCGTGGAACGGATGCCAGTGTTCAGTCTGTTCCTCAAGCGCACGGTTGATGCAGTGTCAGCTGCCGCTGCTCTGGTACTCGCAGTGCCTTTGCTGACGATTATTGCGCTAGTGATCAAGTTGGAATCACCAGGGCCGGTGCTCTATCAGGCACAGCGAGTAGGCATGAAAGGACGGCGGTTCCGATGCTACAAGTTCCGCACCATGGAGGCCGGCGCGGATCAGCGAAAGGCACACCTGCGAGCCAGCAACGAACGGCAAGGACCATTCTTCAAAATGGCCGACGACCCGAGAATCACCCGCGTGGGGCGCTTTCTTCGTCGTTACAGTCTGGATGAACTGCCCCAGCTCTGGAACGTCGTGCGCGGTGAAATGAGCCTGGTGGGACCGCGTCCTCACCCCGTCGATGATTTCGAGCGCTACGATTTGGGCGATCTGCAGCGTTTAGACGTACCGCCAGGGCTGACCGGATTGTGGCAAGTGACGGCGCGCCGCGACCCATCGTTTGAGCGAGGCCTCGCGCTCGATTTGGAATACATAAGGAGCTGGACCCTTTGGCGGGATTTCAGGATCCTGTACCAGACGATTTCCGTAGTTCTGCGGGGTAGCGGGGTATAGAGATGTCCTCGGCTGCATATCCCGCAACTGGAAACCTTGGAGGCAACGTCCTCGCATGGGTGGTCGGCGGTTCTTTTCGACTGATCCTCGCCTTGGTCGTGGCGCCGTCGCTGGTTTTCCTGGTAACGCTCGCGCTGATGCTTTTCCATCCGCCAGACTTCAATTTCCACTCTATTGATCGATTCGCGTTCGCATTGCTAATTCTAGTTGTACTGCTGCGCGCTTGTCTCTTGCGGCAGCCCCTCCAGTTTTGCGCACGGGTTACATGGCCCATGCTTGCTCTCGTTTTGCTGGCATTCTGCGGCGCCATTTCACAACCTTCTGACGCGGAGACATGGAGTCTGTTTGCGGCCAAATGGCTGGTACCGTTCACGCTGTTTCAACTTGCGGCCTACATCTTTAACGATGCTCAATCTTTGCGGCGATTCGAAACCTTCTCATTGATTGTGCTGGCATACCTCAGTCTGATCGCCGTATTGTTCATGCTCGATGCCAAACAATTCATTTTCCCCCGCTACATTCTGAACGAAGGACTGGGCTATCACGCCGACCGCGCGCGCGGTCCTTTTTTGCAAGCCGTAGCGAATGGTGTGGCTTTGAATCTGCTCGGCTTGATTGCCCTGAATTCATTTCGACGCGAACGGTTGAGAGGCGTATTGGCGGTTCTGTTTCTCGCGGCTCTGCCGCTGGCAATTGTTGCTACTAAAACTCGCGCTGTGTGGTTGTCCTTTGCTTTGTCAATTCTCGGGCTACTTTTCTTCACTTCAAACCGGCGACTTCAGCGCGCGTGCTTGTGCTTCGTGTTGGCTGGCGGCACGGCACTCGGCGCAGCCATCGTTTTTGCAGATGTCCATACTTCATTAGCCGATCGACTGGAAGAACGGGGACCCGTGATGTTCCGCATGGCCATCTATCAAGCGGGTTGGGAGATGTTTCTGGAAAAGCCGCTGGCCGGATGGGGCGCAACCGACATGCAGACGGAACTCTCAAAAAGGATCACCGATTTCCACCAGGACCAATTCTTCTTTCACAATACCTATCTTGAGATTGTCGTCCAATACGGACTGCTGGGCCTGTTGTTGTACTTGTGGCTTGTGGCTGATTTATTCAAACTGGGTCGAAGGCGAAACAGAGATTCCTTTGCAAACGAAAGTGCTTTCCTGGATCGGGAGTTTCGGACGCTGTGGCCATTGCTGCTGGGAGTCTACCTGCTAAATGGCTCGTTTGTGGTCATGAACTATCAATTTGTAAATGGATTCCTCTTTACCGTGGCGGGGTTGCTAGTTGCACAAAACCGCCGCTATGTAGAAATGGAACCCAACACTTTGACGAGCTGATGCCGATTGTTGCTTATCTTACGAATCAATTTCCTTCCGCGGTTGAGCCGTATGTAGCCGAAGAAATCCAGGAACTCCGCCGTCAGGGAGTCACCGTAATCCCATGCAGTGCACGCCGACCCACGGCAAAGGCTGATCGGGAACCGAAATCTCTCACAGGCGAAACTTTATACCTGCAACCGCTGCGACTCAAGCGGCTGATTCGGGCTGCGGTCCTGTGCTGTCTGAAGATGCCCCTGCTCAGCGAGTTCTTTCGGCGCGCCCTGCTGCAAGGAAATGAGCCCCTCGGTCGGCGATTGCGCGCACTTCTGCATACCTGGCTCGGAGTGTATTACGCGCTTTCAATCGAAAAATCAGCCGTCGAGCACATCCACGTTCACCACGGATATTTCGCGTCGTGGATTGCGATGGTGGCGGCCCGTTTTCTGGGAATCGAATTCAGCATGACTCTGCATGGATCGGACCTGCTGCTGGATCCCGCTTATCTCGATACAAAACTGAAACACTGCAGGTTTTGCGTGACCATTTCTGGATTCAACCGCAGACATATTGTCGACCGATACCCTGAGATTCCGCCAGACAAAATCACCGTTCGGCGAATGGGAGTCGATCCCGCCAAAGTCAGTCTGTCGGCTGTGCAACCTCTCGGCAAGCCGTCGCGCTTGACCTTGCTTGCGGTGGGACGCTTACACCAGGTCAAAGATCACGCTTTTCTGGTGCGAGCGTGCGCCCTGCTGAAAAACCGCGAGATCCCCTTCACTTGCGTGATCGCGGGCGACGGCCCAGAGCGCGCATCCCTGGAGCACCTCATTCATGATTTGGATCTCCAACACGAAATCCGGTTGGTTGGCCATTTGTCGCGCCAAGAGCTTGACGCCTGTTACGCATCTGCCGACCTCGTTGTGCTCACGAGCCGAAGCGAGGGAATTCCGCTGGTGTTGATGGAAGCCATGGCGCACGGACGGCCTGTGCTCGCACCTGCAATTACGGGCATTCCGGAGCTTGTCTTAGATGGCAAAAATGGCTTTCTCTATAGCCCGGGTTCCATGGAAGCTTTCGTGGCCCGAGTAAAGCTGGTCCACGATGCTGAATTCACTCTGGTCCCACTCGGACGAGCGGCCCGCCAGCACGTGCTTCAACATTTCAACCGCGAAAAAAATCTCGCGGCTTTCTGCAATCTCTTTCTTACGCACCTCAGCCAAACCATGGGTCACCCTTCTTATGAGAATCCTGTTTTGCAATAAATACAACTTCCCCTTCAGTGGCACCGAGGTTTACATGTTCGAGCTCATGGACCTGATGCGCGCTCAAGGTCACGAAGTAGCGCTTTTTTCCATGGCGGATGCTCGTGGGCTGCCGACACCTTACGACCAGTACTTCGTGCCAAACATCGATTTCAAGAGTTCCGCCCACGGACTCCTGGCCCGCGCCAAACTTGCAGCCCATGCCATCTATTCCACCGACGCGCGGAGGCGACTCCGTCAACTCGTCGCCGCATTTCGTCCTGACGTCGCACACGTGCGTAACATTTATCACCATCTTTCGCCATCAATCCTTTGGGAGTTGAGGGCCCAGGGTGTGCCCGTGCTCTATCACTTGAACGACTTCAAACTACTTTGCCCCACCTACAATATGGTGTCGAAAGGCCATGCGTGCGAGCGCTGTCGCGGCGGACAGTTCAGGCATGTTCTCACCGAGGGTTGTTACAGCGGGCCGCCAGGTTCAGCACTGGTACTGATGGCCGAGGCGTATTTCCATCGCTGGTTAGGAACGTACCGGAAATGCGTCACTCATTTCCTGGCTCCCAGCCGTTTCGCGAAAAGAAAACTTATGGAGAATGGGTTCGCCGCAGAAAAAATCACCGTACTTCCCCATTTTCAAAAGTTGCCCGCACTTCCTCCGTCAAACGCCGCGCTCAGCGCGCCTATTCTCTATTTCGGCCGTCTGTCGCCGGAAAAAGGAGTTTCCGATTTGCTGTGGGCCATGAAAAATCTGCCGCAGGTTCAGCTTCAGATCGCCGGCGAAGGGCCGCAGCGACTTGAATTGGAAGGCCTGGCTCGCGAGCTATGCCTCACCAATGTGAAATTCTACGGTCACGTCGGCGGCAAAGTTCTGGAGCACATGATCGCTTCGGCGCGCTTCACTTTGTTGCCCTCACGAGCCTACGAGACCCTCGGCAAAACCATTCTCGAATCCTACGCATGGGCCCGTCCCGTGGTAGCGTCGGATCTTGGCTCGCGTCGTGAGCTGGTGGAGCAGGGCGAAACCGGCCTGCTCTTCCCCACCGGCAATATAGAGGAGTTGAGGAAAGCCATCTCCTTTCTCGTTGAGCGGCCGCAGTTAACGGCACAGATGGGAATTAACGGACGCCGATTCGTGGAAACCCGGCATTCACCCGACGCTCACTATCGCGAGATGATGCGCCTATACGTGCGGATGACGCCCTGGCCGCACCGGCCCAAAAAAGCTGTCGCGCCCGTTCCGCCGTCCCCGCTGCGCGTGGCCTTCATCGGCGGACGGGGCATGGTCTCAAAATACAGCGGCATCGAAACCTATTACGAAGAAGTCGGCAAACAGCTGGTGGAAGCCGGACACGAGGTCACCGTGTATTGCCGAAGTTACTTTACCCCCGCCCTCCAGAAATATCATGGAATGTGTCTGGTTCGCCTGCCCACATTCCGCTCAAAGCACTTGGAGACATTCGTGCACACATGGTTGAGCACCCTTCACGTTATGTTCAGCGGTTGCGACATCGTGCACTACCATGCCCAGGGTCCGGCGCTATTTTCGTTCTTTCCACGCCTGGTTGGGAAGAAGACGATCGTCACCGTTCAAGGACAAGATTGGCAGCGGAAAAAATGGGGACGCTTTGCCTCGCTAACTCTCCGCCTGGGAGAATTCGCATCCGCGCGTCTGCCGAACCGCACCATGGTTGTTTCCCGAGCTCTGCAGCAGCACTACCAGGCTGCTTACGGCGTTCAGACCATATGCGTGCCCAACGGGTCGAAGATCCGCAACCGGGTAGCCCCATCGCACCTTTCGGAGTGGGGCCTAGAACCGGACAACTATATTCTGTTTCTAGGCAGACTCTCTCCCGAGAAGAATTGCCATCTGCTGATCGAGGCATACGAAGCGCTGGATACGCCCGCGAAGCTTGTGCTCGCGGGGGGGTCGAGTTACACCAATGCCTACGTTGATGAATTGCGGAAGCACCAGAGCGAAGCCGTGCTTTTCCTGGATTGGGTTTATGGCGCCGCCTTGGATGAACTGCTGACGAATGCCGCGTTATTCGTCCTGCCTTCCGACCTGGAAGGACTCTCGCTCTCTCTCCTCGATGCCATGGGAGCCGCCGTCTGTGTGCTGGTCAGCAATATTCCCGAAAACCGCGAAGTGGTCGAGGGTACCGGTTTTACCTTCCAGCCCGGAGATTCAACCGATCTCGCGCGCATGTTGCGGTTCCTTCTTTCTAATGCCCAGGTACGCGCCGCAGCCGGGCGAAGTGCGCAGGCCCGCGTTCGGGAGCGTTATCTGTGGCCCCAAATCGCAGCCGAAATCGGGCGCTCTTATGCGGAATTAACTGAACCCCAAAGAGCCCTTACCGCGCCCTCGCCCACCAAGGCTGCTGCCAGAGCCGCTTCTCAACAATAGCGGTTTCGCCCCTGCGCGCTCGCAGCCGTTTTCGACACCGAGCGTGTCGGGGCCCCGCAAGCCCTCAGTGCCTGGCTGTCGCGATTGAGCGCGAGCAGATCTTCCTTCAAGGCAACACTGGCCGGGAATCTTTTCAACCGGTATTGCTCGTGTCCGCCAAATTCTTGTCAAGCCCCCAAACCGCGCCGAATCCGCCCAACCTCCTGCATTCAAAGCAAATATATTGCTGCAAAGTGTGCACATTTAACCTATGCGAAGAGTTATCATAGAAATGTAGGGCGATAAGAGATAAAGCCGTCCCGGACAGCGCTGCGATGGGTTAGACGGCTATCCCTGACGTAAGCCCTTTAAAAGGGATATTTTGCGAGGGTATCTCCTCTCGCCCAATTGATTCACAGATTACAGGAGAAAACGCTCTTTTTTCGATATATACCCCGGCGATGCGATGAGCCACTTTGAGGAACATGGCAAGCGACGCCCCGTTCCTTCGGCTTTTGAAATGACCGCGACGTAGCCATCAACAAAAAAAGGGGATCGGTATGCCTCAAATCTCTTTTCGAGGTACGGCCCGTGCGCTTTCCTCCGACGGTCTGAGCGCGGTCGCCCAGAAGTTGGGCGTGCGCGCGCCTGAGATCTGGACCGTGCTCGCGGTCGAAACCTCGGGTTGCGGATACCTTCCCGACCAGCGGCCCAAAATACTCTACGAGCGCCACATCTTCCACCGTTTGACGCAAGGGAAATACGACGACGGCAATATCAGCGATGCCAAAGCGGGGGGATACGGTTCGGGTGGAGCCCATCAATACGATCGGCTCGCGCTAGCCATGGCAAAGGACCGGGTCGCCGCACTGCAAAGCTGCTCCTGGGGCGTCGGCCAGATCATGGGCGAGAACTATACGCAGGCCGGATTCGCAAACGTCGAAGACATGGTCGCCGCCATGTCCGAGTCCGAAGATCAACAACTCTCAGCGATGGGATGTTTCATGCTTGGGTCCCGGCTGAACGTTCCGCTGCAGGCGCACGATTGGACTTCGTTCGCCCGCGGCTACAATGGCGCAAACTATGCGATGAATCGCTATGACATTCGCTTGCATGAGGAGTTTCAAAAATACTCTGCCGCAGGCCTCCCTGACCTGACCGTGCGCGCCGCGCAGCTTTACCTCGAGTATCTCGGTTTCTATTCGGGGCCGATCGATGGAATTTTGGAAACGCATACTCGGTCAGCGCTCGCCAACTTTCAGAGTCTGCGAGGTCTCGCACCGGCGAACACCATCGATGCGGACACAGTCGCACAATTGTCGGCCGCGCTGCCGCCAGTGGAGGCGAGTAGCAAACAGGCTCACGCCGGGTAATGGGTGAGCAGCGTCAACTGTCTTTTGACTCTGCCGGATCACCGGAACTGGCTGAGTCGGCGCGATGTTGTAGCGAGGAGACCAGTCGTCTTGCCAGTCGGCAGTGTCGAAGTCTTCCTCGACGAGTTGCTTCGGCCGCAATAGTCGGTAGCGCCCGCACATGGAGAGAGATTCTGGCAGGGACAGCATAGCGCTGGCGAAACCTTTACGGTGTGTACCCTTACGCAATCAATTGATTGTGACTGGTCGCGCCATTTTCAACTGCTTGCGGTGGCTCGCCACCCGGTCTGCATCGCGGATTGCGATCGATACGAATCGGCTTCGAGTCATCTGCCATCGGCTTAACTCAGTGCTTATTCAATCACAAATGCCCGCTGTAGAGACGTAGCCAGCTAAGCCTCTAAAGCAAATGCGTCCAGGGTAGATGAGGGAATGCAAGCAGGGATTCAGCACCGCTTAGACACTCACTTGCTCGACGTTTCAGGCGAAAGACGTATGACGTTTGTTCAACCCCAAGCAGCAAGAACGGACGACCTTATGCCGATGACGCGAATAGGATTCTGCGGAAGCAGCCATGAAGCGAAGTGCAGTCACAGTCATTTTTATAGTCATTCTCCTGGGATGCGGAGGAGGTCCGCCAAGCGCGACGCCGGTTGGCTTCGTGAATCGGACATGGCATTCCGACGCGGAACTGCAGGCGATCTGGGCAGAAGCCCAGCAGAGCCTCGCGCAGCAGATCGATCTCAATCCCCTACAGAAACTTCCGAATCGCGCATCCCCAAAAACTCTGCCCGGCGATCCGCGAGCCTTGAGCGTATTGCCTCAGCAGCTTCTGGTCGCGCCGGAGCCGGATGTTTCGTCGGAAATCTTTCTTGTTGCGACCGGGCAGCGCCGATCCGACCCAACCGGAATGATTGCTTGCCCCAATCCGTGCAATGTCCGGTATTCCACGGCGTACTCGTTCTACCGTCCTGAGCTGACAAAGTATGCCGCCTCGTGGGAGTTTGAAGCGGATAATTTCAATGTCATCCTGGAGTATGAGTTCGAAAACCACATCTTAAGCGCTCTGGGCTATGACATGACATGGAGATGAAGCTTGGCAGGCCTGCCCGTTGCGCCTTATTTCTTTTCCGTTTTCTTGCTGGAGGTTTCTGATTTCGATTTCTCTGCCGGCTTTGAGGACTTATCTTCCTTCTTCGAGGCCGTGTCCTCTTTCGCCGCCGATTCCTTCTTGGCGGCCGCCTCATCCTTCGACTTGGAATCCCCGTTCGAGGAAGTTGCCGTGGCCGAGGATTTTTTGGCATAGTCGGTGACGTACCACCCAGAGCCCTTGAACTGCACGGCAGGCGCGGTAATCGTCTGCTCGACTGGGCCGCCGCAGTCGGGGCACTTTTTCATGGGACGATCGGAATACTTCACGATCCGTTCAAAGCGGTGATGGCACTTCTTGCATTCGTATTCGTAAAGGGGCATGGACTCCTGAAATCGCTCCCAAAAACCGGGCGAAGGTCGCAGAGACTTCCTTACTTTTGATTTTAGGGTTGGCCGCGGTTCCCCGTCAATTCACGAGGCAGGTGCGGGTCCGGCCGCAATGATAGACTCCGGTCGAAGGTGGTGTGTAGAAAATGAAGCCCGCTGAAACAGCGAAGGTCGTCGATTCTGATCACGCCCTTGCCCCTGGACTTTATCTGGTGGCAACGCCGATCGGCAATCTGGAAGACATTACGCTGCGGGCGCTGCGCGTGTTGAGGCAAGCCGACCTGATTGCCTGTGAAGACACGCGGCAAACGCAGAAACTGCTCAATCATTACTCCATTGCCACGCGCACCACCAGCTACCATGAACATAACGAAATGACGCGGGCCGCCGAGCTGGTGGTGGATCTCGAGCAGGGATCGCGGATTGCCTTGGTCACGGATGCGGGCATGCCCGGCATTTCTGACCCGGGATTCCGCCTGATTTCGCTCGCCATTCGACATCACGTGCCGGTGGTGCCGATTCCGGGCGCGTCGGCCTTTCTGTCGGCGCTAGTGGCGAGCGGCCTGCCCACGGATTCGTTCCGCTTCAGCGGATTTCTGCCCGCGAAACGAGGCCAGCGGCGGCAGATGATCGAGAGTATCCGGGAATCGGCCTGGACCCAGGTATTCTATGAGGCTCCACATCGAATCACCGAAGCGCTCGAGGATATCGTTGAAATTCTGGGAGGGCAACGGCATGTGGTCATCGGCCGCGAAGTCACCAAGCTCCACGAAGAATTCTTGCGCGGACACGCCGCGGACGTTCTCGAAACGCTGAAATCCCGAGGCGACATCAAGGGCGAGATCACTGTGCTGATCGGAAAAATGGAAGCTGCGGAGCAGAAAGCCTTGCCCTCGCGGGTGAGCGTCCGGGAACGGGTTGACCAAATCGTTGCGGAGGAGAAACTGGACGAAAAGGCAGCCTTGAAAAAAGTTGCAAAAGAGAGGGGGATTTCAAAGAGCGAAGCCTATCGGGAACGGCAGAGAAGCAAGTAGCCGGACGGGCGAGACGCCCATCCTCCGTTACTTCGGAGTCAACTCCCGTTTCACGGTTTCGCTGACCACCTTGCCGTCGACGCGCATGCCTGCTGCCGTGAATCGTGCCATGACGTTCTTCATGACCGTTCCCATGTCTTTCATGGTGGGCGAACCCATCTCGGCGATGACGGCTTTAACTCCTGCTGCGATCTCATCTTCGCCGGCGGCCTTCGGCATGTAAGCTTCGATCAGAGCAATCTCGGCGGCTTCTTTGTCCGCCATTTCCTGGCGGCCGCCTTTGGTGAATTGCTCGACAGATTCCTTGCGCTGCTTGATCAGCATGCTCAACACCTGCTGGGCTTCCTTGTCGTCAAGCGGAGCCATCTTGTCGATCTCACGGTTTTTGAGCGCGGTCTTCACCATGCGCAAAGTCGACAGTCGCTGCTCCTCGCGCGCTTTCATGGCGGAGGTGATGTCCTTCTGAATCTGTTCAATCAGGCTCATGATGGAATTATAGTCTGGTGCAGCGTGGGTTATCCGGTGTGCCAGCGAGAGACGCAAGCGAGCTGTTTGCTGCAGTTTGATCGCGGGAATAAAGGCCAGATGTTTCTGTCTTGCTTGCAGGTGGGTTTGGGTAGACATTGATTGAGTGGACATGGATCTCGCGCCTCCGATTTAGATGGTTGCGAGACCCAACCTGCTGTACCCCTTCGGTTGACACCAATGCAGCGACAGTCAAGCGAAAGACAGAAAAAGATCACTAGTTAAACGATTGAGTGAATGGGACCTTTGGTCACTTCTTGCGCGGCATGTTGCGGTCCCTTCGCCGAGGATGACAAGGGCGTGGGTGGGTGGATGCGAGAGTAAACGCCAAGGTCTCGAAAGGCGCGAGACCTAAAACACCCGGTTCTTGAAAAAGAGAAGACGAGCTCGTTGCCGGTCTCCCTGAAAGCTGAGAGCTGATGGCTGAAAGCTGAAAGCTCTAGTTGATGTCGAACTGTTCCTGGTGCAGCGCGGGGTCGCTTTTTACGATGACGGTGCGCTTGGTCAGTTCTTCCATTTCGATTAAGGCGCGGCCGTTGTTGCCTTTTAGTGCCTTCGCTACTTCTGGATTCACGCGCAGCATCACGTCGGCGTGATCCAGATGTTTGGCCATCTTGCGCATTTCTACATAGATGTCGTTGCACACCGTGGTCACGGATTTCACATAGCCAGTCGATTCGCAATACGGGCACGGCGAGCCGATCGTACGCTCCAGCGATTGCTTTACGCGCTTGCGGGTAATGGCGACTAATCCAAAATCGTTGAACTGCAAAACCTTCGATGGGGCGCGGTCGCTGCGCAACGCTTCTTCGAGAGCCTGCATGACTTTCTGGCGGTTGCGGCGCTCGTCCATGTCGATGAAGTCGATGATGATGATGCCGCCGAGATCGCGCAGCCTGATCTGGCGCACGATTTCCTTGATGGCATCTACGTTGGTTTTGACGATGGTGTCTTCGAGGCGGGCGGTCTTGCCGACATACTTGCCGGTGTTGACGTCGATGGCAACCAGCGCTTCGGTTTGATTGATGACGATGTAGCCACCGCTCTTCAGCCAGACTTTCGACTTCAGGGCTTTGTTGATTTCGTCGTTCAATCCGAATTGTTCGAACAGCGGGACTTCTTTGCTGTACAGCTTGACTCGCCGCACTAACGCGGGTTGAAAGCGGTTGGCGAAGCGCAGGACGCGTTCGTATTCCTGCTCGGTATCAACCCAGATAGCGGTGAAGTCGGAGGTGACCTGATCGCGGAGCACGCGCTCGACTACGTTCAGGTCGTGGTAGATCAGCGTCGGTCCTTTGTTATTGTCGGCGCGGGTTTTGATCTCGGACCAGAGATTTTTCAGGAAACGAATGTCGGCGCGCAGCTCTTCTTCGGAAGCACCTTGCGCGGCGGTGCGGACGATGAAACCGCCGTGCCCGTTTTCGCGCTCGCTGATGATGATGCGCTTCAGCCGCTGGCGTTCTTCTTCGGAAGAAATCTTGCGCGACACGCCGGTGTGATTCACCGTCGGCATATAGACCAGGAAGCGTCCGGGAAGAGCGATGTGGCTGGTGATGCGGGCGCCCTTTTTGCCAATGGGCTCTTTGGCGATTTGAACCAGAATTTCCTGACCTTCTTTAAGAAGTTCGGTGATCAGGGGAACGTTCTGCGGTTCGTGACGGCGAAAGCGTCCTCTCCCGCCGCCGCTGCGGCGTCCACGCTGCCCGCGCTTGTCGAATGCGGGACGCGGAGCACGTTGCGTGTAAGCCGCTGTGCCCGCCGGGGCGCGGACCTCGACACGGGCGTCGACGGTGCCGTCGCCACGGGCCTCGGCATCGAGCAGAGCCTCGGCTTCGGCCTGGGCTTCTTCGAGTTCCGCTTCTTCGGCTTCTTTGTCTTCCTGCTCGGCGACCGCTTCGTCGACTTCGCCTTCAGCGGCAGCAGGCTCGTCCATGCCGCCTTCGATGACAAACGGTTGCGGAGCGCTGCTTTCGCTAGCGAGTTGTAGGGGCTCGCCAGACGCCGTGATCTCCCGCTCCGCGGGCTCGCGATATTCTTCGGCGTCGTGAGTTTCTTCTTCCAGTTCCTCTTCTTCGAAAGATTGGTCCTCTTCGAAATCGTCGACGTAGGAGCCGAGATCGGCTTCTTCCTCTTCAATCTCCTCTTCGACCATGGTGCCTGCGGCGGCGGCGGGCGGTTGAGTCTGGTCGTGTTTGCTCTCAGGACGCTCGGCCACAGGGTCCTGGGCTTGGTCTTCGTCCGCTTCTGTTGGTTGTTCGATGCGCTCCTCCAAAGACGGCGGCCACATTCATTTCGTGCAGGCGTTTTTGTTCGCGATCCCATTCGGAGGAGCCGACGCGACCGTTCGCGGCGGCGCCTTTTGCCCGGTCATGACTTGTCTGGTCCTGAGGTTCACGCGGCGCCGGGATCTGGCTGGTTTCGGGCTCGGCGAATAATGGCTCGTCCGCGGGAAAGGCGGCGGTAACGGCGGACGGTGCGTCAGGATTCTGCGGTGCAGGCCTTGATGCCGGCCGGGATTGAGCTTGCTGAGTCTGCGCCAGGCGCTGATATTTCGAGATCGACTCCCCGGGCAGCAGGATGGGTTGGTATCCGGGCGGCGGGCCGAATTCGGAACGCGCGCTGCGCTCGGGCCGGTCGGTTCTTTCCGGCCGATCCGATCTTTCTGAGCGGTCGGTTCTTTCCGGACGATCGGGGCGCGGGGATTCTGCAGCGGAGCGGGCAAATTTTGATTCCGGCATGCGCTCGCCTCTCCGTCCGCGACGGCGACGGCTGCGCCAATCGCCTCGACCTTCGCCAGCATTGGTCTTTTCGCGATTTTCAACGGGCTGTGGAGTCGGCTCAGAGTGTTCTTCCGCAGCCGCATGTGCTTCGGTAGCTGGCGCCGCGCTTCTGACCTCGGGCACGAAAGGCTGACCTTCGGTGCGCGCGGGCGATTGATAAGGCTGCGAGGAAGCAAGGTTGGTGGGGATTTCCTCGACTTCGTCTTCGTCCTGCAGTTCCATGAAGTCGGAAACATAGAGGAAGGCATCGCGCTCCAGGCCGATCTCGACGAATGCGGATTGCATGCCGGGCAGGACCCGGGTTACGCGGCCTTTGTAGATGGAACCAGCTAAGGTGTATTCGTTCTCGCGCTCCAGATAGATTTCCGCGAGCTGATCGTCTTCTACCAACCCCACCTTGGTTTCGTGAGGGGTGGAAGACACAAAGAGTTCTTTGGTCATACGGACTCCGGTTCTGCGCCGTCAAGCGGCGGCAGAATCACCGGAACATAGGCAGGGAAGGGCCGGGAGAATCGAGCGTTGCGATATCCGCCCCGCATGGGGGACGGCTGGGGCTGCGGAGTTTTCTCCGCGGCCGGACTCGTTGCACAACTTTGAAAATCTTTCGCACTTATCGCAATTGCGCTTCCGCCAGGTTTGTGACCGCTCTCTCGATACCCTCGCGGGTCTTGAGGGGGCCGTTACCCGCCTGGCTGCGTCTTAGCTTCAATCCTGCCCGGCCTCTCACTGCTGTTCTGGCCGGTGAGTGCCCTCTTTACGCGAGGGCGATCGTAATCTTGGTTTGGGCCGCGTATGGCAAGCGCGGCAAACTTTCCTTGCCCTCTTCCGCTGTTTCAGTTCACAAACCGGCGCATCCGCACATTCATCACAATACCCAGCGCCAGAAACATAAACAGGACGGAAGACCCGCCATAACTCATTAATGGCAAGGGTATTCCAGTGACCGGCATAAAGCCGACCACCATGCCGACGTTGACCAGGATATGAAAGCTAAGCACAGCCACCACACCCATCACCACGAACGTGCCGGCGCGGTCGGGCGCCGTTTGCGCGTTCTGCGTCAAACGCATCAGCACGATAAAGTATAGCAGCATTACAGCTAAGAGCACCCACAAATCCGTGCTCCTCGGCAAAAGCGGCAAAAATAAAGTCCGTTTGCGGGACAGGCAAAAAGGCCAAGTGGGTCTGAGAACCGGCAGTACTGCCCCAGAGTCCGCCGGAGCCGACCGCGATCAGGGATTGAATAACCTGGTAGCCCGAACCCTGGCTATCGGCCTCCGGTTGCATAAAGCTGGTCAGGCGGTCGCGCTGATACGGCTTGAGCACGTGAAAGGCAAGCGGCATCATCAGTCCAGCCAGCAAGAGCGACAGTGAGCGCCTGCTTCCAGCGCAACTCCGCCCAGAAACAAACCCATGATCGCGATGGGGATATAGGTGAGCGCGGTGCCCAGGTCGGGTTGAGCCAGCACCATAAGCATGGGAACGCCCACGATCGCGCCGGCTTTCATGAAGTCAGGCCAGGAGAGTTCCCGCTGATGCAGGTCGGCAAAGTATTTGGCCACCGCCAGAATCAGGATGAGCTTGACCCACTCCGATGGCTGAAAGTGTCGCTCCACCGGGCATTTTGATCCAGCGCCGCGCCCCCAGATATTTCTGCCCGAAAATCATCACCGTCATCAGCGAGGCGATGGACGACAATGTACATCCAGTGCACGCCATCGAGCAGTGCCTGATAGTTGACGAGACTCATCAGGAACATGCCGGCGACCCCGCCGCTGATCCAGTAGAGCTGCTTGATGTGCGCGCCGGCGAACTTGGTATGCTCGGTGGCGCTGCGGATCTCCATCACGCCGAGCCCGCAGATCAGCAGGACGAAGATGAAGAGCAGCCAGTCGAAATCGCGAAATGAAATGTAGCGTGACATCTAATTCGCGTCGGTCTTCGGTCAGTCGGTCGTTGGTCGTTCGTCTTAGACTGCGACGACTGATCTCGCCATCTCAACCGGGGCCGCTACCGCTAGCGGCACTCGGCGCGTGCTTCTGGCAACTGTCTGAGCCTACCGAGACCTGGAGCGCGTCCGGCACTGCAAAGATGTCCTGCTCGTGCATGCCATCGGGACTCGGCGGAATTCCATACTGCGCCGATCTCCACCTTCTTACTCGCCTTGCGCAACTTTGGTTGGCTGCCGGCGCTGCTTCTCGACGTATGCCTTGATCACTTGGGCGGCAATTCGGGCGGCAAACTGGCCGTGCTCTCCGCCTTCGAACAATACCGCGACCACGATCTCAGGATTGCGTCGCGGCGTCACGCCCACAAACCAGGCATTGTCTTTATATTTCGACTTGCCATTGGCAGTCTTGGCTTTGAGCGCGTTGCTGATGGTCTGCGCGCTGCCAGTTTTGCCCGCGAAGTCAATTCCCTGCAGGTGCGCGCTGCCGGCGGTGCCGAGCGGCGTAGGGACGTTCGCCATCGCGTCCGTAATGATCTCCCAGTTCTTGGGATCGATCGGTATCTTGACCTCGGCTTGGCGTGATCCGAGGCGGGGATCAGGTTGGGCGGCAACTCGGTCGGGATAGGCCACATGCGGCCGACGCAGCACGCCGCCGCTGGCAATGGCGCCGATGGCACGTGCCAATTGAATCGGAGTGACCGCTACCGCTCCCTGTCCGATGCCTACGGAAATGGTTTCACCGGCATACCATTTCTGTTTGAAGTTGCGTATCTTCCATTCTTCCGACGGCATCACGCCAGTGACTTCCTGCGGCAGGTCGATGCCAGTCTTCTGTCCCAGGCCAAACATGGTGGCGTATTTGGCGATGCGGTCGATACCGAGTTTCTCGGCCAGCGTGTAAAAGAAAACGTCGCACGACTGGTAGATCGCCTTGCTGATATCCACCACGCCATGAGTGCGGTGCTCAGCCGTCACCCAGCATTTGAAGTAGCGTCCGTAGAAACTGGCGCCGCCGTTGCAGATCACGTGCATGTCCTGCGCGATGCCTTCCTGCAGGCCCGCGGTCGCCATGATGATCTTGAACATCGAACCGGGCGCCAGCTGAGCCTGAATCGCTTTGTTCAGCAACGGGTGATCGTCATCGGTGACCAGCTTGCTCCACTGATCGCGCGAGATGCGCACCGCAAAATCATTGGGATCGAAACGTCGGACGGCTCACCATGGCCAGGATTTCGCCGTTGCGCGGATCCATGGCCACGATCGCGCCATTCTTGTCGCCCAAGCGCCTGTTCTGCCGCAATCTGCAAATCGAGATCGACGGTCAGCTTGAGTTGCTTGCCCGGCTTCGGCGGGAGTTTCGTCCAGGCGCCCGACTTCTCTTCCACGGCTGTTCACGACGGCGCGCCGCGATCCGTTCTTGCCCATCAGGATCTGGTTGTATTGCAGTTCCACTCCCGACTTTCCCACCACGTCGCCGGGATTATAGAATTCCCAACGCGGCTGGTTCAGCATTTCCTCGCTCACTTCGCCCACGTAGCCAATCAGGTGGGCCATGAATCCGTTGCGCGGATACAGCCGCCGGTGCGCCATGATGGTGTCCAGTTCCGGCAATTCGTTGCGATGCGACTCGACGAAGGCCAGCTCATCGGGCGTGATGTCGTCTTTCAGATAAATCGGCTGATACTGCGGCATGGAAGCAAAGTGGCGGATGCGGTCTTGACCTCCTTCGCATCAAGGTGAAGACCCTGCGCGATGAGATCGGCGTCGGCAGAGAGATCGCGCGAAGAGTCGCGCAGCAGCAAGGCGGTGAACGAAGGATAGTTGTCGACGATGATGCGCCCTTCGCGATCGAGAATCTTGCCGCGAGGCGCGAGGATGGGGACATTGCGGACGCGATTCTTTTCCGCCAGCAGACGCGTACATATCGCTCTGCACCACCTGCAGCCGCCACAATCCGTAAGCCAGTATCATGAAGATGGCCAGGATGATGTACTGCACCGCGGTCAGGCGGAAGGTCGATACTTTTTCGTCGCGGCCAAACATCAGTGTCAAACTTCAGGCTTGGGCTGCAGGCTTCGGGCTTCAGAATTACGACTCTTGATGCACGCCGCCGGACGGGCCACGCTGACTCGATCCTTTCGGGAAGATAAGGTCATTGTAATGCGTCAAGCGCAAGATGGTGCTGCCGCTTTGGGTAACGGAAGGGCATAGACGGCGGTGGAACAAGAAATCGAAGGCCCAAATCCTGAAACGGAAGCCTGACCCCGAAGCCTGCTTCCTGCCTCACGTTCTCTGCTTGAAGCGATCCAGCAAGGCGAACAAAAACACTGCCAGAAACGCATTGGCTAATGCCGATCCCATCTCGCGCGACCAACTCCATTGCAGCGTCAGTCCCACCAGCCCGCGAGCGACGGTGAAGTAGACGATCTCGTGCACCACGTAAAAAAACAGAACGACCAGAAACCGCGAGCCGGCATTCTCCACGTCGAGCTTCACTCCGAGCGACGATGCCCCGTATCCCACCACCGTCTTGGCAATCCCGTACAAGCCCAGAGGATGGCCGGTGAGCGAATCCTGCAAAAGGCCAATGGCGGCGCCGGTCAGCAATCCGGCCACTGGGCTGCGCCGCGCCACTGCGAAGAAAATCACTACCAGAAGCGGCAGATCAAAGATCGAAAAAAAATGGAATCGCAAGGGCATGAAGGCTTGCAGAAACACCGCGATCAGCGGAACCAGAATGGCGGTCGGAAGACTGAAGCGGTAAACCTCAACCTGCTCATTCGATGTGTAAGTGATGGGCACGCTATTGGGGCGGTTCCTGGGTGGATTTCGGCTCGCTGGCCGGCGGCTTTGCTTGCGTGTCGGGCCTGGTGGATGGCGGCGCGGATTGACCGTCCGATGCGGCATTCGTGCCATTGCTGGGAATCTTGAAGGCGGCGGGCGCGCTGGCCCGCGGTATTGCCGGTGGCGTCACGGTGGAACTGTTTGGCTTGGTTGTGGAGGGGCTTCCAGAATTATTCGCAGCGCCGGCATGCGGCTTCGGAGTTTCACCCACAGGTGTGGTCGACCCCTGGCCTGATTGGCTGCGGGTGGTAATTTTCGGGCCACCAGGGCCCAATGGCGTACCCGGCGTGGTTTGGGTCGTGGGCGCAGGCAAAATCTTCAATCCACTGGTCGGAGGCGGAGGCTGGTTGGGATCATCGGGAGGACTGTCGGGAACCGAGGGCAGCCGCTGCGCCAGAATGTCGACCGCTCGCATGGGCAGTCCGCTCTCAGCCAGAGAGGGTTCCTTCTCTGTCTGCTGGATGATCACCAGCACTTCTTCGAGCCGGCTCAGGTTGACGGCGGGCTTCACCCGGATATTAAGAAAGAGCTCCGGGCCAGGCGAAACTTTGGTTACCGTTCCGACCGGCAATCCTTTGGGAAAAATCTGATCGCCACCGCTGGTCAGCACTCTGTCTCCCGGCTGCACCGCTTCGTCGGACATTACCTTTTCCAGCACGACTTCGCCCGAGCGGGGTTCCCCGCAGAACGCCTTGCAGCCGCGATTTCTCGAGAATCGCCCCGACACCGCTGGTCTGATCATTGATCAACAGCACTTGAGACGTCGGTCTTGAAGACGCGCAGCACCTTGCCGACAACTCCGTCGGCGGTGATGACCGCCATGTCCGGCTTGAGTCCGTCGCGCGAGCCTTTATCGATGTAGATCGATCGCGACTGCTCGCTGCCGCTCGATCCGATGACCTGCGCAGGCAGAGTCTTCGAGATGAATTGTTCCTTGAAGCCGAGCAGGGCTTGCAGGCGGCGCGCCTGCTCCGCGTCCTCGTTCAGGCGCACTTGTTCGATGCGCAGGCGTTCGATCTCTGCTTTCAGCTCGCGATTTTCCTGCCGCACTCCGCGCAGATAAAAGTAGTTGTGCCACAGATAGCTGAAGCCACTCTGCACCCACACAATGCTTTTTTCGAAGGGAGTGACTGCGTCCACCGCCCAGACGCGAATCAGGCGGGTAGATTCGTTGTCGGTGGCGCGCCTTACCTGAACCGCCAACCCCAGCACCTGGGCAAACAATACGGCCACCAGGATGGTGACGTTGCGGTAGCGGCTGATGAGGTTTTCCATGGCGGGCTTCAGCCTTAGTGTCACGCTTCGGCGTCCCTAGCGGTTTGTCGGTTTTTCAACCACCAGGGAACACCAGGATGCACGAAGCAGGTGCGCTATTCGATCGAAATCTTCCGCAAGCAGTTTGAAGTCGCTCAGCATTTTGCCCGTGCCCAGCACCACGCTGCACAGCGGATCGTCGGCGATGGAGACCGGCAAGCCCGGTTTCTTCGCGGATGCGCTTGTCCAGATTCTTGAGCAGCGCGCCACCGCCGGTCAGCACGATGCCGCGATCGCTGATGTCGGCGGAAAGCTCTGGAGGCGTGCGCTCGAGCGCCACGCGAATGGCATTCATGATGGTCGACACGCATTCGCTCAGCGCTTCGCGGATTTCGCTGTCGTCCACGGTGATGGTCTTGGGCACGCCTTCGATCAGGTTGCGGCCCTTGATCTCCATGGTGAGCGGCTTGTCGAGCGGATAGGCGGAGCCGATTTCGATCTTGATCTGTTCGGCCGTGCGCTCGCCGATCAGCAGGTTATATTTCCGCTTCAGATAATTCATGATGGCTTCGTCCATCTGATTGCCGGCCATGCGCACGGAACGCGAATAGACGATGCCGCTCAGAGAAATGACGGCGATGTCGGTGGTGCCGCCGCCGATGTCGACGACCATGTTGCCGCTCGGTTCGGTGATGGGCAGTCCGGCGCCGATCGCCGCCACCATGGCCTGCTCCACCAGGTACACTTCGCTGGCCTTGGCGCGATAGGCCGAGTCCATGACCGCGCGCTTTTCCACCTGGGTGATTTCCGAAGGCACGCCGATCACGATCCGCGGATGCACCAGCATCTTGCGGTTGTGCGCCTTCTGGATGAAGTAGTTCAACATCTTTTCGGTGACTTTGAAGTCGGCGATGACGCCATCTTTCATCGGCTTGATGGCGACGATGTTGCCGGGCGTGCGGCCCAGCATCTCCTTGGCTTCTTTGCCGACGGCTTCGACTTCGCCGGTGTTCTTGTTGATGGCGACGATGGAAGGCTCGTTGACCACGATGCCCTTGCCGCGCGCGTACACCAGCGTGTTGGCGGTGCCCAGGTCGATGGCGAGGTCGCTGGAGAAAATGCTGAACAGCGACCGCAGGTTGTGCATGCGCGATGCGCTTGAATGAAAGCCGTTATTCGATGACATACGTGAAAACTTTTCTCTCTGATGGAGTCGGTGTTTTACCGTTTTTTGCCCGGCTATTCTGGAATCGATCTTCCGTCCTTGATTCTATGAGGTATTGCCATCGCTTTCAGCAAACCAAAGTTCCTGCCCCTCCGGAAGCTGAGACTTATGCCTCCGCCCTGCTTACTGAATCACCACTTTCTTCTGCTACGTATTCACTCCGCCTTTGGCATTCTGCGCGGTAATCGTAATCATGCTTTCGCCCGCCTGGCAGCGGCGGCGTGAAGTAATGGAAAGCTGCCATCGTTCCCTACCACCGGCACTTCGCGGCCATTCACCATGACCCGGGCGCCTACCTCGGTCTTTCCGGTTAACTCGATGACGTGGCCGTGCTGAATAAAAGGATCCAGCTCCAGATTGATGGCTGCCGTGCCATTGCCCTTCGGAATAATGGTGAAACGGTTCTTTTCGCTCTCCACCGATTCCTTGCCCGCGGCGTCGTAGGACTGCACCAGCCAGTAATATGCGCCTTGCGTCCAGGCCCGAAACCAGAACGTCCGCGGTATTCACCTTGCGATCCACGATGGTCGAAGAAAAGTAGGGGTTGCGCGAGATGCGCAAGCGGTACCCTACCGCATTCGCCATTGGGGTCCAGGAAAATTCGATGGGTTTGGCATCACTCGACGCGAAAATGGGCATCATGTTGGCCGGCGAAATCGGCGTCGGAGGACCAATCTCCTTCAGCTTCGTCCATGCGCGGCGCATCCGCATCGAAAGCTGACTTTCTCCCAGTCCGCCAGGCGGACGGTCTCGCCATTGCGCGTGATGTCGCCCGTGCCCTTCTTCAGCAGGATTTCATGCTGATCGTCCTTGGGATCGTTGTGCACCATGGCCGCGCTATCGGGCGCCAGCGACGCGGTCGCGCCGGCCACAATGACCTGCGATTTCGAACCCTGCACATAGGTGGCAGTGGACAGATCCACCGTGCCCGTGCTCACCGCAACCGCAACGTTGGTCTGCTGCTGATCATTGGCCGAGTTTTCTTCAATCACGATCAGCGAATCCTGTTTGACGGTGTAGTTCGTGCCATCGTTGAAGACGATCTTGGCCATGCCTTCCGAACCGGTCTGCACGACATCGCCTTTTTCCAGCGGAACGTTGTAGTCGGCCGTGCCCCAACTGTTGCCGTTGGCTTTTTTCACTCGCACCGTTCCATCGAGCGCGGTGAAGTGGGCTTGCTGAGCGCCAGAAGCGCCCGACTTGGCAGGATTTCCCGCTCCCGCCACCAGGTTCAGCAATTTGCTGCCAAGGCTATCCGCGGCCTTGACAGCTCCCTGCGTGAATTGCGGAAATGCCAGGCGCAGGCTGATGAGAAACACCAGCACAACCGCCAATACCGCGAGCGCAACGCTGCGGTAGGTGACCGTCTTCCACGCGATGTGGATTCCCGGTTTGCTATTCGAGGACACCGAGGGCACAGAGAAACCCAGCCAAACTCCAGAGAATATGGGGTACTTTCGAGACTACCACAAGGCAAATGAGGGTCAAGGCAGGGAATCAATTTAGAACATTACCTTGGTGCTGACATGGTTCGATGGTCGGGACGCTGTTGTTCCCAGTGGGAAGGGCGTCCGGGCACACAAAGGAAAGATCCCGCGTTCGACGACTGGCCCACCCTAATGCATTGCTCATCGCCCCTCTTCGACGCAGAGCTGCGCCTTCCTCTGCAAACAGTAACGCTAGAAAGACACAATGAAATCGCGCTGTGACAGTTGCGAGTTTCGATGTACTTTCGAGTATTTTCCCGCATTTTTCGCTTGCGGGTGAGTTCCGCGCTTGCATAGAATCAGGACAATTCAACCCTAACTTAGCTATAGCTGCTTCGCCTAGCGATTCGATCAATTTAAGGAGTACCCATATGAAATTATCTCAACGCATTTCAGCGTTGGCATTTTTATTTACAGTTCTGATTACAGCCATGGGATGCGGCGGTGGATCGATGGCGCAACATTCCAGTTCGCAACAGAAAACTGCGCTCCTGTTTAGCGCTCATCCCGCTACGGTGATGAGTGGCACGCCCACGGTGCTTAGTTGGAACGCAAGCAACGCGAGCGCCGTCACCATCAGTGGGGTCGGCACATTCTCTGCGAGTGGTTCAACGAAGGTCACTCCCACGGCCTCGACAGATTACGCGGCGACGGCAACCGGAGCGGACGGCAAGGCTGTGTCCTCAGCCGTGGTCAGCGTAATAACCTCTGGCCAAAAGCCCACAGTTACATTCAGCGCACAACCCAGCAACGTGGCGCCGGGAGCATCGGCAGTTCTGAGTTGGACCACAAAGAGTGCGACATCTGTGAGCATCGCCGGACTGGGAACGTTTGCCTCGATTGGGTCGGTCAAAGTTACGCCGAAATCTACCACGACCTATGCCGCGACGGCGAGCGGTCCCGCAGGAACAGCGCAATCGTCCACCACGGTGAGTGTTGGAAGCTCTCAAAATACTCAGCCCACAATTTCATTCAACGCTCAACCCAATAACGTCACCATCGGCGGAACTGCAGTTCTGAGTTGGACAACGACGAATGCGACCTCGGTGAATATCCCCGGCCTGGGTGGGTTTCCGGCTAACGGATCGACCAATGTTACGCCGACCGCTACTACCACCTACACCGCGAGCGCGCAGGGAGCGGGGGGCACGGCCAACGCATCTACGACCGTAACGGTCAATCCGAACGGCGTTCCGGTATTCGGGCACGTCATCCTGCTCATGGAAGAAAACCACAGTTATTCCAGCGTGATCGGAAGTTCATCGATGCCCTACCTGAACAGCCTAGCCAAACAGTATGGGCTGGCGACGCAGTACTTCGCGAACACCCACCCATCGATTGGAAATTACTTTGAACTGACCACCGGCCAGATCATCACCAACAACGATGGATACAACGGAACGGTAAGCGCGGACAACGTAGTCCGCCACTTGTTAACCGCAGGCAAGACGTGGAAGTCTTATGCGGAAAGTCTACCCAGCGTCGGATACACCGGCGGCGACGTTTACCCCTACGTAAAGCATCACAACCCGTTCACTTATTTTACCGACGTGGTGAACAGTCACAATCAATTGGACAGACTGGTTCCGTTCACTCAGTTTTCTTCCGACCTCAAGAACAATCAGTTGCCGCAGTACTCCTTCATCATTCCCAACATGCTGCATGATGGGCATGACGGAAGCTTGAGCCAGGCGGATAGCTGGCTCAAAAGCAACATTGCTCCTCTGGTTGCCAGCTCCACATTCCAGAAGAACGGTCTGCTCATGATTGTGTTTGATGAATCGTTTGACAGCGACAGCCAACACGGCGGTGGACAGGTAGCTGTGGTCGTGATCAGTCCGCTGGACATCAAAGGACACAAGTCCACAACCTTTTACCAGCACCAAAACACTTGTCGGTTGTTGATGCAGGGACTGGGGCTGACTAGTTTCCCGAAGGCGTGTCAAGGTGCGACTCAGATGGGTGAATTCTTCTGAGTTTCATTGGTCTGCGCGGGGACGAGCACCTCCGGCCCGTCCCCGCGCAGCAAAGTTTCGCGGTTGGTCAGAATCTAGACAGCATTCGACCAGGCCGTAAATCAAGCTTGCGCAGTAACGTTCCGCAGATGCACCCCCCCTTGCGCCGCTATCCCTGGGTAACGGGAGTCATAGCCTGGCCGATGTCATCCAGTTCCCTCTTGAGTGCAAGGTTGTCGAGACTCTTGAGTGGAAGGCAGAGAAGCAAACTGATTCTGCGATCCAGGATAAAGAACGCCTCGCGGAAGGCTCGTTCAACCTCGGCTGCGCTTCCATGAACCGCCGCCGGGTCTGGAACGCCCCAATGAGCGGTCATCGGCTGCCCCGGCCACACCGGGCAGATCTCTTTGGCAGCGTTGTCACAAACGGTAAAAACAAAGTCGAGCTTGGGGGAGCCAGGCAGAGAGAATTCATCCCAAGCCTTGCTGCGCAGACCATCGGTTGGCAAATGCGCCATTTGAAGCTGTCTCAACGCTTCTGGCCGAACTGTTCCTGACGGATGACTTCCGGCGCTGTACGCCGCGAAACTGGATCTCCCTTTGAAATTTAGAATGGCCTCGGCCATGATGGAGCGCGCGGAATTGCCCGTGCACAGAAACAAGACGTTGTAATGTCTTTCCATACTCGTTCCCGCCTATTTGCAACAGGCCGGTCCGCAACATGCCGCTGCCGAGCCCTGTGGTTTAACCGCCCGGACGAAGGCGCTCATGAACTTTCCATCCACCTGCGGAGCGATTGCGTCCGCATCGATTCCCTGCTCACGAAGGAATGTACGGGCATCCTCCACGCGATAAATCCGGGTCGGTTCCACATCCACTTGCTCGAAGCCCGCAGATGCGAGCTTGCCGCGATAGTCATTTTCATCGAGCGCTCCGGCCACGCATCCCACCCACAGCAATACGCTCTGGCGAATCTCAGGAAGAATCTCCCCGCGAGTTACCACATCGGACACAGCCAAGCGTCCGCCCGGTTTAAGCACCCGGAAGGCTTCCCGCAGCACCCGATTCTTATCGGCTGACAGATTGATCACGCAATTCGAAATGATCACGTCCACGGAGTTGTCGGGCAGCGGGATGTGCTCGATCTCCCCCTTCAGAAATTCGACATTCTCGATTCCCGCCTTGCGCTTATTGTCATTGGCGAGGGCGAGCATCTCGTCGGTCATATCGAGGCCGTAGGCTTTCCCGGTTGGCCCAACGCGCCGGGCGGAAAGCAACACATCGATCCCACCGCCCGAGCCCAAGTCGAGCACAACTTCGCCGGCTTTCAATTGGGCAAGGGCGGTGGGATTGCCACATCCGAGCGAAGCCAGCAAGGCTTCCTCGGGAATCTGATTGGCTTGAGCGGCGTCATAGAGATTGGAAGTAATCGGATCGGCACAGCCGGTCGCCGCGGTAGCTCCGCAACACGAACTTCCACCTGCGTGCACCCGCAAAGCGGCCTGCCCGTACTTCTCTTTCACTACTTCCTTGATATCCGTGCTCATGGCTGTTTCTCCTTTGATTTTCTTATCTGCAGATTTGGACGATCTCCTCCGGCCGTAATGCCTTGTTTCGCGTGCAGCACTCGGAATACAGAAACCGCAACAACTCCTGCAACGCCTCGGTATTCGCTGTGTAGCGCAAAAACGTACTTTCACGACCTACCTTTACCAGGCCTTCGCTCTTGAGCTTGTCCAGATGATGCGAAAGGGTCGAATTCGGAATGTCGAGCTCTTCCTGAACCTCACCGACCACCAAGCCTTCAGGATGCGCCGACAACAGCAGTTGCATGATCCGGAGACGAGGCTCGGTTCCCATGGCCGAAAACATGTCGGCGTACCGCGCTATCTGATCTCTGCTCGCCTGTTTGCCGATTGGCATACTTCGATATTTGCAGAAATATAGAATATTGTCAAGTAGTTAGGCGCGGCCGCCGCACAACGACTCTCGCGTTATTTCAGTTCGCGCTCGAAGTGATTTTCGATCAGGTGAAAAAGGTGATCGCGGTCATCGGCGCCGCGGATGCTGTGCGTCTTGTTGGGATAAACCATGAAGCGGAATTGTTTACCGGCTTTGACTAGCGCTTCGACCATTTGGATGCTGTTCTGGAAATGGACATTGTCGTCGCCGGTTCCGTGGGCCAGGAGCAGAGAACCTTGCAGTTTGTCGGCTGCTTTCGGGAGGTTCATATCGACGTAGCTGGTGGTGTCTTTGCCGGTGGGCAAGCCGTTGTTACGTTCGGTGTAGATGGAATCGTAGTTGTGCCAGTCGGCGACTGGGGCGACGGCAGCTCCGGCCTTGAAGACGGTTGAATGGGTCATCGCGTAGAGAGTCATGGATGCGCCGTTGCTCCATCCCCAGATGCCTACACGGGTGCGATCGAGTTGGGGATACTGAACGAAGAGCTGATCGAGGGCAGTGAGCTGGTCTTTCAGTTCGATCACGCCGTACTGATGGCGGACCGCGGTCATGAACTTGCGATCGCGTGCGGGGGTCCCGCGGTTGTCTACGGTGAAGATGGCGAAACCTCGCTGAGCCAAAATCTGATGAAACAAACCGGAGGAACCGGCCCAGTCCTGGATCCAGCTATCGGTCACGAGTTGGGCGGCCGGGCCTCCATAGATATTTACGATCAGCGGGATCTTGCCGGACGGTGCGCTTTCTGGCGGGAGCACGAGTTCACCGTAAAGGGTGGTGCCGTCATCCGCTTTGAACTCGCGGAATTTGGGCGTGGTCAAGCCATAATCGTCGACTGGGCGCGAGTCCCAGATTTTCTTGCACTCTCCGCTCGCATTGCAAATCGACATGCTCGGCGGAGTCATGAGCGCGGAAAATTGATCTACGTAGTGTTTGCCATCGTCGGCGAATGTGGGCGCATGGGTTCCGTCTTCCTCGGAGACGCGTTGCAGGCCTGAACCATCAAGCTTGACGGCATAGACCTGGCGCTGCCGTGGATCGTCTTTATTACAGTTTATGTAAACCACACCGGCGGATTCGTCGACCGCTTCAACCCCCATGACCTCGAAATCGCCTTTGGTGAGCTGACGTTCCACTTTGGCATCGCCGGCAAGCGGATTGGCTTTGTCGAAGCTGTATAGATAAAGCTGGGTAGTTCCGTCGCGCCAGCTTGACCAGAGAAAATGATCTCCGGACTTGAGGATGGTCATATCGTCGTTCACGTTAACCCAGGCGCCGGGCGTGGTCTCGGTCAGCATTTTATGGCTGCGTCCGGAATGCGCATCGATGAAGTAAAGGTCGAGATTGTCCTGCGCGCGATTCAATACTTCGGCCCAAAGGATACCGTCGCGTACCCAACCGAAGCGGGGAATGTAGGTATCGGAATTGTCGGTCAGCGAAATCCATTTAGTGTCACCGCCGGTCGCATTGATTACTCCCAGGCGGACGACGGGATTGGGGTCGCCGGCTTTGGGATACTTTTCCATATCTACAGTGGGATGGGTCGGCATCCAGTCGGTGATGGGATAGGTGGGCACTCGGGTTTCGTCCATGTGGAGGAAAACGATGCTCTTGCTGTCGGGCGACCAGAAGTAATTGCTGCGCACGCCTAATTCTTCGGCATAGACCCAATCGACCTCGCCGTTCAGCAGGTTCCCGTCTTTGTCTTTATCTCTGTTTCTGTCGTCTTTGTCTTTGTCTTTATCCTTGTCATCTTTCTCTTTATCTTTGGTGAGTTGCTTTTCACTTTCGCCGGACACGGAGTGGACGTAGAGATTATGTTTGCGCACGTAGGCCACGCGCGCGCCGTCGGGAGAAAACTTGGGATCGCCATTGGGATCGGAGGACGCGCTTAGGGGCACCGCCGTACCGGTTTCGAGCGAATACAACCAAAGCTGGCCGTGCGGAACAAAGAGGATGTGTTTGGAATCGGGCGCCCAGTGATAGGGATCGACGTGATAACGGGTGATGCGCTCTACTTCGCGCTCATCTTTGATCTTGGCGAGAGGTGGCGCGAGGGTAGCCAGTTTTGCCTCATTGACCAGCAGCCTCTTCGCGCCAGTTGTGGCGTCCACCGACCATAGATCGCCATGTTCGCCCGAGTCGTCGCGCTGGATGAAAGTGAATTTCGTGTAGTCGGGCATCCACTGGATGGTTTCCGGTGGGCGTCCGGTGATGCCACCCTCGGCGAAGATGGCTTCGATGGTGAGAGATTTCCTGGCGTCAGGGGATGACTGGGCGGCGGCTAGGGAGATCAGTAGCGAGATGAACATCATCAGGCGAACGATTCGATTCACGAGACGTCTCCGAGCATAAATTTGGCGCTTAGGAGGTGAGGGTGAAAAGTGTACACCGGCGAGGCGGGATCGTGCAGGTCCCCCACCATTCTCGAGGTCATTCCAGGATCTCCTCGCGTCTCTTGGGACGCCAGCAACTGGGACTTTGTGGGCAATCTGACATGCTGCGGACAACGTCTGTACAGAGGTGCATGGTAAGATTGTGGAGTGCTCTTGACGATGCTTCCTGACGTACAAAACCTGATCGCACTGCAACAGGCGGATCGGGAAATCCTGCGCTTGAGGGAAGAAATCGCTGCCCTGCCCAAGCGAATGGCCGCGATTGAGGAGCGGCTGGCTGGAACCAAGGCAGTCCTCGATAAAGCCAGGAGCGCGGTCAAGGCCGACGAAGCTGCCCGCCGCAAATACGAGAGCGCGATTCAGGATCAGCAGCAGAAAATCTCCAAATATCGCGACCAGTCACTCGCCGTAAAAACCAACGAACAATACAAAGCCCTGCTGCACGAGATCCAGTTTGCCGAGCAGGACATTCGCCTCAATGAAGATAAGATTCTCGAGCTGATGGTGAACGCGGAACTTCGCGAGAAGGACGTGAAAGCGGCCGAGGCCGAATTGAAGGCCGAGACAGCCGAGATCGAACAGGAAAAGGTCGAAGCGCGCAAGCGGACGGCGGAGGATGAACAACAGTTAGCCGAGTGGAACGGCAAACGCGACAAAGCGCGAGCCGGCGTCGATGCCAATCTGCTGCCGCAGTACGATCGGGTCGCGAAGCATCGTGGGACGGGCCTTTCCGAAGCCCGCGATCACAAGTGCCTGGCCTGCCAGGTCATGCTGCGTCCGCAGACCTACAATGAAGTGCGCGCGGGCACGCAGGTCGTGTATCTGCGAGTCGTGCCAGCGCATCCTTTACTACGACCCATCCAATGACGAAGTGGCCGACCCGGTCGTGACTGCGAGGCGACGCAGGGCCCACCCTAAGTTTGAATCCAGCCAGGCCTGGTATTTCCGTCCCAGCTTCGAAGATCACGGCGAAGTATTTCTGGTTTACTCAACAGCAAAGGGATGTCGAGCCGGCACGTATACGATGGGTCGTCGGGGCGCGGGGTTGGGGACGTCCTGGTTCGCGAAGGCGAATACCGTTGGCATTTCCTGAAGATTTCGGCAGATGACGTCATCCGCCTGAACGGAAGTTGGGCCGAGTCGGAGCTCGAGGAGTGGGGCAATGAGCTTCCCACGGCCACACTCGACGCGTTGCACCGGGACCTCGACTTGGCGCGAGTGGAATTGCGTAAACGTGGACACGGCAGGAGCGAGGTCGGCAGCGGAGCATCCCGCGGCCAGCTGAACCTTTCGCACCTCTCTTGCAGCGTTCGAATCAGGCACTCCCGGGTTAACATTCCTTCATGCCAAAAAAGTCAGTCGGGCTTCAGGGACTTCCCGTGATCAAAGTCTCGCGCCGGGGAGCGACCCGGCTTGAAAGAAGGCCACGTTTGGGTTTATCGCTCCGACATCGCTGTGACCGACGCTGCTCCCGGCGCGGTCGTGGGAGTGGTCGACGACCGGGAAAAGTTTCTCGGCACCGCCCTCTACAGCAGCGCTTCGCAGATCGCGATCCGCATGATTTCTCGCGATGCGGTCAGCGACTTTGACAGTCTCTTGCGCCGGCGTCTGCAAGAGGCCGTTGCCTATCGCAGCAGAGTCGTGCGTGATACGGATGCTTACCGGGCCGTCTTCAGTGAGGCCGACTTCCTGCCCGGCCTGATCGTCGATCGCTACAACGACTTGCTCTCGCTGCAGGTGCTCACCCAGGCCATGGACGCAGAGGGCGTGCGCCAAGTTATCGTTTCCGAACTGGCTGAACTGCTGAAGCCGGAATCGATGGTGGAGCGCGTCGACCCCCGCGTCCGCGAACTTGAACAACTACCTGAGCGCGCTTCCAGCCTGCTAATCGGCGACAGAACGAGTACCGTGTTTTCCATGAACGGCGTCCGCTTCTACCATGATGCTCTGCAGGGACAGAAAACAGGCGCATTTCTTGATCAGCGCGAAAATTACGCCTCGGCGGCGCAATATGCTCGCGGCGAAGCCCTGGACGTCTTTTGCTATCACGGAGGCTTCGCTCTGCATTTGGCGGAGCATTGTTCCAAGGTTACCGGGGTGGACAGCTCGCGTCCCGCGCTTGAGGTCGCGGACAGAAACGCCGCGTTGAACGGGCGCGAGATCGAATGGATTGAGGCCAATGCCTTTGATCTGCTGCGGGACTACGCCAGCGCCGGGCAGCAGTATGACTCGATCGTCCTCGATCCACCAGCCTTCGCCAAGGGCAAGAGCAATGTGGAAACCGCCCTCCGCGGCTACAAGGAGCTCAACCTGCGGGCATTGAAGATGCTTCGTCCCGGGGGAATTCTAGTTACATGCTCCTGTTCGTACCACGTGAGTCCGGGGGAATTTCTCGACGTCGTGACCCAAGCTGCTAGAGATATGCACCGAAATCTTCGGATTGTAGAGAACCGGACCCAGGCGAAAGACCATCCCATTCTATTAACCGTGCCCGAAACTGCGTACTTGAAGTGCCTAATATTGGCTGTAAGCTAATGAAATAAAGGTATATGGTCATATTGACAATAATACGCTCATATTTTATGCTTCTTTTACGCTAATTAGGCATCCAAGCATGTGTAGCACGTCATTAAAACCGCAAACATTTTGAAGGAGGATTTAGCCATGACCGTATTAACCCGTTGGGAGCCTTTTCGTGAGTTCACCACTCTGCAAGACCGCCTGAACCGGCTGTACCGTGATTCGTTCGGTCCCGAGGCGCAGGATCAGTCTTTGGCCACGAGCGGTTTTGCTCCACCCGTGGACGTATATGAAGACGAACACAACATCACGCTGAAAGTCGAAGTCCCGGGCATTGAGGAAAAGGACATCGATGTTCGCGTCGAGAACAACACTCTGACCGTGCACGGCGAGCGCAAGTTCGAGAAGGAAGAGAAAGAGGAAAACTTCCGTCGCGTGGAGCGGCAGTATGGAAGCTTCACTCGCTCCTTCACGCTACCCACTACTGTGGACGCGGAGAAGGTTTCAGCCAACTATGACAAGGGAATCCTGAAGATCAGCCTGGCGAAGAAGGCGGAAGCCAAGCCCAAGCAGATCAAAGTCAACGTCGGCAGCGAAAAGACGTTGGAAGGCAAGGGCCCGAGCAAAGCCGCCTAAGCTGGCAGTGGATGTGTCGGACGGGTCTTTGACCCCGTCCAGTCGAGCAAAGCGCGACAGTTTTGACGGGAGACGGCATAGGTGACCGTCTCCCGTTTTCTATGAACTGCCATTCTGAGCGAAGCGAAGAATCCGTTTATTTATTTATACAAACAAATTCATAGACCCTTCGCTTCGCTCAGGGTGACAATAGTAGTAAGGAAAAAGATTATGGCAATTCGTTGGGATAAATTCACAGTCAAGGCGCAGGAAGCAGTGCAGCGCGCCAACAATCTGGCGTCGGAACACGGCAATCCCGAGCTTATGCCGGTGCATCTTCTGGCCACGCTGGTCGAAGACAAGGAAGGAATTGTTCCGCCGGTGCTGGAAAAAATCGGCATCGGTCCGCAAGCCGTGTTAAACGACGCCTACGGGGTGATTGATGGTCTGCCAAAGGTCTCGGGCAGCGCCGCCCAGGCAACGATCTCCAACTCGGTGAATCAATTGTTGGAGCTGGCCTTCAAGGAAGCATCCAGCTTCAAGGACGAATACGTTTCGACCGAACATTTGCTGCTGGCTGTGACCGAACTCAAGCGCGACGCAGCGCGGGAAATCCTGGCTCGGCACGGCGCGACTCATGACGCCATCCTGAAAGCCTTGGCTTCGGTGCGCGGATCGCAAAAAGTTACCGACCAGAATCCCGAGGACAAGTACCAATCGCTGTCGCGTTATACGCGTGATCTGACCGAGCAGGCGCGCCGCGGCAAACTCGATCCCGTAATCGGCCGCGATGAAGAGATCCGCCGCGTGGTGCAAGTGCTCTCTCGCCGCACCAAGAACAATCCGGTACTGATCGGAGAGCCGGGCGTGGGTAAGACCGCCATTGTGGAAGGCCTGGCCCAGCGCATTATCTCGGGTGATGTGCCCGAAGGCCTGAAGAACAAGCGGGTCGTGGCGCTGGATCTGGGTGCGATGCTGGCGGGCGCGAAATATCGGGGCGAGTTTGAAGATCGCCTGAAAGCTGTGCTGAAGGAGATTGAAGATTCTTCTGGGCAGATCATCCTCTTCATCGATGAACTCCATACGCTGATTGGCGCGGGCGCAGCCGAGGGCGCGATGGATGCTTCCAACATGCTCAAGCCGGCGCTGGCTCGCGGCGAACTGCGAGCCATCGGCGCGACTACCCTGAACGAGTATCGAAAACATATTGAGAAAGATGCCGCCCTCGAGCGCCGTTTCCAAATCGTTTTCGTTGGTGAACCCAATGTCGAGGACACGATCGCCATCCTCCGCGGCTTGAAGGAACGGTATGAAGTGCATCACGGCGTGCGCATCAAAGACTCCGCGATCGTCGCAGCCGCAACTTTGTCCCATCGTTATATTTCTGATCGCTTCCTGCCCGACAAAGCCATTGACCTCATCGACGAGGCGGCGGCCTCGCTGCGCATCCAGATCGATTCTTTGCCTACCGATATCGACCAGCTTGAGCGCAGAGCTACCCAACTGGAGATCGAGCGCCAGGCGTTGAAAAAAGAAAGTGATCCGAACTCGAAGGACCGCCTCTTGCTGATCGACAAAGAACTGGCGGAGATTCGCGAGAAAGCCGACGCGCTAAAAGCCAATTGGAAACGGGAAAAAGATCTTATCGCCCGCTCGCGCACCCTCAAAGAAACAATTGAGCAGTTGAAGACAGACGAGCAAGCCGAAGAGCGAAAAGGAAACCTGCAGCGCGTGGCCGAAATCCGCTACGGCTTGCTGCGTCAAACCGAAGACGAACTCAACAAGCTGACTGCGCAAATGGATGGTAAAGGCAAGTCGCGCATGCTGAAGGAAGAAGTGGACGAGGAAGATGTCGCCCGTATAGTTTCCAAGTGGACGGGCATCCCGGTTTCGAAAATGCTTGAAGGCGAAGTCAAGAAGCTGATCAGCATGGAAGACCGGTTGCGGCAGCGCGTTGTCGGCCAGGATGCTGCACTGGAGCGGGTTGCAAACGCCATTCGCCGCTCCCGCGCGGGATTAAGCGATCCCAAGCGGCCCATCGGTTCCTTCATTTTCCTGGGACCAACCGGCGTGGGCAAGACCGAACTGGCGCGGGCGCTCGCCGAGTTTCTCTTCGACGATGAGCACGCCATGGTGCGGATCGACATGTCGGAATACATGGAGAAGCATGCGGTCTCGCGACTCATTGGCGCGCCTCCCGGCTACGTCGGTTATGAGGAGGGTGGGCAGCTCACTGAGCAGGTGCGGCGGCGTCCGTATGCAGTCATTCTTTTTGACGAGATCGAAAAGGCGCATCCTGATGTATTCAACATCCTGCTGCAGACGATGGATGATGGCCGCCTCACCGACGGCAAAGGCCGAACGGTCGACTTCCGCAATACCGTGATCATTATGACGTCGAATCTCGGATCTTCTTTTCTGCAAGCCGAAGGCCTGCGCTCTGAGAAGGAGTTCGATGACGCTTCCAAGCGGGTGATGAACGCTCTGCATGGACACTTCAAGCCGGAATTCCTCAATCGCGTGGACGACATCATCATCTTCCGCCCGCTGGGCAAGGAGCAATTGGTGAAGATCATCGAACTGCGCCTCGAGGATGTGCGGCGCCTGCTGGCCGACCGCAAGATTTCGCTGGAACTCACTGACGCTGCGAAGGATCTACTGTTCAGCGAGGGTTTTGATCCAAATTTTGGAGCGCGGCCTTTGAAGCGGGCGATTCAACAAGTGGTGCAGGATCCGCTGGCCATGAAGATTCTCGACGGCGACGTTCTGCATGGCGATCACGTAATTGTGGATGCCGACAAACGCTCCGGCAAGATGAAATTCGAAATCAGCAAAAGGGTGGGCCAGGAAGATCCAGTAAAAGCGAAACGATAGAGCGGGGAGGAAGGGGTGTGTTTCGCCCTCTCGATCAAATCGAGATTGGTTCGCTAACCCGAAAAGTATTCCGCTACTGAACGTCTGATACAGATACCAGACGATCATCACGTTTCGGACAATGTGGGCGGAAAAAGCGGATTCGACTGAATGTGCGAGAGAAAGATTGGTCGGGACGGGCAGATTTGAACTGCCGACCCCTCGCACCCCAAGCGAGTGCTCTACCAGGCTGAGCCACGTCCCGACGGATAGGAAACCCGCTGCTATAGCGGATGGGGTTGACTTAGGAATTTTACACCAGCAGGCGGAGTTTCGCTTGGAGCGTTATTTCTAGAAGGAAAAAATAGACGGGCGAGACGCCGGTCCTCCACTGTTCTTGGACTACTTAGCGTTTTCGCTTTGCCGGCCGCTGCGGTTTCTCTTCGAAGACGGCGAATTGAATTTTCTTTTCCACGGGATCGATGCGATCGACCAGCACGCGTATCTTCTGTCCGAGGCCGTAGATTTTGCGATTGCGCTGGCCGATGATCTCGCGGGTGTTCTCGTGGAAGGTGTAGCGGTCGTCAGTTAACGAATCGAGCGGAACCAGGCCCTCGATAAACAGGTCGGTGAGTTCGACGAAGAATCCGAACTTGGTCACGCTGATGATCAGGCCGTCGAAGTCCTCACCGACGCGGTCCTCCATGAATTTGACCTTTTTCCATTCCATCAGATCGCGCTCCGCTTCGTCGGCGCGGCGTTCGGATCGGCTGGATTCATCGGCGATGTCGTGCAGTTCTTCCACGGGGATCGGTCCGCCGAGAGGTGCAAGCGACTCGCGGTGCGCAGCGCGGTCACGGCGCTTGGACCAAGGGGAAGGGGAATCGTCGTTCACGGGCGAGATCTTACCCTGAGCTTGAGGAAGGGACGCCCGCGCCACCTGATCGGTCGATGAATCGCGCAATACTTCTTTCAGAATGCGGTGGACGATGAGGTCAGGATAGCGGCGAATGGGCGAGGTGAAGTGTGTGTAAGTGGTCGCAGCCAGCGCGAAGTGTCCGAGGTTTTCTTCTGAGTAACGCGCTTGTTTCAGGGAACGCAGCATCAGGTAGGAGAGGATTCGCTCTTCCGCCTTGCCGGCGATTTTCTCGGTCAGCTTCTGGTACATGCGCGGGGTAATGTGAACTTCTTTCGGGATTTCGATCTCCCGAGGCCGTTTGCCGGTGCCGTAATGCGCGCGACGGTCGGACTTGAACTGCACGCGCTGAATGGGTAGCGCGCCCACGCCCAGGGAATATCCGAAGGCGGCGGCGATGACTTCGAAATCGTAAACCCGCTTGGCATCGGGCTTCTCGTGGATGCGGTAGAGCGAGGCGATCCGCTTGCTCTCCAGATATCCGGCAACACATTCGTTGGCCGAGAGCATGAACTCTTCGATGAGGCGATGCGCGATGTTGCGCTCGGAGCGGGTAATGCTTTTCATCAATCCAAAGTCGTCGAATTCGATTACGGGTTCGGGTAAATCGAAGTCGATGGAGCCGCGGCGTTCGCGCTTGCGATTCAAGATCAGCGCGAGATCGCGCATCATCTCGAAGGTCGCAACCAGGCCAGGGTAACGTTTTTGCGTTCCTGCATCGCCTTCGAGCACCGCGTTCACGTCAGTGTAGGTCATGCGCTCGGCCGAACGAATCATGCCTTCACTCAACTCATAACTGAGGATCTCTCCCCGGTGATCGATCTGCATGACGCAGGAAAGCACGAGCCGGTCTACATGCGGGCGCAGGCTGCAGATGTCGGTCGAAAGTTCGAGCGGCAACATGGGCACGGCGCGATCCGGGAAGTAGACGCTGGTGCCACGCAGTCGCGCCTCCTGGTCGAGCGGCGAATCGGGCGTAACGTAGTGGGCGACATCCGCGATGTGCACCTGAAGTTCGTAGTTCCCTCCATCGATTTGCCGGACGGCAACGGCGTCGTCGAAGTCACGGGCGGTTTCGCCGTCGATGGTGACAATCGGCAGATCGCGGAAGTCGCGCCGCTTCAGGGCTTCGCTGGCTGGAATGGTGGGTTCGATTTGTCGCGCCTGGTCGAGCACCTCGGGTGGAAAACGATGGGGTAGATGGAATTTGCGGATAATGATTTCGACGTCGACGCCGAAATCGTCTTCGTAGCCCAGAATCTCAACCACTCTTCCCCTGGGATTCTGAGTGGATGAAGGCCAGTCGGTGATCTCGACATCGACGACTACGCCTTCGAGATCGTCCCAATCGGTGCGGCGGGCAGCTTCGTCGCCCAGCACGCGGTCTACGGATCTGTGCTTTTTTGAAAGTGTCGCGTCGTTCAGCCCTAGGGGGGACGTTTGCTCGCCCGTCGTCGAAGCTTTGCTTCGGGCGAGCTCCATGCCAGGCGGGATTACGATTTCCTGGGAAATCTTCTGGTCGATCGGGATGACGTAATTGGCGCGGTTTCCATAGTGAAAGATTCCGACCACGGTACTATGAGCGCGGACGACGGGGCGAACGATGCGGCCTTCGGCCCGGCCATCGGGACGAATCGTGCCGACCTCTACCAGCACGCGGTCTCCGTGCATGGCGGAGCCAATGGCGGGCGGCGGGATGAAAATATCTCCGGCGAGCTGGGCCTTCAGACGGGCGTCGAGCGAGGAAGCGTCGGGGACGACAAACCCATAGCCGTCGCGATGCATGCTCAACTTTCCCACCAGAACATTCTTGCTCGCGGCGGCCTTGGGAATCGCGTAGCGGTCGGAATCGACCTGCATCAGTTGACCACTACCCACGAGCTGCTGAAGGCGGTCGGAGAGTTCATTGCGAGCGGCGCCATGAAGTCCCAGTTCCCGCACCAGTTGTTTGAAGCCCGCCGTACCTTTGGGCTGGCGTTCGATCTTCTTCAATATGGCGGGATCGGAGAGTCTGTCCAAAATCGTGGGTTGTGCCCAGCTGAAATCATAATACGCGACAAAGCGATGCCATTGCCGGACGCTGTCAACTTCGATTCAAATCGTTTTCAAGAGGAATTTTCAAAGCGGTCCTAACCACTCGGCTCCAGGAAAAAAATCCCACGAGCCTCCGCGGCAACCGTGTACGTTGTGGAATGTATAATGCCAAAATCGAGAGTCCTTCCACAACTAAAGCGAACACGCTTGCATCCCATGGCAGAGAATCACGACATCTAAGCCGAAGAAAATGAGGGAGGGGTAACAATGCTGAGGAACACTTCACTGAACCGCAGCGGGGTTCTTGGATTGGCTGTTTGCCTGCTCGTTACATCCGCTCCTTTTCTGATCGCTCAGACCACTCGCACGGGCACATTGGGAGGAAAGGTTACCGATGCGTCTGGCGGCGCGGTTGCGAACGCCACGGTAACTATAACCAGCGCGGAGAATGGCCAGCTGCGAAGCACAACAACGGGGACAGATGGCTCTTATAGATTTGACCAATTGCCGCTGGGCACGTACCGGGTGAAGTTTGCAGCTCCCGGCTTGAAAACGATGGAGTTCCCTTCTGCGACTGTCAATGCGGCCGAGGCGGCGGTTGTGAATGGAAGATTGGAGGCAGGTGAAGAGCTCAATGCCAAACCAGCACCGGCCTCCCAGGAAAATTTGCCAAACGCTCCTTCCAGCAATACGACAGCGCCGTCCCTGGAAGACTTGGGACTCTCTCCGGCGCAAACGCAGGGCAGCGCGCAGGAGCAGGCGCGGCTCGATAAACGGACGCACATGCTCAAAGTCCATCAGCGGCTGGGACTGATTACGCTCGCTCCCCTGGTAGCGACTTTCATCACCTCCGCGAATGCGGGCGGGAAGAACACCACCACGACCGATCGCACAGTACACACGGTGCTGGGCGCGGTGTCAGGAGATTTGTATTTCATGACCGCGTACTATGCCATCCGGGCCCCGAAAATACCGGGAACGGAAACCAAGGGCCCCATCCGCCTGCACAAAGCCATGGCCTGGATTCATGTTCCGGGGATGGTATTGACGCCGATTCTGGGAGCGATGGCTTACAATCAAAAAAACAATGGGGAAAAGGTCCACGGAATCGCCTCCGCACACGGGCCTGTGGCGATCGTGACCGGCGCGGCGTTTGGCATTGCAGTGCTGTCCGTGTCGGTTAAGTTCTAAGCGGGGCCTATGCATAAAAAAATATTGGTAGCGTTCGTTCTCCTAGTGCTCCCCGCCTTTGGCGCACCCGACAGCCAGTGGGTCCTCGAGCAAAGCACTCTCACATATCATGTGTCGCACCCTCTGCACGAATCCGAGGGGGTGAGCCATGCGGCGCGAGGCAAGGGTGTTTGCCACGGCGGACAATGCGATTTCCTGATCGCGGTAGCGGTGAAGTCGTTCGATTCGGGGGACAGCAACCGCGACCTGCACATGCTGCAGGTGACGCGCGGCGCGCAATTTCCGCTGGTCACAGTGCGCACCCGTTTGCCCGAATCGGCGTCCGCATCGGCGACCATCCACGCTGATCTGGAGATTCAGTTTGCCGGCCAGACCGTCCAGTACAAGCAAGTTCCTCTTCAGTTGGCGATGCAGGGAAACGAGTCCCGCATATCCGGGACGATTCCGGCGACGCTGACCGATTTCAAAATCGATCCACCCACGCTACTCACGATGCCGGTGAAGAACGAAATTCCCATTCGTGTGGATATGACATGGCGCCCACAGTGAAGCGTTTGCTCATGGCGCTCACCACCGTATAAGAACCGCCCTTGGGCGGGAGGAATTACATTGCAAACGGCTTCCCGAGCCGGAATCGAGGAGGTTACGAAAGGGCCGAAAAGTGCAGAAAGCACAGAATTTCCACAGCGCTGGAGGGGGCTGCGGGAGTAGAATTCGTTTTGGTCACCAAAGTGCGGGGTTTGACCGTTTAATCTACTCGTGAGGAAAGGATTTTCTTCCATATGTGGAAACCCACTAATCAGCCTTCAACAATGCCCTCCCGGCCAGGTGAGCCGGAGCGTCCGGTCAGTCCTACTCCGATGACGTCTGCGCCGAGTGAGCCAGCGACCGGGGCAGCGCCTCGTCCGGCAGTTGCGGCCAGCACGGCCGATCAGGCCACGATCGGTAAATCGCTGGTCATCAAAGGCGAAGTGACCGGTTCCGAATCGCTTTATATTGACGGTCGCGTGGAAGGTTCCATCAACCTTGCCGGCAACCGCGTCACCGTTGGCCGCAACGGCGTAGTGTCCGCGAATATCAATGCCCGCGAGATTGTGGTATTGGGGAAGGTGCGCGGCAATTTGACCGCCAGCGACCGGGTGGACATTCGCAGCGACGGCTCGCTCACCGGAGACGTTGTCGCGGCTCGCATTTCGATTGAAGATGGCGCGTTCTTCAAGGGCGGCATCGACATTCGCAAGGGCGGCCAAAAGCCAAATGGCGAGGAAGTGAAAACGCCTTCGGTAACGACTGAAGCGGCTGCAGCCCGAGCCTAGGCAAGAATTCACGGGTCAGGTCTTGGATAACGGCAGATCGTCCAAGACCTGAACACCGAAATCTCTCTACGGCTGAATTCCCTTGGTCAGCACTTCCGCCTGTCTCTCGGCAACGCGCGGGAGGACTGTTCCTTTACGACGGCGCAGGTCGCCGGGCAACTGAGATCGGGTCAACCAGAGTCCGGCTGCAACAGCTCCCGCCCAAGTCACCATAATCAAACCCAGAGCCTCGATGTCAGCCAGCCGGTTGCCGCTGATCATGACGACGCGCGCGACCCGATAACTCAGCAATCCCGCAACCACGGCGGTAATTGCGGCTTTTCCCAACTCTCTCCATTGCAACTCACTCCACCTGACTAGCTGATGCTGATGCAGAAGAATCGCCATGGCCAGACAGTTGGCCGCGATTCCCAGGTCGGAGGCGAGCGCCAGCCCCACCGATGAGAATGCATGGTAGAGCGCGCGGTACATGGGCAGGGATGCGATGGTAATGATGCTGCTGGCGACCATGGGTGTGAGCGTGTTTCCAGCGGCGTAGAAAGCGCGCGCGTACAGGCCTTGCGCCGACCAGAAGACAAGCGACAAAGAAAACCAGAAAAAGTAGGTGGCGGTAGCCTGCGAATCCGCGAACACGAAGTGTCCGTGGGGCAGGCGGTATACAAGATCGATCACGGGAAGCGCAGCCGCCATCATCAAACTGGTGGCAAGCAGCGCAGCGGCCGCGGTGCGGTAGACCGATCCATTCACAGTGTCCGCGAACTCCGACATCCGTTTCTCGCCAAAGAGGCGGGCAAAGAATGGCAGCGAGGCCTGGCCGACCGCTTGACCGAGGATGGCAATGGGAACGGACAGCAGACGCTTGGCATAGTTGATGTGACTGATGGCACCCGCGGCATCGGAGGCGAAGTAGCGCAGAATCCAGTCGTCGGCGCTGACCAGCGATACTCCCACCATCAGAGGAATCGACATTCGCACCCATTCCCGAAAGGCTGGATTGCGCACGTCGAACGAGATGCTGTAACCCGTACCGACGCGTGCGGCTCCGATTGCATTGATCAGAAATGGTCCGACGAAAGTGCCCAGCAGCGCGCCATACGCCAAGGATGCGATTCCAAACGAATGAGAGAGTGTTACTCCGCCCAGGATGATGAAACCGTTGTAAATCAGTGGACCCAGGGCCGGAAATAGAAACAGACGGCGTGAGGACAACACGGCGGCAACGATTCCGCCAACGTAAAAGAAAATCTGAGCCGGCAGAAGTACGCGGGTAAGATGCACGCAGAGATCAAGCTGTTCTGGCTTAAAGTGGTGGAACATTAAACGCGTGATCTGCGGAGTAAACACTTCGGCCAGAATGACGCCGACGCCCAACACCAGGGTCATTACGGTAATAATCACGGAGAAGGTTTTTTGTGCATCCTGCTCTCTTTTTTCCGCAAGGAAGCGGGTGTAGATGGAGACAAAGGTGATGGAGATGGTACCGCCCGCCACCAGATAGGCGAGGAAGTCGGGGATCTGGAAGGCGGCGATGTAGGCATCCGTGGTCGAGCCGGCGCCGAATGCCCAGGCGGTGTAAGCCTCGCGGAGATAGCCAACGATGCGCGAGAGCACCATCGCAGTCATCAACAGCACCGTCGCCGAAAAGGCGGTGTGCTGGTGCGACGGGCGGAAGAGCCGCAGCCAGCGGCCCGAAAGACTTAATTTGCCACCCCGGGGATCGTTAGCGGAATTCGCCATCAAGTGGCGATTCTACACGGAGAGATAGATTCGTTTGGTTAGGCTGAATGGTTCCTGCCGCTCATTTCTTGCAGAGTGGTTCAAAATGGTAAGTCCGTTACACCGGCATGGTGACTTTTGACATAGGGATGGCGAACCGCCCATAATCCGAGGCGTGCCGGATTCTGCTGCAACCGCGTCTTCCTACTCCGCTATTCTGCGGCGCTCGTTTCGCAAGGCCTTTCCTCCTGCGGTCCGGGGTGAAGGCGTTTATTTGTGGGACGCCCGCGGCAAGCGATATCTGGATTTCTCCGGTTCTGCCGCAGTAAATTTTATCGGACATGGAGTAGTGGAGATTGCAGCGGCGATGGCGGCTCAGGCGAAGCAAGTGGAGTTCGTCCATAGCAGCCAGTTCACGACGCCCGTGGCGGAGGAGTACGCGGCGGAGTTGCTCGCGTTCGCCGGCAAGAATTTTCGAGGGTGGCTGCAGTCTACTTTACCTGCGGCGGTTCGGAAGCGGTCGAAACCGCTCTTAAACTTGCCCGTCAGTACCAGGTGGAGATCGGGCAGACGAAGCGATATCAGGTGATCAGCCGCGGGCAGAGTTATCACGGTTCGACGCTGGGCGCGTTGTCGGTGTCCGGCAACAAGCGTCGTCGCGAAATCTATCTTCCCATGGTGCGGGAATTCGCCCATGTCGCATTTCCGTATTGCTATCGCTGCGCGTACGACTGCACCGATGGCTGCCGCAATTGCGGACAGAGTACGCGACGGAACTTGAAAGCGCGATCGAGGCCGCCCAGGGCGAGGTGGCGGCCTTCATCTTCGAACCAGTCAGCGGGGCGACGCTGGGCGCAGTAGTGCCGCCGCCCGGCTATCTGCAAAGTCTGGCCGATATTTGCGATCGTCACGGCGTCCTCTTGATCGCCGACGAAGTGATGACCGGCATGGGCCGCACGGGACGGCAACTTCGCCGTTGAACATTGGGACGTCGCGCCCGACATTCTCGTCACTGCCAAAGGATTGTCGAGTGGATATGCGCCGTTAGGCGCGGTCCTGGTTTCGAAAAGAGTGGCTGACGCCATCGCCGACAGGTTCGGGAGCTTTTCTTCACGGTTTCACCTACAACTCGCATCCCATTTCGCTGGCGGCAGGCCGGGCGGCGTTGCGATTTCTGCAGGAGCGAAAATTGGTGGAAGCAGCAGATTCGCTGCGGCAGAATTCAGCCGCCGCGACTTTGTGTCACGCGCTCGAAGAGTTGCGCGCCCTCAAGCCGGTTGGCGATGTGCGCGGGATTGGGTTGTTGTGGGGCGTGGAGTTCGTCGCCGACAAAGCCACGAAGCGGCCATTCGCCTCGGAGTTGAATTTCGCGGCTCGCGCTGCCCAGGCGGCGATGAAGCGAGGGCTGCTGGTCTATCCCATGCAGGGATGCGTCGACGGGGTTTCGGGCGATCATCTTCTGATCGCGCCTCCAGCGGTGATCAACGCAGAGGAGATCGATTGGGCGGTGAAGCAATTGGGGGAAGCGATTGAGGAAGCGGTTCCCTGACCCTCGGAGAACGGGCGTCTTGCACTAGCGTTAGACGGGCGAGGACGCCAGTCCTCCATTAGTGCCTCAGTCCATGTGGGCTTGACGTTCGACTGACCAGACATCTTCCGGCTTTTGTTCAAATGGATAAACGTGCACCATCCAGCCGAATACCTGAGGCATGAATTTGCCTCCGGCAGCGTCGCAAGCTTCTTTGGTTGAAATCGAACCTTGCAGGCCAAATTGCGGCTGAGTTCCCCACATTTCTTTTTTTCTGTCGGCCGGAGGCACGCACAGGTTTACGTGGGCGTGCCATTGGGCAACACTGAGCGGAATGCGGGAGTCGAGTTCGCTCTCGCTGGCGTTTTTGGCCGCGGTGTACATCACCCCGATGAGCTTGTAGCCATCACCCTGCTTCTCATAGAGCAGTGACGTGGGATGCTCGGGATTGAAGCGCATAGTCGATTCGAAGCCGTACCAGTAATTTGTGAAGTGGTATTGCTTCTGCGGCAGATTGGGAAGAAAGATCTTGTAACCGTCGGCCAGGGCGAGTTTGTAATCCTGATATTTCTCCGCGACCTTGCGGGCGGCTTCGACGACATGATCCGCTTTTTCCTGATCGCCGGGTTTCATATCGCGAAGCGTAGTCATCCGCATGTGCGGGCCCATATCCATGTGACGGCCCTCCATGGAGCGCATGGCGTGAGCGCTGCCGTCGTTGCCCATTCCCGGCATGTCGTGCATTTCAGATGCGCTTATGTTGGAACCCTCGATCCGGGACTCCTGCTGCTGTGCCCATAGAGGAGAGAATGCGAAAACTGCGAGCGCGATCGCCAAGATTGGTTTGCTCATCACTGGTGCCTCACGATGTATTAACCCTGAACCAGACGCGGAGTTTCTGCAATAACCGAGAGTTACTGCTGGTTACTGGGGTAATTCAACAGGCTGGGATGCGCGTTCAGGAAGCCAGCCCCTGCGGCGTTACAGCTGGCAATCCGAGCGCGAGCAAGCTTTGCTTCGCGGCTTCGCTCCCCGAGCGGACGCAGTCGGGCACTCCGATTCCGCGGTATCCGTTGCCGGCCAGGGCTAAGCCGGGGAGTTGCTGCAGTAGATTTTCGATACGCTGCAACCGCTCCAAATGGCCGACTCCGTATTGAGCCATCGCATCTTTCCATCGGTACACGCGAGTGAAAAGTGGATCAGCCGTGAGCTCGATGATTTGGCCAAGCTCCTCCCGAACGATGCTCACAACTTCTTTATCGCCAGCTTGGAGAACCTGCTGGTTGCGCGCGCCGCCAATGAAGCAGCGGAGGAGAGCGCGGTCCTCGGGAGCACGGTGGGGAAACTTGTTATGCACAAAAGTGGCGGCGAGCAGGCGTTTGCCCTCGCTGTGAGGCACCAGAAATCCGAACCCCGGCGGCAGAGAGTCGCGCACCCTCTGGTCGTAGCCCAGATTGACCGTGATGGACGAAGTGTACTGGATGCCTCGAAGTTCAGAGCCAAGTTCCGGGCTAGCCATCCCTAACAGTTCCGCGGCGACGCGTGCGGGCGTGGCGATAATCAGCGCGTCGAATTGATCCGAAGCGTAGCCTGCGGAAACTACCCAGCCGCTGTCCTGTCTTTGAATCCGCTGCACTGAGCGGTTGAGGTGAAGCGTGGATGCGGGTAGGCGAGATACGACCGTGTCCACCATCTGCTGCATGCCATCTTTCAAGGAGGTGAACAGCGGCCTGGCTGGAGTTTTTGAACACTGCGTCATTTTCTTGCGTGCCGCCAGCATGGCTCGGCTCAGGCTGCCATGCCTGGCTTCCATCTCGGCAAAGCGTGGCAGAACGGCGCGCACGCTGAGTTGTGCAGCCTCGCCGCCGTACACTCCTGAGAGCAACGGGTCGGCGAGGCGGTCCACCATTTCGTGGCCGTAATGACGCTCGACAAAAGCAGCGACGGTCTCATCCGCGTCGGCCTTGCGTGGAGGATAAAACCACTCTTGCGCCATTCTGAGTTTAGTGCGGGCTGAAAACAGGGGCGACAATACGGCCGGAATAATCTTTGTCGGGACCATGAACATCAATCCGTCCGGGATCACGACCAATCTGCCTTTCACCAAAATGTAGGTTTTGCGATCGGCATCATTGGAGCCGATGAGTTGATCGCCCAATCCGAGTTCGCGACAGAGTTCGCTCGCCCAGGGCTTTTCGGTCAGAAATGAATCGGGGCCAGCTTCGACCAGACAGCCATCCACCCGTTCTGTGACCAGCACTCCGCCGAAGCGAGGAGCGGATTCAAACAGCGCGTATTCCAGCGCAGCGCCCCCAGTCGAAGCGTCTCAAGCGCGAAGGCCGCAGACAGTCCTGAGATGCCTCCGCCGATGATGGCGATGCGCTTCATTTAGGAGCGCCGCCAGCCGTGACCAGCCGCGATCGAGCAATGTCGGCCAGTGCCGCTGTCAACAGACCCGAGTCATTTAACGACTCAGCGCGCCACAGCCGCATGCCTTGCTTCTCCGCGAATTGCTTGAAGCCGATATCAATGTCATAGAGCACTTCGACGTGATCACAAAGAAATCCGATGGGCTGAAGAAACACACCACGATGACCTTTTTCTTTCAGGCTGAGAATCGTATCTTCCACCCGCGGTCCAAGCCATGCTGCGCCTGACATGCCTTGGCTTTGAAATGCGAAAGCCCAGTCGTTGGAGTTTAGAGCAGGTTCGCGGGCCACTAATGACGCGGTTTGCCTCGCCTGGCTCTCATATGGATCCCCATCGGCGATAGTGCGCTCAGGTACGCTGTGTGCGGTAAAGATGATCGGCAGTTTCTCCCCCATCTCCCGGCAGGCACGGTCCCATCCGGTCCGCAACTTTTCCGCGAAAGCCTTGATCAGCAACGGGTGGTCGTGCCACGAGTCAACAAAATCGATACTAAATGGAAGCTTCTGATTGCTGGTGAGGCTGGAGCGGTACAGGCCAACGCTGGTGCGTGAATTCTGCGGGGCCAGACAGATCGCGACGGCATGTTCGATGCCATCTGAAATCATCGCGCCTACGGCGTCGGCGATGAAAGGCTTCCAGTTTCGCATACCGACATAGACGGGCAATCGTAATTCGCGCGCCAGCAGTTCTCCTTGCTGGAGCGTGATCTCGGTAAGTGGAGAGCGGCCAATCAGGTCATAGCGGTGCCGCACTTCCTCCACAACCTGAACTGGAAGAGGTCGTCCACCTGTTACCCGGAGCAGAAACTCCGGCACTTCCTCCACGGAGTCGGGGCTGCCATGAGCAAGCAGCAGGACGGCATTTCTGTCTGCTTTCGCCAAACTATCCCTCATCGCGGTGCAGGAGCCATCTTCGCCGAGTGTTCTTGCACAAACTCGGCCAGCGCCTTCACATTCTCGACCGGCGTCTCCGGCAAGATTCCGTGCCCCAAATTGAAAATATGTCCTGGACGTCCGCCCGCTCGCTGCAGAATATCCTTGGCGCGCGACTTGAGTTCCTTCCAATCCGCGAAGAGCAGAACCGGATCGAGATTGCCCTGCACGGCACAATCGAATCCGAGGCTGCGCCAGCCGTCATCGAGCGGAATGCGCCAGTCGAGCCCAATCACTTCGGCCCCGGTTTCTCGCATCGCAGGCAGAAGCGTCGCGCTGTCGGTGCCGAAGTAAATTATGGGCAGGCCAGTCTTTTGCAGTGTTTTCACAAGTGCGGTCGTTTGCGGCAGCGCGTAGCGGCGATAGTCCTCGACGCTCAGGCAGCCGACCCAACTGTCAAAGATCTGAATGACGTCCGCGCCGGCGCGCACCTGTTGAGCCGCATACTCGGAGACGACTGCGACCAGCTTACGCATCAACTCATCCCAGGCCGCGGGCGACGAATACATCATTTTCTTGGTGTGAATGTAATTGCGCGAGCCTCCGCCTTCGATCATGTAACTGGCAAGAGTGAAGGGAGCGCCGCAAAAGCCAATCACCGGCAGACGCGACCCAAAGTGCTTGCACACCAATCCTACTGCTTCGGAAACATATCCCAGGTCGGCAGCGCGATCGGTGCGAAGACGAGCAATGTCTTCCTGCAGACGCACTGGCTTCTCGATCACCGGACCTTCGCCGGCGGAGAAATGAAAAGGCAGTCCCATGACTTCGAGCGGCAGCAGCAGGTCAGCGAAAATGATGGCCGCATCGACGCCAAGGGCCTCAGCGGCTGTGATGGTTACTTCGGCCGCGACTTCGGGCTTTTTGCAGATTTCGATGAGTGAGTATTGTTTGCGCACCGCCCGATACTCGGGCATGTAACGGCCCGCCTGTCGCATGAACCACACCGGTGTGCGGTCAACCGGTTGCAGCTTGCAAGCCTTGACGAATCGGGATTCCGGGGCGGACATGAACTCCCAATGTAGCATTTTCGTAGCGTAATCGGGCTTGCCGCCGGATTCGTCGCGGTTCTCGCTCTCAACCTTCGCCTCGATAGCCTGAACCTGCACTTCCGAATAAGGCGCACCAAAAGAGATAACCTCATTTCCACCGCGAACCGGGCTATCATTCCTAAGAATAATCAGTAGGAGGGCGGGACATGGCAGCGAATCAGGTGGTCCTATACTTCGACAAGCAGGAGGACGCTCTGCTTTTCACCCTGGCTGCCAGTTCGGTAATGTCAACGGACGGGCCGGTCCGCAGCACTGCGGCAGTCGCCAAGGTTGCCGAGGAGATTTGCAAAGCCAGTCGCATTACGACTGAGGGCGTTCTCAGCAGCTAACTAATCCGACCAGGGCTGCGGCTTGCGATCCCAGCGGTGTTTCTCGAGCTTCTGAAGTATTCCGGCCTCGAGTGGACCCGCGTCACTGACGGCAATATTTTGCCGGACGTGATCCGATTTCCTCATGCCGACGATCGTCGTACCCACAGTTGGATTCGACAGGATAAAGCGCAAGGCGGTCTCCGGCAGGTTCGCGTTCTTGGGAAGTTCGGATTTCAATTTATCCACGCGTGCCATCGTATTCTTCAGATTTTCGGGGTTGAAGTATCCGGAGCGCCAGTCATCCTTGGGGAAAGTTGTTTTTGCCGTCATTCTGCCGCCGAGGCTGCCTTCGTCGAGTGGGACTCTCGCGATGACGCCGATATTTAATTCTCGGCACACGGGGAAAAGTTTGTCCTCGGGAGCCTGATCGAAAATGTTGTAGATGACCTGCACCACATCGACCAGACCGGTGCGTAAGGCCTTGATGCCGTTCTCGGGCTCCCAGCGATTGAGACTCAACCCGAAGAAGCGGATCCACCCGTCACTCTTCAACTTGTCCACCGTCTCGCGAAATTCTGCTTCGTCGGCCCAATGATCGTCCCAGACATGGAATTGCAAAAGATCGATGGAATCGGAGGCCAGTTTCTCCCGGATCAGTCCGGCGTATTTGAAAACGTGTTCAGCGGGGAAAACATCGTGGTATTTGTCCTTCGGCGATCCCGGCCACTTATCATTGAGGGGAGCAACCTTGGAGGCTGCATACAATCGCTTTTGCGGGTTGGCAGACAAAATCTTGCCGAGCAAGGCATCGCTCTTTCCTTCTCCGTAAGCCCACGCCGTGTCGAAGAAGTTGCAGCCAAGGTCGACTGCCAGTTGCAACGCGTCGAGCGATTGCCGGTCATCGGAGCCGCTCCAGCCGCTCATCCCCCAGAGTCCATGCGCAATCTCGCTTACCTCGAAGCCGGTCCGGCCTAGTTTGCGATACCTCATTGGGTCCTCCTGGGACAGAATAAATCCCTCTACTGGATTTGACATCGCCGCTGCAAGGTTTCTAACATATACGTATAGCCTCGAATTGTTAAAGGGTGGGCGGTTCAGACGTTAATGCCCGAATTTCTGGCAACAAACCTCTTATGATCACAGTTAAAGACCTTACCAAGAGATACGCTCGCAATATTGCTGTCGACCACATTTCATTTCAGGTTGAAAAGGGACAGATTGTAGGCTTTCTCGGCCCGAACGGGGCCGGGAAGACGACTACGATGCGCATGCTGACCGGCTTTCTGTCGCCCACATCGGGCGGCGCAACCGTGGCTGGCTACGACGTGTTGGAGCAACCGATCGAAGTCAAGAAGCACATCGGCTATCTTCCCGAAACTCCGCCACTTTATCTGGAGATGGAAACCGGCGAATACCTGACCTTCGTGGGCAAGCTGAAAGGGCTTTCCGGCCCCGAGCTGACTCGGCGGCTTGATTACGTTTGCGAACGGTGCGCCGTAGCCGATGTAAGGAACAAACTGCTGGGTAAGCTTTCTAAAGGTTATCGCCAGCGCGTAGGCCTGGCTCAGGCAATCATTCACAATCCCGACGTACTCATTCTCGACGAGCCCACCGCCGGCCTCGATCCCAAACAGATTAATGAAACTCGGGACCTGATCAAGAGCCTGGGCGGTGACCACACCATCATCCTAAGCACGCACATTCTGCCCGAGGTTGAGCAGACTTGTGAGCAGGTGATCATCATCGATAAGGGCAAGCTGGCCGCAACGGACACAGTGCACAATCTGCAAAACCGCGCGCGCGGAGCCGAATCGGTGCTGGTCGAGATCAGCGGACGTAATGGCAGTCTCGATTTCGCGGCCGTGCAGCGCAGGCTGGAGCAGGTCGCTGGCGTCAGTCGAGTCGTCGTCAGGCAGCACGCGGACCGCCGCAACAGCTTCGAGGTCGAGAGCCGGAAGGGCTTTGTCCGCGGCGATCTGGCGAGAGCGGTAGTCGAGTCCGGTTGGGATCTGAACGAACTCCGTGCCTCCGCTATGAGCTTGGAAGAAATTTTCCTTAAACTCACCGGAGCGCAGGCGGACGGCAAAGAAAAGGCCTCGGCAAAGGAGCCGGCATAATGCGAAATACTTTAATTATCTGGCGAAAAGAACTGCACGGCTACTTTGTTTCACCGATTGCATACTTCTTGCTCACCATGTTTGCCTTGGTGTCGTCGTTCTTTTTCTGGCTCTACCTTCGCGGTTTCGTCGAGTACGGAATGGAAATGCAGATGCGCGGCCAGGGATTCCCCATGAATCTCAATGAACAGGTTATACGGCCGTTGCTCGCGAATGCGGGCGTGATCGGCCTGTTCTTTATTCCCATGATCACCATGCGTTTGTTCGCCGAAGAAAAGCGCAGCGGCACCATCGAGTTGCTAGCGACCTCGCCCATACGCGATGTTGAAGTCATTCTTGGAAAGTGGCTTGCCGCCCTGACGCTTTACGCGTGCATGCTGATGTTCACCGCGTTGAACTTTGCGTTTCTTTTCAAATACGGCAATCCTGACTGGAAGCCGTTGGCCATCGGTTATCTCGGCTTGTTGTTGCAGGCGGGGGCGTTGCTTGCCATCGGAACGCTCATTTCCAGCCTTACGAAGAATCAAATTATTGCCGGCGCCGTGACCTTTGGCATCTGCCTGGTCCTCTGGATTATTTCATCGGTGGGCGAATTCGAAACTTCAACCTGGGCGCAAGCGCTGTCTTATATGTCGATGCTTACTCATTTTGAGGAGTCGTTCGCTAAAGGTGTACTCGACGCGAAGGACGCAATTTATTACCTGACAGTGATCTTCCTGGGACTTTTTTTAACCGCCCGGGCGATGGAATCACTGCGCTGGAGGTCATAGGTGAACCAGTTGCTAAAAGCCAGGCAAACCAAGTACGCAGCCTATGCCACTGTCTACATCCTGGTTGTCATAATGGCAGTCGTGATTGTGAACATCCTCGCCAACCGCTACGACAAGTCGTTCGACGCTACGGCCAACAAACGCTATAGCCTTTCGGATCAGACCGCGAAGATCGTGCAGGGTCTGAAACAAGATGCGACCATCACTTACTTCGATCAGGCTGCCCGATTCGCGCATGCGAAGGATCTGCTGGCCGAATATGCGGGCCTTTCCTCCAAGGTCCACGTTGACTACGTCGACCCTGACAAAAAGCCCCAGGAAGCGCGCGAAGCGGGCATAAAGAATTATGGAACGGCGATTGTCCAGGTCGGTGACAAGAAGGAAGAAGCCAAGAGTCTCACCGAAGAAGGTATCAGCGGTGCGTTCATTCGCGTGCTGAAGAATAAGACGCGCACCGTGTGCTTCATCGCCGGCAGCGGCGAGCATCAGATCGGCGACTCCGACCGCAACGGTTATTCCAATTTCAAGGAGCTGGTGGGCAAAGACAACTATCAGGCGAAGTCTATTGACTTGCTGCAAAAAGCCGATGTCCCGGACGATTGCACGAGCCTGGTCATCGGTGGCCCAACTCGCGATTACCAGCAGCCCGAAGTTGAAGCCATCAAGAAATATGTCGAAGACGGCGGCCGCGCTCTGTTCATGCTCGACCCGCCGCTCAAGATCGGGCACTCAGAAACCGCGGATAACGATGGCCTGGCCAACCTGCTGCAAAGCTGGGGCGTAACTTTGGACAAGGATTTGATTCTGGACTTGAATCCCATCGGCCAACTTGCAGGGCTCGGTCCGCAGGTTGCCCTCGTGACCAGCTACGATTCACAACCGATTGTGAATGGCATGAAGGGTACCGCAACCGGATTCCCGCTGGCGCGTTCGCTCGAGATCAAGAACGGCGACAAAACGACAGTGCAAAAGCTTTTTGATTCATCCGAGACCAGCCTAGCGACGAACAACCTGCACTCTCCGGCGATTGATCCGAGCGACCCGAAGAATAAAAAAGGACCGCTGACGCTAGCCGCCGCTGGCACCTATAACACCGGCAAGCAGGATTCGCAGGGCCGCTTCGTGGTCGTCGGCAGCTCGGCATGGGCGGCGAACTCTTTCCTCAAATTCAATGGCAACAGCGATCTGGCTTTGAACACGATCGACTGGCTGGCGTCCGACGAAGATCTCATCTCGATCCGTCCCAAGCAAGAGGAAGACCGCCGCATCACCATGACGCGCGCTCAGATGAACTGGGTTCGGATCACCAGCCAGTTCCTCCTGCCACTGGTCGTGATTTTTGCCGGTGTTTCGGTGTGGTGGCGGAGACGCTAAATGAAATTCAGCAGTCTGATCGTCGCCGGTATTATCTTAGCGGCCCTCTGCGGCGCACTCTACTGGTCGAATCACCACAAACCCGCCGAGACTACGGAAGCTTCGACTGACGCGGCGCCTCCGAAGATCCTCTCCGTTAAAGAAGCTGATATTTCCCGCTTCGATGTGAAGAAAAACGGCGCGGAACAAGTCGCGGGAGAACGCAATAGCGCCGGACAGTGGCACATCACTTCCCCAACACCGCTCTCCGCCGACCAGAGCGCAGTTTCCAGTTTGCTCGGAACTTTTTCATCTCTCAACTCGGAACGTTTGGTGGAAGACAAGGCCGGCAATCTCGCAACCTATGGCCTGAACGCCCCCGCACTCGAAATCGATCTGACCCAAAAAAGCAACAGGACACAGAAGTTGCTGCTGGGTGACGATACCCCCGCAGGCAATGGGATGTTTGCCAAGCTCGACGGCGATCCGCGCGTCTTCACCATCCCCAAGTACGAGAAGACCAGCATCGACAAGACTGCAAACGATCTTCGCGACAAGCGACTGCTGACGGTCGATCCGGACAAAATCAGCCAGGTCGAATTGCTCGCGAAGAATCAGGATATCGTTTTCGGTCGCAGCAAGGATGAATGGCAGATCGTAAAGCCGAAACCGCTGCGAGCGGACGGCACCCAAGTCGATGAACTCGTCCGCGCACTCACCGAGGCCAAGATGGAACTCGACGGACCAGACGACCCGAAGAAAACAGCGTTGGCTTTCGGTTCGGCTACGCCAGTCGCGAGTGCAAAGCTGACCGCCGAGTCCGGGCCCCAGGAACTGCAGGTTCGAAAAAACAAGGATGATTATTATGCGAAGTCGAGCGCGGTGCAGGGCGTTTACAGAGTCCCGAGCACGCTTGGTCCGGCGCTCGACAAGAAATTGGAAGACTTTCGCAATAAGAAGATATTCGACTTGGGCTCCGCAGATCCCAACAAAATCGAGATTCGCGACGGATCGAAAACTTATTTCCTGACCAGGAAGGGAGAAGACTGGTGGTCGGGCAGCGCCAAAAAAATGGATGCCGGTGGGGTTCAGGAACTCATCGACAAGATTCGCGACCTCTCCGCCAGCAAGTTTGTCGATTCCGGCTTCACCACATCGCTCATTGACTTCACGGTTACATCCAACGACGGCAAGCGCTTCGAGAAGATAGGGATCGCAAAAGCCGGAAACAATTATGTGGCGAAGCGGGAAGACGACTCATCTCTCTACCAAGTCGATTCCAAAGCGGTTGACGACCTCACAAAACTGGCAGCCGACTTGAAGCCGGCCAGCACCCCCGGCAAGTAACCTCAGAACATCGAGCAGATACGCCGGTGGGATGAACAAGCTGGCGGAGAGGGGGGGATTCGATTACCGCCATTTCTAGCAAGTGCCGATGAATGCTACACTTGGCGCATACTACCCTGTGTTTGTGGGGGTTACAAGCGAATTCGATCTCAGGCCACAGTTTCTATAGTTTTTCTAATTCGCTGTATTTCCCATGAAAACGGTATCACTGGTATCACCACCAGGGTGCCAAACTGCCCGGCTTTGTATGCGCATTCGATTCCGCGATCCAGATTTGTGGAAAGTTGCGCGTTTTCCAGTACTGAATCGGCTGAAACTTCCCACAAGCCGACCTCTTGCCCGCATCGTTTATGGGGTTAACTTCCGTTTTGCCCGTCACTCGGGCACAATCGCCAAGGTCTGGAATGGCCACATCTTCGGTTCGCGGACTACACGCCCAAAGTGGCTTTGGTAAACCGGCAGGTTTTTGAGGGCGAGATCCACTGTCGCTGGTTAGTGCTGTTGTCAGCAATTATTCGCCTGCTCAAACCGACTGACGGTGACTGTGACCTACGACGTATGATGGATGGGCGAGATTGGGTTAGAAGAGGATCGATGCATGACACCACTGAAACTCCTTATCGTAGAAGATGACCTTGCAAGCCTGGAATTGATGGCCGAGGTGTTCACGTCTTTGAAGGCGGAGGTGCGTCCTGTCAGCGAGAGCGAGAAAGCGGCCCGCTTGGTCGATCAGGAGAAGTTTGACGGAATTTTCCTGGACTTGGAAATGCCAAACCTAAATGGTCTCGATCTTGCCCGCCTGATCCGTAAGTCGTCGTGGAATAAATCTACTCCGATTGTCATCGTCACCGGGCGGGATGAAAGACAAACCATGCAAGAAGCATTTGCCATTGGAGCAACCTTTTTTTCTTCAGAAGCCCGTGGACAGACAAAAGCTAAGTATCTTATTTCGTAGCGTGATTGGTGGGATGTTGGAGAATCGACGCAGATATACTCGCGTTCCACTGCAAACTGAGGTGATTTGCACTGTGGGTTCTCGAACTATACGCGGGACAACCTGGAACCTCAGCCAAGGCGGGATGCAGCTCGAAGCTAATGGCATGCAGTTTAAGGACAGCGTGCGATTGTCCTTCCGGTTTCCCGTTTCCGGGGTTTCCATCGACGTGGTCGGAACAGTAGCCTGGGTGAGCGAGAAGCGCCAAGGGGTCCAGTTCACAGCCTTAAGTGCAGAGGCCGAGCAGTCAATCCGGAAATACATAGCCGAGGTCGAAAAAGAGTAGCCAACCACGGCTTTCCTTATGCTAGCCCTTGCGCGCTGCCCGCGCTTTGCCGCTGGGCTGACTTCCAGACGCTTGATCCGCAGACAGGTCTGGACCTACCTGCTTGGTCAGCAAACGGTCGAGCTCTTGAGCAAGTGATCGCGAATTGACCGGTTTCGAGAGGTATCCATCGAATCCCGAATTCAAGATCTTTTCCCGGTCGCCCTGCATCGCATAGGCGGTAACCGCCACTACCGGCAGTTGGGCTAGGCGAGGATTCTCGCGGATTTTGCGCACGACCGCAAATCCGTCCAGCACCGGCATGCCGATATCAAGCAGCAGCATATCCGGTTGAGTCTGTTCAATCATGCGAAGCGCTTCTCCGCCGTCACACGCTTCCACCACTGTGTATCCACGCATCTCCAGCAACTCGCGGAGCAGTTCACGGTTAACGGCATTGTCTTCTGCAATGAGGACTTTGGTCATGGCTGCCCCGCAGATTTTGCCCGCTTGCGGCCCTGAACAACCCTTCCAACCTCGACCATGAGCTGTTGCTGCCAGGAGCCATTCTTTTGAAACAGCGCCTGGGTTTCGCGACTGAGCAGAGCGATCTCCTCTTGTGCCAGGGTCTTAGCCGTCATGACAAAAATCGGTAGGTCTTTCAGAGGCGGCTTCTTTTCGTATGTGGCGGATGACCTCAAATCCGTCCATGCCCGGCATCAGCAGATCGAGCAGGACTGCACTCACCAGTTTGGAAGAGAGCACTTCCAGAGCTCTCGCTCCGCTTTGCACGCTCTGAGTCTCGTATCCGGCTGAGCGCAGGGTCTCCTCCAACAACTCCAGAGTTGTGGGGTCGTCGTCGACCAGCAGGATCGCTGCATCGTCATCGGCCTGATGCGGCACATGCTTGCGAATGGTTTCCAGGAGCACCGGTTTGCGAATCGGCTTGATGAGATAGTCTGCCGCACCCAAAGCAAAGCCCACCTGTTTTTGGTCCACGATTGAAACGATAATGATCGGAATGTTTGCCGTCTCGGGTGTCTTTCTCAGCGCGACCAGCGTTTCGAAACCATTGCCGCCCGGCATCAATACGTCCAAGGTGATCGCATCGGGCCGCAGTTGTTGCGCTTTCTTGACGGCTTCATCTCCCGACTCGGCCATGACAATCCGATATTCGGAATCCAGGTAGCTGGCTAGGAGTTCCCGGGCGGGGACTTCGTCGTCGACGACCAGGATGAGTGGTTTCCTGCCGCTCTCGCCAGCAGCGGCATACGTATTCGAAGGCCGTTCCGACTGGCCAGAGCTTCCGAGGATCGTTCTGGATCCCACGGGAAGAGTAAAAGTAAATCGGCTGCCTTTCCCCAGTTCGCTCTCCAGGGAGATTTTGCCTCCTTGTTGTTCCACCAGGCGCTTGGTGATCGCCAGTCCCAACCCCGTGCCTTCAGTGGTGGCATCTGTGGTTCCCTCAACCTGGCGGAATTCCTCGAAAATCACCGCCTGATCCTCGGCTCGGATGCCGATCCCAGTATCGGTTACCGATATGCAAACCTGGATTTCCATTTTCAACGCAATCGATGTCGATTCGGCCTTCCTTCGGCGTGAACTTGACCGCATTGCTCAGCAGGTTGTAGAGGATCTGCTTAAAACGAACTCGATCGGCATAGACGGACAGATCGGCCTCGAGCTTATGCTGAACCTGGATATTCTTTGCCATCGCCAGCGGACGGATGGTGGAGAGGACTTCCGGCAAGGCATCCTTGACCTGAAAATCTTCGCAGCGGAGTTCGAGCTGTCCGGCTTCGATCTTCGAAAGATCCAGAATGTCATTGATTAACTGCAACAGGTGGGCTGAGCCCTGTTTAATGTGATTGACGAAACGCTTCTGCTTGTCGTTCAGTTCACCCGGCAGTCCCGTCGGCCAAAAGGTCCGAAAAGCCCACGATCGCATTCAGTGGGGTGCGCAATTCGTGACTCATGCTGGCCAGAAACTTGCTTTTCAGCTGTGTGGCGCGTTCGACCTCGCGGTTGCGGAGCTCGAGCTCTTGATTGGAAGCAGCCAAGCTGTCCATGAATTTGCGCTTTTCTGCTTCGTCCCGCTTTCTCTGCGTGACGTCGACCGCGACAACCACTTCCGGCAGCTCGGTCCGCAAAGCTCAGGGCGTAAGAGGTGATCTCCACGTCGATGATGGTTCCGTCTTTTCGGCGATGCCGCCAGGTGCCGATGCTCTCATCTCCGTCTCGGACGCTGGCGACATTTGCGAGCAGGACAGGAACGTCCTCAGGCGGGCGAATATCTTTGATTGTCATGGCCAGGAATTCGTCGCTGGAATAATCGTATTTGCGCACCGCAGCGGCGTTTACCGCAAGAAATCGCAGCGTCTCCCGGTCAAAGACCCAGGTCGGATGTGGATTGTTGTCGAACAATTTGCGGTGCCGCTCTTCGCTCTCCTGTAACAACTGTTCCGCCCGCCTTCGAGCCGTGACGTCTCGCAGCAGCACGTAATAAACCAGGCCCAGCAGTAGGAACTCCACGAAGATTACGCACAAAAACGTCAGAGTAGTTTTCCGAGTACTCGATTGGAAATCCTGGGTCCGATGTTTTAGCAGATCCTCCTCTTCCTGCTTCATCTCAGAAATGATGGTCCGGACTTCGTTCATCTGCTTGGTGCCGATGCCCTTTGCCACCCGTTGCTGTGCCGCTGCAAATCCTTTTTGCTTCCGCAAATCGATATTCTGTTGCAGCGAATCGAGCTTTTCGGCAACGGCGCTCTCCAGCATTGCAAGGCGGCGCTGCTGGATAGGATTGTCAGAGGTTAGCGATTTGAGCCGGTCGAGGTTGGCACGGACCCCCGGAGCCGCGGCCTGATACGGCTCCAGAAAGACTTCTTGTCCCGTTATGATGTAACCACGCGCCGCGGTCTGCGCCTCGGCTACGGCCGAAAGCGTGGCTTCGAGCTCCGCCAGAACTTCGTGAGTGTGCGATACCCACTCGCTGGCTTCGATGAAGCTGCGACCATTCCGGTACAACAGCCCGGCCACCAGTAGCAGAATTACTCCGGCCACCGCCAAACCCGCGCCGGTCTTCTTTTCAATCGACCACTTCATATCGGCTCCTCACGTTTTTAACGCCCAGCGGCCGCACCCCGCGATAAGAAGTCTGCCGCGCCAGTCCTGACCAGCCGTTCGAATTGGTCAAAGATGTGCCGATCCCACCAGCCTTTCGCGACCTCTTCCTGCATGGTTTGAAGGGCATCGGTGACGGAAAACGCCTTCTTGTAAGGCCTGTCGGTGGTGAGCGCATCGTAAACATCGACGACTTGCAGCACCCTGGCAGTCACCGGGATTGCTTCTCCCCGCAGTCCATCGGGATATCCGGAGCCGTCGAATTTCTCATGATGGTGTCGGATGATCGGAAGCACCAAACGGAACGATCTTAATGGCGCGCAGATTCGTTCACCCACTGCGGGATGCTCCTTGATCAATGTCCATTCCTCCGCGGTCAGACGTCCTGGCTTCAAAAGAATCGCATCAGGCACCGCAATTTTTCCCACGTCGTGCACAACTCCAGCGCGGCGGAGCGCAATCAGTTGCTCCTCGGAGAGCTTCAGATGTTCGCCCAGCCGAGCCGAATACTGTGCCAGGCGTTCACAATGACCATGCGTGTAAGGATCTTTACCTTCAATGCTCCGCGCCAGTGAGAACAGGACTGACTCGGCCCTCTCAAGTTCGTCCGTGCGCTGCTTAAGCTTCAAAAGGGACCCTACGCGAGCGAGCAGTTCAGTTCGGTCCACAGGACGGCTCAAAAAGTCATCTGCTCCAACCTTGATGCCTTCCAGCCGATCCTGCTTGTCAGAAAGCGCCGTAATCATGATTACCGGTATCAAATATGTATCCGGGTTGTTCTTGATTCTCTTGCATACCTCAAACCCATTCAGGTGAGGCATCATCACATCCAGAAGGACGAGGTCAACTTGAGTTCGGGTGAGTTCTTCCACCGCAGCTGCGCCGTCCGGCACAGTAATCACGTTGCATCCCTGTGCGGTGAGGAGTTCCTCTAACAACTCACGATTTGCGGCTTGATCATCGGCGACCAAAAGGGTGCCAGTGAGTGGCTGATGTGACTGAGAGAACATTTTTTCACCACTTGTATCTACATATGCGATGTAAGCGTCGCATGGAAAGAAGGGCAAGAGCTAATTACTGAAGTCACAAGTTCCATGGGAAAGGTGAGGGCCTGCTGGGGTTTCAGTCGCGCGTTCGACGGCAATCTGCTGCGACCAGCATTTACTGTTAATAAATCCCTTGTTACCAATAATGACGCAATCAAGTCACCGCAACCAACGTCACTCCTCGTAGGTCGGCGGGTGTGTCCGAAATCGCGGGTAGCTGTATAACGGGCTACCGCTAGAGGTGGCCGCATTCAGCATTTCGATTCGAGCACCAGCCGATAACTCGCGGATGGTCGGCAATGCGGAAGCATCGGGGAGTCCTTCGGCGCTCCACGCTCACGGTCCGGAAACGGGCTTCGAGGAAGTTGACAGGAATCAGTAGCTGAAAGTCGGCTTAGTCGTAATCGATTCTGAATTGCCGGTGACTCCCGATCCCGTGTGACCGCAAGTTGTCACACCGCCTAGCACGTCTGCTATGAACGGCCTTCATCCGAAGGCTGCTAGGCAGTATCACACTAAACCTTCTACAATAAGCCGCTGTCAAAACCCAGGGGGGAACAATGGGAAACCTATCCAGTGCGCTTCAGCAGCTTCGTGCTGAGCGCAAGCAGGCGCAGGCACGTGTAGAGAGCATAGACGAAGCGATTTCAGTAATCGAGTCGTTAAACGGTTTGGGAGCATCCCGGAAAGAAAATCAACCGACGCGAATCATATCGGCATCTTCGCGGCGCAAGATGGCACAGGCGCAAAGGGCGAGATGGGCGAGGGCTCGGAAGGGATCGCAGCCAATAGAGCTGGCGAAAACGACCGGGGCTCCTGTGAAGCGCACCATGTCGGCATCAGCCCGCAGGAAGATCGCGGCGTTTCAGCGGGCACGATGGGCGAAGTTGAAGGCGCAGCAGAAGAAGGCTGCGTAGTTAGCCCGCGTCTTCACGTTCGGTGGAGAACCGCACACTTGAAGAGTTGCGGAAGAATGCCGCGAGATGTATGGTATCTGAAAATCCCAGCTAGGAAAACTCTCGTGGACCCCTTTCATCGTAACCCCGCGATTTTTCGCCCTGCGCTTGAGGGGGTGAAGCCGCCGTTCATGGTTTGAGTGGCTCCCGACCGTGAATCGGCGGCTTTCAATTGTTGTTTTCGGATATGTGTTCATTTCAGGTCATTTCGTTTCATCGGCCTCCGCATTGGGAGCCGTAGAATAGCTGCATGCCAGACAGGCTCATCCTGCCTCTCGTCTTGGAGCCCAACCTGCTCCCATACTTGGACGGTGTCTACGCTCAGGCTCCACAGAGTGCTCCGGCTACACCGGGAACTTACCGTGCGCTGATTGACACAGGAGCCAGCCACTCTTGGGTGAAGCCGCACATCGGCGACTCTCTCCCACCGCATTCGTTGGACGGATACGTCATAGATCGCGGAGATGGCATCGAGGAAGACCTTGGCGTGGACGTGAAGTTTGGGTTCATGAAGGGACTCTCGGGAAGACCGACAAGGGGCTGGGTCCAACTGGATTCACGTCTTCCAGCGTATGAGATCATGCTCCTCTCCGAAGAGTTCGAAGCACCCGCCGATGTCATTGTCGGCATGGACCTCATGTGTAGCTTCTTACAGTGTGCTGTTCTGATCAAGGGAATTAAGTACGCACCATCATTAGTGATTGAATACTGCGCGACCCACCATGCGACTTGAACCTCTCAGATTCTGGCTCCCACTGCCCAACGGAATGGAACAAGAGATTCGGATTGAAGCTCACTACGTTCACACCATCATGATTCCCGCAGCAGGGCACGAAGCTGGTCATGGTGTCGTAGCTCATCACTACGGTGCGCGGGTAATCGGCATCGCCGTTGGATTCGTTCCGGAACGCAAGCATCAAGGAATGATTCTTCATGTCATCCACGAAGAGAAGAGCGATTGGTCCACCGAGACCCGCTGTGTCGTGAAAGCGGCGGGTCCAGCGGCAGACTTGCTGATTCGCGGTGCGATTAACGAACATGGCGCGACCGGGGACTTGCAAGACATTCAGGCGTTCACTGGCATCGCTTCGCTGGAGCCGTATCTCACAACAGCAAAAGAAATCTTGACCGAACGCCGCGAACTGTTGGCACGCATTACGGCTGCTCTTCGACAGAAACTCCTGAATCCTGAGGAGCGATACTTGCGCCCTCTGACTGATCGCACCATGGGGGCGTTTCTGATGGACGAGTCAGAACTGATGCAGTGTCTGAATGCGGCCTAACGGTGCTAGAATCCGCCCATGGTAATCAGAATCATGCCGCCTCCACCTACAGTCGCGCCGACTGTGGTGACCACGTCTTGCCAGTTGATGACCATACCAATTCATCGGCGAGTTTAGCATGGCATGCGACGGGTGGTAGTATTTCCGCATGGAAGCGAAGTTGAAGTTGAGCGTCAGAGAACTGGAAGATGCGGCGACCGAACATCTCACGAAACTTGACGACCCAAATGCAAGCTATACGACCAAAGCAAATGCGACGGCGCTTGCTCAGTTTTACTTAGCTGAAATCGACCGCAGGGATAGCACGCAGATTGCGCAAAGAGACTACAAGCTGGAAGTCTGGGTCATCGTTCTTATTGGCCTAGAGTTGGTGCTTGCGATTGCCGCTATCGTTGCAGGTTGGGTTGAAAACAAGAATCAGCAGAATGTGCTTGACCAACTTAACAAGAGCGGTGCCGAAACTGCTAGGACGTTAACCGCTGTACGTGAGGCTCAAGAGGCTTCAGTGGAGACCCAAAAACACACACTTGAGAACTTGGTAGCGATGAATAGTGCTCTTCAAGATGAGATGGACTTGAACATTACGGAGGCATTGCAGTGGGTGGGCGGGTCGAGTGAAGGCGTTATCATCTCGAACCGTGGAAGAACTACTCTGTTCCTTTGGGGCAGCAAGTTTGCTGGACAGCCGCCGAAGATGCTGCGAAAGGCAACTGTTCTAGTTCCCAGCAACTCTGCCACTTTTGACGTGTCTGCCGTAGTTGCGATGTCCGCCCAAACGAACGGAGCCTCGGGTCAACCGTCGATTCCATTTGAACTATATTTCACACGGCAAAACGGAACAAAATATATCTCAAAAGGAACCATGCAAATAACTCCTAATCGCACTGTGTGGATTGATGGAATGACTAGTGTCCGCAAACAGTGGTGAGAACGACAAGGCTGCTCACGACGAACTCACGAAAAGTCAAAGCAGCGCGGCGTCGCGCTCGCGCCATAACAGTTGAGAGCCTAATACTGGATTTCCAGCCCTTCGTCGGCGTACCATCTGTAGCCATGCCAAATCCAAGGGCTTTCATCGCGTTTGACTACGATCACGATGAATTTCTGCGGGTCGCGTTAGTCGGGCAGTCGAAACACTCGGACACTGACTTCGCGATAGCCGATTGGTCGGTGAAAGTGCCTTTCACTGGTGACTGGAAAGACAAAGTCCGCGACCGCATCCGGCGCGTAGACCAAGTGATCGTCATCTGCGGAGAACACACCCACAAGGCAACGGGCGTAGCCGCTGAGCTTGAGATTGCCCGCAATGAGAAGAAGCCATACTTCTTGCTGGAGGGATATTCAGACAAAGCCTGTTACAAACCAACCACGGCATTGACGACTGACAAGATGTATACGTGGTCTTGGGATAACCTGAAGAATTTGGTTCGTGGAGCACGCTGATTGCCCAGCAAGCTGCAAAGCCGGACGCCGGAGGAATACGGTGACAAGTACCAAGACCATCTGCTTGAGCAGTACAAACTCTACGTCGAAACATCCCAGCGGGTCACTGAAAAGCGCCAGAATTCAAACAACTACCTGCTCACCCTGAATTCCAGTCTGGTGACACTGTATGTTGTTTTCCTATCCACGTTCGGGCATTACTGGTGGAACATCCTGATCCCGGCTACCGGGCTCATCGTCTGTTTCATCTGGTGGTCGCTCGTGGATTCCTACAAGGACTTGAACACGGCGAAGTTCAATGTCATTCACGAGATGGAAGAGCAGCTTCCGATGGCGCTGTTCAAGCACGAGTGGTGGGTTTGCGGGCACAATCGCAAGAAGAGAGACAAGCCCGTCGAGGATGAGTACATTCCACTCACCCATCTTGAACGCTGGATTCCGGTCGCGTTCGCGCTGCTCTATATCGGAATGGGAGCCTTCACTTTGTTGGCTCCGATAGACAAGAAAAGCCCGCCGCCTGCGCAGCAACAGCAGCACGAGATTAAAGCAGCGCCGAAGACTGAACCGTAACTGTGGGGAGAAAGGTAGCGGAATATCAGGCGATTCTGCTAGTCTCTCCTTGTATCTTCCCCCAAATTATCGGTGATTCATCGCGAAAGCGATGACATTCTCACGTGGAGGTACGCATGGCCAAAGACCTGTTCTATCTTGCCTCGTACAAAAACGTAGGTAAGCTCTTCGAAAAGATTCTCACCGCGAAGGCTCCGGAGGCATTCAATCAAACCTTCCTCGCCGATACGATTGGGCTGAAGTCCACTTCAGATCGGGGCCTAATCAACATGCTCAAGAAGCTCGGCTTCCTTGACGCCGGTGGACGCCCGACCGACACCTACGGGTTGCTGAAGAACAAAGACGTTGCCGGAGCAGCCATTGCGGATGGTGTTCGGAAGCTGTATGCACCGCTGTTCGAGGCAAACGAAAAAGCCAATGAGCTACCACCCGAAGGATTGAAGGGCCTCATCTCTCAGATTACCGGGGGTGAACAGAACATCGTTGCCCAGATTGCCTACACGTTTAAGGCGTTAGCTAAGAACGCCGACTTCTCGAAATCAGCGACCAAACCGCCGACACCGGATGAAGTGCCCGCCAACGGGACACCGCCACCTGTGATTCCCTCCGGGGCCGTGCGGACGGACTTCCACTTCAACATTCAAGTCCATCTGCCCGCTAACGGCACGGAAGACACTTATCTGAATATCTTCAATGCCCTACGGAGAACATTCAGTTGAAGGACAGCCAACTCTCGCTATTTCTGATGCTGGGGCAATCGTGTCAGAATGCTGTCAGCAAACTACCCGACACTGTTCCACCGCAGTCGTTGTTGCTATCGGCCAAGGAAGATTTGGCCTTGGTGCTTTCCAATGAGGTTCGTCGGGCTGTGGCGGCAGCCGAGGTATACAAGTTGTTCTTCGTCTTCGAGAATTTCCTGCGGGAGTTTGTTCTGGAGAGTCTGTCTGAGTTAGACCCTGTGAACTGGTGGGATAAAGTGCCGACAGATGTTCAGACCGAAGTCAAGGGGCTGGAAGAGACTGAGGTACAGAAGCAGTGGATGGCATTAAGTTCGCGATCAAAGCTTGCCCTGACGACGCTGCCTCAACTGCTGAGAATTATGGACGAAACGGAAAACTGGAAAGCGGCCTTTAAGAATACTGTGCGGGACAAGTTCCTGATTCAGGAAGGCCGGGGCATATCACACATCCGTAATGCTGTCTGCCACATGTCCGACATTTCTGAGGAAGAGATCAATCGCGTCAAGCAGGTGATGCGGGACTGGTTCAGGGTTGTTGCTCCTTAGTGCATCGGTTAGGAAAGGAATTCTCCCATGAAAAATGTCGAGGAATTTGAAAACACAAGACCTGTATTCAAAGTCCGACTACAGGGGGCACCGCCTCCAGTGGGATGGACGGTTCGGTACAAATCAGGCATCGAGGAGAAGCACAAAATCCAGCCGGGGAGTTTGCTATCTCAATGGTCGACGGATCGGGAAGGTGTGACGTTCTACTTCAGCCCTGATCCTTATGACATGACGATCTTCCCAACCGAAGCCGATGTCGTGAAAATCGTGGAATGGCTCCGCAAGAATGCGGAGATCGAAAGCGAAACCCTCAAGGTCGGGTAGCGGGGATTGAGCATGAAGCACCTCTGGCCAGACACATTTGTACTCTTTGTCGTTCTAATGCTATTTGGGTGCCAAAATTCGCAGCAGAGCACTCGATCGTCAAGTTCGGGTTCACAAACAGCCTCAACTCCGATTCTGCTGCCCGTGAAAGTATCTGGCAAGTGGGGATATGTCAACGGCAGTGGCCAGTTGGTCATAAACCCACAATTCGACTATGCGGAAGAATTCCACGAGGGTCGGGCACTTGTCTGTTTAGGCAAGCCTTGGGACTTTTGGGATACCTATTCTACGTCACCCACTACTCCCAACAACTCTCTCTGGGGATTCATCGACACATCGGGAAAGGTGGTCGTCACTCCGCAGTACCCGGATCGAACGTAAGATCAGGTCCAACAATGACGCCAACGTAATCAACCGAGGCGTGCGCTCTCGGCAGCAGCGCGTAAGAAAAGATAAGTTTCGGACAAAAAGCACATGGGTAAAGACAGTCCTCGACCGCTCAAATTGAACCGGTGAAGCCTAAGCGCACGATGTCGGGCAGCAGCTCGTACGAAAATCGCGGCTGCTTAGCGGGCGAGATGGGTGCGTGTGAAGCAGCAGATAAAGAAGGCAGCGTAGCTCGGTTTTTACCTTGCCGTTTCTCCTTTGGATTGTGTGAACTCATAGGGGCGCGAGCGATCCTGTCCCGGCACCGGACGCTTTGACATCAACTTAATCAAGTCTTAGTTCCCTGTTTCGATGGGAGAGCTGTAGTCCGGCAGATTCTTGAGGTTGGGAAAACCGAGGGTGGGGCCGTCAATCTAGCTAGCGGATAATTATTGATTTGATTGTGTCTCTCCAGAATCTCCAGCACGTCCTTCGGATGCCGTGAAACGTCAGCCGCCCAATCGCCGAATCCGCCGTGCCCGTTCACCGCCCTGACCCACTCCGACAGGAACTCGCGCTTCGTTTGCTGTTGCTGGTCGTCCTGCCCTTTACTTCCAGAATCAGCGTTTTGCCGTTCGTGAGCCGAACGAGATAATCCGGCCGGAATTTGTGAATGATGCCTTTGAATGAGTACGTGATCTCAAAGCCAATGTGGTCGTTCTTCACCCAAGCGCGCACGTTCTGATTGCGATCCAGCTCAAGAGCCTCATTCGCTTCCCAGCGGCTGTCGTAAACGCACATGTTGATGTGCGAGTGTTTCGTGTGCTCGCAAGCCTTGCCGCGTGTACCAGGGCAGCATGTCGCCGGTGGAGCGAATCGGCCGTTCGGTGTCGAACACGGGTTCCAGCGTCAGGGCGTTCTCGAAACGGATCGCCTCCCAAAGATGCTGGACAATTTTGGTCATGTTCAGCGTGATGACGATTCTTCTCCGTTTGTCGTCCTCATTGAACAGCGGTGGATCAACCACCACTCTTCCGCTCTCAATGTACCGCTCGACCAACCGAACCAGCTGGGCCAGCAGGTATTCGCGATTGCCTTTCCAGGTCGGAGCCATCAGGTCGTAGACTTCGCTGGCAGTTTCAAAGACAATTCGCTGCATTCGGAATCGTCGTGCCAGTTCCTCCAGATTGAATCTCCTTCAACTTGGTGAAGTCCGGCTTGCCGTCAATCATCGGGGCCAGTTCTGCGATCATCGGCGTCTGGTAGGCGTCCAGCACCAGCGGCTTCACCTTGCTCGGTATCCAGCGTTAACTGCGGCCGGTATTCGTGGTCAATCCGAATCACGTTCGGCCAGGTGATCTCATACTGCGCCACGTCGCTCCGGAATCGGCTCAATTCTGTGTCTTGCCGGATGGCGGGCGGCGGTGGTGGAGCATCGGCGCTGCCTTCGTGCGGAAGAAACGTAAACGGCACGCCAAAGATGTTGACGTACTCCGGCTGGAATAGTCCGGTCTCCTCGTCAACGTCGTACGATGTTCTGCGCAGTCCGCGACCCACAACCTGCTCGCACAAAAGCTGCGAGGTGAACGCCCGCAGTCCCATGATGTGCGTCACGGTCTTGGCGTCCCAGCCTTCTGAAAGCATGCCCACGGAAATCACGTTCTGAATTTGTTCACCCGGCTGCCCTTCGCGTCCAATCGTATCCACCGTTTTGCGCAGCAACTCGGCGCGCTCTTTCTTGGTGAGCTTCTTCTTCGGTCCGGTGCCGTTTTCTTCCCCGGCTTCCTCGCATCTGTCCTCGTCTGCTTCTTCGACAGCCGCGGCCTCAACTTGAACCTCGGCAGGCTCATCCTGTGCTTCGGCTTCATCCAGCACCTTGGAATCAATGTGCAGAATTTTCTCCGGATCGCAAAGCTCTTCAATGCGAATCCGCTTGTGCTCGAATGCGTACTGCACGCGCGCCGCCGTGTAGGTTATGTTGGCCACGGTAATCATCACCGGCGGCGTTTCGATGCTTTCCTTCTTTCCACTGTCTTCGCCGTTTCCAGCCAGTCCTTCCCCAGGAAGTAATAGCCCTTGCCGACCAGATCAGGCAGCGGGGTATGCGGCTCCACTTTGCGATTCAGGTCCGGCTTTACTTCCAGGTCGGTATAGATGTGGTAGAACTTCGACTTGTATTTGCTGTTCAGTTCGCCGTCGTCCCGCACCACCACGCGCGGCGTTTTCACCAGCCCTGATTCAATCGCGTCGTTCAGGCCGAAGTCGCTCACGATCCAGCCGAAACAGTGTCTCTTCGCCGCTCTTGCGTCCCGTCGGCGCAAACGGCGTCGCCGTCAGGTCGTAGCACATCAGAATTCCGCGCGCGCGGTGAATGCGGTCCAGTCCGCCGACCCACTTCGTGGCTTCCTTCAATTCGTCTTTGGAAAGTCCGGCAATCTTTACCTTCGGCGGCACGCGCCAGGCGTGGTGCGCCTCGTCATTGATGACGAGAATGTTTTCCGCCGTATGCATCTCGCCCAGCACTTCGCGGACGTAGGCCTCGTCGCTCAGCGCGCCGCGCTTGTCCACGCTGCGCCTCTTGCTAATCTGCTCGTCGCTGTCCCAGTCCAGCTTGTGCCAGTTGCGCACCAGCACGCGGCACGTCTGCCCTTGGCGCAGTTTGTCTTCCAGGCCCGGCGGAACAATCTGGAACTCCTCGTAGTAGTTGCCGGCGCTGCCGGGAACCAGCACTTCCAGCCGATTCCTCACCGTCAGGCCGGGCGCGATCAGCAGAATGTTTTTGGAAAAGCGTTTGTCTTGCGGATAGGTGACTTTGTTCAGCACCTGCCATGCGATCAGCATGGCCATCAGGATCGTCTTGCCCGAGCCGGTCGCCATCTTGGAGCACAGCCGCGTGAACTCGCCGCCATCGCCGGGGACCTTGATGCCCGACTCGCTCTGATTCCGGAGCCTCCGCCAGCCACATCAGCGTCTCAATCGCTTCGAGCTGGCAGAAGAAGAAACGCGGTTGCCCTCTCGCTGTTCGGTGTCTCGCCAGTGCTTGAGCAGGCGCTTGGTGATGCCGCTTGCGCCGGGATAATCGGCGCTCTCGCCACGCCTCCACGCGCGGACGAATCTTGTTCACCAGCGGCAACTCAACAAACTCGCCGGGATCATCAAAGGACTTGGACGCGTCGGAAGCGCGGACGTATCCTGCCGGACGGCGTCCCGGTTCGCGCGTGAATCGGCGCGTTTCGCGGTCGTATTTCCAATGCTCAGTCGGCTCTTCGTAGGGCGAGCTGATGATGAGCTGGTCGATGGTTGCCGAAGACGCTTGCGTCGCCATCACTTCACCTCGACGACTTTGAGGCTCTCAATTCCTCGGTCGTCGATCACCTTCACTGCGATGCGCTTGTACTCGCCCGGCTCAAATGGCAGCGAGACCGTCCCGCGATACGCTTCGATCAAATCGGGATCGATCTCCGCCTTCAGATTCTTGGCCAGCCGGGCCCAGCCTCCGTCGTCGTCGGCCATGGGAAAGAACACCTGCCGCGGATACAGGCTGCGTCCGTCGTAGTCCGTGTCCAGCAGCCACATCGCGATCTTCGATGTGTCGCCGGAATCGATAGTTCCAGTTCGCGTGTTGTAGTAGTCGAAGCCCTTGACTTCGACTTCCCACTTGCCTTTGTGGTCGCCCTTTGTGATCTGCCGCAAATCGACATCGGGACGTCCGACAAGCCAGAAGCTTTGGTTCGAGGCTCGCTTCTTTTTCAGGTCTTCCGTGAGCAGGTCGGCGTTCATCTGCGCTGTCAGGAAAGTCATGCCGGTTTTTTCTTTGGTCATGTCCGTCAATGTCTTTGGCCGCTTCGGGATCGAATTCAAACGCGGCGAACACGAGGATCGCGGGCTTCGGACTCAGCGTTCGCGCTTCTTCCCAGGCCAGTTCGACTTGGCGTTGTTCAAGCAGGCTGTGCTCGGGACCAAAGGAGATCACGACGCGTTCCGGCTTTCGCGCCCTTTGTCTCAGCATCGGCGTGCAGCCAGCGCGTGCCGGCCAGCGGCTCGACGCGGGAGAAGTCAATGTGGTTGCCGCCTTTGCCGCGCAGGCCGGTTTTCAGCAGTTCGTCGCGCCATTCCGGTGCGCAGTGTGGCCGAGACGACGTGAGGCGTCCAGCAGCGGCGTCGCGCATGACGGAAATCGCCAACGATCTGCGCTTGCCGAAGCGAGCTCGGGGCCACTTCAATGTCTCGAGCGACCTAACCGTGGGAGCGGGCACTGCCTCGACGGTGAACGGACCAGTGACGCGCACTCGGCTCTTGTCGAGGTAGGGCTGATCGTAGAGCGTTTCCTGATCGGCGTAACGGGCGATTGCAGCGTCAATCTGCTCGCGTGTCATGCCTTCGCGAATTTCGGGATTGTTGGCGATGGACTTCAGCGTGACATGCGGCACGGTCTTGTAGCGGAATCCGCTGCCGACGCCTTCTTCGGGATGCGCCAGCTCGTAGTAGTCGAAGTCGGCAGCCATCAGCCGCTGCTTGGCCAGCGTGATCGCGACGCGCGAGGTGTCGCAGGTGATCCAGCGGCGGCCCCATTGCTCGGCGACGTAGGCGGTCGTACCGGAACCACAGGTGGGATCGAGAACGAGGTCGCCTGGGTCGGTGGTCATCAAGATGCAGCGCTGAATGACCTTTGAGGCAGTTTGCACAACGTATATCTTGTCACTGTGACTCTCGAGACGCCGACGTCATCCCAGAAATTGGTGATTGGGAAAACCGGGAAGTCGTCATAAATAACGTACATACCGATAGGATCTGCCATGACTTCGAGTCGTCGGCATGCGAGCAGTCTTTGCCATTCCGTCTCGTTCGTTTTCCAACGAGCCTCGAATGGCCGGTCGAATGCTCGGCCTTCAAATCTCAACCGGGAACCAGCTGCAGCACCTCGCCCTTCGTCGCGACCAACGACTCATGGTTGTCATTGTCGATACGGTCTGACTACCTCCGGAATGCCGTCTCGACGTCCGTCGCTCTTCAGCCGATCATGCTCGCTGCGTTTCCGTCGGGTGAGCTCGATGCGGTTATATTTGCTCGTTCCCGATCCTCCCGGTCGATTTGAAGGACAGAGAGCTGCCGATACTTCACCTTCTCCTTGTCCTTGGCATACCACAAGCAAGTAGTCGCAGACGCTCGGAGCAGTACAGGACGGTTGCCCGGCGCTAGTTTTCGCAAACGTTACGACTGCGAAACGAAATTCTTCGCGCCGAACACCTCATCCAGAGCAGCTCGGACTAGATGAAGATTTTCGTCAGCTAGATTTGAACGAAACAGGAACCGGATTCGTGGAGCAGATCTCGTGCAAGCAGCAGGCGATCGCGCAGATAGGTCAGGTAGGAGTGAATTCCCAGTTCCCACGTGTCGCGGAACGCTCGAATCATCTCCGGCTCTTGCGTCAGGTCTTCATCTTTGCCGTCTTTCACGTCGCGCTTGTTCACAAACGGCTGAAAATTCGATCCGTACTTGATGCCGTACGGCGGGTCGATATAGACCATCTGCACCTGGCCCGCCATGCCCTCTTTTTCCAGCAGCGAGTTCATTACCAGCAGGGAATCGCCTGCAATCAGCCGGTTCGACCAGCCGTGCGCATGCTTATAGAAGTCAATGGCTTCGCGCAGCGGCGGATTTTCTTCGCGGCGCTCGAAGAGCGACGGCTGAACCGGCAAACCGTTGCCGTTACGCTTCCGCACGGCGTCGATGATGGTGTGCGGATCGATCCGCTCATGCACGTGCAGCGAGACCGTCGGCACTTCAAACGAGCTGTGCTCCTTCTTGCCCGCCCACACCAGTTGCGGATCAAGATGCGGATCGTAGTCCAATTCCTGGCGCGGCTTCACCGATGGCACGGGCGCGATGTAGTCGTAAACTCTTGTGCGTGGGCGCAACCGGATCGGTTTCCGGCGTGACCAACCCGACCGGCGGGTTGTTGATGCGCTTCTTGTCGGTGTGCTCGTAACGCTCAATCGGACGCTTTGGCGGCTTGCCGCCGTTGGTCTTTCCTTCGCGGCATTTCGTTTTCTTAACCTTTGCCAGAACTGTGAGGATAGCGGAATGCTGAATTCTAATCGCAGGCCAAATCAAATACCAGCGCAGTGACGCGAGACGGATCTTGAAATTTAGTAAACACAGCGTCTCAGCTTCCACTTTGAAACACACGATCAATCTTCCGCATGATTCTTTCAGCCCACTGAACCGCAGCAGCAACCATTTCATCGGTTCTCGGGCTACCCTGGGGCGTACCGAACAAATCCTCTGCCGTCTTTAAGTGTCGCGCCACTAGGATTCCAGCCACAATCGCGAGCACACGTTTGCGGCCTTCGTCCATTGGCCTATAATACATGTTCGCCTTTTCTTCGTCCACTGTTTGTTTCTCATTTGAGCGGGCTCAACTGCGGTGCTACCGTGGAGGAACTTGCCGAGTTCTCGTGATGCTTCACGACCCACACGCCATCCAGATTCTCATCGATGGTTCTTGCTACAAGAATCCTGGTGGGCTGTCCGGCTGCGCTGCGATCGTAATTTATCCCGACGATTCCCAGCCAGAAGAACAGATTGTGGATATCGGAGTTGCCGAGAGCAATATCAGCCGCATGGAGCTAATGGCGTGCAATCGGTCTATGGAATGGTTGCGCGACCAAGGCTCGAATCTCGGCGTGACCCGCGTCCAGATCGTGACCGATTCCCGGTACGTGCATGACAACATCAATCGTGCAGTTGGGTGGAGAAGGAACGGCTGGCGCAACTTCGATAACCGCCCGATAGAGAATCGCGACCTGTGGAAGCGATTTATCTCCCTGCGTTCAAGCTTGCGAGTGCTCGTAACCTTTCATTGGACGAAGGGCAAGAAATCGCCCCAACTGAAACTCGTGGACAAGGCTGCAAGGAATGCTGCGCTGAGCGGGTGGCAAGGTGTTGATTTTGGCTTTCGAGAGGGTAAAGTTGGAAGAGCAAAGGGCAAGATTACAGGTGCCGCAAACCTCTACCCTGCACGAGGGCAGACAGAAGTCATTAGTCCATATCGAAGTGCGGTCATTGGAAAGAGTGAGAACAAGATTCGCTTTGTGGTCTTCTCGGAGGAAAAGCAACGGTTCCTTGAAAAGTGCTACGCTTACGCGTCACCTGAGATCGGCGTTTGCCTACACCGTGGTCATAGTTACCGAGTGAGGTTTGGAGACAGGCCCAAATATCCTGTCATCGAAGAAATAATCGAGGAAGTCACCCTATCGCAGCATCCTTAAATTGCATCAGCAGAGGCAAGCCACGTGAATCACAGAGAACGCTTGTTGGACGCGAGAGGGTCACAGTGCGAGTCCGAGCGGTTCTTAACCTGAGCTCAGACCGCGAAGCCGACCACACAGTTAGGGCCGTGCTGGATTGCTTCGTGTCCGAGATCGCAGAGAACATCGACGTTAACGGCTTTACTCTGAAGCTTCGCGGCTTCGGCAAGTTCGAAGTTCGCCACAAAGAGGGCAAGATGCGTAAGGTTCCTCTCACTGGCAAGACCCAGTTGACCGCCGACAAAGCAAGGTGAAATTCATTGCACTTTCTAAATTTCGCGAACTCGAACAGCACCCCTTCTTTCACCAAGAGTCGCCTTCGATTTGACATTTAAAGCCCTAGCACTGCTGGGCCATTGTGCTGACACTGGCGCTTTATTGTATAGTCTTCGGCGAGACTTGCTTTTGAGGGGGAGCGAGTCACTCCGACCCAGGGAGAGCACTATGCGACCCATGCGCCCTTCGCGCCACATTGTTTACGCTCTTGCTCTAGCCGTACTCCTACTTTCTCAGCAGATCGTTTCTCAGACTCAATCTTCGTCTCAGCCGAGCACGAATTCAACCGCCACAACTAACCCCAGGCCGAGCCCAGGCAAGGTGAACTGCACCAACAACGGCACGTATGTGAACAGCAAAGGGCAGACCGTTCAGAGACCGGAGAATTGCTCCGGTCCACCACAAGGAGCCACGGCTCAGTGCCGGGACGGAAGCTATAGTTTCAGCCAAAGCAGACGCGGGACGTGTTCACGCCACGGAGGGGTTGCGAGATGGTTATGAGATGCAGCCGAAGCGTCGGTAGCAATCGGAGAGCGCAACTATGACAGCGGAGATCGCGATCCTCAACAAGAACGCTGTCGCGTTGGCTGCCGATAGTGCCGTCACACTGAGAAATCCTGACAATCAGAAGGTCTATAACACCGCTAACAAGCTCTTCATGCTTTCCAAATACTACCCGGTGGGAATAATGGTCTACGGCTCTGCCGACCTAATGGGCATTCCGTGGGAGACCGTGATTAAAATGTTCCGTGCCGAGCTAAACACCACAAACTTCGACCGTCTTATTCAATTTGCCGAGCACTTCATCCACTTCCTTGAAGGTAATCGGCTCCTATTTACTGAGGCCCTCCAAGAAGCAGAATTCGCTGGAATGTGTCAGTGGGTTCTCTCCCAAGTCCAGCAAAAAATCGATTCGAAGATACAGGCCGAGATCACCGCCAACGAAGGTATCGATGACTCGGGAGTTGAGCGAGTTATCGCGGAGGTCACGGCTGAAGAATTTCAAACGTGGCAACAATACCGCCGACTAGAGTGCTTTCCTCCCGACTTCGAGGGTGAACTGTTGGGAAGTTATTCAGGCCGTCTGGGTCAACTCTTGGGTGATGTATTCGGTCAACTTCCGATAAATCATGTGCGCGATCGATTGCTCCAGATTTGTGCTTTCCGAGCAAGAAGGACTGGTCGGTTTAAAGTCGGGGAATCGTTATCGCGGGGTTTGGAAAAAAAGAGTTTCCTTCCTGTAGTGCACTCATATACCGTCGAGTCAATGATCAACAATCGTGTGAAGTACGATCGAATTCCAGGCCTCAGCAATGACATGGGAGAGTCTCACGCTGCCATGATTCTCCCATTCGCACACGACTGAGTAGTTATCGGTTTATTCGGGGATCGATCTGCTTACTGCAGAATATCCCGAAAGGATAGTTGCGGATTTTGCTGGGCGCACCACTGACGATGAACGCAGAAGTGCTCAAGCTGAAATCATAAGAATTGGGCGGGCAATAATAGAGGGGTTCGATGACCAATGGTCCGAATGGGAACAGCGGAAATTTGTTGGACCCGTTATTGACATCGTGGGGGACTTACCGAAAGATGATTTGGCAGCCATGGCCGAATCGCTAGTAAACTTGACGTCGTTTAAGAGGCGGATTACCGCCGAGGCAGAAACAGTTGGCGGTCCGATTGACGTTGCCGTTATATCAAAAGGTAATGGATTTGTTTGGATCAAAAGAAAACACTATTTCCAAAAAGACTTGAACCCTGCATTTTTCGCGAACTATTACCGGAGGGAAGACGATGGCCTCTGAAGTGCAATCCGACAAGAAGATTCGATACCAGTCCTATGAGCAGTACCGAGAACGATTCTTTGGGTCCAAAGAGAAGCCGAAAACCAAGGAGAATCAAGATGGAGACGATACAGCTTCTTTTGGTAAGCAACTCGCACGAAAATTCGCCCGCCGGGACCGATAGGTGAGCTTCCCTTGGGCAGGGCCAAACCCGTCCTGCCCACCCGTTCATCCTTACTCCTGGGCGTCCTTACAAGTCTTTGGCGATTCTTCTGCGATTCGGTTAGTCAGGAGTTCGAGTCTCCTGATCCTGAATACGGCTGCACGTTGGCAAAAGAAAAGCCCGCCGTGGCAGGCCACCCGAGTTTCTCTCCAAACTTCACTCGTCTCTCCAGACGCCGACGTGTCAGACAACAACAGGTTCGTCATCTAAGACCTTCTGTATACCAGCCGCTGTGTAGTATGCAGGACGCGATCAGGCGACAGCAGGTTCTGGTGGATCTTGCCTGAGGTTTCCTTTCCCACTCTCTCCGCCAAGACACTGGCAAACGCTCAGGTTCAGCCTGCCATCGGGCTTTCATTCTCATGACTGCGGCCATCACTTTTTTTCTTCCGGCCTTTTCGTTTCGAGCTGTTTAACCAATTCCGTCATAGTGTAATGCACGAATTGCGAACCCAAGCCGGTGAGCACGTAGCGCTTACTATCTTCGAAAGCAGATTCCATTGTTGACGATGATACTCGCCGAGGCGATCTTGTTCTTTTCTTGAACCGTCCTTGTAGATCGATCTCCCTCGGCTGCCTTATCACCCTGCCTATGTTCAGATCGGAAATCAGCATGCGAAATAGGTCGGCCTCCGGTGAATCATCGCGTGGAACCAGCTCTCCATAGACAGCTAACCAAATATCGTACCGAGTTGGTGGATCGTCGCTGTGCTTATAAATTTCTCTAATCACGGCGAAATGCGACTCATGGTAGGTGTCGATCCAATCCAGAAACAGGCGCACTATGTCATCGGAAACTACTCGCGTGCCTGCCGTATTGGTAATCAGGTTCACTAGCAAACGGCGTTTTTCTTCGGTATCCGCCTCATCCCATTCACGGAATGTCTTGCGCACCAGCGCCAGATATTCCTCGCTGGTAATCCGTTTCTCGACGTCTCCTCCAAAACCTTCGAGCCTGAATGACCTGCTCCCCTGTTTCCGCACAAAGCTGAGTATGATTTGTGCGAAAGAAAGGGGAAGAGGGTATGTCGAAGAGCAGGCACACGGAAGCGCAGATGATCGGGGCGCTGAAGCAAGTGGAGGCGGGGCGGAAGGCGGAAGACGTGGCGCGAGAGGTGGGCGTGTCCAAGCACACGCTCTACGCCTGGAAAGCGAAGTACGGTGGCATGGACGTGAGCCAGGCGCAGGAAGCGAAGCAGCTGCGGGATGAGAACACGAAGCTGCGGAAGCTGGTGGCGGATCTGAGTCTGGACAAGGAAGCGCTGCAGTCGGTGATCCGAAAAAACGGCTGGAGCTCGTAGCCCTGAAGGCGGCTGTCGAGCAGGTGCGCGAGGAGTATGCCTTCAGCCAGCGGCGTGCGTGCGGCCTGATGACGATGGCGGTATCGAGTTACCGCTACCAGAGCAGGCGCTCGCGATGAGCCGCTGCGAACGCGGCTGGTGGAGTTGGCGCGGGAGAAGCCGCGCTTCGGGTATCGGCGGCTGCATGTGTTGCTGGGCCGCTCGGGAGAGCATGTGAACCACAAGCGAGTGCATCGAGTGTATCGGGAGGCCGGGTTGATGATCCGGCGGAAGAAGCGGAAACACTGCGTGCGCGTGGGACAGCCGCTGCGGCGCTGGACGGCGGCGAACCAGGAGTGGGCGCTGGATTTCGTGCACGATGCGGTGGAGTGCGGACGGGCGATCCGGGTGCTGAGCGTGGTGGATGCGTACACGCGGGAGTGTTTGGCCTTGGAAGTGGACACCAGTTTCGCCAGTCGGAGAGTGACGCGAGTATTGGATGCGATCGTGGCCGAGCGCGGGCAACCGCAGGCGATTCGCTGCGACAACGGGCCGGAACTGACCAGCCGGCATTTTCTGGCGTGGTGTGTGGAGCGACAGATCGAGTTGGTGCACATTCAGCCGGGAAAGCCGACGCAGAACGCGCGCGTGGAGAGTTTTCACGGACGGCTGCGGGAAGAGTGTTTGACCGTGAGCTGGTTTCAGAACCTGTTCGATGCGCGGCGGAAGATCGCGGCGTGGCGACAGGAGTACAACGAGGAGCGTCCGCACAGCAGCTTGGGATACCGAACGCCGAAGGAGTTTGCTGCTGCGACGAGAGCGGCTGAGGCCGGCTCCGCTTTAATGGCTCCGCCGTCCTCAGTCGCAAGCCCGGAGTTGAAAAATGTCGTATGATCCGGTGCGCGGAAAACGGGGGCAGGTCATGAACACCATCTGTTCGAGCGTTGCACGCAACTGTTGCAGCTTCTCCTGATGATGCTGTAGCCACTCTCGAAGAAGGCTCTCTTTTTCGGCGGCATCTTCGCCGGACTTGTACTTATCCGCGGCCATCGACGCTGCCGCGATGACGCCGCCAACCCAAGGAATGCTCCCCAAGGCAGCCACAGCAATAGCCTCGAAAATTCTCCTCCGACGCGATGGTGTTGCAATCTCTAGCTCCGCCTTCATGGACTCTACGACATAATCGCGCGGAACCAGCTTGGCAGATTCGTCTTCCATGCGCCCAGGATATCACCCGGTTCCTGCCCTAAGGCGCGACGCTCAGAAGAGGTATACTACTGTTGTGGCTGACGAAACTCCTGCTGAATTTGCGCCCGGAGATGTGGCCCAACTGAAGTCGGGCGGCCCCCGGATGACCGTCGAGCGCGTTGGAAGAGACGCTAGAACTGAGGAGACCATCGTCTTCTGCACATGGTTTGAAACCGTCGGAAAACACCAGGATTGTCGGCGCGAGGGCTTTCCTCCCGCCGCTCTTGCGAAGGCTGGCCCTCGGATCGGCCAGATAGCCGTCAGAAGGGCCTAGATTTGCGAAACGCCCGCATCATTGATTTGGTCTTGGCTTCAGCTATCTGTTTGCTTCCGTGAGTCAAGCAGATCATCTTGCTTGGTGCGTCCGGCTGATTACATGCGCGCCTTGCCATACCCGTAAGTGCCACCCGAACAGCCCTGCCACGACAAGGCCGCATTTGGGAGACGTCCATCGCCACCTTAGCTGATTCCACCGGCGTAAAATCTTGTCTTTAAGCAGAGCAAAGCAATAACCGGCTGTTCGGGCCGTCAGTCGGAGTATCCGGCACGAGATTATGCTAACCATTCCGGCGTTCGGCACAACGGGATCGAAGCCGACGCCACCCAAAAAGGCTCTATGATCGCGCGCCCTTGCCTCGGTTTTGGTTCCACCAGGCGCGTTTTGATTCCCGCCGGGCTGGGTCACCGCATACGGCAGAGCAGTATTTCTGTCCTTTCTTCATCCTGAAGAAATAGGGGTTAGCGCAGTTCGGATTAGCGCACCGCAGCATTCGATCAGCAAGGCGGGTTTGCAAATGGAAAATGGCGGCCTCGAATGGGGTGGTCGGTGGAACGTCCTGCAGTAGGTCCAGAATGATTGACCGAAAAGACTGGCTGGCATCAATTTCGGGCGTATCGCCCGCCACTGGGCCTACGGACACATCCCCACCTTCAATCCTTGCGCGTATGCGCTCATACGCATAACGCAATTGGAAAACGTACCAATCTCGGTGATGAGCGTCGGGGGCAAGCCAGGCGCGGCGCAGACTAGTCCGCACTGCTGCTAGCAGCACATTCAGGTCTGTGGTCCCTGGACCAGCTTCAGCCACATCGCCGTCCTTGAAATCGAAAATATAAGGGTAACGCGAGAGGAACCTTTCAACAGAACCACGGTACGGAGGGTAGTCGACTGGGTTGGGAAGATTTGCCCAGTCACGCCAAAGTGATTCGGCTTGTCTTGCCGAAATAATACCTAGAATTTGATTATCTATATTACGGCGTGAGTTCTTTGCCATCTTCCAAGTATCCTAGCATAAATCGTGGTGTACTCCATTATTTTATTGTAGACATAACTAGAAAATATAAACTATTATAATGTCTAGTCATACGAGATGCCCTGGTACGAAATGCCCAGGTCAGTAGTTTCGAGGCGGAGCTGACGGATGGGTGCCAGTAATTTCTCGGAGGTGTCGCATGCAAGACAGTAGCGTTGTTGTGCAAGTAACAAGGGGCGGCGGAACCGTGCGCCCGATCGGAACGGCCGACTCTGGAAGCCATCTGTGCGGCGGTCCCACATTTAAATATGAATGGTTTCCGCGGGTATCGCGCCGGGCAATTTTGTACAACCGATGCGCAACACGAAGAATATCGGAATGAACTGCTGAACCATGCCTCCTGGGCGAGTTCCATAATCGGGCTCCCTTCACACGCCAGAATCGAACGACTACAGGGGTGGCTGAGCGGCTTTGAGCGGGCGAACACCTGGACCCACTCCACGTCCTACGGTCTCAAGCACATTTTTGAGCGAGAGGCTGGAATCTACGTCCCCGAGGGTTTGTTTATTGTTGGGGCGCTGATGGCTGGCTTGACCGCGAAATTCTGGGATGATTCGGCGAGTGCGGTATTTCAAATGCGACGCCCGGTGGTGCGGTGATGAGTTTCCTTGATATCGCTTGCCGGTACGCGGCACGCGGCTTCCGCGTCATCCCGCTCAGAGGGAAGGACGCCTTCCTAAAGAATTGGCCCGAACTAGCCACGACGGATGAAGCCACCATCCGATCATGGGCAGTGAAGTACCCAGAGGCTAACGTTGGGGTCTGCGGAGGCGCCGAGCTCGCCGTTGTTGACACTGACCGAATCTCACGACTGATCGAGGTGTGCGGCCCGCGTTGGGCTGAGTGGTCCCGTACTTATTCGGTGAGCAGTGGCCGCCATGATCGTGCCCACTTGTATTATCTGGCCTCCGGAGGAGTCTTGGCTTGGGGGAACAAGCGATGGAAAGAACAGGGCATTGACGGCAACATTTTTGAGATCAAGGTCAAAGGTGCTCTCGTAGTAGGCGAGGGATCGATACACCCCGATACCGGGGGAGTCTACGCCATCACGCAAGATCTTCCGCTGATTCCTTTTCCGGCTGAGCTCTTGGCGCTGTTCAAAGAACATTGGTCCAAGCAAAACCCAACTGGTAAGCGAGAGTGGAACCTCCCTGTTCACGACGGTGAGGGCCGGGACGATTTTCTTATACAGCAGGCCGAAGGCTTCGGAACATTGGTGCTTCGGAGGGGGTGATCCGCGCTGACCTCCGCCACGATGCAGACCCCGCGATCATGGCGGACCCGAAGAGCGAGGAAGACTTGGACCGAATCGCCATGAGTGCTGCGAGGTACGACGTGCCCGCGCCGGCGCCGATCGTACTCATCGGTGGCCGCCGTCCAGGGGAGAACGTGGACACCGCTCTGCCAGTCATGGAGACTGTGGCGGAGGATACTCCCGACAATTGGGAACCTCGGCTGGATCTGGAGCCGAAGGACTACATCGATCTGGTCGCCCTCGAAGAACCAAGGGCACACCGCTGCCCTTCAGCTTCGCTCGCGAAACGCTCAAAATGCTGATGCTAGCCGGGGTCCTCGATCCGCCGATCCTGCCTTGGTACAAGACCCTCCACATGAGGCAGTACGTTGTCTTGTTGTCGGAGGAACCAGGAATTGGAAAGGGAGAAACGTTGGCTGAGCGGCTTTGAGCGGGCGACACCTGGACCCACTCCACGTCCTACGGTCTCAAGCACATTTTTGAGCGAGAGGCTGGAATCTACGTCCCCGAGGGTTTGTTTATTGTTGGGGCGCTGATGGCTGGCTTTACCGCGAAATTCTGGGATGATTCGGCGAGTGCGGTATTTCAAATGCGACGCCCGGTGGTGCGGTGATGAGTTTCCTTGATATCGCTTGCCGTAACGCGGCACGCGGCTTCCGCGTCATCCCGCTCAGAGGGAAGGACGCCTTCCTAAAGAATTGGCCCGAACTAGCCACGACGGATGAAGCCACCATCCGATCATGGGCAGTGAAGTACCCAGAGGCTAACGTTGGGCTTGCGGAGGCGCCGAGCTCGCCGTTGTTGACACTGACCGAATTCCACGACTGATCGAGGTGTGCGGCCCGCGTTGGGCTGAGTGGTCCCGTACTTATTCGGTGAGCAGTGGCCGCCATGATCGTGCCCACTTGTATTATCTGGCCTCCGAGGAGATTCTCGCTTGGGGGGAACAAGCGATGGAAAGAACAGGGCATTGACGGCAACATTTTTGAGATCAAGGTCAAAGGTGCTCTCGTAGTAGGCGAGGGATCGATACACCCCGATACCGGGGGGAGTCTACGCCATCACGCAAGATCTTCCGCTCATTCCTTTTCCGGCTGAGCTCTTGGCGCTGTTCAAAGAACATTGGTCCAAGCAAAACCCAACTGGTAAGCGAGAGTGGAACCTCCCTGTTCACGACGGTGAGGGCCGGGACGATTTTCTTATACAGCAGGCCGGAAGGCTTCGGAACATTGGTGCTTCGGAGGGGGTGATCCGCGCTCACCTCGCTGAACTCAACTCAGACCCCTGCGATCATGGCGGACCCGAAGAGCGAGGAAGACTTGGACCGAATCGCCATGAGTGCTGCGAGGTACGACGTGCCCGCGCCGGCGCCGATCGTATTGATCGGTGGCCGCCGTCCAGGGGAGACCGTGGACACCGCTCCGCCGATTATGGAGACGGGGGCGGAGGATACTCCCGACAATTGGGAACCGCGACTGAAGCTGGAGCCGAAGGACTATATCGATCTGGTCGCCCTCGAAATAACCAAGGGCACACCGCTGCCCTTCAGCTTCGCCCGTGAGACGCTCAAGATGCTGATGCTGGCCGGCGTCCTCGATCCGCCGATCCTGCCTTGGTACAAGACGCTCCACATGAGGCAATACGTCGTCCTGTTGTCGGAGGAACCGGGAATTGGGAAGGGAGAAACGTGGCGGCGTTCTGTAGCTACGCTGGAGAAGGAAGGAATACTGGCGCAGCACATGTACGAGCTGATCGACGGCGATGGTCTCGGCAGCCCCGAGTATTCCGTTGTCCGGTTCGGTGGCGAACATAAAAAGCCGTCGACTAAGCCTTCGGAGGGTCAATCGGGAGTGACGGTACAGATCGTCAGACCGCGAAACATTGTCTATTACGACGAAGGTAAGAAACTCGCCCAGAAAGATCAGGCAGCCGGGTCGAGCGGATTGGTCACGATGTACACCAAGTTGTTCGACAGTACAGCCATTCGACCGGCAGCTTCAAGAACGGGACCGCCCTGGTGAAGCAAGCCAACGTCTCGCTTATGCTCCATTTTGTCCGCGAGGCGTTTGAATTGACGTTCGCAGGTACGGGAGTTACCGCGGATGGATTCTTGTCGCGTTGTACTTTCGTTGTCGATTACCGCAGTCCCTTGTGTGGGGACTGGCGGATCGTCGATAGCGAGGCGATCTCTAGGCTAATGCAAAAGGTTCGCGAGTGCATGGAGCGTAAGACCCTGGAGATTCATCCTGACGCAGGAGCAGCGCGGCTGGAATTCGTCCATGAGATCCGGCAATGGGAACCGAAGTTCAGAAGTCGACTTGAATTCCCTTTGGACCAGGATCTTTCGCCAAGCCCCTGTTCTCGTCGGACGGTATGCTCGATCGAGGGACGGTGGAGGTGCTCGCTGGCAAGTGGACGCGACACCAGTACGAAACGCGAACGCAGGTCTATCCCTTGGATGTCTCGCCAGACAAGAGAGAGCAGATGGGCCATACGCTGAGGAACGCGCTATTGAAACATGCCCGCCTTACCCGCTCGCAGCTAATGAAATTCGGCAACGTGCATCGAGTGGGAAGTGGGGGCTACACGATCTTTGCCCAGGTCTTCGCGGCGATGGGGCTGAAGGAGGTCGGCAGAAACCCGCAAGGGAGCGTCGATGTACACGCTGCCTGGATGGGGCGACTCATGCGCAATTCGAATAGGAGTCATCACCCTAGTAGGGGTGGGCCGGTATATAAGGACGAGGAAAATCCTTTTAAATTAAATACTTATGGAACATGGTAGTTACCCCCTACATGGATGGCGACGGCGATTCGACAGGGACACGCGTCGGACCCGCATAACATTGGGTCGAACGCATATTTGAATGGGAGTCGGGGTTGACGGCGATTGACTCCTGTTCGACGAACGGGCTAAGTGGTTTGTATGCTGGGTGATAAGGGAGGGGAGGTCCAAACATTACGTGATGCTCGCTGGCGAGCCCGTAGTTCGCTCCATCTTTGTAAAGATTTTATATCCCGTTTTGGGATTCAAGTGCACGCCAAATGGGGGCAACGAAAGGAGGGTCAAGTCTGGCTGCTATTTCTCCGGGCCAGTGTCAGGTGAGAAGCCCGACGCTACAGGTGAGCTGGATAAAATTCTCGACGGCTTGCCCCGGACAAGGTTCGCAAGCTCTTTCATCGGTAAAGTGCGCTCGTCGGCTGAGTCGGAAGGCACCGTCATTAGTTAAATGTCAATCGCAGATCAAATCGAGCAGGTCGGCCGCACTAGCGGCGGAGGAGCTTCGAGGTTCCTCTCTGTGTCGGCCGTGACGGTCTACAAGCAGGCCGCCGCTGGCAGGATACCGTCATTCCGCGTGGGTACGTGTCTGAGGTTTGATCCGCGACTTGTGGCGCAATGGCTACGAACCATGTAGAGCTCCCGGTGTTGGAAAAATCGCGGACTCTTATCTGACAATTGCATAGTTTCCGAGTTGCCGACTCGCCGGCGATTACGTCTCTTACCCCTCAACCCCGCTTCTCAAACC
>CAVPMC010000003.1:0-443472 GCA_963706465.1 Terriglobales bacterium
CGAATTGCTCGCGAAGAATCAGGATATCGTTTTCGGTCGCAGCAAGGATGAACTGCAGATCGTAAAGCCGAAACCGCTGCGAGCGGACGGCACCCAAGTCGATGAATCTCGTCCGCGCACTCACCGAGGCCAAGATGGAAACCTACGGGGACCAGACGACCCGAAGAAAACAGCGTTGGCTTTCGGTTCGGCTACGCCAGTCGCGAGTGCAAAGCTGACCGCCGAGTCCGGGCCCCCAGGAACTGCAGGTTCGAAAAAACAAGGATGATTATTATGCGAAGTCGAGCGCGGTGCAGGGCGTTTACAGAGTCCCGAGCACGCTTGGTCCGGCGCTCGACAAGAAATTGGAAGTACTTTCGCAATAAGAAGATATTCGACTTGGGCTCCGCAGATCCCAACAAAATCGAGATTCGCGACGGATCGAAAACTTATTTCCTGACCAGGAAGGGAGAAGACTGGTGGTCGGGCAGCGCCAAAAAAATGGATGCCGGTGGGGTTCAGGAACTCATCGACAAGATTCGCGACCTCTCCGCCAGCAAGTTTGTCATTCTGGCTTCACCACATCGCTCATTGACTTCACGGTTACATCCAACGACGGCAAGCGCTTCGAGAAGATAGGGATCGCAAAAGCCGGAAACAATTATGTGGCGAAGCGGGAAGACGACTCATCTCTACGAAGTCGATTCCAAAGCGGTTGACGACCTCACAAAAAACTGGCAGCCGACTTGAAGCCGGCCAGCACCCCCGGCAAGTAACCTCAGAACATTGAGCAGATACGCCGGTGGGATGAACAAGCTGGCGGAGAGGGGGGATTCGAACCCCCGGTACAGGTGTTAGCCCGTACAACGGTTTAGCAAACCGCCGCCTTCAGCCACTCGGCCACCTCTCCGGCGGGCAGAAATACAGTTTACCACGCTAGGAATAGCCGCCATCACGGCCACAATCAATCGCTCTTGAATCATCCAGCCCGTTATTCTGATTTAGGATGAGAGATTCGAAAGCCGCCGTCAGTGGGTGAATGCGCCGGTCGCAGTGATAAGAAATCCCACGATCGCCAGCACGATCCCTGCGTGCCAAAAAATCCGTTTTCCTGACATCAGCGTGATCGACGTAATCACCAGCGCAACCTCCAAAAACACCTCACCCAGATCGAAGCGGTCGGCGCGTCTTCGTTCGACGCCGACCTCCTCTTCTAAATGTTGAGCCTCTGATTGGATTCCCTTTTGCTCAGACTGATAACGTTCGGCTTCGCCGGCGTACTTCTCCCCAAGCTTTGCGACAGCTTGACTATCTTGCCTCGGGATGATGGTCATGAGGTCAGCAACGATTTGGTCACTTTGCCGCCGGATGTTCTTGGCCTGGTAATAGGCCCATTGATCTGATGCCTTGGCTTGCAACAGCACTTCCTCCGTATGAGCGCGGTGCCCGAGCAGCGAAACCACCGCAACGGCGACGGCTAGAATCGCCATGGTCAGCGATACCGGAGCCATTCGGCGATCGTCCTTCGCATGTTCAGCTTGTTCGTGTAACTCTTGCAGTTCTTCGGCTGCCATGGTTTCCCCCGGGACACGGTTGAAGGTGCCGCCTGCGCTCGGCGGGTGACCTCGCCCTATTACAGGATATCTGAAACCGCAGAATTAGTTTTCTCCGGCGCTCGCTATCCGGATCAGAGAGGTTTCCCTTCCGATCCAGCCGAAAGTAGGCGCCGGGCGGGACGATCGTGGTTGCGCTGTATTCGGTAATCACGGCCGCACCCGAGTAATTTTTTTCCGCACGCAGCGACTCGCGATCGTAGATCGTCGCTGCAATTTTCTTAGCCCCGAAGAAAACTGAAACATCCTCAGCCACAGAATTACCGCACTCGGCCGGCCTCACCCGAGACTTGATGACGCTCGACCGCGGAGACCGCATGGTTGCCCGAAGGCGAAGCGTGACCAACTCCATCTCGCGTCCCGGATAACTGTAGCCGTAGCGAAGCTTATGCTCGCGACGGAAGGCTGCCGCCAGTCCACCCGTGTATGGAATGTTCAGTTCGTACCCCTGGCCCCGATAGCGCACATCCACGCTAAGTTCGTGTCGCACTCGACCCTGCCAGCCCTCGGCTTTGAGATCCTCGTCGGCGCGACGACGCAGATTTCCTAACTCCTGGTTCAGGCGTTTCGTCGGAAGCTCATTCAACATTCGCCACAACACGGTTCGCGAATAGTCCTTCACCACATCGCTGACCAAAATCCCGAAGGCTGAAAGTGCGCCCGGATGCGCAGGCACAATCACATGGGGCACACGCAACGCAGCGGCCAGTTCGCAGGCGTGCAGTCCGCCAGCCCCGCCGAACGCTACTAATGCGAACTCTCGAGGATCGTAGCCACGCTCAATCGAGACCAGGCGGATGGCTTTCTCCATAGTCGAATTGACCACCCGAATCACTCCAGTTGCAAACTGCTCGAGCGAAAGTGCGCACCTCTGCTGCTTCAGCCAGGTGGAGACAATTCGGCGCGCGCGCTCCAAATCGAGCGTGAAGTTGCCGCCGAGAAAGCGATTTGGCTGCAGGCGTCCGAGAATGAGATTCGCATCGGTCACGGTCGGCTGAGTTCCGCGACCATAGCAGATGGGTCCCGGATCGGCTCCGGCGGACTCGGGCCCCACGCGCAACGCGCCAGCAGCGTCAAAGCGGGCAATCGAACCACCGCCCGCGCCCACGGTGTGAATGTCGAGCATCGGCACCCCCACCGGCAGCCCCGCAATTTCACTCTGATTGGCCCCACGAACTTCGTGATCGACCAGTGCAACATCGGTCGAAGTGCCGCCCATGTCGAAGGAGATAATTCGCTCGTGTCCGCTTCGGCGCGCCATGGCCACGGCTCCGACGACTCCCCCCGCAGGGCCTGAGAGTACCGTCCGCACAGGTTCCCGGGCCGCCGATGCGAGAGCCGCAATGCCCCCGCTCGATTGCATGACAAAAATGCGAACGCTCGCATCGCGACTGGTGCTCGCATTCTTTCGAGAAGGCCCGGCTTCAGCCGTGCCACTCCAGCCTTGCACGCGAGTTTCAAGCCTTTCCAGATAGCGCTGCATCACCGGTTGCAGATACGCATTCACAACGACTGTGCTCGTCCGTTCGTACTCGCGAAATTCGGGAAGTATCTGATGTGAAATGGAGAGCGGCAGGCCCAAGTCTCGCAACGTGGCCGTAACCAACATTTCATTATTCGGATTGGCAAAGGAAAACAGCAGCGAGATCGCGATCGCCTCTGGCTTTCTCTCAAGCACTCTGGCTTTCAAGTTCCGCAAATTGATTGGCGAAGGCACTTGCAAGATCTCGCCGTCGCTACCCGTGCGTTCGTGCACGCCGAAGCGCAGATCGGCAGGCACCAGGGGCTCAACTCGATCGAAGAAAAAGTCGTACAGCTTGGGGCGGGCCTGCCGCCCGATCTCGATAACATCCTCGAAACCAGAGGTGGTCACGAGCGCGACGCGTGCGCCTTTGCGCTGCAATAAACTATTCGTGCCGACGGTAGTGCCGTGCAGCAAAATCAACGATACCGGCATTCCGATCTTCTCCAGAGCTTCCGCAATGGCTCGCGATGGATCGTCGGGAGTCGAAAAGACCTTCAATATGCGAATATGACCGTGATCCATCCACACGCAGTCGGTAAACGTGCCGCCAGTGTCGATGGCAACGCGGAGCGGTTGAGGTCGTCGTGGCATGCGATTTGAAACTGGAACGCTAGGGTACCATTTTTAACTTGGGCTTATGCTGTGAGCGCAGCCGCGCCCATAAGGAGTCTGCCGTGAGATACGATTTCCTGGTCGAGACTTATGCAACCGAACGGGTCAAAGTGGTGAGCGTCTGGAGCGAATTCCACGACGACGATCTTCCCATTCGCCCCCGCCACGACGATCCACGGGGACGCAGCGTTCATGAGCAGATGGTGCATCAATGTGTAAGCGAGGATTTATGGTTTCGGACTATGCTCGGAATCGACGTCGGAGCACCGCCTTTGCCGAAGCCAGAAACTCGACTGCACTTCATACGGCAGTATGCGGAAGACAGCGGAAAGCGGCTTGCGCAATTGGGCGAGAAGGATGAAGCCTGGTGGGAAGACGCCACTAATTTTTTCGCAGTCCAGCGTTCCCGCGCATGGGTGATGACGCGCCGCGTCGCACACACTTCACATCATCGCGGACAACTAATGGCGATGCTGCGCATGCTGGGGCGAGACTTGCACAGTAACTACGGCCCCACGGCGGATACGGGCGGTCTGATGCAAAATCACGCGCCCACGATTTACGCCTATCCGGATTTGAACGCCTTGCTTAACGGCGAGGCCGCGGGAGGCGCGAAAGCTTCTTTGCCCGGGGCAGGCGAAAAACCTGTAACCGAGCGGCCAGCGTAGCCGGCTCGAGTTTCGTCTTTAGAGCTTCGTCAGCCCTTCGTCGAAAACGCCAGGGCGAGCAGCGTATTCTGCTCCATTTCGTGCGCCTTGTGCTGATCCGGTCGCCGGACTGGCGCTGGCCGAGCGTTTTACCGAGAGCACGGGGCGTTCTCCCGCGATATGGCGCAACCGGGGCAGCATATAGAACATTGCGCCCATGTTCGCGGGTTCTTCCTGCACCCAGACGATATCTCGTGCGCTCGAATGTCGTTCGAATTCTTTGATTAGCTCGGCCTCAGGAAACGGATACATTTGTTCGAGAAACACAATCGCCGTCGAACTATCTTTTCTCTTCTTGCGCTCATCGCGGAGTTCATGGCCGATTTTTCCGGTGCAAAGCAGGATGCGCTTGGCCTGACTGACTTCCGTATCCGGCAACACGTTGAGAAAATGTGGATGGGTGAAATCCGCGATGGCTGACGAAGCATCCGGATGCCGAAGCATGCTCTTGGGAGTGAATACAATTAACGGTTTGCGCCAGTGTCGCAAGCGCCTGACGGCGCAGCAAGTGAAAATATTGCGCCGCATTCGAAGGCTGGCAGATCTGGAGATTGTCGCGCGCCGCGAGTTGCAGAAACCGTTCGATGCGCGCGCTCGAGTGTTCGGGACCCTGGCCCTCGTAGCCGTGCGGCAGCAGCAAAACCACGCCAGAAAGCAAATCCCATTTGTCTTCCCCAGCGCTGATGAACTGATCGATCACTGCCTGCGCCACATTGACGAAATCGCCGAACTGCGCCTCCCAGAGGACGAGCGCTTCTGGATAATCGCGGCTGTAACCGTATTCGAATCCGAGCACGCCGGCTTCGGAAAGCGTGGAATTGTAAATTTCGCAGCGCGCCTGTCCCGCGAGAAATATGCTGCAGCGGAACGTACTCCTGCTCATTTTCGATATCGAGCAGGACGGAATGCCGCTGGTTGAATGTGCCGCGGCGGCTATCCTGCCCGCTTAGCCGCACCGGCATGCCAGCTTTCACCAAGCTGCCGAAGGCCAGCGCTTCAGCCATTCCGTAATCTACCGGGCGCTTGCCCGCGCCCATCTCGGCACGTTGTTCGAGCAGCTTTTTGACCTTGGGATGAATGTGGAAATCCTGCGGGATACGTTGTGAGCGCCTCCGTCATCTCCCGCAACTCGTCCGCTGACAACCCGGTTTCGACTTCGTATTCAGGCTTGTAGCGCCCACCCTTATAACTCATTCCAATATGCTCGGCAACTCCCGCAGCGTGGGCTTCTTGGTGATCGTTCCGGCCTTTTTCTGCGCGGCTTCCAGTTCGGCGCGAATCGTCTGCACCTGCGCCTGCACATCTTCGACGCCGACGTCTTCGGCATAAATCTCCCACAACGGCGGATGCTCTTTGATTGCCTTGTAGAGCAGTGGCTGCGTGATTGTGGGATCGTCCACTTCGCTGTGACCGTGGCGACGGTAGCCGATCATGTCGACGACCACGTCGCTGCCGAAGGCGTAGCGATACTCGAGAGCCATGCGACCCACGCGAACCACAGCATCCACATCTTCGCCGTTCACGTGAAAGATGGGAATCGACTGCCGCCGCGCCAGCTGCGCGGCAAAACGTGAGGAATGCAATTCGCGAGGCAGCGTGGTGAAGCCGAGCAGGTTGTTGACAATCACGTGCACGGTGCCACCCACGGTGTAAGCCGGGCAGATCGGCATAGTTCAGTGTCTCCGCAAAGATACCCTGGCCCGGCGAAAGCTGCCATCGCCGTGCACCAGCAGGGGAAGATATTTCTTGGTACCGATTCTCCCGACACGATCCTGCTTGGCGCGCGTGCGGCCAATGGTGACGGGATCGACCGCTTCGAGATGGCTGGGATTCGAAACCAGGTGAATGTGAATTTTGGCGCCGCCGCGCGTGACGTATTCTCCGGTCGCGCCCATGTGATATTTCACGTCACCGCCGCCCAGCACGCTGCGCGGATCGACATCTTCAAATCCAGCAAACACTTCTTCCGGCGGCCCGCTTGGCCACATGAACGATTACATTCAGCCGCCCGCGATGGCTCATGCCCATGACCAGTTCCGTCGCGCCCTGCTGACCGGCGGCTTCGAGAATTTCGTCCATCAGAGGAATCAGCGCGGTGACGCCTTCGAGCGAAAAGCGCTTGGTGCCCAGGTAGCGCTGTTGCAGGACTTGCTCAAACAGATCGGCGCGAATGAGTAGATCGAGCACGCGCTGCCTGATCCAACTGCCGGCTTGAGGACCTTCCATGCGCTCCTGAATCCAGCGACGCCGCTCCGGATCGGCGATGTGCATGAATTCCACTCCGACCGTGCCGCAGTAAACGCGGCGGGCTTCCTGGGCGAACTCGCCTTCGATCTGCAGATCAGAGTGCGGCACGGGACGGAGAAAACCGAGGGGATCGAGGTCGGCTTCCAGATATCCCCAACGGCGGAAGGCGTCGAATACGCGTTCGCGGTCTCCGTTGGGGGCGTCCAATACTGCGGTCGAGGTTTCGGTAGTAGCCTTGTTTCGGGTGGCCATATGTCTGTTACTAGAATAATGGATGAGAGGCGGGTAGCGGCGGATTCGAGCGAGAAAGTAGTTCCGGCATCTGGCCGGCTACTGAGAAAGTCGACAGCCCGCGTGGCATTTAAGCTTGCATCCGACCGGAGGCCGACATGCGAAGCTCGCGAATAAGTTCTTTCAAGCCGACGCTGCTGGGGATTCCGTTCGACGCTAACTCCTCCTACTTGCGAGGTGCAGCGGGCGCCCCACCATTGATTCGCGAAGCATTCCACTGCGAGTCGTCGAATTCTTCCTGCGAGAGTGGAATCGAACTTGATTCAGGTTCTGTTTTAGATGCCGGCGATCTGAAACTGCCGGCGGACAATGCATTCCACGCCATCGAAAACGCAGTCAGCGAGCTACTCGACAAAGAACAGGCCCCAGTCTGCCTGGGTGGCGATCACTCCATCACGTACCCAATTGTCCGCGCCTTCGCGAAGCGCTTTACCGATCTCACCATTGTGCACTTCGACGCGCATCCCGATCTTTACGACGAATTTGAGGGGAACCGTTATTCGCATGCCTGCCCCTTTGCGAGAATCATGGAAGAAGGACTCGCGAAACGGCTGATTCAGCTTGGCATCCGGACGATGAATGCGCATCAACGAAAGCAGGCGGTTCGCTTTGGGGTAGAAGTCGTTGAAATGCGCGACCTGCCTGCTGTGGAGAAGCTCAAAGTGAACGGTCCGATCTACGTTTCGTTCGATATCGACGTGCTCGATCCCGCATTCGCACCCGGAGTTTCGCATCGTGAGCCCGGTGGGATGTCAGTTCGCGAAGCCATTTCGCATCTGCACGCGATCACGGGTCACATGGTCGGAGCCGATCTCGTCGAGTACAACCCCGCGCAAGATGTATCGCGATTGACCGCGATGGTTTGCGCGAAGATTTTGAAAGAGATTCTGGGGAAGATGAGCGCGGGCTGAATGAAAAATGGCGCCACCGGGAGGATGCGTCCAAGCGGCGCCGTTATTCAAACAGGCAAGTTTACTTTTTAAAATCAAACATATTCATCAAATCGCCGATGGCTGGCTGGTTCCCAGGCACATAAGGCGTTGGTCCGGCAGTGGGGTTTGGCAGGTTATCGCGACCATACCCGGTAACCGGCGCAAGACCCCAGTTCTTCTCAATGAACTTCAAGATAGAAACGTGGTCGTAGTAGGTGTGGTCAACCTTGCCTCCCTTGGAGAACGGCGACACCGCGATGAATGGAATACGCGTGCCGTCACCAAAGAAGTCAATCGGCTGAATGTAACCGGAATCATAGCTGCCTCCACCCTCGTCGAAAGTGATGAAGATCGCGGTGCTGGCCCAAAGCGAGGGGTTCGCCTGCACTTCGGTGACGATTTTCTTTACGAATCCTTCGAATAAATCGAGTTTGGAAGAGGCCGGGTGGCCGTCTGTGAAGCCGGATGGTTTCACGAATGAGACCGCAGGCAGAGTTCCGTTGTAAATGTCGTCGTAGAGATCCGGGACGTCCTGCAAGTGCTCCTGACGTTGCGTCGGGTCAGTCATGATGGAACTTGTGTACTGCACGAAGTTGCAAATGTTGCAGTAGTTATTCCATGGGTTGTTGTAATTGGGGTCCTCGACATAAAGATTCCAACCATCCCCGTAATATTTCCATGCGATGTTGGCCTCGTTCAAGCTGTCAGCAATGGTGATCTGAGTGGTGGGAGGAATCGTGAATTCGCTGGTATTCACGTTGCCATCGCCAAAGTAGCCGGGATTGTAATTGTTCAGCAGGTAATAGGCATTGGGCTGGCAGATGGTGGTGCTGGTCCGGTAAGGAAGCGATTCCAGGTATGCAAACACTTTGTCCACACCGGGCTGGCTGTGGTTGGAGCAATCGCTGTAGCTGCCGCCACTGTATCCATCCTGCGTGTACCAGTTGTTGGTGCCGGGCTGCGGGTTGGGGTTCTCGATTTCGTTGGTAGGCGGCACTGCGAGTTTGCCATTGCCGTCGCTGAATGCGAAAGCCGTGCCGGAGCCCAGCATGATGTGATTAGCACCGGTTCCACCCATGACCGCCTGATGCATGTTGTCGGACAGCGTGTAGGTCTTGGCCAGCGAGGTGAAGTAAGGCGCGTCACCTTGCTGCACGTTGTAGAACTCCATCGAAATCGAGCCTTCCTGCGTAGTCTCCCAAGTAAATGGTTTGGGTCTTGGCGCGCCATTGCCGCCCGTGCCCGTCATGACTTCCACCCAGGGAAACAGGTCCGCCAGGCAACCGCTGGGATTGCTCTTAGTGGAGTTTCTCATGCTGCAATCGAGTTGTTGCCACATCTGGTAAAAGCGGTGGACCGGGCTTCCAGCGTAATCGTCGTAGCCTACGCCTGGAGTGAGTTGGTAAGGGCCATTCTTCAAGGTGTAAACATTGGGAATGCGAGTATCGACCACTCCTTGAGGCAAACCGCTGGCGCCAGTAGTAAGCCTCCAGTAGTCGCTGGCCAGCAGTCCGGGTTCGGCTTGCTCGGCCGCGGCTTGCGTCTGGAATGGAGCGGGGTGCGCGTCGCTGGGCGCCGTCGGAGTGCCCTGGGTGTTGGTCGGCGGCAGGAATTTGTAGGGAGTTTTCTTGGTGGGACTCAGTTGGAATGAGCCGAAGACTTCGGCCCGATTCTGTTTTGCCAGGCTGAAGTTCGGGCCCGGCGTTCCGTCGGCTTTGATAATGCCCTTAGAAAGAAGGTTGCTGACTTTCTGTCCGGCGGGCGGGCGGTAGGTCGCGAACACGTGATCAAACGTACGGTTTTCGCCGATGATCACAATCACATGTTGAATGGGCGTGGCGGTTGCTGGTTTGCGGGTTTCGGCTGCCAAGCCTGCAGGATCTACCACGTTCACGACCGTCGCGAGCAATGCCGCGACCAGTCCGAAATAACGCCAGGTTGCGCGATATAAATTTCCAGCGTGCATTCTGTTTCCTCCGGATGGGGAGTTTCGATCCACTGCTCCCCAAGAGGCTCAAGGTTGCCATCCGGCTGTTACAGGTCGATGACTCAGGCGTGAATGTTCGTTTAAAAGTCAGGACGATTCAGAATGTCGATTGTGAAAAAGCGGGACTTTTACGCGAGGGCGCTCTGGGGAAATCAGAAATTCTGGTGGGCCCGGTAGGACTCGAACCTACAACCAACAGATTATGAGTCTGCTGCTCTAACCGTTGAGCTACGGGCCCTGCAGGCTCAATTTAGCATAGAAGGGAAATCGACTGCCTTAAGAGCCGCTCACAGTTGCGAAGCTAGATCACTTATGTATGGTTTCTGTTCACGGCAAACGTCCTCTAAAAGCCCCGCCCTCTCGCAAAGAGCGCGAGAAGGACGGGGCATCCGCCTCTTGTCGATGAGGAAAGCATGGGCCAGCCCCCATTTCGGTGGTTAAGTGTAAGTTCCTAAATCACTGAATCATTGGAAGATGTTGAGGTTCCTCCCGGCATGCATGAGGGGTTACCGAAGTTTCCCGGATAGTCCGTAAATCATTGTTCCTAAACACATTAGATGTTATTTCTAAGAATCGACTCTGCTCTTTTCCCCCAAGAGATGACAGGACCTGAATGGCTGGCCACTCACAGTCGTGGAGAGACCTGACGCTGCAGGCCAAGATGTTCATTGGCCTGGTGGTGACTGTCGGCATGGGTGTGCTCCTTTACGGCGCCATCCACCAGGACAGCAAAAATATTGCCGAGTTCATCTGCTACCTGGGCATTGCGAGTTCTCGCTTCGCGGATGAAAGTCAATCTCCCGGGAATCACGGGCACGATGTCCGTGAACTTTCTGTTCGTCCTTTTGGGCATTCTGGAACTGAGCTTCTCCGAGACTCTGATCCTGGGGTGCGTCTCCATCCTGGTGCAGTCGCTGTATCCGGATCGGCCCAAAGCGATTCAAGTAACCTTCAACGTATGTGCGGGCGCGTTTTCGACTGCGGTTGCTTACGTCGTCTATCACAACGCGCTGTTCAATCGGTTGATCGGCAATCAGCCCTTGTTGCTGGGTTTGGCAGCTTGCACTTACTTCGTCGCGAATACCGGATCGATCGCCACCGTCATCTCGCTCACCGAAGGCAAGCGCCTCAGGCAAATAATCGTAGATTGTTATTTCTGGTCGTTTCCGTATTACCTGGTAGGGGCTGGAATCGCTGGCGTCATCGGTTGGTTCAACCGCACTTTCTACTGGGAAACCTCGCTGCTGCTGGTGCCTGCGATCTACGTAATTTACCGCTCCTACCGTTTGTATCTGGGAAAACTGGAAGACGAGAAACGGCACGTCGAAGAAATGGCGAGCCTGCACCTGCGTACCATCGAGGCACTGGCGCTGGCCATCGAAGCCAAGGACCACACCACTCACGATCACCTGCAACGCGTCCGCGTCTATGCGGTTGAAGTCGCCAAAGAATTGGGCGTGAGCCCGGACGAGATGCAGGCCTTGCATGCCGCCGCGCTGTTGCACGATATCGGCAAGCTGGCCGTGCCCGAGCATATTATCTCGAAGCCCGGACGGCTCACCCTCGAAGAATTCGAGAAGATGAAGATTCACCCCGTGGTCGGAGCCGAGATCCTGGAGCGGGTTCGCTTTCCTTATCCGGTTGTGCCCATCGTGCGTGCCCACCACGAGAAATGGGATGGTTCCGGATATCCCTGCGGGACTGAAAGGTACGCAGATTCCCATCGGGGCACGTATTCTCTCGGCGGTCGATTACCTCGACGCTCTGGCTTCCGATCGCCAGTACCGGCGCGCCCTGCCGTTGGATGAAGTGATGCAAGCGGCTGGGTGCGGAGTCGGGAAAATCCTTTGATCCGAAAGTTGTCGACATTCTCAAGAAGCGGCACGCCAGTCTGGAGAAAATGGCGCTGGCTCAATTTGGCCGGGAAGTAAATTCTCATGCTCTCGACCGATCTTAAGGTTGAACGTGGGTTGGCCCCCGCCGCCGGATTTGAAAGCGCCTCGGTGAAAGACGCCTCGGGCCATGAAGCGAACGTTCCTCTCCTCGATCGCCGCCGCGCGGCAGGAAGCGCAGACATTATTTGAACTCAGCCAGGATCTGGGAGCTTCACTCAGCCTTGGGCGAAACGCTTTCCGTATTCTCGGTGAAGCTGAGATCCCTGGTTCCCTACGATGCCATTGCGATTTATGTGCGGCGCAATGAAGAGCTGATTCCCGAATACGTGAATGGCGACAATTTTCGCCTCTTCTCTTCGTTGCGAATTCCAGTCGGGCAAGGACTTTCGGGATGGGTAGCTCACAACAAGAAGCCGATCATCAACGGCAATCCGTCGGTGGAGCCCGGGTATTTGAACGATCCCACCAAGTTCAGCACTCTGCGTTCGGCCCTGGCGATGCCGCTGGAAGGTCTTGGCCGGCGTGATCGGAGTGCTGGCTCTCTATCGCGGGGAGCGCGACGCTTTCACCACCGATCACTTGCGAATCCTGCTGGCGATCAGCTCCAAGATGGCGCTGGCCATTGAGAATGCGCTGAAATACCAGCAGGCGGAAAATTCCGCCACCACCGACTATCTCACCGGCCTGCCCAATGCCCGTTCGCTGTTCCTGCAACTCGATCGCGAACTGGCCCGCTGCAAGCGCGATAGCTCGTCCTCGACCGTGATGGTCTGCGACATGGATGGCTTCAAGCAAATCAACGACCGCTTCGGCCATCTGGAAGGCAATCGCGTCCTGCGCCTTTTTGCCCAAGCTTTAAAAGAGAGCTGCCGCGAGTACGACTATGTGGCCCGCATGGGCGGAGACGAATTCGTGGTGATCGCTCCCGGCCTGCCGGCGGACGCGGCCGCCAAAAAAGCTTATCAGTTGCGCGAACTGGCTAAGCAAGCCGGATTCGAAGTTTGTGCCGAAGAAATTCTTTCCCTCAGCGTCGGCCAAGCCATGTATCCCGAGGATGGCCAGGATGCCGAAGAGCTTCTGGCCGAGGCTGACCGCCGCATGTATCTGGAGAAACAACAACAGCCGACCCGCAAAAACCGCCGGCTCTATGCCCGCATGAAGTGCCGCATTACGATTGAGTTGCATCCGGAAACGGACAGCGGTCCGATCTTCGGAAATCTGATTGATATCAGCATGGGCGGCTGCTACGTGGAAACCAGCGCCATCCTGACCGCAGGCACGAATCTCAAGCTGGTCTTTTCCATTGACGACGGCAAGCTGCACGCCGATGGCACGGTAGCAAGAATGCATCCCGGGGCGGGCATCGCGGTGCAGTTCAAGGAACTGAATCGTGAGGACAAAGTCAGAATGCATCGTATTCTCGAATTCGTCCAGAATTCCTCAAACCTCTACGACAATCGCTATCACGCAAAGCTCAACCAATAAGAACATAGGGAATAAGATCTTCGATGGGGCAGCGCTTCAGCGCTGCATTTCTGCGTGGGCGCGATTGCACACCGCGCTGCGCATTCTTCGACTCGGGGAGGGACGGCTGAAATTTGTTATTTTCTTCCCGGATGCGCTTCTCCCTTACTCGAAAATACAGAGTAAGGCCATTCATTCGCCTTCTTGGGTTTGGCAACAGCAACGGGCACAGGGTTCGGCGCGACGCCCCAGTCCGCTGGAGCCGGCTGAATGCACCAGACGTTCCTCGGTTGATCCAGCGCTACTCCGACCAGCCAGTATTTTCCCTCCGTTCCCAGCGGAACGCAGTTCGCTACCCGAGCCGAAACGCTTGCCCCACCCGGAAGTTCGTCAAGCAAAACGGGCAGTCCCGACTCCAGTGGCTGGGCCAGGCGCACGCCACATCCCTCTGTGTTCACCACCAGAGTATGGCATTGCTCGTTGAAGGGAACCTCAGGATCGAGGCTGCTAAGGCGAAAAGGAATCTGCGCGCGAATTCGGGTACTGCGCCGCGCTGCTTCGAACGATTTCGCATCCGAACTCATATGCAGACTCTCTTTTTAATTGTACGTCCTGCATGAATCCGCGCGGCCGGCAGCGGCGCAAAGTTAAAACCAAAGTAACCAGGGCTCGGCGAAAATCAATCTGCAATCCCGGACTGGGGAATTCCGACCAAGAACCTCGGGGCGCCGTCTTAACTTACTTTACTCGTTAGAATTTCCTCGGAATCTCGGTCGGAGAACCTCCCTTCGAACTAGCATTGTCCCTTCGCGAGCATAGTATTCTCTCCAATGGCTACTGCGGCACAGGCGCGATCTGTTCAAACCGCGGCGGCTAACCTGGCGCCAGTAGCAGCATTCGCCGACGGGTCGGAATTCGACTTGGTACTCGCCTGCTGTGCTGACTCGTCCGATCCAGAGCGGATTCGTAACCTTATCCTTCGCCCCCTGGATTGGGAACGCATGCTCCGCCTAGTCGACCATCATGGCGTGGTTCCGCAAGTGTACGGCGCGTTGTCAACTGGCTCCCATTTGCTTCCTGCTCAACCTCTGGAAAAGCTTCGCTCGCGTTATCAGGACAATGCGCGCAAGGCGCTGTGGTTCACGGGCGAACTGGTTCGCATCCTCACTCATCTTGAATCGGCGGGAATCGCGGCTCTCCCATATAAAGGTCCGGTCCTGGCGAAAATGCTGTACGGCGAAGTCACACATCGTCAGTTTGGCGACCTCGATATCCTTATTCTTCCGGCGGACGTACTGAAAGCAAGAGCCGCACTGTTTGACCTGGGATACCAACCGTCAATCGCACTTGCGCCGAACATTGAGAAAACTTACGTTGAGACCGGATACGAATTGTCGTTTCATGCGCCCCATGCCTCGAACCTTCTGGAATTGCAGTGGCGAATCACGCCGCGTTTTTATTCCATCGACTTCGACATGACAGGTTTTTTTGAGCGAGCCGAGGAAATACGGCCGGGATCCAACCTGCATCCCGGTTCAATACGAACCTTGTGCCCGCAAGATCTCCTACTCGTGCTCTGCGTTCATGCCGCTAAACACGTCTGGGCGCAGCTTTCATGGTTGTGCGACATCGCTCAACTTATGCGCTGCCGACAGCTGGATTGGGATGCAATTCACCACGAAGCCAGGCGCCTCGGAATCGAACGCATCGTCAACCTGAATGTTCTTTTAGCCCACCACTTGCTCGGTTCGCCCCTGCCCCAGCAGATTCACGAGCGGTTGAAAGAAGATCCGTCAACTAGAAGCCTCGCCCACGAGATTCTTCGCATCGTCGAACGCAGCGCCCCTTACGACACCGAATCAATCTCCTACTTCCGCTTAATGCTGCGACTCAGAGAACGCCGCCGGGATCAAGTCCGCCTCCTCTGGCGTCTGACCGTCACCCCAAGCCTGAGCGAATGGTCAACCGTCTGTCTCCCCAAACCTTTACACAAGCTATATGGCGTGGTGCGTCTGTCGCGGCTGGCCAAGCGTCTGGCGTCCGCAGGCTAAGCTCGTTTCGCGTTCTTTCGCGCTCGTGCCATTCCTGCCTGCAATCCTCGATAAATGCTCCGCCTGTAGCCCGACGAGTTCATCGCGTTCATGGTCGAAGCAGCGATTCCGCCCGGAGTCGCGGCCTCGTGCAGAAGGTTATCGAGCAGAATCCCGCTCTCGCGCCACGAGACAATCGCATCGGCGAATGCATGAGCCGCTGCGGTCAATGCCAGCTTGCGGCTTAGCCCAAGCTTCTGCGCCGAGGCGGCGAGCGCCGCCAGCGCATGATAACCGTGGCTGCTGGAATAGGTGACGGTGAAAGCGTCGAACTGGGGCTCGGGAATTTCTAGCACCGTCCCGACTTTCTGGAATAAGCTTCGCACTTCCGCTTTCGCCTTTGGCGGAAACGCTCGTTCGAAGGCGAGCGCAGTAAGTCCTCGTCCGGTGCGGCACACCGGGCTGGGCATGGCTCGTGCCCAGCGAACCGGAGGTCCCATCCGTGCCCGCAATTTGGAAAGTGGAATGCCAGCCGCCAGACTGACCGCATTCAGCGGGCGCTCGATGTTCCCAATCTCACACAGCAGATCACTTACAGAATCCGGACGCACCGCGATGATGACAAGCCCCGCCTTCTCCACGGCTCGCAGCAGATTCGGTTCCACGGGCACACCATATTGCTTTTTGAGTTGCCGCAGCTTTCCCGGATTACGGTCATGCACAAGGATCGGCCGATCGTATTTCGCAAGCCGCAAACCGGCCACCAATGCGCCGGTGATGCGTCCGCCACCAAGAAAGACCATCGCCTTTCGCGGAGAGGCTGTCTTCACGTGAGATCCGCGCAGGCCTGATCAGCCGCTTCGATGAGCGCTGCCACATCTGCTTCCGTGTGCGCCGTAGAGATGATCCAGTGCAGGCCGTTTGAAGGAGTCATGTAGATGCCGCGTTCGAGCAACCGGTGAACGAATCGCGAATAACGCGCCGTGTCGACGCTGGCACAGTAGTCGCGATAATCGTGGATGGCATCGCGCTCGGTGAAATAGATCTGGAACATGGGCCCGAATCCCTGCACGATGGCTTTCATCTTGCGCCGACGAAATACTTCGCGCAAGCCGCGAATGGCCTCATCTCCGATGGCGTGCAGGTGGCGATAAATGTCATTACGTGAGAGTAAGTCGAGGTTTGCGGCCACAATCTTCATGGTGAGCCGGTGCCCATTGAAGGTGCCGTAATGTAGCACCATGTGATCGTTCCAGCGCATGCGATCGAGGATCGATCGCGGCCCAGCGACCGCGCCGACGGGAAATCCTGCTCCGAGCGCTTTGCCAAACGTGCTCAGGTCCGGTTGGATTCCGTAATATTCCTGACATCCGCCGGGCGCGTAGCGAAAGCCGGTGACTACCTCGTCTAAGATGAGCAGCGCGCCGTAGTGTCGGGTCAACTCGCGCAACTTTTGCAGATAGCCCTCGCGTGGCGGAATGCAGCCCATGTTCGCCATCACCGGCTCAGTAATGACAGCGGCCAATTCGCGTCCATGCTTTTGCATGACGCGCTCAAGCACTGCGAGGTCGTTCCAGGGAGCGAGTACGACATCGTCAAAGGTCGCGGCCGGAATGCCTTCCGAGTCGGGGATTCGCGCAGGATTTTCGAGCGTACCCAATTGTTCCAGCCGATGTCCGTGCGCGTTCAAGAGGAAAGGATCGTACCAACCATGGTAGTGTCCCTCGAACTTCAGGAACTTGGTTCGGCCGGTGTGTGCGCGCGCCAGTCGCAGCGCCAGCATGGTTGCTTCGCTCCCGGTATTGGTGAAGCGCGCGACCTCGGCTGAAAGCACCATGCGGCGGAAACGCTCTGCCGCCTCGACCTCGGCGGATGTTGCCGCCGCGAAGTGGGAGCCCTCCGCCATCGCCTCGGAAGCGACAGAAACAATCCTGGAATGAGCATGCCCGTGAATGAGCGCACCGAACGACATCATGAAATCCACGTACTCGTTGCCGTCAGCATCCCAGACGTGGGAGCCGCTCCCGCGCTCCAGAAATATTGGGCCGGGTGAATAAGTGGCGGCCCCGCGTGAAGGCGAATTTACTCCCTCGACCAGGGATTCTTGTGCTCGCGCAAACCACTGCTGGGAGCGGGTTCGGTTGCGAGTTGTGATCGTCGTTGTCATTCGTTTTTGTCGCTTGAGTTCTTAGTCCGCGATGCCTCCGCCATCAACCACCAGCGCAGCGCCAGTCATGAACGACGAATCGTCGGAGGCGAGGAATAATGCCGCTTTAGCGATTTCGTCTACTGTACCGATTCTGCCCAACGGACGGTTGGCGCAGCCTGCGAGGTAGTCCTCCCATTTCAAACCGCGCATGCGCGCATCTTCCGGGAGCATTGGTGTGTCCACGTCGCCGGGGCAAATGCAGTTTACGCGAATGCCTTGCCGTCCGTGATCGATTGCCATTGCTTTGGTCAACAGAACTACACCGCCTTTTGAGGCGCAGTATGCAACCGCATTGTCCCCACCCACCATGCCCCATCCGGAGCTATTGTTGATAATTACGCCGCTGCCTTGCTGAATCATTTGAGGCAGCGCGAACTTCGACATCAGGAACGTACCTTTTAAGTTGATATCGAGCTGCAGATCCCATTCTTCCTCGCTGCAATCCACAATGGTATGCGGATAGAAGACTCCGGCATTGTTGAACAGAACATCCAGTTTGGCAAAGGCGGCCAGAGTTTCATTTACCGCGTGCTGGCATTCGGCTGCCCGGCGAACGTCGGAGCGAATGAAGATGGCTTTGCCGCCGCCCTGCAGGATGCGCTCGACTACCGCGTGGCCGCGCTTTTCGTCACGGCCCGTGATGGCGATGCTGGCGCCTTCTTTGGCGAAAAGCATCGCCGTGGCCTCACCCATGCCGGAGGTTCCTCCCGTGATCAGCGCGACTTTGTTTTGCAGGCGCATGAATGAGTTTCTACGATCCCGCCAGGCCTCCGCCGTCCACGACCAGTGCCGTCCCGGTCACGAACGAGGAAGCGTCACTTGCCAGGTACAGCGCGGCCTGTGCGATTTCTTCCGGCCTGCCAATTCGCCCCAGCGGACGGCGAGCCGACTCTGCCAGAAAACGCTCTTCCCGCTCTCCCAATTGATGGGCTTCATTGCGCAGCATACTGGTATCAGTGTCGCCAGGACAAATGCAGTTCACCCGAATATTTTGTGGTCCGTGATCGATGGCCATTGCTTTGGTGAGAAGCACGACCGCACCCTTCGAGGCGCAATAAGCCGCGGCACGGGGACCTCCAACCAAACCCCAACCGGAGGCGGTATTAATGATTGAGCCGCCTCCTGCCCTTGTCATGATTGGAATGACTAGCCGCGACATCAGGAAGATCGATTTCACATTCACTGCCATTACGCGGTCCCATTCCTCCTCAGTGAGTTCGGGAACTGATGCGCGACGGATGATTCCGGCATTATTGAACAGGATATGAACTCCGCCGAATTCGCACCTGGTTCGTTCTACGACGCGCGGGCAGTCCGCTGCCTGGGACACGTCGGCGTGCTCAAAAATAGAGTGGCCCCCGGTTCGGATGATTTCTTCGCAGACGGACTGTCCGGCTTGGTTGACGTCTGCAATGGCAACGGTGGCGCCTTCGCGGGCGAAGAGTAAGGCCGTCGCCCGCCCGATGCCTGACGCGCCACCGGTGATCAGCGCGACCTTGCCGGTCAACGAGGCGCTTTTGCTCGCAAGAATCATGGAGTAGTTTGCCTGTCGGTTTCGAACATGCCCACAAAGGCTAACGCCTATTTTGAGAAATCATTTATGGAAATCACTTGACAGACGCAGTTACCGGCTGGCCAGGCCGCCTGCGGTTTCGGCGCCGTCAATGGTGTAGACGTGGCCGGTTATATACGCTGCGTCGTCCGATGCCAGGAAGGCAAACAGAGCTGCGATCTCCTCCGGCTTCGCGTGCCGGCGCAGCGGAATTTTGCCATTCACTTCATCGAGCATTGCATCGGTATATTCGGCGCGTTGCATGGGCGTGAGCACGTACCCGGGAGCGACCGCGCAAACCCGAACCTTAGGCGCAAGCTCGAGCGCCATCGAACGTGTCAGCTCGATCACGCCCGCTTTGGTCGCGTTGTAATCGGCATAGTGAGGATAACCCATGATGCCATTGGTCGAAGCAGTTTGCAGAATAACGCCCCCGTCACCCTCCCACATGTGGCGGGCAGCGGTCTGTGCCATGTAGAAAACACCGGTCAGGTTTACGGCGATGACCTTGTCCCATTCTTGCGGAGTGATTTTGAGAAAGTCGTGACGAATGCTGATTCCGGCGTTGTTGATCAACACATCGACGCCGCCCATAATGCGTACAGCATCTTCGAACGCAGCCTGCACTTGTTTGAGGTTGGAAACATCTGCGTCGACGGTCCCGGCCAGATCCGGTAACTGCTTGCGGATCAGGTCCCGGCCTTTGACATCGCGGTCGAGCACGCACACCGCCGAACCTTCTTCGAGAAAACGTGCTGCTGTGGCTGCGCCGATGCCGCTGGCGCCCCCGGTAATGAGGACACGTTTCCCTTCGAGACCGCGCATTCATTCTCCTAAATCGGTTTTCCGCGAAAGAAGTAAACCAGTTCGATAATCAGAATTATTACAACCATGAGTTCCAGTACGAAAGCGCGGCTCTGATTGAACTGGTCGACCATGAAGCGATAGAGTTCTTCGGCGGTTTGTACTTTCTGCGTGACCAGATCCTTGTAATCTGGAACGCCAACTTTCAAGGCTGCGAGCTTGTAGAGACGTGCGGAAAACATATCGCTGAGAAACTTGATGGCGTTATCGGCGTGCTCGGTGAGTTCGTTTACGTCGAGCAGGACGGTGTGAAGTTTGGTGGCGGCACGGGCCAGACGCCAGCGCGCCAGCATTCCCGTGCCCTCGTCAAATGATGCGTAAACACTTTCCAACTCGTGCGTAAGGAATTCATCGTAATGGCGGAATTCGAGCAACTGCGAGTTGGCATACTCCAGCAACTGAATCGCTGTTTCGGCGCCGGTTTCGCTGTCATACAGAAAAGCCGCGTTCCAACTGATCACCGTCAGATCATTCGGATAATACGAAATTCGCGACTGCAGAATTTCGTTTTGTTCCCCCTCGGAAAGTTGCGCGGTTTCTCCGCGAACGATCTGCGCGATGCGTGCACCGTTGGACGATACCAGTTCCGCAGCGGAAGGGGAACCGCTCATCTCGCACACATGAAAGATGAAATAGTCCTCGCTCAGCCAATCGGCATACGGCTTTACCAGTGCGGGAGCTGCGCGCTCTAATTTCTGGTGGGCAATCCGCGAAGCATGTCCGGCGAAGTCTACATCCCAAACCCACCGGCTGCCCAGACGGACCAGAGTGTCCCAGTCGCCAGAAAATGGCAGCTCCAGTACAACACTCACCACACCGTAGTCGTAAAACTTGATCTGGCCTTCAAGACGCTCGCCGCTTTCGAGAACTAGCGGATCGATGGGCTCGACCACCGGCGGCCGCTGGTAGCGGACATACCCCGGCGCCGGATGTTTCAGCGTGGGTTGTTGCAACGTTCGCGCACCGAAAATCTCACGCAGTTTGTCGAGACGAATCTCCTCGCAGACATCAAATTGAATTAGCACCAGAACCGAGCCGCGCAGCGGGGCATCAACCGCCGGAGCAGTCTTGACCTGCCCCGAGGGGTCGGTAATTGTGAGTGCAGATTCACTATCACGGATCATAGTTTGAGCCCGTGTTCGAGCCCATGCGTAATTGCGGCGGCCAACCGACGCGCCCGCTATATTTCGATATTCTCCCAGAATCACGCGAGTCTGGCGAGAGATGCAGACAGGAAACCTTTTGTATCAATAACTTAGAGGTCCGGCGGATTCGCCCGAATGCTTTCCTGCTTACTCGAGCTTTTGGGGAACTTGGGTTGAAGGCTGCATCGCCATCTGAATCACCTCCGCCAGATGCATAGCGCGACGGGCAGTACATTGTGCGATTTGCTCGCGGCAACTGAAGCCGTCCGCGATAATCAGAAACTCCTGAGGAGCTTTCCGAACCGCGGGCAAGAGTTCGAGTTCGCCAATCGCGACCGAGATCTCATATTTATCCGATTCAAATCCAAACGATCCGGCCATGCCGCAGCAACCCGGCGCCGGGGATTGAAAATCGATTCCCATCCTGCGCAGGATGGTTTCTTCGTCGGTCATTCTCATGATCGACTTGTGATGACAATGTCCATGGACAAGAGCCATACGCGCCAGTTTCGGAAGCGGGAAGTGCTTTGCCTTTTGTTCGAGAAATTCGCTCAACAAGAATGTTTGCCGTGAAAGCCGGTGGGCGCGCTCGTCCCTGGGAAACAGATTCAGCAGTTCGTCGCGAAAGACTGCGGCACAGCTCGGTTCGAGGACAACGATTGGAGTTTCGCTTTCGATTTCGTTTTCGAGGGCGTTGAGAATATCGAGCAGCAGTCTTTTCGCGCGATCTAACATGCCCCAATCGTAAAGAGGACGACCGCAACATAAATTGGCTTGGGGAAGCAGTACAAGATAGCCGGCAGATTCCAGTATCCCGACTGCAGCTTTGGCGGTCTCAGGAAGAAAGTAATTGTTGAAAGTATCCGGCCACAAGAGGACGGGCGCTCCTTGGGAATTTCGCGATGGTCGCCGGTTGAACCATTGTCGGAACGTTCGCGCGGCGAAGACCGGGATTCTGCGCTGCCGCGGAATACCGGCAACCAGCTTAGCGACCTCGCGCAGAAATGGAGCTTGTGTCGCTAGATTAACTAATCCTGGCCCATGCGAAGCCAGCCGGGCCCAGATGTCGATATTCCCGAACGCGTATGCGCTGCGCGGACGCCGTCGCCCTTCATAGTAGTGCGAGAGGAACTCGGATTTGTACGTGGCCACATCGACGCCGACCGGGCAATCGCTCTTGCAACCCTTGCAGGCCAGACACAAATCGAGCGAATCTTTAACGTGCTGGTCGCGCCACCCGTCCTTAATTACATCGCCCTTGGTCATTTCCCAGAGAAGGTGAGCGCGTCCGCGAGTCGAATGTTCCTCTTCACGAGTTACGCGAAAGCTCGGACACATAACTCCGCCTTCATCGTGGCGGCATTTTCCCACTCCCACGCAACGCAAGGTTGCATGCGCCAGACTGCCATGATCTTCGGGAAACTGAAAATGAGTCGCCGGCTCCCACGGCTTGTAGCCAGCGCCCAGGCGCAGGTTCTCATCCAACTTATAGGGCTCGACAACTTTCCCTGGATTCATCTTCCAGTCCGGATCCCACAGCGCTTTGAATTCGCGGAACGCCTGCACCAGTTCCGGGCCAAACATTTTCGGCAGCAACTCCGCGCGCGATTGCCCGTCGCCGTGTTCGCCGGAAAGCGAGCCACCGTAGCGGATGACCAAATCCGCAGCCTCTTCCACAAACTTGCGATAATCGGCGATGCCAGACCTGGATTCCAAATCGAAATTGACCCGCATGTGCACGCAGGCGTGTCCGAAGTGTCCATAGAGAGCGCTGCGGTAGCCGTAGCCTTGCATCATCTTGTGCAGATCGCGAAGGTAGCTGCCGAGCTTTTCGGGAGTGACGGCGGAATCTTCCCAGCCCTCCCATCCGGGCGGCTCCCCGGGCACGTGGGAAGTGGCTCCCAAGGCCGATTCTCGCACTTCCCACACTCGCTTGGCCTGCTGTTTGTCGGTGAACAGGCGCATTGCGGGCGGGCGGGCGCCGCGTCCGAGAGTCTGCATCAGTGCGCGCGCCTGAGACTCAGCTTCGCCAGCCGTGGCCGTACCGAACTCTGCGAACAACCACCCACCACCGGGAGGCAAAAGCTCGAGTCCCTCCGGATTCAGATTCCTCCGCCGAGTGAACTCGACCAGCAGATTGTCGACGCCTTCAAGGCCGATTGGATGATGCGCCATGATCTCCGGCACGCGATCGGCGCATTGAAAGATATCGGAATAAGCGATGACCAGAAGCACGCGTTCAGGTGGGCTTTCCACCAGGCGGCATGAAGCTTCGAGGACCGTGACGCAGGTTCCCTCCGATCCGACGAGAGCGCGCGCGACGTGAAAGCTGTTTTCAGGTAAAAGGTAGTTCAGGTTGAAGCCCGAGACGCGGCGCGGAATGTTCGGATAGCGTTTGCGGATGAGATCGGAGTATGTGTCGCGTAGCTTTTTCAGCCCCGCATAAATCTCTCCGCGACGGCCGCCCTCGCCGACGATCTTCTCGAGTTCGGCATCGCTGGTCTCGCCGACCTTCATGCGCAGACCATCGTAAGTGAGAATTTCCAGTTCCTCGATGTTGTCATCCGTCTTGCCGGCCATGACCGAGTGCACGCCGCAGGAATTATTTCCGATCATGCCACCCAGCGTGCATCGGTCGTGGGTGGCCGGATCCGGGCCGAACGTCAGATGATGTTTTTCAGCCGCATTGCGCAATGGATCGAGCACCACTCCCGGCTGCACTCGCGCAATTCGTCGCACCGGATCAATCTCTATAATTTCTGCCATGTACTTCGTGAAATCGAGCACAAGCGCGACGTTGCAGCACTGGCCAGCGAGCGAAGTGCCACCGCCGCGGCAGAGGACGGGCGCGCCGTGTTCACGGGCCAGGGCGATGGTTGCGATCACATCCTCAGCATCGCGAGGGAGAACTACCCCGATCGGAACCTGCCGATAGTTTGACCCGTCGGTGGCGTAGAGGGCGCGGCTCCCGTCGTCAAAACGCACATCGCCACGCAGTTGGCATTTCAAAGCGGAGGCGAGTGCGTTCGCGTCCACCACAGCAGACTTGGCGGCGCGGGCAAGTTCGGCAAAATTACTTTGCATGGACGCGGGAGCGCTAATCTGAAGAATTGTCGCCGGTCACGTTCTTCCCATTCACATTCGCGATCTTGATTTGCGTCTTGCCGTCTTCCGGTTCGATCTTGATCGTGATCAGGTTTTTATTGTCATTCGAGACAATCGCGTAGTGATTCTGATCTTTGGTGGTGACGCTGGCGTGGGGAAGTTTCGACGAGTAGAATGCCATGACTTTGTCGGCTGAATCGTCAGTCTCAAACACTGCTTCGACGGTGTGCATTCCTCCAATGGTTGCGCTATTGCCCTTGAGCACCCGCGCGCCAGGATAGGGGTCGATACCGAGATTACGGGATGCTTGCTCGGGGTCATTGCTACTCTGCACTGCACCGAAAGGTGTTTCAACGCGAACGTTGCCGTCTTTGTTTTGTAGGTGAGTGTTGTGGGCGACGCGTCGGACAACGAACACTAGCGAGCCGATTCCAAGAATGCCAAGCACAACGATCACGGCTACGACAATCAAGATGACCTTGAGCGCGCCGCTTCCCTGAGATGGGACGGTCGGCACAGATGTCACGGCTGGCGGGATAGCAGCGGGCAGCGGGACTGTGGCACCGCATTTAGGGCAGAACTTTGCGCCCGGTTCCAGAGTTGCGCCGCATGAGTTGCAGAAGGCCATAGGTCACCGCCTTTCACGCTCCAGTAAACAATCGTTTCGAGAGCGGAGTATATCGCAAGTCGGGCCCGTCGGTCCGGCATTAACTCAAGAAACGCGTGGCGTAGTCGGCCATGCTGAGCGCCAGCAAAAGGAAGAGCCAGAAAATCGCGGAAGCAATGACGATCTTGGTCAGTTTTTCGCTGGTGTACTTGACGTGCATGAAGAACAACACGACCAGCAGAGCTTTAACCGTGGCGATTACCAGCGCGACGACTGTGTTGAGCGGCCCCAGGTCGACAAAGGAAACCGCAGCCGTAATCACCGTCAGACACATCAGAGTGATCCAGATGGCGTAGTACAACTTGCTCGACATTATGTGTTCAGACATGTCAGTTCACCTTAGAGGCTTGCGATCGATCAAATACAGCAGCGGGAAAAGGTAAATCCAGACGATATCCACGAAGTGCCAGTACAGCCCGCCCATTTCGATGGGCGTGTAATATTTCGGCGTGTAGCGTCCCTTCCACGCGTAGTAAGTCAAGAAAATAAAGATGCCGATGCCGATGATCATGTGCAGCGCGTGTAATCCGGTCATGGCGAAATACAGAGAGAAATAAAGTTGCTCGTGCCGCTGATCGATGTGAATTTGCGGATATGCTTTTACTATGTCGTCCGCATTGAACGAGCGTCCCGGGAACGTGATGCTCTTCGAACTTCTGATACCATTCGATTCCTTTAATTCCCAGGAATGCCAGCCCAAACACGATCGTGATCGACAAGAGCGTGACCAGCAATTTGCGTTTGCCCATCTGCGCCGCGCGCACGCCGAGCGCTACCGTCAAGCTGCTGCAAATCAGGACCGCGGTATTGATGGTGCCCAGCCAGATGTTAATGCTGCGGCTGCCGGCAGCGAACTCGTTGTAGTACCAGGAACGATAGACCAGGTAGGCCAGGAACATGCCGCCAAAGAACATGATCTCGGTCCCCAGGAACAGCCACATGCCGAGGGACGCGGCGTCACGCTGTTGCTCGGCGTCGACGAAATGGTGCCGCAGTTCCGGTCCGTGCTCCTCGATGACAATCGGGCTATCGCTCAACTTGCACCTCCGCCGGCGCGGGGATTTCTTCGTAGTTGTATGCTTCCCAGGTCACGACGGGCGTTTCATCAAAATTGAACGTGGGCGGCGGCGAGGGAGTCTTCCATTCCAGCCCGGCTGCGCCCCAGGGATTATCGTCCGCGATTTTTCCGTAACGCATCGACCACAGAAAATAAACCATGGGCAGAAGATACCCAACGCCAAGAATCGTCGAGCCCGCAGTCGAGAGCACGTTCAGCACCTGAAACTCTGGCGGATATTGCCAGTAGCGGCGCGGCATTCCCATATAACCCAGAATGAACTGCGGAAAGAACGTCAGATTGAATCCCGACAAAGACCAGCAACGCGGCAAGCCTGCCCCAGCCCTTCCGGATACATGCGGCCAGAAATTTTCGGCCACCAGAAGTGCAAGCCCGCCGAGATATCCCATCACCGCGCCGCCGACCATGATGTAGTGGAAGTGGGCGATGATGAAATACGTGTCGTGCACGTGCACGTCGATTCCCAGCGCGGCCAGGAACAGTCCGGTCAGTCCGCCCATCGTGAACAGGCCGATGAAGCCGAATGCGTACAGCATCGGCGTGGTAAACGAGATCGAGCCTTTGTACATGGTCGCGGTCCAGTTGAATACCTTGATCGCCGAAGGCACCGCAACCAGATAGCTGAGAATCGAAAAAATCAACGCCGAGTAGAGCGAAATACCGGCGACGAACATGTGGTGTGCCCAGACCAGGAATCCGAAGACCGCAATCGCGATGCTCGACATGGCTACGAAGCTTGTAGCCGAAGATGCGCTTGCGGGTGAAGCACGCGATGATTTCGCTCACCACGCCCATCGCCGGGCAGAATCATGATGTAGACCGCGGGGTGCGAATAGAACCAGAACAGGTGCTGGAACAGCAGCGGATCGCCGCCGCGGGTGGGATCGAAGATGCCCAGGTTGAACGCACGTTCGAAGACCACCAGCAACAGCGTGATCGCCAGCACCGGCGTGCCCAGCAATGAATGATGCTGGTGGCGTAGTGCGCCCAGATGAACAGCGGCAGGCGAGACCACGTCATGCCCGGCGCCCGCATGCGGTGAATGGTCACCACAAAGTTCAGTCCGGTCAGGATGGAGGAGAATCCGGCGATAAAGATGGCAAGCCCGGCTTCAATCACCTTGGTATTGCTGAAGGCGGTGCTGAACGGCGTGTAGAAAGTCCAACCTGTATCCACGCCGCCGGTCAGGATGCAGTGCAGCATCAGATCGTGCCCGCGATCGATGTACAGATACCAACTCAGCAGGTTGATGCGAGGAAACGCCAGATCCTTGGCGCCGATCATCAGGGGAACCAGGAAGTTTCCCAGCACGGCCGGAATCGACGGAATCAGGAAGAAGAACACCATCACCTGGCCGTGCATGGTGAAAAGCTTGTTGTAGGTATCGGCCTGCACCAGGTCGCCCGCCGGCGTCAGCAGTTCGAGCCGGATCAGCAGAGCAAAAAACCCTCCGACAAAAAAGAAAAACGTGATCGAGATGCGAGGTAGAGCAACGCGATGCGCTTGTGGTCCGTGGTAAGCAGCCACGAGCGGATGCCGTATTCCTGGTTCAGGTAGTTCTCGCGTTCGGCGGTAATTGCTGTGGTTGCCATTGCTATTCCTTAGGGTTCTTGCGGTTTCGTGCCGGCCGGAGCCAGGCTCGGCGTACCCGCGGCTCCCGCTGGCGTCTGGCTCAACGACTTCACGTATGCCACCAGCGCGTTCAGTTGCTCTTCACTCACCAGTCCCTGAAACACCGGCATGATGGGCTTGAATCCACTCACGACTTTCGCGCTCGGACTCAAGATCGATTCGCGAACATAGTTCTCATCGGCGATAACCGTGCGCCCATCTTCCAGTTGCACCGGCTTGCCGAAGACTCCGACCAGATTCGGCCCGCGGCCTTGAGTATCGGACCGGTGACAGGTGGGGCAGCCTAATTGCTGAAAAAGGCTTTCGCCGCTGGCCGCGAGCGAGCCGGAGGTTCCGCCGCCGGAGAGCCAGGCTTCGTATTGCGCTGGCTCCATCACCACGACTTGTCCGATCATGCCCGAGTGCATCGTGCCGCAATATTGCGCGCAGAACAGGTGATAGACTCCGGGCTTCGTCGCCCGGAACCATGCGGTTGTATAGCGCCCGGGCAGCACGTCCTGCTTGATGCGGAACGCAGGAACATAGAAGCTGTGGATGACGTCCTGCGAGGTCATGATCAGTTTGACGTCGCGGCCCACCGGCACGTGCAGTTCGTTGATCTCGCGCTGGCCCTCCTGATGCTGGAGTTTCCACATCCACTGCTTGGCTACGACATAAACTTCGGAGGCGTCCCGCGGTGGAGTGCGCTCGTGGAAGTAAATGACCGCGCCCCAGACGAAGATCACCATGAAGATTCCCATCGGAATGATCGACCAGGTTATTTCCAGCGCGGATCGAGCCTTCGATCTGCTCCGCTTCGACTCCGCGACGGCGGCGATACTTGGTCGCGAACACCAGAATCATGGTGAAAATGGCCACGCACATGAATGCCGACAGCGCCAGCAGGAAGATGTAGAGCGCATCTACATTGCCCGCCCCGGTCGAGGCGCGTACCGGCCAAAGTGGAAAGTTATCGAACATAAGTTAGTGTCGGTCGTTAGTCGTCGGCCGTTAGCCACGCTTCGTGCGTCAGTCGTTGAGCCCATGCGGAACATCACAACCAGAAATGTTCCCAGGATCAATACGGTCGCACCCGCAGCCAGTTGCAGAACGCGGCTGATGATGGCGCCGTACTTTCCGGTGTCGGGATCGTAGTGGTAGCAGTACAGCAACACTTGATCGACCACCGTGCCGATTTTGTTCTGCGACGCCTGAATCAATCCCAGGCGCAAATCTTTGGGCGCGAACTCGACGCCGTAGTAGTACTGCGCGATTTTGCCTTCCGGCGTCAGCACCATGATTGCGGTAGCGTGCGCAAACTGCCCGCTCTTGGGATCGTATTGATACTGGAAACCAGCGGCCTTGGTGAGCGCGTCAATCGACGCCGCTGGTCCGGTCAGAAAATGCCAACCGGCGGCTGCGCCGGGCCGGCCGTAACGCTTCAGGTATTCGGCTTTTTTCGCGGCTGCCATTTCTGGCGTTTCTTTCGGGTCAAAACTTACGGTGAGCACGTCGAATTCTTTTCCCACATCGAACTTCAACACTCGCAGCGCGCTCTCCAGCTCCGCTCAAGACTTCGCCGCACAGCATCGGACACTGGTAGTAAACCAGATTCAGAATCATCGGCTTCCTGCCGAAGTAATCTCCCAGTTGAACCGTTTTCCCAGTTTCGTCGCGAAAAGCCAGAGCGGCTGGAATCTGTTCGTTCAGATGCTGCTCGATGCCAACATTCTTCAGTCCCGGCGGACGCACATTCGCGGGCGGCGACATCGTGCCCTGGGTTATTCCCTGTCCCCACGCCGGCAGGGCGAGGACGCACAGCGTCAACGCCGCCGTCGCAAGCCTTAAAATTTTCGCTCCCTTTTCAATACCCACTGCAACATCCCTTCACTTCTTCGGTTGTTGTGCCTTGCCCGATTCATTGCTCGTGTCCGATCGTTCCGCGGCCTGGTTCGCCACATTCACGGCAGATGGCGGAGCCGTTCCGGACTTCGGTGTAGTCGGCAGGCCACGTTGCGCCAGGAGTTGCATGGCGCGTTCAATGGGAATGTGCGCCACCCCCGCCTTTTGGTCGATCCAGCCATAACTGTTTAAGGTCTGCTCTTCCTTCAAGCGGAAATCGTTGATCTCAACTCGCTCGTTCCTCTCCAGACGCGGTTGGGGGAATTTCGTGACCTCGTCTGGCGAGACGATGCGAGTGTCAGTTTCGACTTGCTTTACCAGCGGGCTTTGCTGAGGCTGGTGCTCTCTCTGCCGTGTTTCCATGAAATGGTACAAGCCCCAGATAATGAAATAGACAATCACGCCCCCTACGAGCAGGCTGATGAGGAACGCGAATATTCCCCGTGGGCTGAGGTCCTGCTGCTCGAAGCCCTCTTCCGGGTGCTCGTGTTTTATTTCTTCAATCACGTGCCGATTCCCAGACCTCATTCGCGGACGCGTCATACGCCGGCAGAAGGGGCAATGCATTGAGATTGCGGAAAAAATAAGCCAGCCAAATACCGCCTATGGCAATGGGGACCACTATATCGGCCAACGTCAGGCTGAATGTCGTCGAAAAGTTGGGCTCGATGATCCAGAAAAGATCCAGGTAGCGCATCAGCATGATCCACACTGCCAGCCAGACCAAGCGTCGAACATCCTGTTTGAAGGGACGCGATAGCAAGAACACAAAGGGCACGGCAAACTGAAACACGACGAGGAACAACCCCACGAATCCCCACCCGCCATTCAACCGCCGCATATACCACGTGATTTCGTCCGGCAAGTTTCCCGCCCAGATGATGAGCCATTGCGAGAAGGAGAAGTAGGCCCACACCATGATGAACGTGAGCATCCACTTGCCATGGTCGTGCACGAAATTGGGTTTCAACATCTCCGACATCGGCTTGTAGTTCACTAAAATGCGCTCGACGACTACCGCGAAGCACATGGCCGAAAGCAACTCGCCGATCAGGATCAACAATCCATAAATCGTAGAAATCCAGCTGGGGTCAATGGACATGACCCAATCGATAGCCGCGAACGAAATCGTGAAGGCGTAAAGAATCAAACCCGGCCCACTCACGGCTTTGAAGCGCGGGGTGTTGTCTCGCGATGATGGACCGTCTTGTTCCTTCGACCACTTGGTGAGTAGGAACGACAATAAATTCCAGATGGCCAGGTAAATCGCGGCACGAACGATGAATCCGGGGACGGTGAGGTACGTCTTGGTGATGTCCTGCAAGTGCTCGCGGAGATGTTTGTCCGCGATCGAATCGAGAGGCCGCGCCCACACGTAGAGTTTGGGAAGGCCGAACAGGATGGGGACAAATAACACCGCCATCAGCGGCAAGCACCGCATGGCGGCGCCCAGAATTCTGCGGATTACCATGCCCCAACCGCCGCCCGTCAGATGCCGGATCATGAGAATCGCCATGGATCCGAGAGCCACTCCGAGCCAGGCCATATAACCCAGCAAATAGGCGCGGAAGAACTGATCCGGGCGGACGAATGCCAGCAGCAAAGAAATCGCGGCGAATATCAGGCCAATGATCAATGAGCGCTTTTCGATGGTCTTGACCACCGGAGGCGCCATCAGATCCAGGTCGTTCACCCGCGCCGTGCTCATTTCGGTTGTTCCCCTTTCTCGCCTGATGAAGCGGGCTGAAGTTCAGGCAAGGTTGCGCCCGAACCAGGATCGCCCCGGAACAGCGGCGCCTCCGACGGGATTGTTTGTCCGGGCGGCACGTCGCTGGCCGTGGCTCCCTGGCTCAACTGCAATGCTCGGATATAAGCCACGATGGACCAGCGATCCCGCGCCGGAATTTGCGATGCGTAGTCCGGCATGGCTCCAAATCCGTTGGTCATGACGTCAAAGAAATATCCCAGCGGCGCTTTGCGCAGGCGCTCGGTGTGGTACGACGGCGGCGCGCCGAAAGCCGCGCTGCACGATCATTCCGTTGCCATCGCCGAGGCGCGAGTGGCAAGGAGCGCAATAAATGTTGAAGCGCTCACGCCCGCGAGCCAATACTTCCTCGGTGACAGGAAACGGCATGTAATCGCCGGGATTATTCCCGAATTTGCCGGTATAGAAATACGCATCTTCATGCAACTGTCCGCGCGCCACAGTCCCGTCGACCGGAGGCCGAGCCGAGCGCAGGTCGGCATAAAAATCACTCTGGGCCAGCGGCTTGAAGCGCGGTTGGTCGTGCATATCCTGGCGGCAGCCTGCCAAAACCAGCGAAGCCAAAAGAATCGAGTACGAAAGTCGTCTCCTTGCCGGCGGACGAAGACGCCCGGCCTCCACTCTTAGCGAAAGTTTGCGGGGCCGCCACATGGCTTAGCTCGGTACCTCCGAAATCGAACGCGGCTCCAGAGCTTTCCAGAAAGCGACGTGTTTCGCTGCGGGCTGTACTTGGGATCGGAAGAAAACACGATCAGGAAAAATCGGTCTTTGGTCGCGAAGGCAAAGCGTGGCACATTAAACACCGGATGATACGGCATGGGCAGTCCGTTCAGTGCCAGCATGCCGAACACCGCCGACAGATCCCGCCAAACAGAATCGTCATTTCGAAGGTCACCACGATGAACGCCGGCCATGAATGGTAAGGCTTGCCGCCCACATTGATGGGATAGCTGATGGCGGAAATCCAGTACTGCAGCAGCGTAGCCGGACAAGCCTCCCAGCAATCCGCCGATCAGCACCACCAGGGGCACGCGGTTTTTGTGAAACCCAATCGCCTCGGCCAATTCTTCGATCGGGAAATGGGCTGTAAGCGTCGATTCTTCTGATAGCCGGCTTCATAGGTGCGATGGGCCGCGTCGACCAGGTCGGTGGGAGAATCGAATTCGGCCATGATGCCGTATATCGGAGTGCGCTTCATTCCTTCACCTCCGCCTCGGGCAGCAGAGTGCGCATTTCAAAGATCGAGATCATGGGCAGAATGCGCACGAACAGGAACATCGCCGCCAGGAACATGCCGATGGTGCCGATGAATGTCATCCAGTCCCACCGCGTCGGGTAGTACATTCCCCACGACGAAGTCAGGAAGTCGCGGTGCAGACTGACCACCACGATGATGAAACGCTCCAGCCACATGCCGACCAGAATCACGCCCGACAACAAGGAACAAGCGCGACGGGACTGGTTCGCAGCTTACGGATCCATAGCAGTTGAGGGACGAAAATATTGCACGACAGCAGCGAGCAGATACCACGGAGCATACGGCCCGTGCAGCCGGTTCCAGAGAGTGAACGCATCGTAACGGTTGCCGCTGTACCAGCCCATGAAAGCTTCGATGCCGTAGCCGTAAGCGACGATCAGGCCGGTCGCGAGCATCACCTTCGCTGAGTTTTGCAGGTGACGCTCGGTGATGAAATCTTCCAGGCCGTAGAATTTGCGGATCGGAATCGCCAGCATCAGCACCATGGCGAAGCCGGAATAAATTGCTCCCGCCACGAAGTACGGCGGGAAGATCGTTGTGTGCCAGCCCGGCACGATGGCGATGGCGAAGTCGAAACTTACGACCGTGTGAACCGACAGCACCAGCGGCGTTGCCAGTCCGGCTAGTAGAAGGTAGGCGGTCTCGTAGCGATGCCAGTGGCGCGCGGAACCGCGCCAGCCTAACGCCAGCATTCCATAAATGATCTGTGCCGCCCGGTTGGTCGGAGCGATCTCGCAGAGTAGCGAGATCCGGCATCAGGCCGATGAACCAGAACAATAGTGAAATCGTCGCAGTAGGTCGAAACCGCAAAAACGTCCCACACCAGCGGACTGCGGAACTGCGGCCAGTAATTCATGGTGTTGGGATAAGGAAACAGCCAATAGGCCAGCCAGGGACGGCCCACGTGAATGAGTGGAAAGATTCCCGCGGCACGCGACGGCGAACAGCGTCATGGCTTCGGCGAAGCGGTTGATCGAATTGCGCCAGGATTGCCGCAGCAAAAGCAGAATGGCCGAGATCAGCGTGCCCGCGTGCCCGATTCCAATCCACCAGACGAAGTTCACGATGGCAAAGCCCCAGCCGATCGGAATCGTGATGCCCCAGATACCCACGCCGCGGACAAACAGATATCCGATGGCGTACAGCATCATCATGGTGAGCAGAAATGCAACCCCAAAACCGAGAAACCAACCGTTGGAAGTTGGTCGCGTCAGAACAATCGAGCTGATTTTGTCGGTAACCGTGCCGAAGGTGTATCCCGGCTCGATTACCGGAGCGCGATTGCTAATGGTTGCGGGTTGTCTTTGCTCGTCCATTCCTCGATGGAGCTGCTTAGGTTTCCAGTTCCGGATTCGGATTACGAATCTCGGCCAAGTACGTGGTTCGGGGCCGCGTATTCAAATCCGCCAACAGACTGTAATTGCGTGCGCCCGCCTTGCAGCTTTGCAACCTCGCTCTTGGAATCGTTAATGTTGCCGAAGACAATCGCATTGGCTGGACAGGATTGCTGGCACGCGGTCTGCAGTTCGCCGTCCTGAATCTTGCGATCCTCGCGCTCGGAATCAATTCGATGTTGGGTGATGCGCTGCACGCAGTACGTGCACTTTTCCATGACGCCGCGGCTGCGCACGGTCACGTCAGGGTTGCGCATCATCTTGTACTGCGGCGTCTCCCAATCCTGAAAGAGCAGGAAATTGAAGCGCCGAACCTTATAGGGACAGTTGTTCGAGCAGTAGCGCGTGCCCACGCAGCGGTTGTAGACCATGTCATTCAGGCCCTCGGTGCTGTGTACGGTTGCGCCCACGGGACAGACCACTTCGCACGGCGCGTTCTCGCACTGCTGGCAAGGCACTGGCTGGAAGTATGCCTTGGGGTTATCGCGGTCGCCCTGATAATAAGCATCGACGCGAAGCCAATGCATGTGGCGGCCGATGTACGACCTGTTCTTTGCCCACTACTGCAATGTTGTTCTCCGACTGGCAAGCAACGATGCAGTTGTTGCATCCGACGCAGGCGTTCAGATCGATGGCCATGCCCCACGCGTAAGTTTCTTTTTCGTAGGGATAGGGCTGGTACAAGGTCAAGCCCGCCGGCGGTTCTTCTTCCTTCGCGAAGTCGGGTTCCTTGCGATACTCTTCGAGACTTGCATGGCGCACCTGCGGCCGTTGCTCCTTCGGGCGTGTCCATGGTCTGGTAGCCCTGAGTCGACGCCAGCTTATAGGTTCCTCCAGCCTTGGTGATATTCGCGCCGGTCGTGAACCATGGGGTCGCGCTGGAACGAAGCGGGTACATATCAAAGCCTGCGCCCGTGCCAGCCCGGCCCGCACGCCTGCGCCCGTAGCCTAAAAACACTGTGATGGAATTATCGGGATGACCCGCCTGAATCCAGATGGGAGCGGTGACCTTCTTGCCGTTCAGTTCCAACATGACGAGATCTTCGGTCTTCAGCCCCATGCGCGCTGCCATGGCCGGGCCGATCAGCACCGGGTTGTCCCAAGTCAGTTTGGACATGGGCTTGGGAAGTTCCTGCAACCAGCCGTTATTGGAGAAGCAGCCGTCGTAAACGCATGGATCGCGGCGGAAGTTGATCTCAATCGATTTCTCGTCGCTGGCCGCAGACGGCGTGAAGCCGGCGGATTTCAGGCTGACTGATTTGGGCGGGAATGTTGTTCCGTCAATCCATCCGTCGTGCAGCGATTTCCGCCAAGAGGTGTCGAAGTCCGCACCTGAATGGTGTTGCTTCCAATATCCTTGAACGACTTCATGGTCGGTAGCTCCAGCTTGCCCAGCCAGCAGCGCGGTAAGTTCATAAACACTCTTGCCGCCGTAAAGCGGAGCGATCAGCGGTTGCACGATGCTCACAGTGCCGTCGTGCGCGCGAGTGTCGCCCCACGATTCGAGGTAATGCGCCTCATTCACGTGCCATTGGCAAAGTTCGGCGGTCTCGTCCTGATAGAGTCCGAGGTGTACACGAAGTGGAATGTTCGTGTTTTTCAGCGCGTCGGCGAAGTTGAGGTCTACAGGTGCATCGTAGGCCGGGTTTCCGCCCATGAGGAACAGCATGTCCACTTTGCCGGCGCGCATGTCGGCGACGAGATCCTTGATCGAATCGGTCTGGTTAACCGGATTGGCATTCACGGGATCAGTGTAAAAAACCGTCTTTCCCACGTTGCCCAGATTTTGATTGATAGCATGGGCAAGAGCATGCACGATTGGAGGCTGGTGGTCACCGGCAATCACCACGCTGGAACCGCGATGACTTTGCAATTCCCGAGCGACCGCGAGGATGGATTTCGCCTGCGCGCCATCGAGCACCCCATCGCCGCCGCTGTTCATCCCGAGCGCCGACCCAAGCGCTCTCGCAAAGGCCTCGACCTTAATCGATGGCAAGGGCAAACGATGGTCCGCCTTCGCCCCCGTCGAACTGGGCGTGCTCTCGACCACATACAGCCGGCTCATATTGCCCGCATCCGGATTGCGGCGCTTGGCGAAATCGCGAATGTATCGCGTCGACCCGGGAAATCCCGCGTACAGAAAATCGGCGTCCAGCGAAACGATCACATCCGCATTTTCCAGCCGGTACTGCGTTTCCACCGGCTGGCCAAAGGCCATCTTCGCCCCTTCGAGCACATTGTCGCGATTCACTGGCTCATACACGTGCCACTTCGCTTGCGGATACAACTTGAGCACCGACCGCAGCTGATCGGCCAGCGCCGGAGAAGAAACCGTGCGCGTTAGGATGCGGATGCCCGCGCCCTGCACCGCCTTTTGCGCGTTGAGCGGTCCGCGAATGGCTTCGAGGAAATTCCCCCAGGTGCGCACCTCGCCCAGGTTCGCAATGGTCTGTGAACGGTCGGGGTCATACATTCCGAGGATGGACGCCTGTGCGAACACATCGGTTCCGCCCATGCTCGCGGGATGCTGTGAGTTGCCCTCAATCTTCGTTGGACGGAAAAGATGGCTTTCAACCAGGATCGGACTGGCGTATCCACCCAGCGTGAAAGCGGTGGCATAGAACATGGGTCGCCCGGGAATCACTTCTTCTGGCTGGCGCACATAAGGGACGATCGGCTCCAGCGGCTGCTTGGTGCACGCGGCCATGCCGGCCATCGCCAGCGAAGCGCCCATCAGCTTCAGGAAGCCGCGGCGAGAAACCGCGTCCAGCCACTCCGACGCGCCTTTCGGGAACTCGCGATGCATCATCTCCTGGAACTCGGAGCTGCCAGCCAGTTCTTCCAGGCTGCGCCAATATTCCGGACCTTTTGTTTCGGCGATTTGAGCACGCGCTGTCTTCAGGTCGAGCTTACCCTTCTTGCCCGGGCAAACCTCCTCGCTGTGTGGCTGCTTGTTTTCTTCTTCCATGTAGTAACTCGAACTTCATTGCCGCAGAGACCAAGCTAGCTGCTTCTCTACCGCTGCTTCTCTACCGCTGCTTCTCTAGCGGAGACTTCCGCGCCCGTCCCATCTCACCGATGGCAAGTTGAACAACTCGTGATGTCGGTCACGGTCCGCAAGTTGTATTTCTTCACTAAATCCGTACCCAGAGAAATCTGATCCGTGTAAGCCTTGCCGTCGAGCATCACCGGTTTGTCGCTCGACGGTTGCTCGTAGCGCATATTGAAAACCTGGTCGCGAGGCCGCAGATTTTTCTCCGGCGCGCGATGGCAATCCAGGCACCATTCCATTTGCAAAGATGCGTAGTTGAACATGAGCGGCATCCGGTCGACTGGTCCGTGGCAGGTATTGCAGCCCACGCCCTTGTTGATGTGAATGCTGTGATCGAAGTAAACGAAATCGGGTAAATCATTGACCCGAGTCCAGACCAGGGATCTGCCGGTGCGGAAACTCTCGCGCACGGGTTCAAGCAGGGAAGCTCCCGTCCAAATCTGGGAGTGGCAGTTGATGCAGGTTTTGGTTGGAGGAATGCCGGCGAATTTGGACTCCTCAACCGACGTATGACAATAACGGCAGTCAATGCCCAACCCGCCCGCGTGATGCTGATGGCTAAAGGGGACGGGCTGCGGACGCACCACCTTGGCGTAAGTGATGTAGGGCGACCGTTGTAGCTCGAGCACCGCCCACAGCAACGCCGCGATCAGGAATACGGCCCCGTAAATCGTGGCGCGTGAGATGGTATTCGTACTGCGATGAAAAATCTGCATCGATCAGAGCTTTCAGTGCAGCCAGGAGACGAAACTTTGTTCCCAGTTCAGTGCGGCCTCTTCGAAACAAGCGGTCACAGGTGATTGTGATGTCACGCAAGAAAACTTGTGATTATAGCAGGTCAGCGGGATAGTCTAAAAGCTTGAGTGGGATTATCTATTTCGATCAATGCCGAAAAGAAACTTGAAGACGTGAAGGCCGTTCACCGAATGCCGGACGCTTGACCGCTTCGTAAACAACAAGGGTCGACGCGCCTCGTCCGCCGCCCCTCGTTATGTGATTATTCTCCGACTATGCCTTGATATGGCAGCTCGCCAGGCCCTTCTTCTCCAGATGCTGCTGGTGGTAATCCTCAGCCTCGAAGAAAGTTACTGCTGGAACAATCTGGGTGACTACAGGCTTGCTGAAGCGATGCGACTTTTCCAGTTGCTCTTTCGACGCCTTGGCCGCGGCTTCCTGTTCCGGTGTATGAAAGAAGATGGCCGAGCGATATTGTTTCCCCCAATCCGGCCCTTGCCGGTTGAGCTGCGTGGGATCGTGGTTCTCCCAGAAGACTTCGAGCAGTTTATCGTAGGAAAGTTTGGCCGGATCGTAATCAATCTCAACCGCTTCGGCATGGCCGGTCGTGTCCGTGCAAACCTGCTTATAGGTCGGGTTGGGAGCGTTGCCGCCGGTATAGCCGACACGGGTCGAAATCACCCCGGGCAGTTGCCGGAAGGTAGCCTCGACTCCCCAAAAACAGCCTGCCGCAAAAGTAGCTTTAGCCATAGATAACTCCATTCAGCGTTCTGATGATTCTATTGGATGCGCCACGCCGCGGAAAGTGGCAGGATGCTGCCGGTGACGTCAAGCTGCTTGTGTAAATAGGTTGAGGGTGCGGGTTTTCCATTCCAGGTTAAATCTCTGGAAGATGGAGTAGATGATGCGGTCGACGCTTTCTACGTTCACAAAGCACACCATGGGCCGGGTGCGGCGGCGCACTTCGACGAAGCAGCGCTCGATCACGTTGGTGGTGCGCAGTTTGCGCCACAGGTGGCGCGGAAAAGCGAAGAACGACAGCAGTTCCGGCAGATCGCGCTCCAGACGCCGCACCATGGCGGACGTACTCCCGCAACCAGCGCGCGCGGAAGCGCCGAAACGCGGCTTCGGCGTGGACGCGGCTTGTCGGCCAAGTAGATGGCTTGCGCGCCCGCCTTCACTTCGTCGTAGTCTCGTTTTCGCACTTTCTCCAGAATGTTCCGCATCTTGTGCACCCAGCAGCGCTGATGCCGCACCCGCGGATACACGGTGCGAATCGCCGCTGCCAGTCCGGGACAGCCGTCGGTGACGATCAGCCCCAGCTGCCGGCCTTCCAGCCCGCGTCGGTAGAGATCCCCGAGCAGGCTCAGATCGCGCCCCGGCTGCGGGCAATGCTTGTGTGCCCTGCCGGAGTCGTGACCTGGAACGGATTTTCTCGCTGCACTTCGAACGCAGCGTGAACCGCGACAACACGGTGAACTTTCAGAATCTGAGCTTGCAGATCGAGCGGGTGCGCTGGCGCGCGACGTTGGCGGGTTGTCAGGTGGTGCTGCACCAACACCTGAATGGAACCTTGAGTCTCACCTACGGACCACATTGCCTGGGTCGCTGCGACAGCGGCGGAGCACCCTTGCCGGCCAAAGCTTCTCCAGCGCTGAGCGGGGGAAGGGGAACTGCCCCCTTCCCCCGCAACCCCATCCCCAAACCCAACCCAAACGGCGAGGGCACAACTTTGAAACCGGACATTTCACTTGCTACAAAGAGCGGACATTTTAACTTGCTACCGACATCGGGGCGCGCCAGTATCCGCGATGTGGGGCACAACTGTGCTGCCGGCGTGACTTCACCAAGTCCCGCTTTCGTTCCTACCTGGGAAAAAACGGATTGCCGATCAGGTTTCAGCCGATGGTGCCGATAGATACGTAGGCTTTGTGTCTACGCGAGTAGCTGGACGGTGTGCGTCGAGGGATGCCATCTCAGCCCAGCGCCAGGGAAGAATGAATTTATGCAGTGGTCACACAGAGGTGGGAAATCGATCAGTCGCTTTCGACAGTTTCAGGGTGCGATCTGTCAGGTTTCGTCGCTTCTCTGGATGCTACTGATCGCTTTCGAATGGGCGGCCGGGCAGAGTAAAGACGTCATGGACCTGAACCCTGAGGAACTCAAAAGTGTTCAGGTTTACAGCGCATCGATGTATCTGCAGAGCGACCGGGAAGCCCCGTCCTCTGTGACGGTGATTACCACCGACCAGATTCGCCAATTCGGCTACCGGACGCTGGCGGACGCTCTGCGGAGTGTGCGTGGGTTCGACGTCAGCTATGACCGGAACTACACCTATGTCGGAGTGCGAGGGTTCTCTCGTCCGGGCGGATATAACGATCAGATTCTGCTGCTCATTAACGGCCATCGCCTCAACGACAACGTTTACGATCAGGCGCATCTGGGCACCGATTTTCCCCTCGACGTCGATTTAATCGAGCGCATCGAGATCGTTCGCGGTCCCAGTTCCTCTCTTTATGGCACCAGCGCCTTTCTTGCCGTCATCAATGTGATTACAAAAACCGTTCAGAGCGGTGCAGGACTTCAATTCTCCGGCGAAGCTGGTAGTTTCGGCTCTTACCAGGGACGCTCCACCCTCGGCGGAATTTATCACGGTTTGGAGGGACTGTTTTCCGGGACGATCTACGACAGCGCGGGCGCCGCACGTCTCTTTTTCCCCGCATTTGACAGCCCCACGTCCAACAACGGAATTGCCCAGGATGCGGATCGCGACTCAGCGAGAAGCTTTTACGGCAGCCTCCATTTCCATCACTTCACACTGGAGGCGTTGGGGGGAACGCGCGAGAAGGGCATACCGACCGCGTCTTTTGGGCAGGACTTCAATGACAACCGGAGCCAAACCACGGATTCAAACGGATACGTCGACCTTCGCTACAGCCGCCCGGTTTTCCAGGATGCGGAATTCACCGCTGATGTCTATTTTGACCGCGCCCTCTACCACGGAGTCTACGTTTATTCGCCGCGCGCCGGTCAGGCGGCGGATGTGCTTAACCAAGATGCATCGCGGGGCGATGTTTTGGGGACAAACGCGAGAGTCACCAAGACCCTATGGCGAAAGCACAAGGCAACCGGGGGGGTGCATTTTCGGGACAACTTGCACCAGGACCAGACTAACTACAATTTAAATCCATACCAGCCGGTGCTGGACGATCTGAGAAGTTCGCAGGAATGGGCGGCTTTCGTTGAGGATGAGTTCACCTTTGCAAAACACCTGATTCTCAATGCGGGGTTGCGATACGACCACTATCAAACGTTTGGCGGAACAACCAACCCGCGGGTTGCACTGATTTACAGCCCGCTGAGAAGAAGCACGTTCAAGCTGATCTACGGTCAAGCCTTTCGCGCTCCCAACAACTACGAGCTTTACTACAGCGATTCCGTCAGTGTGGAACCGAACCCACGCTTGCAGCCGGAAAAGATACGCACCGAGGAGCTGATCTGGGAGCAGGATTTGGGCGCCGACTTTCGTGTCTCGGCTTCGGGTTTTGCGAATGAATTTACCGACCTTATCGATCAGCAAATCGATCCTAAGAACGGCTTCATTGTGTACAACAACTCTGAGGGGGCGCACAACCGGGGTTTCGAGGTGGAGTTAGGAGGGAAGATAGCGTCGGGCATCGAAGGCCGGTTTAGCTACACGCTGCAAAAAACATTTGACCCGTCTACCGGGCTCGGGTTGTCGGATTCACCCGCCCAACTGGCAAAAGCTAATCTCATTTTTCCCATGGCTCGTCGCCGGCTGACGATTGGATTGGAACTGCAGTACACCGATTCCAGAACGACTTTGGTTAGATCGCAGATCGGCAGCTCCACGGTCTCCAACCTGACCCTCACCAGCCGCGAGTTCGCCAAAGGGTTTCGCGTATCCGCCAGCGTTTACGACGTTTTCAATCAACAGTACGGCGATCCCGTGGGAGCCGAGATCGTGGGCTCCACGGTGCAGCAGAATGGGCGGAACTTCCGCCTGAAACTGACACGCACGTTTCATTTCCAGTGAGCACTCGGAAAGCAATGTCAACCCACGGCCATCTCGAATGCGATTCCCCAAGCGGCAGGCGTTGCCACGATAAAGCGAGATTCTCGCGCGATTTCCGGAAGATCGCTGGCATCCGACGGGCATTCGCCATTGGGGTCCTGATTCATGGCGTCTGCTTCGGTTTATCGATGCCAACATCGGCCCAAACCGTCGAGGAGAGCCGGGTCAAGGCGGCTTATCTGTACAACTTCGCAAAGTTTGTGGATTGGCCACCGGGAGCATTCCGGAATCCCGACGATCCTGCCGTGATCTGCGTAGTGGGCGACGAACGCACCAGCGATGTACTGGAGTCGGCAGTCATCGGAAAAAAGGCGAACGGGCGCCCGGTGGAAGCTCGGAGACCGCATTCCTCCGCGGAATTCAAATCCTGCCACGTATTGTTCATTGGTTTTTCCGACCGAGAGCGCATCGCGCAGTTGCTCAACGGACTGCAAGGATCGAGCGTTCTCACGGTCGGGCAAAGCGGCCAATTCATTCCGCTCGGGGGCATGATTAATCTGGCGCTCAATCATGCCACCATCGAACTGGAGATCGATCCTGAGGCTTCCAACGCGGTAGGCGTGAAAATCAGTTCGCGGCTTCTGATGGTAGCGCGGCTGGTCAAGGCCGCGCGACCATTCGGAGGGAAGCGATGAAGTTCGTTCGCGAGCTTACTCTCGCGCGCAAACTGACTCTAACCATGATGGCCACCAGTAGCGCGGCCCTTCTGGTGGCTTGCGTCTTTTTTCTGAGCTACGATGTCATCACTTTACGCCGCAACATTGTCGACCATCTCCATAGCCTGGCAGATATTACCGCGGCGAACGTTGCGGCAGCTCTGACCTACAACGATCCCAAGAGCGCGGACCTTGTACTGCAGGCCCTTCAGGCGGAGCCGCACATCGTCGCAGCGCGCATCTACGATAGTCACGGGCAAGCCTTCGCGTCCTACCGTCGCATTCTCTCCGTGCTCCCGGCCCGCCTTCCGCAGCTTTCGCCCCCGGCAGGCAGCCGCCTGGAGCGCGACCAGGTAACCGAATGTGACGCCGTTATGTTTGAGGGAGAATCGATCGGTTCGGTGTTTCTGGTATCGGATTTGCAGGAGATCCAGGGACGCATGTGGCGGTTTGTTTTATTCGTGATGATTCTGATGATCGCTTCTTCGGGGGCCGCGTTCCTGGTCGCCGTGCTGCTGAAGCGCCTGATTTCAAAACCGATTCTCGACTTGGTGGAGACCACGAGAACAATTTCCAGAGAGAAGAACTTCGGCGTGCGCGCACCCAAGTATGCGGACGACGAAGTGGGCCTTCTAGCGGACGGTTTCAATGACATGCTAGCGGAGATCGAATCCGCCGAAGGCGCGCTTCGAGCCGCGCACGCTGAATCGGAACTCTTTATTAATTCCGTTCCTTCTATCTTGATCGGCACCGATCGCGCCGGTCAAATCACGCGTTGGAACCTGACCGCGGCAACCGCATTCGGCCTGCCCGCAGACGCAGTCTTGGGCAAGCCTCTCCACAACTGCCAAATTCACTGGCTTCCCCCGCAGTCGGGCGAAGGAATCGATTCGTGGTTCCGGATTGGTAACTTGGAGAGGCGCAAGAATGTCATGTTTGACAGAGACGGTGACCGACGTTCCCTTGGTTTGACTATCATCAGGTCCGACCTCTTCCCCGGCGAGAGAGATACGGGTTTTCTAATTACCGGCGCCGACATCACCGAACGCAAAACCCTGGAAGAGCAACTGCGCCAGGCCCAAAAGCTCGAGGCGATCGGACAGTTGGCCGCCGGCATAGCCCATGAGATAAACACTCCAGCCCAGTACGTCGGCGACAACACCAAATTTCTCCAAGAAAGTTGGCCCGCCGTGGACCGGGTCCTGGGGCTGTGTTTGCGGCTGCGTGAACAGTCTCTGGCAGGAGAGATAGCTCCGGACACGATCGCCGAGTTGCTGCAACGCACCGAGGAGGCAGATCCAACCTACCTGCTCCGCGAAGTTCCGCAGGCGATTGCTCAGGCCTTGGAGGGGGTGGGCCGGGTTTCTAAAATCGTCAAAGCGATGAAAGAATTCTCCCATCCCGGATCCGAAGGTAAATGCGCCATCGACCTTAATCACGCGATTGAAACCACGATTGCAGTCGCCCGCAATGAATGGAAATACGTGGCCGATGTGCAGACTTGTTTTGCCCGCGATCTACCTCCCGTACCCTGTTTGGCGGGCGAGTTCAATCAGGTCATCCTGAATTTGCTGATCAATGCGGCGCAGACGATTGGCGATGTGGCAAAAAGCGGCTCGGCATCTAAGGGAACGATTACGATCACCACTAAATGCGAGGGTGATTGGGTGCAGGTTGAGATTAAGGACACGGGGGCAGGCATACCAGAAAATGTCCGGACCAGGATTTTCGAACCATTTTTCACCACCAAGGAGGTGGGCAAGGGGACGGGACAAGGCTTGGCGTTAGCCCATGCGGTGATCGTGAAAAAACACGACGGCAAGATATGGTTCGAGAGCGAAGTCGGAAAGGGCACAACATTTTTCCTGCGTCTGCCACTGACCGCGACTGAAGCCGAGGAAACTTCGCAACCGGGTAACGATCCACTCGCCGAACCGGCGCCACACTGAGAGGTAGGTCCTGCAACCGGCCCCGAGGTTGGCTCCGAAAAATTGGGGTTCGCATCCTCGAACCGATCGCCCGCTTCCGCGAAGCTCTGCCCATGGTTGCCCAACATCATGAATGGTTCGATGGTTCCGGATACCCCGCAGGCCTGGCAGGGGGAAATATTAGTTCGCATGCCCGCATTCTTGCCCGTTGCCGACTGCTATGACGCGATGGCCTCGGACCGTCCCTACAGAAAGGGCCTTCCCAGGCAACAAGCGCTCGAGATACTGAAACAGAGGTCTGGAACGCAATTTGACCCCACCGTCATCGAGGTTTTCATGCGGTTGAGGGGGGACTAATGAACTGGGGAATTCATCCTACGAACCAAGAAGAAGAGATCGACGATCTGGCAAATAGCCACCTGGTCGGGGCGGGAAGCGCCGGAGCACGGCCGCAGGGATAGCGTCACTCAAGTTGAACAGCGTCAATGCCGATTATCTCAATGACGGCATACTGGCGCGAGGTAAGAATAAAGAACGTCGTCCACCTCCTCATCCAGCCTGTTGTCGCAACGGCCAACCCCCTTCTAGCCGAGGAGTGAGAGTGAGTTCCACCAAGCTTCCACCAGAGCTTGCGCCTACAAGCATCGGTTCGGCCGATGGTTTGCCAGGTTACGCCTCCTTCTTCCCATCTATCGTCGAGCGCTCCGCAGTGGGCGTGCTGGTTCTAAACGCGAAGGGCAAATGTGTCTGGGTCAACCGGGCGTTCTGTGAATTGATGGGCTATACCGCTGAGGAAGTACTCGCTCGAGCATTGCCAGATATTACTCATCCGGATGACATCGCGGCGAGTGGGCGCGAGCTGCGAAGGCTGATCTCCGGAGAAACCAAGAGTTGCCAGATCGAGAAGCGATACATCCACAAGAGTGGGCGTCCCGTATGGGTGCTGCTGACGGCGATATCGATCCCGCGCACGGACCAACAGCAGTCTGACCTGGCGGTGGGGCTGATCCAGGACATCAGCATCCGCAAAGCTACGGAGGAAGCTCTGCAGCGCAGCGAAGCCCTGTTTCGAACTATCGCCGAAAATGCGGGCGACCTGATTCTGATCGTCGACTACCCCGGGATGAATACGCTTTATGTCAGCCCTGCGTACCAGAAGCTTCTGGGGTACTCGGTCGGCGAACTGCAAGATCACAGCTCTCTGGCAGTGGTGCACCCTGACGACCTACCGATCATTCGCCAGGCAACCGACGACATGGTGCGAAAGGGAACAAACGGAGTCATCGCGGAGATGCGTTACCGTCACAAGAAGGGCGATTGGCATTATGTGGAAGCTCATGGCTGTGCTGTGCGCAACAGCTCTGGCGGCCTCGAACGCATCGTCGTGATCTCTCGCATCATCGACGATCGCATCCTCGCCCAACAGAAAATAAAAGAACGGGAAGAGAGACTGCAACTCCTGCTCGATTCCACCGCAGAGCCCATTTACGGTCTGGATGCGAGCGGCAATTGTACGTTCTCCAACCGAGCTTTCTTGCGCATGCTTGGCTACAAGGATTCGAGTGACGTGCTGGGAAAAAACATGCACCAAACCATTCATCACAGTCGGGTCGATGGATCCCCTTATCCGGTGGAAGAGTGCCACATCTTCAAGGCCTTTCTGAAGGGCAGTGAGAGTCACGTAGACGATGAAGTTGTATGGCGATCTGACGGCACCTGCCTTCCCGTCGAATACTGGTCTTACCCGGTGAAACACGAGGGAAGGATTGTTGGCTGTGTGGTGACGTTTGTCGATATCACCGAGAGAAAGAGGGCCCAGGACGCCTTGCGTCGGGCGCATGAAGAGGCGGAGCTATTCATCAACTCGGTGCCGTCCATTCTTATCGGCATCAGTCCGGATTCACGGATTAAACGCTGGAATCTGGCAGCCACCAAGGTGTTCGGTCTTGCCCAGGACGACGTCGTGGGAAAACGCCTGGCGGAGTGTGGGATTCACTGGGTGCGCTCGGATATCCAGGCTGAGATTAATTCCTGGGGGGAGGGGCGGGAATCGCGGCGGGTCGAGGCTCTCCCCTTTGTAATCGATAACGAGACGCGGTTTCTCGGCCTTACCCTGAATTGGATTATTGGGCCCGCCCAAGGAATCGATGAGTTGCTGATTATCGGCTCCGATGTGACCCAGCGCGAGATCCTGGGACAGCAGTTGCGGCAGGCACAAAAACTGGAAGCGATTGGCCAGTTAGCCGCCGGAATTGCGCATGAAATCAATACTCCCACGCAGTACGTGGGCGATAACACGCGATTCCTGCAGGAATCCTGGCCGTCGTTCCAGGAACTCATCGCGATTACCCGGGCGATGAGACACGAAGCGTCCTTGGGCCCGATTTCGTCGCAGACGCTGCAGCGATTTGACGCCCTGGCGCAAGCAGCCGACTTCGAATACCTGCAGACGGAGATTCCGCGGGCCATCGAACAATCCCTGGAAGGCACCCAGAGAGTGGGCAAGATCGTGCGAGCCATGAAGGAATTTTCTCATCCGGGAGCGGAGGAAAAACGCTCGATTGATATCAACAAGGCGATCGAGACGACCATCACCGTGGCCCGCAACGAGTGGAAGTATGTGGCCGAGGTGGAAACCCGCTTTGACTTGAATTTGCCTTCGGTGCTCTGCCATGCCGGGGAGTTCAACCAGGTGATTCTCAACCTGTTGATCAATGCCGCGCAGGCGATTGGGCAGGCGGTGGGAGACGGCTCTCAGCGAAAAGGAAAGATTGTGGTCTCAACCAGCCATGATCAAGGCTGGGCCGAGATCTCTATCTCGGATACCGGAGCGGGAATACCGGAGGCTGTGGGCTCGCGAGTGTTTGAGCCATTCTTCACCACCAAACCAGTGGGGAAAGGAACGGGGCAGGGATTGGCTCTCGCCCACACCGCCATCGTCCGACGCCATGGAGGAAAGATATGGTTCGACTCTGAACTGGGAAAAGGAACCACGTTCTACATTCGGATGCCGTTGCAATCGTCGGAAACATAATCATGGCCAAACGAATTCTATTTGTCGATGACGAGCCCATGCTGCTAAGCGGGTTGCAGCGCAGTCTTCGCCTCATGCGCTCGGAATGGGAGATGGTTTTTGCGCCGGGGGGCAAAGAAGCCCTGGCAGCGATGGACTTGCAGCAGTTCGACATTATCGTTACCGACATGCGAATGCCGGGCATGGACGGAGCGCAGTTGCTGGAAGAAGTGCAGAAGCGGTCACCACGAACCTTGCGTATGGTGCTATCGGGGCAATCGGATCGGGAGACCATTCTGCGCTCGGTCAATCCGGCTCATCAGTTCATTTCCAAGCCTTGCGAAGCTGAAGAACTGAAGTCCCGGCTGATTCGTGCCTTTGCCCTGAAAGATCTTTTGCAGAATCCGGATCTGCGGGAATTGGTTACCAAGCTCGACAACCTGCCCAGCCTGCCCCACGTTTACCTGCAACTGAACCAGGAGCTGCGCCGTCCGGCACCCGAACTACAAAAGATCGACGAACTGATTGGCGCCGACATGGCGATGACTGCGAAGGTTCTGAAGCTCGTGAATTCAGCTTTCTTTTGCTTGCCCTGCGAAATCTCCCGGGCCTCGCACGCCGTCAAGCTGCTCGGCCTGGACACCCTGCGAGCCCTGGTACTCACGGCGCATGTCTTCGAGCAATTTGAAAGCCAGGTGCTGAACGCCGACGATGTTCAGCAGATTTCGGATCACTCTCTGGCGGTCAGCAATAGTGCCAGGAAGATTGCGCTTTGCGAACACGCCGATCAACGGACACAGGACGAGTCTTTCACCGCCGGCCTGTTGCATGACGCCGGCAAGCTCATTTTGGCTTCCACCCTGGGAGCGCGGTACGGTGAAGTATTGGAGTACGGACGGAAGGCCGGTGTCGGGCTGTTCGCGGCCGAGCGCGAAGTGCTCGGCTGCAACCATGGACAGATCGCGGCCTACCTGTTTGGCGTCTGGGGGTTGCCGGGCACGATTGTGGAAGCCGTGGCCTGGCACCACGAGCCTGCGGGAAGCTTGAGCGTAAAGTTTTCGCCGCTGACCGCGGTGCATGCGGCCAGCACATATCACGACGAAAAGAGCATCTCGCGGCTGCGGGATTGCACTCCGATCGACACAACCTTCCTGGCCGGGATCGGTTGCGCGGAGCGAGAGAAGGTGTGGCGCAGCCAGCTGGATGCCGACGAGGAATGACGGGGAGAGGATTATGAGCGAGAAAATTCTATTTGTGGACGATGAGCCAGGAGTTCTCGAAGGCTTCCGCCGCCTCCTGCACAAGGAGTTTTTGCTGGACACGGCGGGGAGCGCCCGCGACGGACTCGAAGCCATCACCGCCGCACAAGAAGACCCCTATGCAGTGATTGTTTCGGATATGCGCATGCCGGAGATGGACGGCGTGCAGTTCTTGTCTCGGGTGCGAATAATTTCCGGGGACTCGGTAAGAATCGCGTTGACCGGCTACGCCGACATCCAGGCTGCCAGCAACGCGGTGAACGAAGGCGCCATCTTTCGCTTTCTTACCAAGCCCTGCGAGAAGGAAGTTCTGGCCAAGGCGCTGACTGCGGCTCTGATCCAGCACCGGCTGGTGATTGCGGAAAAGGAGCTGTTGGAAAAAACGCTGAGGGGCAGCGTAAAGGTTTTGACCGACGTGCTCAGCCTGGTGAATCCGGCAGCTTTCAGTCGCGGGATTCGGGTGGGGAAATACGTGCAGCACATCGTGAAAGAACTGCATTTGAATACTCCCTGGCAATTTGAAGTTGCCGGCATGATGTCCCAGCTGGGATGCGTCACCCTGGATACCGAGACCATCGAAGCTGTTTACGCGGGCAAGCAGCTCTCGTCCGAGGAACAGGCTCGCTATGACACTCGCGCAGGCGTAGCCGCGCAGTTGCTGTCGAATATTCCCAGACTCGAAGGAGTCGCTCACATGATCGCGAAGCAGGATACAGCTCCGCCCCGGTCTCCCGCCGGAGTCGATCTCAAGCAGGATCCGGTCGCATTGGGAGCCCAGATCCTCAGGGTAGCGATTGCCTACGATCAACTGCTGAGCGGCGGAGTTGGCCACAAGGAATCACTGAGCCGGCTCCTGTCCCGCTCTGAGCAATTCGCCGATCTGGTGGTGAATGCGCTGGCTAATCTCGAACTCGACATCCAGCGCATGGAAGCCAAGAACTGCGAAATCTCGGAACTGGAATGCGACATGGTGCTTCAAGAGGATGTCCGCACAGCCAGTGGCATGTTGCTGGTGGCGAAGGGAACGCAAATTGGCTATGCCTTGCTGACTCGGCTGCGAAACTTCTTGCGGCGGGATCCGATATCAGGAACCGTGCTGGTGCGTGTGCCTGATCGGGCATCAACCGGCCCGGCGATTATGGTCAAAGCCAGTGGGGCGTCAGCCGGAAGCTCGATTACGTCGTAGAAACACATCGACCAGATTTGCTGGCGATTGGTTCCGCTGCATGGGTCGCGCCTGCTGAAACGGCAGTCAGAAACATCGACAAGAAAGAGGAACACGGTGGCTGAAAAGATCCTTCTGGTAGACGATGACAATAGTGTTCTTGACGGGTATCGGCGCAGTTTGTGCCGCGAGTTTTCGCTGGAAACCGCCCAGGGGGGCGAGCAAGCCCTGCAACTCGCCGCAGACAACGGACCCTACGCGGTCGTGGTTTCTGACATGCGAATGCCGGGCATGGACGGCATCCAGCTTTTGAGCAGAATCAAGACTGTGTCGCCCGATACCATCCGTGTCATGCTTACCGGCAACGCCGACATGGACACGGCTATCAATGCCATCAACGAAGGCAGCATCTTCCGTTTCCTCAACAAACCCTGCAGCAAGGAGGTGATGGCGAAAACCCTGAACGCGGCGCTGGTGCAGTACCGCCTGGTCAACTCCGAAAAGCAACTTTTGGAAAAAACCCTGAGCGGCAGCATGCAAGTTCTTACGGAAGTACTCAGCCTGGTCAATCCCGCCGCTTTCAGCCGCGCCGAACGCGCACGCCGCTACATCCACCACATCGTAATCGCGATGAACCTGGGAGACCCCTGGCAATACGAGATCGCCGCCATGATGTCCCAGCTCGGCTGTGTCACTTTGGCACCGGAAACAGTGGAAGCCGTGTTTAACGGTGAGCCGCTCACCCCGGCCGAGCAGGCACAATATAATTCTCATCCGCGTGTCGCCTATGATTTACTGTCGAAGATCCCGCGCCTGGAACCGATCGCGTGGATGATCGAGCACCAGAACGAGCCTCTTCCTCCGCCCAAATTCGACGACCTTGAGACGCCAGACATGCGGAGGGGAGCCGGGATCCTCCGCCTGATCCTGGCCTACGAAAAACTCATCCACAAAGGAGTTTCACGCAATGAGGCGGCGCACTCTCTGGCTCTTCAAAACAAAAACTTTAGTCCGGAGTTCTTTCAGGCCTTGGTGGAATTGGATCCGAACGCCGAAGAAGGCCAAATACGAAAGTGCCGGATCGAACTGCTCGAGGCAGGTATGATTGTTCAGCAAGAAGTGCGCAGCAAAGATGGAGTGTTGCTGATCTCCAGGGGGCAGGAAGTGACTCCACCCCTGATCCTCAAGCTCAAGAACCTCCATGCAAGGCATGTGATCAGCGCGGACGTCACTGTTTCTACGCCCGCAACCGCGCTCGCTTTCGCAAAGGGCGCTTCATAGCCCACGATTTGGAGTCTACAGGGTACGAAAAAAGCTGCAACCTTGGGGCAGCGGCTTCTGGCAAACTCATTCGGTTCGCAGCGACGAGGCGAAGCAAATGAGTGGTCCCAAGTGAACCTCGACACCCGCACTTCATCCGGCTCGAAGAGGACGAGACCAAGAACTGAGGAGGCTTGGACTGTGCCGCTACCCTGCCGCGCTTGTCATGATGCTGGCGGAAATCGAACCGAAGGTCGGTAAAGTTTTCTCAGCGACCAACCTCCGCACCGACGCGGCAGAAAGCCTGCGCGGGCTGCGGTCCTGGAACGCAGACACCCATCGAGCCGGAGGACGACGATAGTGATGCGTGGTATAAATATGAAGGGCTCATCCTTCACGACCTCCGGCGGTCCGCCGTCAGAAACCTCGTGAACGCGGGCGTACCGGAACGAGTCGCAATGAAAATCAGCGGTCACAAGACGCGGGCGGTATTCGACCGCTACCATATTGTCTCCACTGATGACCTAATGAATGCGACGCGCCGACTCGAATCAAATGAGAACGGTGAAGGTTTGCTGAAAGTTCCGAAGAAGCCAGCCCGCTCGACTTCCCACAAGTCGATGAAAGCAAAAAGCTCGGGCGCGTAGCTCAATTGGCAGAGCAACTGACTCTTAATCAGTAGGTTGTAGGTTCGATTCCTACCGCGCTCACCACCCCTTTAATTGTCAATCGCTGGGTGAAGAGTGTTTAGGCTGCTTCGCCCGATTTCGTAACATTTGCCCCAATAGCTGCGGTGTACTGTTTAAGATCACACCCTGACGATAATGTCCACCAGCACGACAGCGCTCCACAGGCCATAACCTCGAGTTGTTACGTTCTCAGATTACGATCAGGGCTGGATCGGATCTGACTCCTTGGGCCTAACCTTGTCATCAGACCCGTTAATATCCAGCCCTGGCTGTCTTCGTGCGCACGTCCTGTATGCGTTCAATCAGAAGGCGCCGAGGAAGGCTAAATCCGCCACCTGTTCTATTCCGCATTCGATCTGCGCAATAAATCGTAGTAACGCTTTTGCCAGAAATGCTCCGCCTCGCCAATCAACCGGCGTGAGACTCCCTGCTTCAACGATTTGATCGCGTCGGCGAGAGTGCCTTGCCGCGGCTCACTGAGCAGCAAGTGAACGTGCTCCGGCATGACCACATAACCACAGACACAACGGTCGAAGCTGCGGCGCACCCGCTCTCAGCCCTGCTTCGAAAACTTGCCTGGGGATGGCGGTGTTGAACAAGCAATGGCGATGGTAGCAGCAGAAGGTCACGAAGTGAGTCTGCCCGGACGCGTGAAATCGTTTCAAGTCCCCAAGGCATAAGACCAGCTTACCCCTGAGGAAATCCCCACTCAAGCCAAAGAACGTGTTCAGTTCCATCGTTGTGTAGAAGCAGCCGGTGGAGTATGATGCTGTGCGTCTTGACCGGAAGGCCTTCGTAAGAACTGTGCAACCAGGATTTCGTCGATGGATTCGCTCTGACAAGTCGCAAAGAGGAGCCTAATTCCCTGCAAGAAAATAAATTTTGGTTCCCGATGATCGTTACTCTGGTTGTGCTCGCGTTGCATCTCACATTGCCTACGGGCGCTGTCGGCCAGTACAAGGTGCTGCATAGATTCGGCAAGGGCATCGACGGGCAGGGCCCGGACGCCGCTCTGATCCTCGACCGAGAAGGCAATCTCTACGGCACAACTTCGGCCGGTGGTGCTTCCGGAGGGGGCACCGTCTTCCAGCTAACAACGAATTCCAATGGAGGCTGGACGGAAAGCGTGCTGTATAACCTCCCCGGAGGAGCAGCCGGGTACTTTCCCTTTGCTGGACTGGTTCTCGACTCAGCCGGTAATCTTTACGGTGCGGCATCGCTCGGTGGCGATAATAGTTGCGACATCGCTGGATGCGGCACGATTTTCAAGCTGACCGCGAACTCCAATGGAAGCTGGACGCCGAGCGTGCTGCACACCTTCACAGGAGCCGACGGAGACGGTCCCTATGGCAGCCTTGTCTTCGATGCCGCCGGGAAGAATCTCTTCGGTACGACAATCGCGGGTGGTGCGGGCACCGAATGTACCGGTGGTTGCGGGGTTGTCTTTGAGCTGACACCAAACTCTGATGGGACCTGGACGGAGAGCGTCTTGCATAGCTTCGCCGGGGCTGACGGGCAAGCGCCCAGAGCGGCCATCGTCTTCGACGCCGCCGGGAAGAATCTCTTCGGTACGACAGTCTTGGGGGGTAGCGGCACCCTGTGTACCGGTGGTTGCGGAGTTGTCTTTGAGCTGACGCCAAACTCGGATGGGACCTGGACGGAGAGCGTCCTACATAGCTTCACGGGAGCTGACGGGATAGTTCCGTACGACGCGCTTGTCCTCGACGCCGCCGGAAATCTTTACGGCACGACCAGCGGCGGCGGTTCCAGCGCCAATGGCGTTGTGTTCAAGTTAACTCCGAAGGCGGATGGGAGTTGGAAGGAGACCGTGCTCCACAATTTTAGAGACGCCCCGTGCGCGGAGCCTATTGGGGGATTGATTTTCGACCCTGCCGGCAGCCTCTACGGCACGACGTGGTCTGGTGCCTCAGGGAACGGCACCGTCTTCAAAATGATCCCTAACTCCAACGGAGGTTGGACCTTCACCGCATTGCACGCTTTCGCGGGGATGCCTGGCACGCAACCTTTTGACAGTCTAGTACTCGACACGGCGGGGAGACTCTACGGAACGACTTCTGCCTGCGGTTCGGACGCAGGCTGCAGCGGCACGGTTTTTGAGGTCATTCCTTAGCCTTGTTCTCGCACTTCACGAGAAACGTACTGTGCAGTGAACTGAGATCGGCGTCACTGCCGGCAGGATTTATTTCTTCGGCTCTCTGCCCATCTTCCTTGCGATCTCGGCCATCAACTTGGGCTTCAGGTCGGCCAGGACGCTGTCGACGATGTTTGCGATCTCGCTGGTTTCCTCGCCCGTGGCAGGCGAAGCCTCGGGATCAACCCCGGGTTGGGTTTCGGCGCCCGTGTCTGCGATCTGTGAGCTGATTTGCGAACCGACAATTTGCGAGCCCACGACCGAGTCGCGGATCTCCTTCCAGTTCGCCCATGCCGCCGCCAGTTCCGATTCAACCTGTCGTGCGCTGGGCTCGGCCACCGGAGAATTGCTTTCTGACCTTACCGCTTCGCTGGAGCTGGCCGAGGCCGCAGCCGCGTAGGCCGCACCCTCTTTAACCTCGGAAACCGCATTTTCACTGACTGCATCTTCTGTCAGAGAGGAGACTTCGATGTTCGCTTCGGCTTGCGGCGCTCCTGATTGTTCGCCGCCCGTCGCAGGCGCAACCGCGGTGAACTCCTCCACCGGCGATTCGGCCCTCTCCGAACTCGAAAACGATTCGACTGGAGTTGAGGTGCCCGGATCGGTCGCTCGACTTTCCGCATCCGACAAAGAAACATAGGGCCCCTCCGCCGGGAAAGTCATAGGAATCGCGTCTCCGGCGGCAAAAGCCGCATATGCCTTTTCCATCTCGTGTCCGAGGACGAGGCTGGCTTCGTCCTGACTGAGCGGAACTGCTTCGGCAATCCATCTAGGGCCACTGAATTCATGGGTTGCACTGGCGACCGCCATGGTGGCACGACCTTGATCACCTGGCCCCAGGTAGGCGAGCGCTGCCGTAACTTCGTCGTCTTCTGACTTCGCGGGTTCCGCAATCTGACTCGCAGTGCCGGCATTTGATTCGGTCTCAACCGGGGTGTTTACAGATTCGCTAAGCGCCGCACTTTCCCCCGCCGACGATTCTGTTCGCCCGACCTCCGAAATGCTTTGGCCGACTACGAATTCCGCTGGCAACAGCTGAGCCTGCTCGACTACCTTTTCAGCGGCGACTTCCTCTTGACCGTGAGCCGGTTGCGGCTCGGAATTGAGCTGATCGCTCAGCAGCTTAAACGCCGCAGCGGCCGCCTCAATGGCTGCCACCTCTTCTGCCGTAACGTCCAGCGGAAAGGCGGGCGGCAAGGCCTCTTCCAAACCCGGGTTCATCTCCCCAGACTTAGGCGCTTCGCTTCTGACTGCATCGCGAGCACTGGTTTCGGGCGCAGACTCATGCGGTTTGGAGTGGGGAGCCGGAATCGATATACGATTCTTCCATCCGGTCTCTTTGTCACCGAATTCTTTCCCCGAGGCAAATTCCTCCGCCCCTGCCATTGCCTTAGCGAACCGGCTCGGCTTGGGAGGTGGTGCCTGAGGAACGATTTTGTCTTCCAGCTTGGTAAGCGCAGTCAGAAGTTCGCTGGCTTCAAATGGTTTCACGATGAAGCCATCAGCGCGTACCCGTCGAGCTTCGTCCGCTTTGAAAGGTTCCAGTTTGCCCACACTCAGCAAAACCGGGATGCGGGCCGTCTCGGGCGCTTCTCGCAGGCGCTGGCATACTTCCAGCCCGCCATAACCGGGCATGTAAACGTCGAGCACGATGAGGTCGGGCTTCAACTCGGCAATCTTTTTAAGCGCCGCCGACCCGTTATTTACAGTGATGACGTCATAGCCGGCATCGCTAAGGATTCTCCGGCCCATATTCTGGGCTGTCACACTGTCATCGGCGAGCAGTATTTTCCGCGCCAAGCGTTATCCTTTATCTGAAAGGGGAGATAGCGCGAAGTTAACTTGTCTCGGAGTCTAAGTCAATGAGGATAAGAGATTAAACACATTACGACAGGCCAGTACCCACTGGCGCAGCCTTAGGTGCGCCAACCCATGTGCAGTAGACTGTCCCGGCTCAAAACGGGACTACTTTGTGGATACCTTTCTTTTTCTTGTGCTTGCTCGAAGCCACCGTGGCATCGGTGTCGTCGCTCTGGTCGGAGGTGGAAGCTGCAGCAGCATCGCCGCTCTTCCCATTACCGGCGGCGGCCGGAGTAGTCGCACCCGCAGCCGGCTGACCAGCCGCTCCGCTCTGGATTTCGTTCACCTGCTGGGGCGGCGGCAAAGCCTGTCCGCTGTCGTCGCCGACATTCGGCTTCAGTTCGTTGGGATCGGCTGGCCCCGTATTGGGTTTCAGTTCATTCGGGTCCGGCTGAGCGCCCGCAGGTGTGGTCGAAGGATTAGCCGAGGCAGAATTATCGGGGGCTGCCTCCGCGGGAGCTGCAGCATCGGAACGGGGAGCGGGCTGATCCGGACCCGGAGTACCGCCTTTGACAGTTTCGACGGAAACGGAGTTGTCGGACCCACCGACGTTTCCGATGGCGGCCCGCGTTGCCTGTTGCACTACCTGGCTTGCGCTCATCGGCGTGGGATCGACCAGCGTAGGCTCGCCCACCTTCGTGGCCTCGGTCACGTTCGGATGTTTGGCGAAGGTCTTCAGGACTTTCGAAAACGTGCTCGCCTCGCGCCGGCTATCTTCTTCAGCCTTGTTTTGTGCGACTGCGGCCTTGGTGGTCTTCGGCACTGGCTGATGCAACGCCAGAAGCCGCGCCCGGGCATCGTCCGCCCGATCCATGACTGGGTAGCGGGTAAGGATGCGGCCATAGGCTTCGGCGGCGCCCTTGGTAAAATCCTCGATCATGCGGGACTTGGCCGCTTCGTTCCCGGCACGGCTGCGAACCATGGCAATTTCGCCTTCATACGACTGTCCCAGCAGATACAGCGCTTCATCGGCCTTGCTGTAGAGCGGATACTTGTCGACCAGTGAGCGCAGGCGCGCGATCGCGGCCGGGTACGACTGGCGCAAGTAGTAGAAACGTCCAACGCTGAATTCTCGCGACGCGATTACTTCCTGCACTTCCCGCAGACGCTGCTTGGCCTCGGGCAGCAATTTGCTGTCGGGATACTGCATGATGAGCTGCCGGTATTCTTCCTCGGCGCGCAGGGCATGGGTGGGATCGCGGTCCGCCTTCTCCATCTGCTGATAGTGGATGTTGGCGAGCTTTAACTGCGCCTCGGCCGCTTCCGGCATGTTGGGGAAAAAGGTTTCGAAATCCTTGTACTCAATTTCCGCCTGGGCCAGCGACGCGGAGCCACCTTCCGCGTACCAGGAATCGGCGACTGCCAGCTTGGCGCGGGCAATGAATTCCGAATCGGGGTAGGTGTTGATCAGAGTCTGCAGCGACAGCCGGGCGACGTCGAAGTGATTGTGTTTCATCGCGTCCATGGCCCGATCGAACAAGACCTTGTCCGGCTGCTTCGAATCGACATTCGCAATGGGATTGTTGACCTTTTTGTTCGAGCACGCCACTGTGATCAGCAGCACGCCCACAAGAAAGATCAGCGGAATACGACGTAACATAAGAATCCTCGGAAATTTAAGACTGCGTTGCCAAGACGGTGTTGGACCGGGGCCTGAGATCCGGTCCTGCAGCGGCGTGCCGATTCAGTAAAACGAACCTCTGCCCGGTGACTGGAAGAAACAAAGCTCACACCTTCTGCAAAGTAGCTTCAGTCGCCGCCTTCAGCAAGTTTTGCGCGTTACTCTTTGGATCGCCTTTGCCGAACACGGCGTTGCCCGCAACCAGAATTTCGGCGCCAGCCCGCACCACCTCGGCCACCGTATCGAGGGCAATGCCGCCATCTACTTCAATTCGATAGTTCAGCCCCCGCTGGCCCCGCAACTCGGCGAGCGCGCGGATCTTATGCACCGCCCCGGGAATAAATTTCTGCCCGCCGAATCCCGGATTCACCGACATCACCAGCACATAATCGACGATGTCCAACACTTCGGTCAAAAGTTCCACCGGGGTTGCGGGGTTGATCACGACGCCCGCCAGCGCGCCGTGGCTTCGAATCAGGTGCAGGGTCCGGTCCAGATGCCGGCAGGCCTCCTGATGCACGGAAATCCAATCCGCTCCAGCCTCCGCGAACTCTGGAATGTACTGATCCGGGTTCTCGATCATCAAGTGGCAATCCAGCGGCAGATCGGTGGTCTTGCGCAACGACCTCACGACGGGTGGACCGATGGTGATGTTGGGGACAAAGTGTCCATCCATGACATCGACATGGATCACGCTGCCGCCGCCTTCAGCCGCCGTCTGGATCTGCTCGGCCAGACGGGCAAAGTCAGCCGATAGAATCGATGGTGCTAGCTCGATCAACTGGGAACCTGCCATGGGAATACTTAGGAAAATTCTAACACGGCTGGAAGAGTGCGCTCCTCATATTCGGCCAGGTTCGCGGATTGGCCGTCTGCGGATAGAATATCTAAGAAAATTGTGCACAGACGCTAAAGCCGTTACTTCTCCGCGCGGTTTCCCAGCCTATGAACAGACGCACCACGAAACCGTGACCCGTAACACGAGGCCATCTTTCCGCATCAGAAGCTTGTATCGAAACCCACGGTCGGCCATCGATCGCTCGGAAATGGGCCAGATTTCATTTTCCCCGAGCGCGTCGTCGCCCATCGCAATCCGGTACAATCTTTAACTTGGCTCGCTGCGGCGGAAGTTACCGCCGGCCGACGACTGACCCTATGGCCATGAGAGTTCGCAAAGCCGTTTTTCCCGCCGCCGGACTGGGCACGCGCTTCCTGCCCGCCACCAAAGCCCAACCCAAAGAAATGCTGCCCCTGGTGGACAAACCGATCATTCAGTATGGCGTGGAAGAAGCTCTGGCCTCGGGCTGCGATCAGATCATCATTATCACCGGGCGCGGCAAACAAGCTATCGAAGATCATTTCGACGTCAGCTACGAACTGGAAAAGATGCTCGAGGAGCGCAAGAAGACCGATCTGCTCAAGATTGTGCGCGGTATCTCCGATATGATCCATGTGGCCTACGTCCGCCAGAAAGAAGCCCTCGGCTTGGGCCACGCTGTGCTCATGGCTCGCGAACTCGTAGGCAACGAACCGTTCGCGGTGCTGCTGGCGGATGACATCATCGACGCCGACCCTCCCTGCCTGAAGCAAATGATTGACGTCTTCAACCAGACTCAATCCTCGGTCATTGCCATCCAGATCATCGAAGGCAAGGCGATTTCTGCCTATGGCGTGCTGGACGTAAAGCCGGCGGATGGACGATTCGACGGCCGACTCTTCGAAATCCGCAATATGGTGGAGAAGCCCAAATTGGAAGAAGCGCCCTCCGACCTGGCGGTCATTGGTCGTTACATTCTGACGCCAACGGTCTTTGAAACGCTGGCAGAAACCAAGGCGGGCGTGGGTGGTGAACTGCAACTCACCGACGGCATGCGCGCCCTGCTCAAGAAAGAGAAAATGTACGGCTATGTATTCGAGGGCAAGCGCCATGACACCGGCGACAAACTTGGCTTCCTTAAAGCCACCATCGAGTTCGCCCTCAAACGCAAGGACCTGGGCGGACCGCTACGGGAGTACATCAAGGGCCTGAAGCTGTAAAGGCTGACCTGGGGCACGCAAGGAAAGTCCTGCAGCATCGCGTCGCTCTTATGAAAATCGTCTAATCTATCGAAATAGAGAAAGCGAGAACTCGCGGATGAAGAAAAAACTCACTGCTCAGCAGAAACGCACCCTGGAGCGACGCCGGACCCACAACCGCAAGCACACTTTGCTTCGTCGAGAATGTTACAAATGGCTGAGGAAAAATCTGCCGGAAGTGTACGCCAAGTTGAGAAAGAAAGCGGGCCTGGTGCGAAGCGGTCGGCCAAAAACCTAATGTGACCGCACAGCCAGATGGCGCGGACTATGGCGTAGCCGGGGAATTCTGGCTGATCGACTGATGCTCCTTAATCCAGTCGTTGGCTTGCTGCTGCGCCGCTGCGATCTGCGCCCGGCTCAGACGCGACGCGAGAACAGCCACCCGGTACTTGCTGGCTTCGTCACCTCCGGCTTGGGCCAACACCGACCAGAAATACGCCTTAACCAGATCCTGAGGCACCCCGCGACCTGCCCAGTAGTAAGCGCCCAGAGTTGCCTGAGCCACCACGTGTCCTTGTTCCGCTGCCATTGCGAACCAGCGTACCGCTTCCGTGTAATCCTGACGAACATCTTCCCCGGTCGCGTAGCGCGCGCCGATGGAAAACTGGGCTGCGGCGTCGCCGCGCTCGGCTAGTTTTCTTATGCCCTCAATCCCACCCGGCGGGTCTGCAGCCGGAGCTGGCGTTTCAGAAACAGTCTTAACCGCAGACCGAGCCGAAGACGCCGAACCAGCACTTGTGGTCAAGTCGCGCGGCGCAATTAGCCACGATCCCGCGAAGATAACGGTGGCCGCAGCGGCAGCCAGCAGAACCTTGCGCGAGCGGGAAAAATGCGGAAGCGGCAAAGCTGCCGAAGTCTCGACGGGAAATTCATCGTCGACACTAGGCAACGAAACCCGGTGCACCCCAGACGCCGCTCCGCCACTCTGGCCCGAGCCGTACGCGGCTGGAGCTGGCTCCGGCATCCCTGCGCGATAAATGGCGCCGGCACCGAGTTCAGCCAGGCGCGTCAGCGCAATCGGGTCATTGGAGCTGAAGGCATACGGTTGAGGGGAGAAAACTTCCAACAGCCCGATCACCGCCTCACCCCAGTGAATCGGCACCGCAATCATGGAACGAATCCCCAGTGCGCGGCAGCTTTCACGATCCACCACGGGATCAGTTTCGGAATCTTCACAGGAAAGCAGCCGCCCGGTGCGCACACACTCGCCGGAAAAACCGGAGCCAATCGTGAGCCGCGCCCCCAGCCCGGGAGCATCCTGCCCAGCGCTGGCGCGGCAAGTCATAATCGACCCTTCGGTCAAAGCAATCGCAGCCCCCGTCGCGCGCGTAAAACTCTGCGCTCTTCGGGCCAGCAGCCCCAATGCTTCGTCAAGATCGACACCGAGCGATTCCACTTCCCGCTTCACCGCAGCCAATGCCGCCAGAGTCGAGGTGTAGTCAGACGGAGCCGCAGGCTCGAATTCCCGCGCCATCCAGTTCACCAACGCGCTGTTGCTTGCCGTTTGTTCCAGAACCGCTTCGGCAGCGACTTCGAATAACTGTTCGGAAGGAAACTCGCTGCTTACTGCGTGGCCGCTTGAGGCCGGCTCGCCAACTACCGGCTCGCCAATTAAAAGATCGTCCCCTAAAGTATCTTCCGCGAAAAGATCACCCGGCAAAAGATCGCTGGCCAGCAGATCGGCCCGGTAATTCACGCATGCGACCATCACATTCAGAAACAGCCATTCTTTGATCTGGCGAAGCGCGTCCGCGGGCATTTGCGGAAAGCGTATGCCGACGCGCCCCGACTCGTCGGACCATACAACTTCCCCCGTAGTATGAATGCGTGCGCGCGTCGCCGTCAGGTCGAGACACAGATTCAGATTGCGTCGAGCCTGCAGCGGAGAAAAAGTCTGAATGGCCATCCCTTCCTCGCTGATGTCGAGGATCTCGCTCAGATCAAGGATCTGGCCATTCGAGTTTTCATTCAGGCTTACGTAGGCGGGACTGTGCACTCTCTGCCGCACTCGCCGGCGCCGTGTCCGCAACGCTGGCGGCAACTCTTCACCTGCCCGCACCGGGTTGGATCCAAGGTTCTCCATACAAAAGCACGCCACATATTACCCCAGCTTGGTCAGGTTGAATAGAGTCAAAAAGGAGAACTATGGCCCATTTCGGGCTTATCCGCGGCAGGAATGGCGCCAACTCATCGCGACCCGAAGCTTGGAATTCCATCTCTCTTCCCGAGCCCAGTGGACTTCAAGAGAAAGTCTGGATTAGCCTAAGCGGTGCCATCCGAACCGCGGACAGGCGAAACGGGAGACCTTTAATGAACCTTTCTGCATACTGGAAACCAACTTTACTTCTGTTTGCCTTCGCTGTTGCTGGGACTGCGTCATCGACAGCAGCCGTGCCGGTTGATACGGCGACGGTCGCCGAAACAATCAAGGCGGACGTCGCTCAACTCGTCGCCGGGATCAATGCCCACGATGCGGTTAAGGCAACCGCGTACGACGCCCCGAATATCGTCTCCATGCAATGCGGCAGCCCCCCAACCGTTGGGGCCGAAACCGACCGAGAAGCCTTCAAGACGGGCTTCGCCCACGACCCGCTTTGGAAAGTCAGTCTCATCGATGAGACGGTCGATGTTGCGAGCGGCGGAGACCTGGCAGTCTACCGCGGCACATATAACGAAGACCACGGTCATGCCGGCGTGCTGATGACCCATAAGACGATCTTCATGGCGGAGTTCAAACGCCAAAGCGATGGAGGGTGGAGAATGGTCTGGTACAGCGTTTCCAATATGGAACAATCGCATCCGAAGTAGCTGTCGGATGCGACAAATGACTTCTCAGTTTTCTAGGCATCCCTACCCCGCAATTTAGACGGGAGTTTTTCAACAGCCCCCTAAGGGTTCCTCCTAGTTGACCCCGCCCGCGATTTTGTACTAATGTGAAATTACACCGGAAAGGAGGTGGTCGGATGACAAGTTCTGATTGTAGCGGTAGTAGTAAAAGACCAGGTGAGGTGGCTGAGACTTAGAGCGGTCGCTCTAAGAACCTAGCTAGACTACCGGCGAGTTAGGGTTGATGGCCCGGCTTCATTTCCAGCCGGGGCTCCCAATAGAAAGACCCGGAGTTTACCGAAGGGGCCACGTAGAGTGACCACCTCTTGGTCAATCCCAAACAGTCCACCGGAACGGCCCGTGCCTTCAAAAGCGCGGGCCTTTCTGTTTCTAGTGAAGCTCTTCAGTCAGAAACCGGTCCACCGACAACGCTCCCGATCCCCTGATCAAGATAAACAATCCCATGGCGAGCGCCAGCAGGTGATATTCGAACCCCTCGCCCTTCTGATTCCCTGCCCAGTTCATGAACAGGCCATTGTGCCGGTGCACCATCATGACCGCCACCAGCATGTTGCACATGATTCCGAAGGCGGCGATGCGGCCCAGCAATCCCAGGATCAGCCCCAGCCCACCGAAAAACTCCGCGCAGATGGCGAGAAATGCGAAAGGCTCCGGGATTCCCATCTGATGAGTGAAGAAACCCATGGTGCCGCTGAAACCGTATCCGCCAAACCAGCCCAGCATCTTTTGCGCGCCGTGCGCGAAGAATACGCCGCCCATCACCAGTCGAATAATGGTTATGGCAAAGTCGTCGCTCGTGGTCGCTATTCTGTGAAACATGCTCGCCTCGTTTCCGACTCTTGTAGGAATCGGTTGTGTATTCTCAAATCACGCTGCCCGACTTCTCGAACCCCAGCTTGATCACCGCCGCTGTGTCTTCCGCCAGCGAAAGCGATCCCAGCTCTCCGTCCGTAAACCAGCGCGCGTCCGCCGCATCGGCCGCCGCTTGAAGGTCTCCCGCAATTCTCCGGCACAGAAAATCGACCAGCACATAATGATAGAGCGTGCGCTCCTCGGCATCGCGCAAGATGCGATCGAATACTCCAAGCAATTCGCCCACCTCGACCGTCAGGCCAGTCTCCTCGAACACCTCGCGAACCGCCGCCTCCCGCACAGTCTCGCCTACTTCGAGCACCCCGCCCGGGATCGACCACTCGCCCCGCAACGGCGCATGCCCGCGCCGCACCAGCAGGACCCGGTCGCGCTCGATGACGATTCCGCCCACTCCGACCAGCGGCGCATCTGGATATTCGCGTTTCATGAACTGGCAACCCGCCAGGCAAACTTAAATGGTGCAAGCGATTCTAACCAAACTTCAGGATTCGGACCGGCTTTTCCCATGTTAGCTCTAAATTCTCGGTAGAATAGCTCGATGCCTCTCGAAGAATACAAACGCAAACGCCGCTTCGAGGAGACGCCGGAGCCTCCACCCAAGCTGGAGAAAAAAAGTGGGCACCGCTTTGTGGTGCAAAAGCACCGCGCCACCCGCCTGCACTACGATTTCCGCCTGGAGATGGAAGGCGTGCTCAAATCCTGGGCCGTGCCCAAAGGCCCTTCGCTTAATCCCGCCGACAAACGCCTCGCCATGCAAGTGGAAGATCACCCCGTTTCCTACTTCGATTTTGAAGGAACGATTCCGCAGGGAAACTATGGCGCCGGTGCAGTCATGGTTTGGGATGTGGGTACCTGGGAACCGCTCTCGCCCCAGCCGGTAAAGGGAAAATATGTTTCCGGGACCGAAGCCGAAGCCGTCGCCATGCTTCAGAAGGGAGACTTCAAGATTCGTCTCCACGGGAAAAAACTCAATGGCGACTTTGCCTTGATTCACATCCGCGGACGCCGACCCGGAAGCAAAGGAACGGAATGGCTGCTGATCAAGAAGCAGGACGAGTACGCGGTCCCAGGGTATGACATCGAGCAATATGACAAATCGGTGCTCAGCCAGCGAACCATGGCCGGGATCTCAGGCGATGAAGATTCGGCCGAGTGGAAGAGCAGCCGCCCGGCCTCCCGCGGAAAAGTGAAAGCGCACTGGCTGGCCGAAACCCTGGCCAAACTGGATAAGAACAAACTCGATCAGAAAAAGAAGCCCGCCGCCTCTGCCACGAAAGCGCCTGAGGGCAAAAAAAAAACGCGGAAAACACTGACCCGCAGTCAGCCGTAGCCGCCTCGGCGCCCAAGCGCGCCAGCACCACGGCTCCCGCATCCTCGACTTCGCTGGCCGCCACACCCGCAACCATCAAGAATCTCCCTGGCGTTGTCCGCAAACCCATGCCGACCGCCATTCATCCCATGCTGGCGACCTCGGTCGAGCAGCCTTTCGACAATCCGGAGTGGCTGTTCGAAATCAAATGGGATGGTTATCGCGCTGTGTCTTTCATTCAGGATGGCAAAGTGCGCCTCGTATCCCGCAACCAAAACGACCTCACCGGAGAATTTCCCGAACTGCATGAATTGTCCAAGCCTGATCAAGGCGAAAAATGCGGTTCTCGATGGCGAAATTGTGGCGCTCGATGAGCAAGGCCGCGCTTCCTTCAGCCTGATGCAACAGCGCACCGGCATTCGTAAAGGTGGACGCCGCGCGGGAGCGCGCCGCGAGCTGCAAGTGGTCTATTACATCTTCGACCTGCTTTACCTCGATGGCTATGATCTTCGCCGCGTCGCCCTGGAGCAGCGCAAGCAAGCCCTCTCGCAGATCATTCAGGCCAGCGATCTCGTGCGCTACTCCGATCATTTTCCCCAGGGGTTGGCGCTGTTCGAAGTGGCCAAGAAAAAAGGCCTGGAAGGTATTCTGGCGAAAAAGCGCCTCAGCTGCTACGAGGAACGCCGCAGCCGCGACTGGCTCAAAATCAAAGTGACCCGGACGGCCGACTGCGTTGTCGGCGGCTTTACCGATCCCGAAGGCAGCCGCCAATACTTTGGCTCCATCGTGCTCGGACTCTACGATAAGCAAGGCCGGCTCATTCACGTCGGGCAGGCCGGAACCGGGTTCAACCAGGCCATGCTCAAGGAGATCTGGCATCTGCTCCAAGGCCTCGAAACCAATCGCAATCCGTTTTACGGTCCCGTCGATGCCGCCCACGTGCATTGGGTCAGGCCCGAACGAGTGGCTGAGATCAAGTTCAGCGAATGGACTCATGAAACCGCCGAGGGTGGAATGAAGTTGCGGGCCCCGGTTTTTCTTGGCTTGCGCGGCGACAAAGATCCGAAAGAGTGTACCTTCGCCGATCAGATTTGAACCCATTCAAACTGAAGCTCAAACCTAAAACGATCCAAGCGGAATAAACGATCAGACCGAACCGCAGACCTGAAACGACACCAGACCAGATCACCGGAATTCCTCCGCCCCGAAAGTACCGGCTAGCCAGAAAGTTACTTCTGTTTCCACAGCTCAAGGGAGTATGCTGCGCGCATGGCAGTCTGCGTCTCGGTGCTGGCCAGTGGCAGCCGGGGAAACAGTACGATGGTGCAGAGTTCCTCGACCCGCATTCTTGTGGATGCGGGAATTTCCTGTCGCGAGACTTTCAAACGCATGAAGGCTGCCGGAGACGATCCTCATTCGCTTTCCGCCATCCTTATTACCCACGAGCACACCGACCACGTCTCAGGCCTTTTGGTGCTGGCCAAAAAGCTGAAGATTCCCGTGTTCATGACTGGAGCCACGCACCAAGCCTGGTCACGGTCCATGCGAGATGCCGCCGGCGAGCGTCCCCACTTGGCGCGTCTGGAATTGTTCTGCTCCGGTCATGGCTTCCGCATTGGCGACATCGAAGTCATGCCCTTCACCATTCCTCACGACGCCGCCGATCCAGTCGGCTTTACCTTCCGCGCCGAAGGCATCAAGATCGCGATTGCCACCGACCTCGGACGCCTGCTGGCCAATGTGAAAGACAATCTCCGGGCCTGCGACGTGCTCGTCATTGAATCCAACCACGATCTCGAAATGCTGCGCAATGGCCCTTATCCCTGGTCGGTCAAGCAGCGGGTCGGCAGCCCCACCGGACATCTCTCCAATGAGAAACTCGCGGAATTCTTTGCTACCAGCTATGATGGGAACGCATCCTATATAGTGTTGGCGCATCTCTCCGAGCAGAATAACCATCCTGAATGCGCTCGCAGAGAAGCGGAAAGGGCTTTGTCCGGCCGCCGCACGCTGCTGCATAATCGTGTCATGCTGGCGGCTCAAACCCAGCCCATGCAACCCATCCGGTTCTGAACGCTTGGAACCGGGGAGGCTCTGAACTGGCAAGGCTTCTCACCCCGGGAATCAGGTTGCGCTTCGCGAAGTAAGTATATGAGTCTGTGCGTTGATCCTATCGTAGGCAAGATTCTGGCCGGCTGGCGTTACGACATTTCCGGCCTGGCGCCCGAAATGCGCGGCGATTACGAAGAACACTTCGTCGCCTGCGAACACTGCCGCACCCGGCAGCGCCTGCATCGTACCATCGACATTTCGTTGATTGCGCTGGCCTCGGTTTCCGCCGGCGTCTTCCTGCTCGCCTTCGGAGTGATTCGCCACTTTGGTCCGCGCAACGCCTTCTGGCTGGAAATTGCCGCACTGGTCGGCTTCGCGCTGTCGGCCTTGATCTGGTTGATCGTGGCCGTGGCCACGCCCGCTCCCATGGCCGTAGTCGATGTGGCCAGGATCGGCGCCCGCCATGTGCACGATCGCCTGCCGGCGGAAATTCGCGAACGCCTTCCCGAAGAATTGCGCTTAAAGATCACCGGCTCGTAACCTTCCATCACCGCTTGCATCCCCTCTTCGCAACTTCCGGCGCCGCTTTGAAACCAACCGCTCTCATACTGCTTATGTTGACCATCGCACTCTGCCCGGCGGCCGCCGCCCAGAGCACTCCCTCCGCCATGCCGCCCATGCCTCCAACCTCCGACGCTCCCATGCCCAACATGAGCATGGACGAAACCACGTCGCCGCTGCCCTCGTTTCACGCCTCTTCGGGAACCGCATGGCAGCCCTCGTCCGTCCCCGAAGCCATGTGGATGATCACTCGCGGCAACTGGGACCTGATGTTCCACGGCACCATCTTCATCACCTACAACCAGCAGGGTGGCCCACGCGGCGCGGGCAAAGCCGAATCCACAAACTATTTCATGTTCATGCAGCAGCATCGCCTCGGCTCCGGCACACTTCTGCTTCGCCAGATGTTTTCCGCGGAGTCGCTCACCTCGCCCCATCCCGGCTTTCCCGAGCTCTTTCAAACCGGCGAAACCTATCATGGCCAGCCCCTGGTCGATCATCAGCACCCCCACAACGTCTTCGCCGAACTGGACGCGCTCTACACCGTTCCCATCAACCAGAAAGTTTCCTGGCTGCTCTACGGAGGCCCATCCGCTGAGCCCGCCCTCGGCCCCGTCACCTTCATGCATCGTCAGTCAGCCTCGGAAAATCCCGAAGCCCCTCTCGGCCATCATTTGCAGGATTCCACCCACACCACCTTCGGCGTGGTGACAACCGGCTTCATCCTCAAATTTCCACGATGGCCCATCCTTAAACTTGAAGCCTCAGCCTTCAACGGACACGAACCCAACGAAGAGCGCTGGAGCATTCAACTCGCTCCTCTCACTTCCTGGTCCTTCCGCGCCAACGCCGCGCTCACCCGCAACTGGACCGCGCAATACAGCTTCGGACGCCTGCTCCATCCCGAAGCTCTCGATCCCAACAACGAGCTGCGCCAGTCAGCCTCGCTCCAGTACAACCGCCCATTGTCAGGAAGCAAACTAGGCGCGGGAAACTGGGCCACGTCCCTCATCTGGGGACGCAAGCACAAGCAACTCGACAACACCACCCAAAACAGTTATTTGCTGGAATCAACCCTGAACTTCTTCGAAAGGAACTACGCCTACACTCGCCTCGAACTGGTCGATAAAGATGAACTGTTCCCCGAGGCTTCTGTCCATCCCGCCTACCGCATCGGCGCATACACCTTCGGCGGTGTGCGCGACGTCCTGCACAACCAACATTGGCAAGTCGGACTCGGAGGCGACGTCACTTTCTATTCCAAGCCCGCCATTCTCGATCCCATCTACGGCGCCGATCCAATTTCATTCCACTTCTTTGTCCGCCTGCGTCCCGGATCGATGGAACACCCGCACTAACTCACCGCAGATTCATCACCAGCAACTTCGGCTCCGTCATCTCCTCGATCGCATAACGCAAACCTTCGCGTCCCAGTCCCGAATCCTTAATGCCGCCGTATGGCATGTGATCAATGCGCAGTGTCGGCACATCCCCAGCCATCACCGCTCCCACTTCGAGCTCTTCAAACGCATCGAACAGCAGCTTGGCGTCGCGCGTGAAGATCCCCGCCTGCAAACCAAACGGTGAATTGTTGACTTGCCGCAACGCCTCATGAAAATCGTCATATGGCTCGACCGTGACCACGGGAGCAAAAACCTCCTGACAATTCACCTTCATCTCCGCTCGAGTCCTGGTCAGGACGGTTGGCTCCAGCATCGATCCCTTGCGCTGCCCGCCACACAGCAAGCGCGCGCCGCCGCGCACCGCCTCCTGAACCCAATCGCTGGCGCGGATAGCATCGCTTTCACGTATCAGAGGACCTACATCGGTCGACTCCAGCAGCGGATCTCCCGTCTTCAATTTCTTGACCTTCGCCACAAACACTTCCGTGAATCTCTCCAGCACCGACCGCTCCACCAGAATGCGCTGCACCGAAATACAGGACTGCCCTGAGTAAGAGAATCCTCCAGTCACGCATCGCTCGGCGGCATAAGAAAGATCCGCATCACTGTGCACGAGGACGCCCGCATTCCCGCCCAGCTCCAGCGCAACTTTCTTCTTACCCGCGCGCCGCTTGATCTCCCATCCCACCGCCGCGCTTCCGGTAAAGCTGATCAGTTTCAGCCGCTCATCCGTCACCAGCAATCCCGCATCCTCATTCGACAGCGGAAGCACATTCAACGCGCCGTCCGGCCAGCCCGCCTGCTGCACCGCTTCCGCCGTAAGCAGCGCGGTCAGCGGCGTCTGCGGAGCCGGCTTCAACACCATCGTGCACCCACTCGCAATCGCCGGAGCCACTTTATGCGCCACCAGATTCAGCGGAAAATTAAACGGCGTGATCCCGCCAATCGGACCCAGCGGAAAACGCTTCACCATCCCCCATCGCCCCGCCGTATATTCCTGCCAATCCAACGGCAGATACTCACCGTAAATGCGCGTGCTCTCTTCTGCGGCCACATTGAACGTGAAAATAGTCCGTTCCACTTCGCTGCGCGCCGCCTTGATCGGCTTTCCCGCTTCCTGGGCCAGCGTCTGGGCAAACTCTTCCTTGCGCTGCCCAATGCTCTCGGCCACGCGCCGCAGCACCCGTTGCCGCTCAAATGCCGGCAGCCGCCGCGTCGTGCCAAATGCCTTCACCGCCGCCGCAATCGCCGCCTCCGCATGCTCGCGCCTTCCCTGAAACACCCGCCCCACCACGCTCCCGTCGTAAGGCGCTCGAACCTCAATCTGCTCGCCATCCTCAATCCATTTACCATCCAGCAGAAACCCTCGCGTTGCGACGGGAGTTGCAGTCATCTGTGCCATGGAGTATTTTTTTTCCTCCCGGAAGCCGAATAAAGATTATAGGCTTTTCGTGCCATCCAAATCTGACCGGCGGACGATAAATTGATTCGCCCGAAAGTCGGTGCGGAGCAGAAAGAAAAACGTGCTTACATCGCTCGTCGAAACCGCCGAGTTGTTGCGTCAACGAAAACTCTCTCCCGTTGAGCTGACCAAGAACTGCCTCGCCCAAATCGAAAAGCTCAACCCCGCGCTGAACGCCTTCATCACCGTTACCGCAGAATCCGCGCTCGCGCAGGCTCGCCAGGCTGAAGCGGAAATCTTGCAGGGAAACTGGCGCGGCCCTCTGCACGGAATCCCGCTGGCTTTGAAAGACCTCATCGACACCGCCGACGTTCGCACCACGGCCGCCAGCGCATTGTTCAAGGATCGGATCCCCACCGAAGATGCCGAAGTCGTCCGCCGTCTCAAAGCTGCAGGAGCCGTTCTGCTGGGCAAGCAGAACCTGCATGAATTCGCCTACGGCGGCAGCTCGATGATCAGCTACTACGGTGAAGTCCGCAATCCTTGGAATCCCGCGCACATTCCCGGCGGTTCCTCGGGAGGCTCCGCCGCCGCCGTGGCTGCCGGTCTTGGCTACGCTGCCATTGGCACAGATACTGCCGGATCAATTCGCGAACCCGCATCGCAATGCGGAGTCGTGGGTCTGAAGCCCACCTATGGACGCGTCAGCGCCTACGGCGTAATCCCGCTCTCGCCGTCGCTCGATCACGTAGGCCCGATCACGCGCACGGTGGCCGATGCCGCCGCCATGTTGCAGGTAATCGCGGGCTACGACCAGCGCGATCCAACCAGCGCCAACACGCCCGCCCCTGACTACTTCGCAAATCTTCGGACTGCATCGCAAGCCCGCCAGAGTGGGCGTGCCCCGCAAATTCTTTTACGATGATCTTGATCCCGAAGTGGCTTCCGCCATTGCACACGCGCTCGACGTATTAAAAACGCTGGGCAGCAATCTCTCTGAAATCGGACTCGAAATTCCCACCGACCGCACCCTGCAGACTGCCGAGTCCTACGCCTATCATGCCGAGTTCATCTCCCAAACACCCGAACTCTACCAGCAGGAAACTTTGCGCCGCCTTCGTAAAGGGGAAAACATCGGCGCCGGCGAAGTCGAGGATCGCCGCCGTGAGCTGCAAAAAATACGCCGCGAAATCAGCGGCGCGTTTGCCAACTTAGACCTCTTCGTAACTCCAACCACGCCGGTTCCTGCTCCGGCGATTGCGGAACTGAAGCAGAATCCCGAACTGCTGCGCCCGCGCGAAATGCTGCTCTTGCGCAACACGCGCCCGGTAAATGTCTGGGGACTTCCCGCGATTTCGCTCCCCTGCGGCTTCACCAACGCAGGTCTTCCCATCGGACTGCAAATCATTGGCGCGCCCTGGCAGGAAACAACCGTTCTACAACTCGCGCACGCCTATGAGCAGGCGACAACGTGGCACAAGCGCGCTCCCAAACTTCTCGATCACTGACTCTCGCCTACTGACCCGCCTTCTGTCCCGCATGAAACAGAGTCCACGGACCCGACTTCATATCCCGTAGCAGCGGAGCTTCCCACAAGTAGTCGGGATGCCCGTCCAGGAAATCCTTGGCAACAAAATCCTGCCCGCAAGGATGGCCCGCCCGCGCCTGAAAACTCATATGCTCCGCCAGCCCACTGTCCATGGCCTTTCCCTGCACCGCTCCGCCCGGATTGTAAGCTCCCCAATCCCATTCCTTCACTCCCCGCGCCGACGCGTCCACGTGCCCGCACAGGCTGCGCTCGTCCGCCTGCTGCTTCTTTTCGAAGCTATCCTCATGGTCGGCCAGGAATGTCTCCGCCATGCCCACATCGATCTGCCCCTTGGACTTCTTGATGAGTTGCTCCCAGCGCACGTGCCGCGCATTCGGCGAAGAAGATGCATCTGCCGGATCGAAGCCCGATGTCTCATCTTTGATCACCGCCGGATCGCGGGCAAAATTTGAACTCACAAAGTATCCATCCTTCGTCCGCCACATTGGCGTGTGTTTCAATCCCAACTCCAGATATCCAATCTCGCCCGTCTTCCGGTCTCCAATCAGCCAGTCATTGGCATAGCCGCCATTATTTCCCTCGCGAATGATCCGCGCATAATCATCAATCGAGTTGGCATACTGCAACGCCTTGCGCGACCGCACAAACTCCGGCTTGCCCTGCGGATCCCAGCCCACAAATTGCGTGATGGTGGTTTCGGCCACCATAATTCCCGCGGAGTTCACCCCAAAATCATCGTCGCTCGTAATCACTCCCGGAAATCCATCCATCAGAATGCGGTTCCCGTGCTCGGGAACAATGTCAAAAACAATCACCCAGCGCGAGCCCACCAGGTAGCTCGTCCAATTATTGTGCGCAATCACAATCTGATGATCGCGCGTGTAACTTCCGGTCGCGATAAACGCGCTGCAATTCCCCGGGCTCGACAACTTCGGTGCGCCCGCTACGTGCTCCTTCTGGTTTACCCACGGCACGTAATACCCCGGCAACTCTTCAAATGCATTCAACGCCACCAGATCATCCACGTCCATGGCCACGCCCTGCGCCTTCAGCCCCTCAACAATTCCATTGAGCTCCTGCTGATATTCCGCATCGATCTTCGGCCAAAGCATCTCATGCGCCGCTTTCCTGAAAAATGCCCAGTCGCGCTTGGTCGTGTGCGTGTCCTCCAGCTTGATCACCGCAAAAGCATCGGCAATCTCGCGCGCCAGCAGGTATCCATGCTGAAAGCCAATCTGCGCCGGAGAACCTTCCAGATGAACATACGTCCATCCACCTTCTTGAAAGCGATAAGCATTCTGCAACCGCGGATCCGCTGAACTCTGCGCCGCAGTGCCGGGGGATCGCGGCCAGGCCGAAGGCACAAGTAACAACAAAAATGTACTTACACAAAAGACAACAAGACCAAAACTTATCCTGCGAGTAGCGTGCCCAGTCTGACTCATAAAACCCCTCCGGCTCTGCCGCAATCCTGGTTTCTGATTCACGCGGATTATACGCGCAGCCATACGCTTGCCGCTCCCTGGGCGTTACTATGTTCTAGTGCCAAAAAATCCTCAAGCGACCATCCTCCATGCCGAGAACCTCACCTTCCCCTGGCTGCTTCACGGATTCAGCACCCGGCTCGGCGGATCGCCCCACAACGCCCTCAACCTCGGATTCACTAAACAGGCCTCCCGCCGCACAGTCGAACGCAACCGCAAAACCTTCTTGTCGGAACTGGGAGTTCCGAACGGCAAAAGTCTCCTCACCCTGCGCCAGATTCACTCCGATCTGATTCACTGCGTAACCGAAATGCCCGGAGAAGAATTAGCCGGCGATGGCCTCATTACTCGCGTGCCCGGCATCCTGCTCGCCATTCAAACTGCTGACTGTCTCCCCATCATCCTGGTCGATCCCAGGCAGAAAGCCATCGGAGTGTTCCACGCCGGCTGGCGCGGCACCGTCAATCGCATCGTCGAAAAAGGTGTGGGAGAAATGCAGCGCTGCTTCGGTACCCGGCCAAAAGATGTCAAAGCCGCCATCGGCCCCGGCATCCATGCCTGTTGCTACGACGTCGGGCCCGAAGTGCGCCAGCAATTCGAATCGCAATTCGACTATGGCAACGATCTGTTTCGTGAAATCAAAGAGTCGGACCCGGTCCGCGAAAAGTATCCGCTCCTGTTTCTCAGTGCCCGCGCGCCTGGTCACAGCGAACTGCCCACCAAAATCTTCCTCGACCTGGGCGAAGCCAACCGCCGCCAACTGCTCGCCACCGGCGTCCCGCCCAAAAACATCGGCGCGTCCTCGCTGTGCACCGCCTGCCGCCCGGACCTCCTTTTTTCCTACCGCGCCGAAAAAGGAATCACAGGAAGGATGATGGCCGCTGCCATGTTGTCATCCTGAAGCAGCTCAGGCCGGTGTCACGACTCAGCGAATCACCCCCACTCGACGATTCGACCTTTCCTCTCTACAATCGCAACGCGCATGGACGCCACCCGCATCGCCGAACTGCTCCAACCCTTCCTCAATCCCACTGGCCAGAGCGAATCGGCCGTCCTCGACCCGGCCCAGCTGCAACACATATCGACGTACATCGATCTATTGCTCCGCTGGAATGCCCGCATCAACCTCACCGCCATCCGCCAACCCGAAGAAATCGTAACCCGCCACTTCGGCGAATCTCTCTTCGCCGCCCGCCATCTCTTCCCCGAGGAAAGCTCGGCTCTCACTCATGTCATCGACATTGGCTCAGGCGCAGGCTTCCCCGGCCTCCCCATAAAAATCTGGGCGCCCCACGTCCACCTCACCCTGATTGAGTCCACCCAGAAAAAAGCAACCTTCCTCCGCGAAGCAATCAGAACTCTAACATTGACGGACGTCAATGTATTCCCCGACCGCGCCGAGGACTATGCAAGCCATGCAGAGACAGTAACCCTCCGCGCCGTAGAGCACTTCAAAACCATCCTGCCCATCGCCGCGAACCTCGTTGTGCCTGCCGGCCGTTTGGCTCTCCTCATCGGCGAAACCCAACTCGCCCACGCCCGCGACCTCACGCCAGGATTCACGTGGTCCCCACCCATCCGCGTGCCGCTTTCTTCCTCGCGCATCCTGGCCATCGCCGTTTCGGAACACTCCACCCATCCCCATGTGAGAGCGCCGCCGTTCGGATGTGTTCCACGTGGAACACCTCCCCCGAGGTAAGGGAATGTTCCACGTGGAACATTTCCACAATTTCGTGTCCGCAACAATGTTCCACGTGGAACACTCCTGTGTGGAAAGATAGTCTCTTGTGCACCGGTAAGCGACTTCACTCTCAACGGAATCCATTTTCACATTGGCTGCACCGAAATCAGTCATTGCAATTGCACAATGATTCGGCCTATTCTGCTTTCGACTCTCCGATTCTCTAAAAACTAAATGGGACGCGTCATCGCTGTTGCCAATCAGAAGGGCGGCGTGGGTAAGACTACGACTGCCATCAATCTGGCCTCATCCATCGCCGCAGCCGAGGTCGACACGCTGCTGGTCGATTGCGATCCGCAATCGAACGCCACCAGCGGACTTGGCCTGGTCAAAGATCCTGAGCGACTCAGCACCTACGATCTACTCATGGGCGAGGCCAGCGCCGAGCAGGCCCTGCAGAAGACTGAGCTTGATCGGTTGTGGATCATCCCTGCGCATAAGAACATGATTGGGGCGAACCTGGAACTGATTGAAGTCGAACGCAGGGAGTTTCGTCTGCGGGATGCGCTTGCGCCTTTGCGCGAACGCTTCAGATACATTGTGCTCGATTGTCCGCCGGCGCTCGATCTGCTTACCCTGAATGCGCTGGTAGCAGCGGATTCAATTCTGATTCCGATGCAGGCCGAGTACTTCGCGCTCGAAGGCGTCTCCGAACTGCTGGACACGATTGAACGCATTCGCTCGTCGTTGAATCCTGAGCTCACGATTGAGGGCGTGGTGCTGACCATGTTTGACGATCGTACCAACCTGGCTCAGCAAGTGACTGCGGAATTGAATCGATACTTTGGCGACAAGCTATGCGCAACGACCATCCCGCGCAACGTGCGTCTGGCGGAGGCTCCGAGCCATGGCAAGCCGGCACTGCTTTACGATGCGCGATCACGCGGAGCGGAGTGTTACATTCAGCTGGCCAAGGAAATCATAGGGCACAGCATGCCGGCGGAGATGCCTTTGCCCGCGGAGATTCCGGCGGCTGGCGAGGAGAAGCAGGTGGTGAATGCTCCGCGGTGGAAGCGGTGGATCAAGGAGCGGAACAAATTGACGACCATCAATATATTAGATCGATGAACGTCGATGTGTTAGCGGAATCAAACGCAAGGTCCCTCGACTGCGCTCGGGATGACACGGTTTATGGGATGACAGGGAATAGGGGATGAACAAACAATGACACGACAACGGCGATGACCAATGCGGAGAAGGCGGGTGACAAGGTAAGCGAGAAGCGGCGGGCTTTGGGGCGGGGGTTGGATTCGTTGCTGCCTTCGGGGCCGCGGATGGTGGACGCGGGCAACGCGGGCGGGGCGCCCGCGCAGCACGCTTCAGGGCTACACGCCACGGTTTTGCCTGAGGTTCAGGCGCAGGCGGCGCGGGGCGATGCGGTTATCGAAATCCCGCTGGAGTTGATTGACGAGAATCCTTATCAGACGCGGTATTTCGCCAAAGACGAGCCGGCTTCAGAGGACTTTGTTGCGACTACGCTCGATGAATTGGCCGACTCGATCCGCGCGAACGGAGTGATTCAGCCGATCTCGGTTCGGACTGGCGCAACCGGGCGCTATGTTCTGATTCTGGGGGAGCGGCGGTGCCGCGCTTCGAAGATTGCGGGACGGGCGACCATTCCGGCGATTGTGCGCAAGGTCTCCGACCAGCAGGCGGCGGAGATGACCGTGGTCGAAAATCTGCAGCGGCAGGATCTGAACTGCATGGAGCAGGCGACCGCGTTCTCGAAGTTGAGCCAGGATTTTAAACTGACCCAAGAACAGATTGGGCAGCGGGTGGGGATTTCGCGGGAGTCGGTTTCGAACTACATGCGGCTGCTGCGGCTGCCGCCGTCGGTGACGCAATATCTGCAGGAGGGGCGGCTGGGATTCAGCGAGGCGCGGGTGCTGCTGACGCTGCTTGATCCGACTCTCATTCCGAGGATTGCCGATGAGGCGGTGCGCAAGCATCTGTCGGTCGAGCAACTGGAGGACCTTGTATTCAACACGAATGTGCCGCTGCAAAAGGAGAAGCAGCCGGGGTCGGCGCGCTGGGTAGATCCGAATGTGCGGCAGATGCAGACGGAACTCGAACGGACGCTGGGCGTACGGGTGCGGATTCGGGATCGCAAGGGCAAGGGGAAGATTGAGATCGAGTATGCGACGCTGGAGGATTTTGATCGCGTGGTCGGGATGTTGAAGGGAAAATAGTCGTTGGCCCTGACTGCGATAAGGGCACGGGGACGTGCTATCGAGACGCTTCAGAGGTCCCGCCAAGCGGATTGTCCCTTGAGGCGGATACCGGCCTTGAGGCGGGCCTCATTCTCCCAAAGCCAGGCTACAATTCGACAGGGGGTTCTGGTGGAGTGGTTCGCTTGCGAAGGACTGCGCTGCCTCTGGAGGGCAGGCACGCGCGCTTACACGGGGAGGATTCACCTGTGACTCGCGAATACAGTCTAGAAAGAATCAGAATGGTTACATGTGGGAGCTGGCGGTGGCGCCATGGCTGCCACGCGCGAGGATGGCGTATGTCCTGACACGATTATGTGGCGCAAGTGGGAGAACCAGGTTCCAGTTCTTAGTTCTTAGTTCTCGGTTCTCAGTGCCAATGCTAGGTCGGGGAGTTTAGTTTGATAAGAATCCAGAGAGTAACAGGTGGGACGCACCGCACTGTCCTGACAGGCGAGAATGCCCGCCCTATGCGAACTTAGAACCGGAAGTGGGAAATGTTCAGGGCCGCGGAGCAAAAAGTGCCGCAGTCGGTGGCAATGCAGCTTATGAATGGGATGGCGAGTGCTCGGGCGCTTGGGTTACCATAGAGGACAAACGTGGGAACCCAGACACATGAATAAGATTCGCGTCACAGTTGCGTCAGCAATCCTGTTGTTACTCACAGCGCATGGGTTTGCGCAGGACGAAGTCAATCCGGCACTAAGGCCGCCCAAAGGAGCGCAGGTGGCCATCGTGGTGTTCGAGGATTTGGAGTGTCCCGACTGCCGCCGCGCCGCTCCCCTGGTGAAGGAAGCGGGCAAGACCTACAAAATTCCGGTGGTCCGCCACGACTTCCCACTGCCCTTTCACAAGTGGTCTTTCAATGCGGCCATAATCGCGCGCTATTTCGACACTCGTTCCAAGCAACTGGGCAATGAGTATCGCGACTACATCTTCGAGCACCAGCCCGAGATCACGGCGGAGAATCTGCGCGGATTTTCCGAAAAGTTCGCGGCCGATCATAAAGTTGACCTTCCCTTCGTGGTCGATCCGCAGGGCAAGCTCGCGGGCGAAGTGACCGCCGATCGTGACCTGGGAAAATCCATCCACCTCGAACACACTCCGACAATTTATGTCGTGAGCAACCGAACTCAGGGCAAGCCGTTTGTCGAAGTGGTCGACCGCACCCAGCTTTTCCAATTGATCGACGCGATGAAGGCGGAGTAGTTAACCTAAGAATTCGGTCGTGCTCGATGCAGTATCCATCCGAGGACGGCAGTATGGTTTGAAAGGTATTTTATGGCTCTAAGCTTTGCCCAAGACATTCGACCGATGTTTCGCGATACCGATGTTGACGCTATGAAGGATTTTGGGCTCGACCTCTCATCGTTCGAGGATGTTAAGGCTCGCGCCGATGGAATTTATTCGACGGTTCTCGATGGCAGCATGCCCTGCGATACATCTTGGCCGAAAGAGCAGGTTGCGCGATTCAAACTCTGGATGGATGAAGGAATGGCGCCGTAGAGAGGCTGCCTCGCGGTGTGCTTCAGCCGGTTTTTCCCACTCCTCTTTCGAAGGCGTGCTTCTTTTCTAATTCCTCGAGGGCGGTTCGCATGTCGGCCTCGAACTTTGGCGCTTGCTCCATCAATGCAGGATTCGCCGTCGCCCAGTCTCCGTCCAGTTTAAGCATTCCATCAGCAGCCAGGTTCCTGGCGACCTCCAGCAAGTGCTCTACGGACGCCTCCACATACAACGCCTCGGCGGGATCGCCAAGCCAAACCGTTCCGCCGACCAGGCGTGTCTGCCAGTAGGCTTTCCGCGCCAGCAGCAAAGCGATCTCCTCATCACTCGCTTGGCCGAACATCCATTTGCCGCGCTTGAAATCATAATGACGGCTGGAAAACTGGATGGGCACGAGTTTGCCGGACTTCACGAATTCCAACTGTCTGCGATCCACTTCCTTGCGCAGCGCGTTGATCACGGGTTGCTCGGCATCCTGGGGCTCGAGCGACGGCATCACTTCGCGCACGGTGACGGACATATTCACGGCTACGGGTGCATGCAATCCGTTCGAGTTCTCCAGCCGGATATCGGCATGCAAAAAGAAGAAATCGGCTCCAGAGGTAGACTTCCGAAAAGGCCACTCCAGATGAAATGAAAGCGGCAACCCGCATCGAGTCACATAGATTTTCTTGTCTTTGACGCCATGGCCTTCGCTCATCGTCTCTCCCACAATCGCCAGCTATTCTACCGCGAGCCGCGCGGGTTCGACTCCAGATAGGAGAAGATGAGCCCTGCGCTCCCACTATTACAATGTTGATTCTTATCTAAGAGGATGCTCGATCCAAAAAAAGGGCGGCCCGGAGGCCGCCTGATTGAAAATTGGACACGGAGAATAGATAAAACTATTTGCCGGCTGCGGCGCCTTTGGCCTGAGCGTGGGGAGCGGTCTGGCTTTCCGCCATCAGCACGGCGATCTTGGCCACGACATCGGCCATGCTGCGCCCGGTGTCGGTGTTCGCATCCACCGCGGGATGACCTTCGCCGTCGGTGTGCATGACCAGAATGCGCGTTGCCCTCTGCGCCTTTTTGATCACGTAAGGGAGATGATGGCGATCATTTTTAGTCAAGGTGGGACCAAGAATGACGAGGTCAAACCCTCCCCGGCGCGCCGCCTCGTCGATACTCTTGCGGCCCACCGCTGTCTCTACCTGATGGCCCGCCTTCTGAATGGAAACTACTTGTGAGGCAAGCACTTCCGCATCGCCCTCACCATAAAGAATCTTAAGCTGAAATGATTTCTCACTTTTCGCCATAGTGTGATCCAAGCAGCCTTTCTTGCTCTAACTCATCACGGTAGCAATGCCCGGGCGATAAGAGAACGTCACCGAAGACCACGTCCGAATAGGGCCTTGAGAAAGCGGACAAAGCGGCGGCGGGCCGGGCGGCGAAAGGCCTCAACGATTCCACCTGCAATTTGCGGCTATCTCGAAGTACAATGAGCGCCTTGGGCGTATGCCTTTAAAATCTAGTGAGCGGGGGGGACCGTTCATGCGTGTGCTAGCCGTCTGCGTCGTTGTGATTACACAATTGTTTCTGGCCTCGGCTGCAGGAGCTCAGCAGGCGGATCCCGCTGACTCGACTGCAACCATCACTTGCGATTTCAGTGACGAGAAAGAAGTCACGATCCAATACAACACCTTGCCCTCCACGCCAAAAGACGAGCCCCGTAACGGCAGGGTATGGTTGCCGGGTGGTTCTCCTATGACTCTATTCACGCAGGTTCCGCTGGTTTTGAATCACGTGGAACTCGCGGTGGGCGCGTACAGCGTTTACGTCATCCCAAACAGAAAAGAATGGACACTGATTGTGAGCAAGAACGTCACCAGCCCCAAAACCTACGACGAGAAACAAGATCTGGTGCGCGCTCCCATGGAACTCGGCGGAGTCAATGCACCGCCAAAGCGGCTGCAGGCTTCCTTTGCCCACGTCGCGGCCAAACAGTGCAGCATCCGGCTTTATTACGAGAGCATCGGAGCGTTTGTGGAATTCAACGAAAAGTGAGTGAGTAGACCGGAACTTCAGCAGTCCCGCACGATGGCCGCGAGTTGCCGCACCAACTCTGCATCGGTTATCTGATAACGATCCTCCGCCGGATACAAAGCTCCGCCGAAAGTGATAGCAGGGCGAGCCTGCGTCGAATGATCCTGCACGGTTTTCCAGGCCGTGAGATGCACCTGCTGGCATCCGGTGCGCGCGATTACTTCTTTTATGTTCCAGGCTTGAACTCCGCCGCCCGGAAGAATCTCGATCCGGTTGCCCGCGCGCTCGACCAGGTTCTTGATCAACTCCGCGCCCTCGGGCACGCTGTCTTTCTGCCCGCTGGTGAGAACGCGCGTGATTCCCAGGTCGACCAGTTGATCGAGAGCCTCGAATGGTTCAGGAGTCACGTCGAAGGCGCGATGAAACACCGCCTGGCGCTTGCCGATCAGGTGGCGAATCCGCCGGCATCTTGGAACATGGATGGTTCCATTGGATTGCAGAATGCCAAATACAACCCCGTCGGCTCCGTTCCCGATTGCAGCTTCCGTGTCGCGTTCCATGCTCGCCATCTCGGCTTCAGAGTATGCGAAGCCTCCCGCGCGTGGACGAACCATGACGATGATTGGAATCTTCAGCCGCCGCTTCGCCTCCTGAATCGTACCCAGCGAAGGCGTGAGCCCGCCAAGAAAAAGCGCTGAGCAGAGTTCGACGCGATCCGCCCCGCCTTTTTCGGATTCGATTGCGTCATCAATCGATCCACAACAAATCTCAAGCAGAATGTGCGCCATGGGGTTCCCTGGTGTCGATTTAATTATGCAAGCTCAATGCATACTTCTGGCACAATCATCGCATGCGGCCTTATTTTCTCGTGCTCGGGTTGGTTGCCGGCACGCTGCTTGCGCAGAATGCGATTGTGCAGAGATCCAATACTAGCGAAAATCTGCGCGGCGTCAGCGCGCTCGCCAAGAATATCGCTTGGGCAAGTGGCGCGCACGGAAGCTACTTGCGTACGATTGACGGCGGGAGTTCATGGCAAGTAGCGCAGGTTCCGGGCGCTGAGGCGCTCGACTTTCGTGATGTGAAAGCCTTTAGCGCGAACCTAGCCTATCTGCTGAGCGCGGGGCCGGGCGACCAGTCGCGCATCTACAAAACTGCTGACGGCGGCAAAAGCTGGACGCTGCAGTTCACAAATAAAGATCCCAAGGGCTTTTTCGATTGCATGGCATTCTGGGATCGCGATCGCGGCATCGCTGTCGGCGATCCGGTCGTGGACAACTCCGGCAAACTCAAATTTGAATTGATCGCGACTGATGACGGCGGCAAGAACTGGAAGGCGATTCCATCCGACACGATGCCGCCAGCCGTCGAAGGCGAAGGCGCATTTGCCGCCAGTGGAAGCTGCATGGCGGTTCAAGGCAGCGCCAGCGTGTGGTTCGCTACTGGAGGAAAAGTGGCGCGCGTATTCCATTCTGCTGATGCGGGCAAAACATGGACCGTCGCCGATACCCCGATGATTCATGGCGCAGCCTCGGCCGGGATTTTCTCCATCGCCTTCCGCGACGCTAGTCATGGAGTGATCGGCGGCGGCGACTACAAACATCCGGAGCAGAACGGCTCGGCCAACCTCGCGTTCACCGAGGACGGCGGCCTCACCTGGAAGCTGTCCGGCATCTCACCTCAAACCTATTACTCTGCCGTCGCTTTCGCTGAACCCCGTTCAAGAGGCACAGCCGTGTTGGCCGTGGGAACGACACGAGCGGCTTACGCCGAGGAGATGGCAAAAGCATCGTGGAAGAAGACCTGGGACTTGAACCTGAACGCCGTGAGCATAAGCCCAACCGGTAACGCCATCGCGGTTGGTCCGAAGGGATTGATTGTGAAGTTTGCGCTTTCGCGGTGAGCCCACATTAACGATCGCGCGAAGGCATCTGGGATGTCGACGTCGCTCGCGAGCCTGGCGCCGAGGCAATTGCCTGACGCCAGCTCAGTTGATTACTCTTTTACCGGCGTATCCTGACTCGCGATGCACTGCCATTCCCCGCTGGGCATCTTCATCCACACATCGGTCCAACGCTCGTTTGCGTTAAAAGGCTTGCCGGCCTCATCGGTCCCGCTGGCTTTGTAGTTGCCAGTGGCGATGGCTGTGCCGCCATAAACTTTAACTTTCACGTCGGTGTAGTCGACGCTGCTCCATTTTGTCGATTTCGCGGTGGCGATCACCTCGGCTTTGCCAACCACTTTTCCGTCACTCAACGTACTCACCATTTCGTCGGCCAGCAGCGCATTGAGCAGATCGGGATTGTTGGTCTTTTGCGACTGCAGCCATTGCCCCTCGCGCGCCGCGACGGCCTGCTCGCTGCTGCCCTTCTTACCCGCTTGCGCCCACGTTGCCGTCATCGACAAAGCCACAATCAACACCCACCAGGTCCTATTCATGTGCCGTCTCCTTAAATTATGCGTGTTGCGCTCCATCAATAAGTCGCCTTGAATCCGAGCAAAGCCCCGCTCGAATTGGTGTACGCCCCGACGATCACGTTGCTGTCGTTGATTCCATACCCGAACGTGCGATCACCGCCGGGCACATGAAACTTGTAATACTTGCCTGCGTGACGCAGGGCGCCGCCATAGGTGTCGCCGGTGCCCTCCCAGGAGTAAACAATGTCGCCCAGATTATTGATGGCCAAGGCGTCCGAGTCCGGCTCGCCCGGAACATTAATCGTGGTGTAGGTCTTGCCGTTGTATAGCGACGATTCCGAACTGAAGGCCGAATTCAACCAGACTTCGGTCATGAGGCCGGCGTTATTGATTCCTCCTCCGAGCGTGTCTGCCGCCCCAGGCACGTTCTGCGTGGTGTAAACACCGCTCTTCAAGAGGAACCCATGCGAGCCTTTCGCGTTCCCGAAGTTGCCACTAATGTCGCCGTGGTCGTTGATCCCGGTCGCTTGCGAGCCGGTCGCGCCCGCTGGACCAATGTTTCGGAACTTTCCGTTGGCGAACAAAAACGCTCGCGCGTTGTGGCTGGAGTCGGCGTAATAGCCCACGATCGCGCCCGCCTTATTAATGGCGAAGCAATAGGTGTCCGTTCCATTAGGATCGTCGATGTTCGTCACCTTCCCACCGGCCAGCCTGAAGCCATGCCGCGCACCGCTCGAGTCGACGTAAGACCCTACCATCGCCCCCAGATTATTGATGCCATACACCGCCGTGCTTTGTGCTCCCGCGACTTTGATGGTCGTGAACTTGAAAGTTAGAGTGGGCGTCTCCGCCGCCGAGGCCAGCGATAGCAATGCCAAAAACACCACTACGCGCAGCTTCGAGTTGCCATATTTCATAGAGTTCTCCTCGCAAAAGCAAATCGCCGTACGCCCACGGAAGTCGGCGTACGCAACTATATGTGATTCGCAGCCCCTGTCAAGGCCGGGAAACTAGACGGCCATCCCACTCACTCCCGCTTTTTCTGTGGACTGGCGTCCTTCCCAGTCCGAAAGCCTCTCTCTGGCCCCACTTTTTCGAGCGCTTGACGCCCTTGATTCTTAGCGATGAATGGTCTCCATCGGTTGCCTTCCGCTTCGGTTGCGTTTATGTGAGTAGGAGCCCCTGTCCAGGCGGGAAACTGGACGGCCATTCCACTCACTCCGCTTTTTTCTGCGGGCTCGTGTCCTTCCCAGTCCGAAAACTTCTCTCTGACCCCACTTTTCCGAGCAGTTAACCATCTTGATTCTTAGCGATGAATGTTCGACATCGTTTGCCTTCCGCTTCTGGTGCGTCGCGGACGAATATTCTTAAAACTGAGCAATTTTGAACAGTCGACCCCTCGCCTGCAAGATGTAACATCCGGACCTGCAAGAAAAAGGTAAAGTGCAGCCCTCCCCCGGGCGGTCACAAGGCCGTGTTCGATTTGACAGCATCGGACTCTCGACCTCGGCGACCGCCTGCTTTTCTGTACCCTGACTCGCAACCTTTTGCCGGTCGACTCAAGGGGCAGTCCTTTTGCAGATCAACGCTGGCTCGAACATCATTTGAAGTTTCGAATTGGTAAATAAGGAGATACAAAATGAAACTAAATTGCCTATATACCGCACTCTTCGCAATCGCGATCGTCGCCCCAACATCAGCCCAAGTCGGAGTGTACATCCGAACCGCGCCGCCGCCCCTGCGCTACGAAGAGCGTGGACAAATGCCCGGTCCAGGCTACGCTTGGACGGACGGCTATTGGGCCCCCAACGGCCACCACTACCGCTGGGTGCAAGGACGCTGGGACCGCCCTCCGTTTGAAGGGGCTTACTGGAGTCATCCTCATTACGACCATTACCAGCAAGGCTGGCAAATGCACGAAGGACATTGGGACCACGAAAACCATGAGGGCCAAGAGCGCGGTCGTGGTCAGGAGCATCATGATCGGGACCACGAACAAGGTCACGACCACTAGCCACTCAAAGCTTCCGGGAGGGCCGATGCTTGTCGGCCTCCCTTTTTCAATTTCAGGACTGGCTTACGCTCCGGGATGAATCCACTGCACCACCCAGAATGCGACGGCGGCAACCAGCGCCGACGCCGGAATCGTCAAAAGCCACGCCCACACAATCCGTGCCGCCACTCCCCACCGCACTCCCGACAACCGATGGGTTGCTCCCACGCCGACGATCGCTCCGGTAATCGTGTGGGTGGTGCTGACCGGAATTCCCGCCAGCGCGGTCGAGAACAGGGTAATTGCGCCGGCTGCTTCGGCGCAGAATCCGCCCACCGGCTTTAACTTGGTGATGCGCGATCCCATGGTATGGACAATCCGCCAGCCGCCAAAATAAGTTCCCAGCGCGATCGCCGTGTGGGCAGCCAGAATGATCGGCCAATGGAACTTGCCCCAGTTGCCGGACAGTTCCGATGAACTAAGAAAGTGGGCACCATAAAGGGCGCTGGCCACGATGCCCATGGTCTTCTGTGCGTCATTGCCTCCATGTCCCAGGCTGTAAGCCGCGGCCGACACAAGTTGCAGCTTGCGAAACCAGGCGTCGATTCGTCGTGGAGCCTTATTGCGCAGAAGCCAAAACACGGCCACCATAAAGGTCAGCGCCAGAACCAAGCCCATCAGCGGAGCGACCACAATAAAGATCAGGGTCTTGTACCAACCTTCGGCAATAATCACATGCCATCCGGATCGCATCACCGCCGCTCCCGCATAGCCGCCAATCAAAGCATGCGACGACGACGTTGGCAGCCCCCACCACCAGGTCAGCAAGTCCCAAACGATGGCGCCGAATAATCCCGTAATCACTACGTACTGGGTCACGAACTCGATCCGAATCATCCCTCCGCCAATCATCTTGGCGACCGCGGTTCCCAGCAGAAATGCGGCTACAAAATTGAAGAAAGCCGCCCACACGACCGCCAGCTTGGGCGACAACACTCGGGTCGACACTACGGTCGCAATGCTGTTGGCCGCGTCGTGGAATCCGTTCAAAAAGTCGAAGGTCAACGCCACCAGAATTGTGATGATCAGCAGTAGCAGGTCAGGCTTCACCAGGAGTTCCTGTTTGCCTAAGATTGGCGCTAGGTATTCTTCAAGACCACGGTTTCGAGCACATTGGCGACGTCTTCCGCCTTGTCGGTCGCGCGCTCGAGGAATTCAAGCAATTCTTTGATTTTGATGAGGTTGATCGGATCCTTCTCGCATTCAAACAGGCGCGCAATCGCGTGCTGCGCCACCAGGTCGGCTTCGTTTTCCAGACGATTGATCTCCACGCAATGCGCCAGGATGTTGCCATTCTTCTGCATCAGAGACACAGCCTTTTGCAACTCCTGGGTTTGCATCAGGATAATCTTTGCCAGCTCTCCCGCTGCCGGCGGCGGAGCCGTGATCTGATACATGACGATGCGCGCCGCGGACGCATTGATGTAATCGAGAACATCATCCAGCTTCGAAGCCAGCTGATGAATGTCCTCGCGATCGAACGGTGTAATGAACGTCTGATTGAGTTTGGTCAGGATGGCATGCGTGAGTTCGTCGCCCTGGCGTTCCAGGCGGCGAACTTCATCGATCTTCCGGGCGACATCCTGATAATCTGCGAATAAATTCACCAGGCTCTGCGCCCCGGCGATGAGGTTGTCGGACATCGCCGAAAACATCCGGAAGAAGCTGGTGTCTTTCGGAATCAGGCTGAACATTTGGGGGCAACAGACTCCAAGAGTGTTTGTATCACAGTCAGTTGCAGCGCTCGAAGCGAGTCAATATCTCACACCGCCGCGAAGCGAGTCAAATCAGAGGCTATTTATTGAGGCAATTTGTCAGAAGCTCGGCGATTGTCGGCTGCGGAACGCCGCGGCAGCCCCAGCCGAATAAAGAGGAACAACACCAGAACCGTACCCGCTCCCACCGCGATGCGTTGCAGAAATTCGGCGAACACCACACTCAGCCCCATCCCAGCATTGTGCAACTTCCGCGACGCCTGCGCGACATTACGATCATGCTAGCCCTAACGTCGGTCCGCCGCGCGCATCCTGAAGTCGGAGAACGGGCGTCGTCCGTCACAGAGGTCTTGGGCAACTGCCTTGCTGGTAAGCGCACTCTGTCACTTGTAGAATTGCAGGTCGGATACGATTCGAGGTATGAATGAGCTCTGATAGCAAGTGGATGCGACCGAGTGCCCGCAACGTCATTCTGATGGTTCTGCTCGTTACCGCCGTCACCTCTGCCGCGACTCTGAAGCCGCTCCAGACCATCGACCTTCCCGGCCCGGCCGGCAAACGCTTTGACTACCTCACCATTGATTATGACGACCAGTACTTACTCTCGGCTCACTTGGCGGCTGGACTGCTCTACGTCATCGACCTGCGCACCAATCGGCTCGTGAAAGCGATTCCGGATGTGCCCGGCGTCGAAGGGGTGGAGTTCGTTCCCGAACTAAGAAAGGTGTACACCTCGGACGCCGGTGACAACACCATCGGAGTGGTCGATCTGAATCAGATGAAGGTGATCCGCAAACTACCCACCGAGGCTAAACCGGATGGCAGCGCCTACGCTGTCCCCTTCCACAAGCTCTATGTCTCCGATGAACGGGGAAAGGCAGTGGCCATCGTCGATGTGCGGCAGGACAAGATTATCAAGACTCTGCATTTCGACAGTGAGACCGGCATGCCGCAATATGACCCCATTGCCCGCAAGATCTACGTCAACCTGCAAGACCAGAACATCTTTGCCGTGATCGATCCGGCAACCGACGAGGTGACCGGGCGCTACCCCGTGGGAAAGTGCGAGGGCAATCACGGAATGGCTTTGGACCCGGAACACCACCGGGCTTTTCTATCTTGCGAAGGCAACGAGTTGATGACGGTGTTCGATTTAGAAAAGCACGAGCCGATTGCCTTCCTGCCGCTGGCCAAAGGGCCCGACGTGATCAAGTTCGATCCCGGCCTGAAGCGTATTTACGTAGCCTGTTACAGTGGGGCCATCTCCGTGTTTCAGGAGGATGATGCCGGCACCTTCCGCAAAATCGAGGATTTTCCCGTGCAAAAAAAGGTCCACAGCCTGGCGGTCGATGAGCACACTCATCGCCTGTACGCGCCCGAACAGGAAGTGGATGGCCATCCTGCCGCTCGCATGACGGTGTATGAGGCTGTCACCGGACAAGCTGCGGCACCGCGCTGAATTCCAGAATCAACTCCGCCCATACTCGGTAATCTCGCCATCCACCGCGACCGCGACATACTTGTGCGTAACCACATCGCGAAACTGCACGACTTGATGCTTCTCCCGCGCCAACTGTCCCCACCGGCTGGGCTTCGTACGATTCTGTTCAATGGCCTCGAACATCCGCCCATTCAATTTGAACTGCACCATGCGCAACCGCCCACTCCCTACCCGCTTCACCCGCAGCCTCTGACCACCCTCATCCAGGACGACTTCGTCTCCATTCATCAGCTGCGTGGCGACGGATTGCAGCACCTTTTGCTCGGTCGTCTCAAACATTTCACTTCTCCCGGAGGCGGGCGTACTCGCCAGTTCGTATAGGCCGTCCACGCGATGTCAGGTGTACGGAGGCCGGGCGTCCCAGCCCGGCGGGACGGGCGAGACGTACTTCATTATTTCAAAGCAGTCGAAGCTGACGGCGTTCCAACGCCAGCAGCTTTTCCTTAATCGGCAGGCCGCCGCCGTATCCGGTGAGCTTGCCGTTGCTGCCGATCACGCGATGGCAGGGAATCACGATCGGGATCGGGTTCGAGCCATTGGCGAGGCCGACGGCCCGGGAGGCGTTGGGATTTCCAATTCGCCGTGCGAGTTCGCCGTAGGAGATGGTCTCACCATAAGGAATGTCGCAAAGGCTGCGCCAGACGCCGAGTTGGAACGACGTGCCCTGAGGCGCGAGTGGCAGGTCAAAGTTTTCCAGCTCTCCGGCGAAATAGGCTTGGAGTTGGCGGATAGTCTCGACGTGCGGAGCCGCGTCTTCTTTCCACGAAGATTCCGGTTGCGCCGGATGCCTTCCGTTCACGAAGAGAATTTGCCGCAGGCCGCCATCGTCAGCCACTAGCAACAAGGGCCCCAGAGGGCTTTCGATTTGGGTGTAGAGCGGTTGTCGTAGTCATTTGTCCACCAACAAGATAGATCAACGGAACCTAAAATGTCTCAGCGGTTTCGGGCGGCGCGTGTTGGGCCCGAGTTTTGCTCGGCGGAGGACGGGCAGGTTCTCTCCACGTGAGTTACAGCGCGGCAGCCTGCTCGCGGCGCTTGGCTTGGATTTCGATGTAGACGTTCACCAGCGAGACCGCCGCCGGAGTCACGCCGGGAATGCGGGAGGCGTGGCCCAGGGTGCGCGGGCGGATCTTCAGCAGTTCTCCTGCATTTCGCGCGAGAGGCCGCTGACCGCAGCGGTAGTCGAACCAGTCGGGGATGGTGCGCTGCTCGGCTTTCTTCAGGCGATCGATGGCGCGCTGTTGCTGCAGCAGATAGCCTGCGTACTTGATTTCGGTTTCGACGGATTTGAGTTCGTTGCGGACGGCGGAAGAAAGCGCGGCCGCCGGATTCGTCGCGGATTGTCGCGGATTGCTCTTCTGAAGAAATCAGGGGCGAGTTCGCGCAGAATCGGGAGCCAGTTGTTCGATGGTGATCTCCGGGCGCTTCAGGAGTTGCGCGAGCGGCTGGCCGAGGGCGGCGGCAAGGTCGTGGTCGTCGCCATGGTCGCTCGAGCTTCGCTCGGCTGCGCCTCACTGACGCTCGGGCTGCGGACTGATCGCCAGTAGCTGCAGCGGCGATCTTCTCAGCATCGCTGCCGTCAGCTTGGTTTTCTCCAGCAACTGCTTCATTGCTTCCAGGCGCTGCTTGCTTGGCCAGGAAGTCAGCCCAGGCGTCGTCGCTGATCAGACCGACGCGGCGGCCGTGCGGGGTGAGGCGGCGGTCGGCGTTGTCGATGCGCAGATGCAGGCGGAACTCGGCGCGCGAGGTGAACATGCGGTAGGGCTCGTTGGTGCCCTTCGAGATCAGGTCGTCGATCAGGATCGCGGTGTAGGCCTCGGTGCGGTCGAGGATCAGCGGCGGCTCGTTCTTCACTTTCAGCGCGGCGTTGATGCCGGCCATCAGGCCCTGGCAGGCGGCTTCTTCGTAGCCGCTGGTGCCGTTGATTTGTCCGGCGAGAAAGAGGCCGGCAATCTTTCTTGGTTTCGAGCGTGCGCTCGAGTTCGGTGGGATCGATCGAGTCGTACTCGATGGCGTAGCCGGGACGCAGCATCTCGGCGGTTTCGAGGCCGGGAATCGACTTCAGGATCGCGAGCTGCACATCGACCGGCAGCGACGTGCTCATGCCGTTGACGTAGATTTCGTGCGTGTTCAGGCCTTCGGGCTCGAGGAAGAGCTGGTGCGTGGTCTTGTCGGGAAACTTGACGATCTTGTCTTCGATCGACGGGCAATAGCGCGGTCCGATGGATTGAATCTGGCCGCTGTACATCGGCGAGCGGTGCACGTTCTCGCGGATGATGCGATGCGTTTCCGGCGTGGTCCACGCGATGTAGCAGGGCACCTGCGAGTCGTGATGCGCGACGCGCTTGGTGCGGAAGCTGAAGGGCGTGGGATCGACATCGCCGGGCTGCACCTGGAATCGCGACCAGTCGATGGTGCGGCCATCGAGGCGCGGAGGCGTGCCGGTCTTCAGGCGGCATCCGCGCAGGCCGAGTTTCTTGAGCGCTTCGCCGAGCAGAACGGCGGCCGGTTCGCCGGAGCGTCCGGCGGGATATTGCTGTTCGCCGCAGTGGATGAGGCCGTTGAGGAAGGTGCCGGTGGTGATGATGACGGCCTGGGCGCCGACGGTGCGGCCATCGCGAAGGCGAATGCCGCGGATCGCAGTCGTCGGTCGTCAGTCGTCGGTCGTCGCGAGATGCAGCCTGCTTCGCTGCGAGCTCGACGACTGAGTGCCAGCGACTGAACGCCTGCTTCAAGAATCAGATCCGCCACTTCGGCCTGCTTGATCTTCAGATTCGGCTGCGACTCGAGCACCTCGCGCATCTTCAGGCGGTAGGCCTGCTTGTCGCATTGGGCGCGCGGAGACCAGACGGCCGGGCCGCGCGAAGTATTCAGCAGGCGGAACTGGATGCCGACCGCGTCGGTGACTTCGCCCATGATGCCGCCGAGGGCGTCGACTTCGCGGACCAGATGTCCCTTGGCGATGCCGCCGATGGCGGGATTGCAGGACATCTGCGCGATCAGGTCGACGTTCAGCGTGTAGAGCGCGGTCTTCAGGCCCATGCGGGCCGCGGCCATGGCGGCTTCGCATCCGGCATGTCCGGCGCCGACCACGACTACGTCGAATTGTTCGGTGAACTGCACGGTTCATCATTTTACAGGGAGAACAAAAACCTTCACCACAGGGGCACAGAGACAGCGGAGAATTCATTTGGCCGTTGTACGTCGGTGAAGATGGCTTCCTGCCATTGGTCGGAGGGAAAGTACCAGTTGCTGGCTCCGGCTTCGTGATTGTTTCCGCCGAGGCCGTAGGCGATGGTCGGAGTGCGCCAATAATCCATCCCTACTTGCAGCAGGGCGCCCGGGAAATCTTTGACGCGGACTGTGACGGTGCAGCCTTCGAGGTTGCCGGGCGGAAGGGCGGCCCGCGGCGAGGCGCTCCAGAAATGCCAGACGCGATCGGGACGTTGGCCGACGGGGAGCCCGCAGTGTATTCTGAGCATGGCGAGTCACAGGCATGGGATCGTGCTCATCGGTGCCGAACCAGGGATATCGGCGGTAGAGGCCTCCACGAACGTTGCCCGCGTCGTCGTTGAGGATCACATCCTTGCCATCGACTCGGCACGTGAGCTGGGTCGAGGCAATTTCTACCTTCGCCGATTCGTAGCCCGGAACACGAGTGTCGGCGATCGCGATTCCCCAGAGCATTGCGGAGTTGAAGCCGCGCGGCGCTGGAACCGGGTTCACGTATCCAGCCTTGTAGCTGACTTCGTCGGGAATACGCGGATCGTTGGCAACAACAAAGGCGAACGCACTCGCAGCCCGGCCCCGGGGATTGACCACCGTGACGTTGGCAGTGACGCTTTTGTGGGGAACGAGCGCGATGAGTTCCTGGGGAGAAACAAGAGTGAATGATGAGTCGATGCTGCCGAAGAAAACAGCTGAGGTTTCCTGCAAGTTGTTGCCGGTGATTTCCACACGCGAACCTTCGGGGCCGCTGGTGGGCACAATTCGCAGAATCTCAGGGCGGGCGGTCTGCGCATCTGCGCACAGAATTGAGATCAATGCGAGAACAATCGCCGCAATCGTTATGCGCTTTTCTTTGTGCACAAAGGTCACTCCCTGACGCTAGTACGACGGCAACGCCCGCGCTTACATTATCTGACGCGGCTTGATACTTGCCTCCTCAATACTGAATTGACATCGCCATGGTTTCCCGGATTGGGCGATTTGCATGCGCTCTCTCGCACTCGTATATTGGTGTGTCCTGGAGGCGCAATCATGACTACCGAGCAATTCTTTGAGGAGCTGGATACGCGGATCGCGAAATATGATCTGCTTTGCCATCCTTTTTATGAGGCGTGGAGTGCGGGCGAGCTGACGCGCGAGGATCTGCGCGAGTACGCGCAGGACTACTATCATCACGTGGAAGCTTTCCCCAGCTATCTGGCGGAGTTGGCTGTGCGCCTTGACGAAAGCGAACTTCGCCGGGCGGTGCTGGCAAACATGGCGGATGAAAAAGGGATGGCCGACGCGGTCGGTCGAGGAATCGCGGCCCCATGCGGAACTTTGGCTGGACTTCGCCGAAGGCATGGGAGCCAGAGGCGACATGCGCGGACACACACCCGTATTCGAAATTACCCAGTTGATCTCATTCTTCCACGGGGTGGCGAGTGAGGGCACCCCGGAACAGGCTCTAGCGGCTTTCTACGCGTACGAGTCGCAAGTGCCGCGGGTCGCCAAGGAGAAGGCGCGTGGACTGCGGGAGATGTATGGCGCCGAGGCGCACGCAACCGCCTACTTCACTCTGCACACTACCGCGGACGTCTACCACTCGCAGATGTGGCGTCAGCAGTTAGAGAAGCGGATAGAGGCGAATCCACAGGTGGCAGACAAGGCGCTGGCGGCAGGAGAGAATGCCGCGAAGGCGCTGTGGCATGCGCTGGACGGAATCGAGGCGCGGCGGGTGCAGAAGGTGGCGGCGATATCTTAACCGCAAAATGAAGAACAGGGACGGGCGTCTCGCCCGTCCAGCCGGGCCAATGATTCGATACAATCATTGGCTCTTGCTTTTTGTGGGAACTCGCTTATGGCGAAAGCAATGCCAATTGGCGCTCGCGGCACGGCGGAAGAAACCGTCGAGTTCAAGCACACATTGACATCGCGCCATCCCGAACTGCCGCCTGTGTATTCCACGCCCGACATGATTCGGCTGATGGAAACCGCAGCTTTTCATGCGCTTCATCCTTATTGTGAAGGCGACGAGATTACCGTGGGCACGGCAATTCATGTGGAGCATCGCGCGGCCAGCGGGATCGGTGCGCGTATTCGGGCAGAGGCTGTGCTGGAATCGTTCGATGGCAAGTTTTATATGGTGCGTGTCACTGCATGGGATGACGCACAGGAGATTGGCCGCGGAACAGTCGGGCGCGCGGTAGTGAGTGTGGGCAAGTTTCTACAGAAGCTGAACAAACGCAAATAGAAGCATGGCGAGTCGCCCCCTCCACATTCTGCAGAAATTGGAGTTTCCATGAATGATGCCGAAAAGCAAAAGGCGCAGGCGTTTCGTGCCATGCATCACGGGCCGAAGATTCTGGTGCTAGCCAACGTTTGGGACGTGGCTAGCGCCCGCATACTCGAAGAAGCCGGCTTCGGAGCCTTAGCCACGACCAGTGCGGGGATCGCCTTCTCGCTCGGATATCCGGACGGGCAGAAGGTCTCGCGCCAGGAAATGCTGGCGGCGGTAGCGCGAATTGCGCAAGCGGTGAGCGTGCCGGTCACAGCCGACGTGGAGGCTGGCTACGGCGATCGTCCGGACGATGCCGCCGAAACGGCACGGGCCGTCGTCGGGGCAGGCGCCGTCGGAATGAATCTGGAAGATGGAACCAATCGGCCGAACCAGCTTGTCGACTTTTCCCTGCAACTGGAAAAGATTCACGCCGTCCGCGAAACTGCGTCGAAGTTAGATGTGCCGCTTGTGCTGAATGCACGCACCGACGTTTATCTGGAGCAGGTGGGCGCGCCCGAAAGCCGCTATGACGAGACCGTCCGGCGTTCGCTCGCCTACCGCAATGCTGGCGCCGACTGCGTGTTTGTCCCCGGAGTGCGCGATGCAGAGACAATCTCGCGCCTGGTAAGGGATCTGCAGTGTCCGCTGAACATTCTCACAGGACCAGGGTCTCCTTCGATACCGGAACTGGAAAAACTTGGGGTTGCCCGCGTGAGCCTGGGATCGGGGCCGATGCGTGCCACGCTGGGACTGCTGCGCAGAATGGCGGAAGAGCTGAACGCGACAGGAACCTACGCCGCCATTGAAGGCGCTCCCTCGCATGCAGATGTGAACCGGATAATGGGGCGGGCGAAAGACTGAGCTACACAAGACGTGCGGTTGCTCGACCGGACAACCGAGGGCGACTGTCCCATGATTCAGGGTGACGGGTCTGGTTGTACTATGTTCCCGTGCAGAAGCTGCCCCATACCGTACTCGAATTCATTCGAAAACATGGCCTCCTGAAGGCCGGCGATCGGGTCGCGGTTGCAGTATCAGGCGGCGCAGACTCGGTTGCCTTGCTTCGCCTGCTGCTCGAACTGCGCAACGAAATTGGCATCGTTCTCTCGGTGGTTCACTTCAACCACAGGCTGCGCGGGGCTGAATCCGATGAAGATGAACACTTCGTCGCAGAATTGGCCGAACGGCACAAGTTGGAACTGTGGAATGAAAGTGGCAACGTTGCCGCGCATGCGGCCGTGAAACATTTGAGTCTGGAAACCGCCGCGCGCGAAATGCGCTATCAGTATTTTCGCCAGTTGCTCCGGTCAGGCCAGTTGAACCGGATCGCCACCGGCCACACCCTGGACGATCAGGCAGAAACTGTTCTGCTGAAGATCGTTCGCGGAGCGGGTGGGCGCGGGCTGGCAGGGATCTACCCTTTGTTGCCGGTGGGCGGCCCTGAGCCATCATCTATCAGCTCTCGGCCAACGCAATACGCTGATGCTTCCATTATCCGCCCTGTTCTTGCCACCCGGCGATGCGATCTCGATCTATATCTGCTTGCCCTGGGTCAGGCCTGGCGCGAGGACAAAAGTAATCGCGACTTGCGGCATATGCGCAATCGAGTGCGCCACGGGATTCTGCCCAGGCTGGAGCGCTACTTGAATCCCGCAGTCCGTGAGGCTTTGGCGGAGACCGCAGAGATTTCCCGCGCCGAGGAGCAGTACTGGGCGCACGAGGTTGCGCGGCAGTTGCCCTTGGTCTGGAAAACGGCGGGACGCGGGCCAGGCTACGGTGCTACTAGAGGCAAGCTTAGTCTGTCGGTACTTGTGGGTTGGCCTCTCGCTTTGCAGCGAAGAGTGATCCGTGCGGCCAGCGAATCTCTGGGATTGCAGCTGGATTTCTATCATGTGGAGGGTATTCTCGCGTTATGCTCGAATCGGCGCGGATCGCTCGCGCTGGGCCACGGATGGGTCGCTTCACGGAAAAAGAACGAGTTGTGGTTCGAGCCCAGCGCTGAGAAACGGGGACAATCGCACTACGAATATCGTCTTTCCGTACCCGGATCCGTCGAGGTTCCGGAGACCGAATCGCGCTTCGAAACGGTATTGGTATCCGAAAATGCCGCCGAGGATTATAATCCCGGAGATTTGTTGGCGCGCGCGTCGCTGGCGGCAGAATTGAAAGTCAGGAACTGGCGCCCCGGGGATCGCTTTCAGCCAGCTCATACGAAGGCTGCGAAAAAGATTAAGGAACTGTTGCTGGAGCGGCGTGTGACCGGTGAGCAACGCAAGCTCTGGCCGGTCATCGTGAGTGGATCGGATGTAGTCTGGGTCCGCGGCTTTCCGCCGCCCGCAAGGTTGTGGCCTGGCAAGGTTGGTGACGAGGCAGTCCTGCTACGGGAGACCACGCGGAAATAAGGCTCAGTCATGAACGCCAATCCCAAACCCGAGCAACTGCGCACGGTCATTCCCACCGAGCAGATTCAGAAACGCGTGCGCGAGATGGCCCGCCAGATCTCCAACGACTATCAGGGCAAAACCATTCATGCGCTGGCGCTGCTCGAAAATGGCTTCATCTTTATGGCTGATCTGGTGCGCGTGCTCGAAGTACCCGTGATTTGCCAGTTCATCAAACCCAGGTACCGTAGAGAACAGGAGAATCAGGAGGCGGGCTTTCTCGAGATCTTTTTCAGCCACGAACTCGCCATGGTCGGCCAGCACGTATTGCTCATCGAGGGATTGGTGCATTCCGGGGTCACAAGCGAGTTCCTGATGGATGACCTGCGTGGCCGGGGAGCTGCATCGGTCAAACTGGCCACCTTGCTGGACCGGCAGTCGGCTCGGCGAGTGCAATTGCAGCCCGATTATTTCGGGTTTCTAGTGGACGAAGCCTTCCTGGTGGGATATGGGCTGGGGTCGCCCGCACAGACCCATCGCAACCTGCCCTATTTGGCTGCGGTGAGCTGAAAGTGTTCCGTGACTTAAGTTACGATAAGAACGCTCTCCTTTTTTCCACAAGACGCGTTAGAATGACAGAGTTGGCAATTTCCTCTATCCAATTCCCGCGGCTGGCATCTAAATATGTAAGCGAAATGGTGCCTGTGTCTTTGGAAGAAGAGCGCAATTTTTCGAGGAGTTTTAGGTGAATTCAACCGTTAAGACTGTGGTTTTCTGGCTGGTGATCGTGCTCTCGGCATTCCTGCTCTGGCAGGTGGTAAAAGCGGGCGGAGCGGGTCAAAAAGAGAAGGAAGTCAACTTCTCCCAATTCATGACGGATGTCGACCAGGGAAATGTGAAAGAGGTCAACATCAACTTGCAGGAAGTACACGGCAAGTTTCAGAATGACGGCTCGACCTTCCATACGACCGTACCCACGAACTATCCCGACATGATCAAGCAGCTGCGCGACAAGGGCGTGAACATCACCGTCCACGACGCCAGCAGCGGGAGTTGGCCCAGCTGGCTGCTGAATCTGGCCCCGCTCATTCTGCTTGCTGCTTTGTGGTTCTTCATGATCCGGCAGATGCAGACCGGCGGAAACAAAGCCCTCTCGTTCGGAAAGAGTCGGGCGCGCCTGCTCTCCATGCAGCAGAAGAAAGTCACGTTCAAGGACGTGGCCGGCGTCGAAGAGGCCAAAGAAGAACTCAAAGAGATCATCGAGTTCCTGCGCGAGGCGCAGAAGTTCCAAAAGCTGGGCGGACGCATCCCCAAGGGCGTGTTGCTAGTCGGTCCTCCGGGAACCGGCAAGACTCTGCTGGCGCGAGCAGTTGCCGGCGAAGCCAATGTACCGTTCTTCTCGATCTCCGGTTCCGACTTCGTCGAAATGTTCGTCGGCGTTGGCGCCAGCCGGGTGCGCGATCTGTTTGAGCAGGGCAAGAAGAACGCGCCGTGCATCATCTTTATCGATGAAATCGACGCGGTCGGACGTCACCGCGGAGCTGGCCTCGGCGGCGGACACGACGAGCGCGAACAGACTTTGAATCAATTGCTGGTCGAGATGGATGGCTTCGAATCCAACGAAGGCGTCATCCTCATGGCTGCCACCAACCGTCCCGACGTGCTTGATCCCGCTCTGCTGCGGCCCGGCCGTTTCGACCGCCGCGTGGTTGTTCATCGGCCGGACGTTCGCGGACGCGAAGAGATTCTGCGCGTCCACACCCGCAAGATTCCTTTGGCCGACGATGTCGATCTCTCCGTGCTGGCACGCGGCACACCCGGCTTCTCCGGAGCCGACCTGGCTAACATGGTGAACGAAGCTGCATTGAGCGCGGCCCGGCAAAACCGCAAAGCCGTGCTCATGTACGACTTCGAACTCGCCAAAGATAAAGTTCTAATGGGCGTCGAACGCAAGTCGCTCATCCTCACCGAAGAAGAGAAGAAGGTCACCGCATATCACGAAGCCGGTCACGCCTTGGTCGCATCCAAGCTGCCGAATTCGGATCCGCTGCATAAAGTTACGATCATCCCGCGCGGCATGGCGCTCGGTGTGACCATGCAGTTGCCGATCGATGACAAGCACAATTACACCAAGGAATACCTGGAGACCGAAATCGCCATCATGATGGGCGGCCGCATCGCCGAGGAGATGTTCCTCAACCAGATGAGCACCGGCGCCGGCAATGACATAGAGCGAGCCACGGAACTCGCCCGCAAAATGGTCTGCGAATTCGGCATGAGTGATCTCGGCCCGCTGACCTTCGGCAAGAAAGAAGAGCAGATTTTCCTGGGCCGCGAGATTGCCCAGCACCGCGATTACAGCGAAGCCACGGCCATCAAGATCGACGACGAAGTTCGCCGCATCGTAGGCCAGGGCTACAACACGGCGAAAGGTGTCCTGGCGCAAGATAACGGCGCGCTGGTCCGGATTGCGCTGGCACTACTCGAGCGTGAAGTGCTCGACGCCAACGAAATCAAAATGATCATCGAAGGCAAGGAACTGCCTAAGATGACGCCTCCGCCGAAGTCCGATGACGGCGTACAACAGGTATTGAAACCGGAACCCGGACGGCCCGGTCTTGCTAAGGGCGGAGAGAGTCCGGCCAGAGCGTAGAAAAAATTGATTTTTATAACAACGAGGGCAGCCTAAAAGCTGCCCTTTCTTTTACCCTTACCCTGTCCACAACGCCGCCGAATTGCGCCTGTCGGTTTCAAGCATGCGCCGATTCTAGATGACAATCAAACACGACGGCAAAGTAGGGCGCGAGCCGCTTTTCCCTGCCATAGCAAGAGTTGCCGCTTAGTTTTTGCGGGTTCGGTTTTTTGAACAGTCGATGGCTAGCGTCCCAGACTCATCGGCCAGGGCTGCGGCAACAGCAACAACATCAAAAGTGCCCCGATTAATGCCATGTTCTTCGTGAAGTTGATCATTTCAGCTTCTTTCTTCTCCGGCTCGGTGACCTTCCAGAAATCATGGATCTGTACCGACACGCCAAGCAGAAAGATGATCAGCAGGGCGATACCAATCACGGGATAGAGGCCGAGCAACATGCTGAGCCCCCCCACCAGCAGTATGACTCCGGTTCCTGCAACGGCCAGCTTCGGAAACGGGGTCCCCTTCGCCTTTGCGTATTCATGCATGCCGTTGAGATTCTTAAAATGGCCAACACCGCCAAAGAGCCAAAACCCTCCGAAAATAATCCTTCCGATCAAGAAAGCGATGTCCATTTCCGTTCCTCGTTTCACCTGTGCGAATGAAGTTGAATGAGCTACTCACCCGGTTCACACCAAAACTTAGATGGCGAACTCGCGGTTTGCGAGCATAATGCGCGATGTTAACAAGCAAATAACTACAGGGAAGACAGGATTGATTTGCCACCATACGGTTGGGTTATAACTCATCCGGTAAGCAAAGGATCTAAATTATGCGAGAAGCCCCTCGCCCTCCCGAGGGTGAAGCTTGGAAAAGTCTTTACACCGCGGCTCTTTTCGAGTCGGACGTCACCAAACTGTCGAAGCGTATTGCTGAAGCTGAACAGGCCCTCGTCCTCCGAGCGGGTGAGTTGTTCCACACGACCGGAGATCATATCGAAGAGGAAGAAGCCCTGAACAAAGCTATGTACTCCCTGAATGCGTTGCGGAACGCATATGAATGCAGGTCAGTTAGGGTACACCGCGCTGCCGAGGCGGCTTGAGCCGCGGAGCTCGGCGGGCATGGGTTGCGTGACAAAACGAAAGCGTCCCAGACTCCTTTTAGAGTCATAGGACGCTGTTCCGAGCAGCCCTCCCCCGAAGTCTGCTCAACATTACCTTAGCTTCTTATCTGCCCCGCTGGAATAACTCGGACGTGCTATTCAAGCGACCCGATGTCGGAATCCCAGGGGCTCGTAGTGCTCCCGGGCGGCGCGATGCCGTATTTGTGATCCAGGAAGGTTTGCAGTTCTTCCGGCAGGACTTCAGCAAGCTCTTGCCAGGTCAGAACCTTGCACCTGGTTCTCAGATCCGCGATTTTTATGCACTTCATGATTGCGAACCATGCCTCGATCAGATCCGGTCGTCGGGCATCTAGCAGGACGCAGAAGCTTAGCCCAAGGTGGTGCGCGGCCAGGACATTGCGAATCAGTTGATAGGAAACATATTGACCATTCAGCCTGGGAAGCAGGGCAGCTTCAAACACCTGATTGAAGCCGCAATAGGCTTCGACAATAGCCGCACGCTGAACCTGGAAATCATTCTCGGTAAGCTTTGATTCCGCCAGAAGCGTCCCCAGTTTCATGTCAATCTCGGTTCGGTCCATACGTTTATCAGCGCGCGGGATGCGGGCGCGAAATCCGAATTCCGGGAGGTCGCCGGCTTCGAATCCTAATTTGAGAGCGACACTCCGGCCCTTTGTAACTGCGGAACAACAAAATACATTCATGAGCAGGGCATCGGAACTGGTTGATGAATCGAGTTCTTTCCAGCGTTCATCGCTTTGCGGCAACGAAGACCGGGCCTGGGTGTGGACTTTACTTAGTCGATGCCTCCAGTTGGGCTGGCGGAGAATGGAGGCATAACTGTTGGCGAAAAAATTACCGTGGCTAGGTTTCTCAACCGATGGCCTATAAACGACTACGGGCATTTCTGCATAGCTCAGGACACAGGATAGATCGTGCGCGGAGGCGTAGGCCGCATTTCGCAAACTTAACTCCCGCCTTAATGCCGCGGCATATCCAGAGGGCACTTTAGTTAGCCTCGATGATTCGGATTCCGCTTCTCACCCTGGTTGGATCTCGTCGTTGACGAGTGTTCTTGACGAACGTACTTCAGGCCCCGTCTCAATTCAGCTGCCAAGTCGGTCTGGGGTGTGGCGACATGAATAGGCTCACCACCGGACTCGCGTTCCAGCCACTCGTTCAAGGCCGTCGATGAGGCGGTCACGAATCGGCCTTCTCGAGTGACCGGCATCCCGGTTTTCGCCCAACGTTGAGCCACCGAGACCGGCTGGCCGAGAAATTCGGCAATCCGCTTCCAACCTCGGAGAGAAGTAGCCTCAAACTGGCCGTTCGATTTTGTTGCGGACACGCTCTTACGACGTTTTGGCATGGATTCACTCGGACCATGATTGCAGGCAACCCGCCGTCAGCATTTGAAATCGAAGTGCCAGCGGTGGTAGAACACTGCCTATTAGAAGATGCCGTCCGAGAGCACGCACCGGGCGGCATTTTCTATTTCTACATAAATCTGCTTCCACCACTTCGTTCGTCCACCATGGTTTCCGGGTCTCGAACGCTTCGTGCCAATCAGTGTATCTTATTCGCTGTTTCTTCGCCCATCCATCTGGGGCCGACTCGTCGACCGAACAAGTACAGCGTGGCTCCAGCTAGCATCCCTCCGAAGAGAACCGTCGGCCCGGCAAGCAGAACTCCCAATGTCGATGTAAGCAGGAACAGACCCGCCGATTGCCGCAAGGACCACCCGCGCTCAATGAACGGTAGCGCCAGTGCGAACAGGAGAGCGAAGATGACAAACGCACCCCCCGCAACTGCTATTCCCCTCAGCAGAGACTGCGCCACGGTGTTCATCTTGGCGCGATCCAAAATTGATCCACCCCATAAACCGCCCGCAGCTCCCGAAGCTGTGACTGGCAGCAACACGTAAAGAACCGCCCCCCGAAGCGACATCGTCAATGCATGAAACATTACCGCCATACACAGCAGCGCGAAGGCGGCAAACCACAGAGCAGCCAGTAATCTCTTGTGAGAATTAGTCAGATCAGCGAGGGATGGAAAAATCGGCTGCACGATACTCAACTCTGTGGGCTAGCCTAGCATCTCCAGGATCGCAGGCAAGACCAAAGGGCCGGATGTCATCACAGTTGAACTCGCCAGCCTTGGTCGGCTCGCCCAAGGATCGGCCGGACTCGCGGCCTGGCGACGCGGTTCCGCGCCTTCTCCACCAGCCGCTCCTTAGCACTCACCTCTGCCTCAGTGGGCAGGCGCAACAGAACCGTTCCACCTGCGCGGGTTGCGTTTATATCCACCTCGAACCTTGGAACGGATTCGAGTCCACATCTGATCCTCGGCCGCGGAATAGTTCGGAAAATCCCACCACTTCGTTGTGAGTTTCCCCTTACTCCTCACTCGCCTCCTCGACACGTCAAGTCGAGCCCGCCCCCACCAGACCTGAACACGGCGGTTTCGTCTTTCGATTTTCCAGACCTTGATGCTCATCCCACTCTTGAGTCGCTTATTGGGTCCGACAAAAAAATACTTTCTCATGAGTACCTCACACACGTCGAAATGTGATTGGGAAAGCAATGGTGGCAGCGTAGCCACAATCATCATCGCACCCGAACCAACGGCGCGGCACTCCGAAGTGTCAGCGAACCGAAGCCTCTTAAGCCTCGCATTCCCCAGCGCCACCGTCAGAGCTTTTTCCAGTCGGTCAAGGACCTTAATTCTTCTCAACCGCACATACATATCTGACCTTTCCGTTGTGAAGGCGAGGTAAACTGCACGGGTATGGGGTGAGATATGCCACACTCTCTTGGATTGCGATCCTCGCTTTTTCTGTTCTCCATCACGCTGGCTCTTGGCTTCGCGGGGTGTGGAGGGTCAAACAGTATTACGCCGCAACCACCCCCGTCGTTGGGCAGCACGGTGGATCAGTTGGCGCAAGCGGCGATGTTACAACAGGGCCTGCCTGGGATGACCGTTGCTCTGGCAAAAAACGGCGCCATGCTATACGTCAAGGGCTATGGTGTGTCTGATCGGACGACGCAGCAGGCAACGCCGCCGGGTGCTATCTTTGAAATCGGCTCCATCACCAAACAGTTCACATCAGCCTTGATCATGAAATTGGAGGAGCATGGGCGATTGCGTGTAGACGATTCGGTGGTGATGTATCTGCCCGAGTATAACTTTCCACCGGCCATTACCCTCCGCATGATGCTGACGCACACCTCCGGACTGGCAGACTTCACCAATTTTCCTCAACTGGGAGATTGGGTGAAAAACGGAGTGTCGGAAGGAACGGTGCTGACGGCAGTAAGCCAGGCCCCTGTGGTATTCCAGCCAGGGTCGCAGTACTCCTATTCGAATAGCAATTTTTTCGCCCTGGGCACAATTATCGAAAGGATTACAGGCCAGTCGTACGCGGCAAACCTCGAGCAGTCCTTCTTCCAACCATTGGGATTGTTGAACACCTATTACCCGCTTCCACCGCCAGGCCAGTCCGCAACCGGCTACACCAACAACGGAGCAGGCCTCGTGCCCGCAATTCTCTGGGACCGTTCCGCGGCATTCGCCGCCGGGGCGTTGAGTTCGAACGTCTACGATCTGGTTGCGTGGGACAATGCTCTCATCCATGGCAAGGTGGTCTCACCTGCCTCCTTCAAAGCCATGACAACCTCCAACGGCTTTCAAATTCCCGGGGGCGGGTCGTATGGATTCGGGCTGGCGCTGTGGACTTTCAATAGCAGGCCGATTATCTGGCATAACGGCCAAATTGGCGGATTCACCGCGGAGACTGCTGTCTTCCTCGACAGCGGGTTCAGCGTGGTGGTGCTCACCAACGACCAGGATGGGGATCCTGACTCTGTTGTCCTCAAGATCTTGAATGCGGTGTGCAACGCCTCGCAGCTCTCCGGAAATTGTTAAAGCTGTAGGGTGTACGCTCTGGTGCTTGGGGAACGGTCTTCGAGCCGTCTCCATCCGTCGTTCGCGACCCAGATACTAGCCCCGTCAAAAGCCATCCCAGCAGGGTTCGCCCCTACGGGAAAAGTTCCGAGTACTGTGCCGTCGTTTGCGCGCATCTCAGTGACGGTGCTGCTGCCATAGTTCGCGACCCTAGGGCTTCGCGCGGCGCGACTTATAGATGGCCGAAGTTACGAGAGCGAGAGCGACGCACGCGATAAGGACAGAATAGGCAGGTTTTCGATCCATTTATTTGCCGGGTGGGGATAATGCGTGCAGATACGCCGATGCTTCGATTAAGGTTGGATCCAGTTTGAGGGCCTGCTCATAGGCGGCGCGGGCTTCGGATGGCTGGCCGGTTTCCTGCAGCAATATTCCGAGCTGCACGTAGCGTGCGGGCGAGGGTTGAGCGGCAACGCTTTGTGTCAGCCACTGGGTCATGGGGCCGCCACTCTGGGGAGAAATCTCCAAAGCCTGCCGATAACTCTCGCGAACCTTCCCATAATCGCCAAGTGCGTCGTAGACGGCGGCAAGGCTGTCGTAGAAATGGGACAGCATGGCGGCATCGGAGGTTAACGAAATGGCGGTCTGGTACTCTCGAATCGCATCCTGCAAGCGGTCGCAGCCGACGAGGCCGACGGCGAGGTTTCCATGACGGACGGGGTCCCGCGGAATAAGCTCGGCGGATTTCTCAAGAAAGGGTACGGCGTCTTGACTGCGACCCATCTTGTTGAGCGCGTCGCCGAGGTCGCTGATTGCCAGCGCATTACCTGGTGCGACCTGGAGATCGTGGGACCAGAGATCGTACTCGCTGCGCCAGTAGCCGATCTGGCGCCAAGTGAGGACGGATAGGACGCCGAGAATCAATATGGCCGCGGAGGTGCGAATCTGAAGACTGATCTGCTTGCGGTCGGCCCAATCGGCGGCGCTCCAGACTACCATTACGAAAATTCCGAGCAACGGGATGTAGGCATAACGGTCGGCCATGGCTTGGTCACCCACTTGGACGAGACCAATCACGGGGACCAGAGTTCCGAGATACCAGAGCCATCCGGTGACGATGTAACGGCGGGCAAAGCGCTGCCGCCACACCACCGCGCTGGTCGCCGCAAGAAACAGCACCGCCGTTCCCAGTTGCCATAGTGAGAATCCCTGACCTGGGTATGGATAAAAGGGCGCGAGCCGGACGGGAAAGAACGCCTTCCACACGTACAGGACATAGGCGCAGATGGCGTTTTCGACGCGAGTGCCCATCGGAAATTGCTCGAGCGAGCGAATGGACACGTTGCGCTGGGCGATGATGGTGAGAATGGCACTGCCGACACAGAGAGCCAGAAGCGGCAATTTTTCCTGGATGAGTTGGGCGAGGGATGCCTGAACGAATGGGTATTCAGTTTGCGAGGCCCGACTATCAGGCCGCTGGTACGGGTTCTTGCGCCTGGGGTGTGATGCGGTGCGGGTGGGCCACGCTTTAATTCGACACAGAGGCCAGAAGTCCAGCAGGAAAAGCACGAAGGGCAGCGTGATCACCGTGGGTTTCGCAGCTAGTCCCAGGGCAAAGCATAGCGCGAGGGCCAGGTAACGTTTGAGGTTGGGACTGCGAGCGTACCAGCCGTAGGTTGCGAGCGCAAGCAGGAAAAAAAGCGTGCTCAGAACATTTTTGCGCTCTGCAACCCAAGCCACGGTTTCCACGTTGAGTGGATGCAGAGCAAATAACGCCGACACCAGCAAGCTCCGACCTAATGCGCCCGTGGCCCATAACAGCAACAAAAAGAGAATCACGACATTTACGGTGTGAAACAAAACATTGGTCAGGTGATGGCCAGCCGGGTTTAATCCATAGAGTTGACAATCCAATGCGTGGGACAGCCAGGTGAGCGGGTGCCAGTTCTGGGCGTAGCCGGCGTTAAAGGACCAAATAAAAGTCTGCCAGGTTAGTCCGGCTTGAACGTGTTCGTTCTGGGTAATGTAGTATTGATCGTCGAAATCGATGAAGGGATGACGCGCGACGCCGCTGTAAATGGCAGTGGTCCCAATTACCAGCAGGAGACAAGAGAAAACGGCGAGATGCTGGTGTTTTCGAGCCATGGATGGCGGAACGGATTGCCCAGAAACTTCCATGCTAAAAGGTGGCGGAGTTGAATAGATTTTGCTCACGGCTTGACCGAATAGGCTACACCGAAATCGGCGACTGAGCACTGGGACGTGTCTGTTTCTCAGCTTTCCCACGCTTCGGCCAAGGGCGACTTCTTGTGTCACAACAGCGTAAAGAAGGGCGAGGACGCCCGTACTCCATGGTTAGTTCGAGTTGCCCGCGCTGGGTTCTTCTCCATGGTTCCCAAAATAGGCGTCGGTAAATTGCGGTTTCACGGAGCTGTTCAGAGAGTCCATCGACGCCTTCATCAGTTTGGCAGCGATGCGTTTCCTGGCCTCATCGCGGGGCATCATGTGCTTGGAAACCACCTTAAAAATGTGCCATGCCTCGGTACCGGAAAGGAGTTCGGAAATCTGTCCCGGATGCAGGGCGAAAACTTCCTTATCGAAGGGGGCCATCTCGGCGCGCGTATTGTCGCGCATGTCAATGTCGGGGCTGTCATCGGGATCACCGGCAAAGACGTAGGCTTCGTCCTCGAGCTTTTGAAAATCTTCGCCGGCGACGGCGCGAGCGCGAATCTTCTCGGCCTCCGCTTTGAGGACTGCGGCTTCCTCGTCGGTGTCCACGTTGGAGGAAGAAGCGGCTACCGAATCATCGGAATGCTGCTTCTGTTTTGGGACGGAGATTTGCAATACCTGAACCTGCTCGAATTCGTCCGGATGTTGCTTGTAGTAGGTGTCAAAATCGGCGTTGGCCTGGGCGTTCGCCTGCTGCTGCATGTGATTGGTGAAGGCGCGAGCCAAAACCTGCAAGTAAGTGAACTGCAGAACTTCCTCAAAGTCTGGATCATTATCCAGGGCGAATTCATGGCCTTTTTGCGCGTAGAGCAGCTGAGTAACGTAAAAGTGAGCCAACTGAACGGTCGCTGCGGGGGGTTGATTAGGAGCTACGACATGCGAAAGTTTCTCGAATTGAGCGCGAGTGATGATGGTTTGGCAGCCGGGACTAATTGCGGTCTCGGAGTTTTTCGTGCCGCGAGAAGCGGCTGCTTTCGAGGCGGGTGCCGCCGCTGGTTTGGCAGGCGCGGCTTGCTTGGCCGTCGAAAAACGACCGCTGGCACAAAGACCGTCAATCTTGATGACGGGAGCGTCGGGCGCGATGTTGGCAGCAGCACCCGAGGGCTCAGCCTGATCGCCCGGTTTGTGACTAGCAGCGGGCGCTTGCGCCTGCGCATGGATTTGCCCTAATGCGAACGATATCAACAACGTGAAAGTCAGCCACCAGCAATGCATGGACGGTACCACCTCCGCTAGAGAACTGAAATGCTAACACAGAGATCTGGTGAGTTTGAACTTGGCAGTGTGGCGAAGAGGCACTTCGATCTGGAGAAGCAGGAGGTTGATGATGCTCGAGTGACTGGGCGAAAAAAAGGCCGCCGGATTGCAGCGGCCTGTCTGAGGTTCCCGACAAACTAATGACTGAGAATTTGGAATGCCGCACCATCCGCCCCTCCGGTTGCGTTCAACCAGGTAAGGCCTTGGGCGGTGCAGGAGTCACTGTCCTGGAACCAGAAGGGACTGGTGACGTCGCTGTTGGAAACCATCCATAGCAACTGGACGTTGGCCACGGGTTCAGTCTCGCACAAGAAGTAGGTGACGCCCTTTTTGAGGGTAATCGTCCTCTTGCTTGTGTAAGTCGTGGTTAGGATCAAGGGGTAATCTGGGAGAATACCGTGCTGGTGGAGTTTGATATCGACTGTGGTGGGGCCGCCGGTGGCAGAGCCGTGCAATAAGTAAGCGGACATTCTGCCGCTGGAATTGCCGCCGTTGGCGGTATAGACCGTGTTGGGAGTCAGGGCCTTAGCAAATGTGCGCGTGATCGTGGGAGTGAAACCCATGGCCAAGGTCTGGCCGGCTCCGGTTGACAGGGCCGTTCCGGACACGTAATACCCAGAACTGGTGTTGTAGCTCGTGCAACCTCCGCCACAATTGCTGAAAATGTTCCACGGTGGCAGCACCGCCGGTGGCAGCAGCGGCTGACCATGCAATCCGCTCACCCCCGCGACCCCGCCTTTTGCGAAGTTGTCCTGGGCAATCGCCCCCGAAACTAACAGTAGCGCCAGTCCCAAGCCGAAAAGACAAATGCAAAGCATCTTCTTCACTGTAGTCCTCCTGAGTTCTTACTAATCCACTACCCGTCGTGCTAGTCTTGTGATCTAGTGACGCGAAGAGGTAGCTCGCAGAACAGAATGCTATCTTATCTTGCTCCGAGTCAAGTGAAATCCCCGCTGCAAGCGGGTTTCATAAGTGGTTGCAGCACTTTCTTGCAGCTATTGTGCAAGATAATTTCCTGCGCGGTGGCCCATCGCCAGCGGACTAACAACCTGGCGCCACGACAGCTCCCTCGGATGCGATCTTCATCAACCAGGGCGATGTTTTTCAGTTCTGGTGCTATCAGGCTGGTAGCACCTTTAACTCAACCGTCTATGACGCGGCCCTAAAGGCAACTCTAATCATACAATTCGACGCCATGCCCAGAACGCATCGCACTAAAGAAGGAGTGCTGTACCGGACTAATCACGATCCCGACATGTCCACGCCATACCATCAAATCACCCGGCTGAGGATGGAGCACCCGCCGAAACTCTTTGATCCCCCGGTAGAGCGTGGAAGAGTTCGAGTAAGAGTACGCAAATCCGGCCCGTTCATAGATGGCGTGAACCAGATTTGAGCAGTCAGCGTTGGAGTCCGTGGGCTTGCGGGATTCTAGTGCGGCGCCAATGATAGCGAGCCCTTCGTCTGAGTTCACAAGCCAAGGTGCAATAGCCTCGGATTCGCGAACTGTTCGGCGCGGCTCCTCTGAGCTTTCATTGTTTTGTTGCGCTGCCAAGGTCCCCGAAACTCCCGCCCACAGCACAAGAAGGAGCCCTACCCCTTGGCAATGCCGCGAATGGATTTTGATCGCCATGAACGCAAAGGTCTAGTTCGCCCTACAGAGTCGAACCCCCGCGCGACGGAATAGTTTCGATCCAAAACCGACGAGCGACTCGTTGGGAATCATGTGCCGATGCCCGCCTGTTATCCTAAAAGCGTTTGACCAGCTATTTAACGGGAAACCAAGCAATTAGTGGAATCTTCCGCCGTGGGCTATGCTCTGAGGAAATCGTGGCTGCACTGATCGATGCTATTGACGTAAAGCGCAAAATGTTTTTCGAGGCCGACAACACACCATTCTTGTGCCTAGACGCGGAGGTTTCCACCCCTACGGCTAGGGGCGCCCAGACCCTGGTTCGTCTGAAGATGCGCAATCTTCTCACACGTGCGGTCTTTGAAAAGACATTCAAGGCCAGTGACAGGTTCAGGGAGCCGGACCTCCAGATGGTCCAAGCATCCTACTTGTACAGCGACGGAGATGGCGTCCACTTCATGGACCAGGAGAGCTTCGAGACCCTCACCCTTTCCGGTGAGATGATCGGGGACGCCCTGGACTTTATGGTGGAAGGAGCCATCATCCAGCTGCATAAGTACAACGGCAACCCCATCGGGTTGCAGCTACCAGCGCATGTGGAGCTGAATGTCAGTTATACCGAACCCGGTGCTCGTGGCGATACAGCAAGCAGCAACGTGACCAAAGCAGCGAAACTGGAGACTGGCGTTGAGATCCGGGTGCCTCTCTTCATTAAAGAAGGTGAAAAGATCAAGGTATCCACAGAGACTCGGGAGTTCGCGGGACGGGCCTGATTCCGCGCTGATTGCGCATGGGTCGGGCATACAGGTTTGATGCCGTCACTTGGGGTGCAATTGTCTCGATCCAGACGGATCTGGATTCACCCCCGCACTCGGCCTGATCGCGACAATTCTCGAACCAGATGCTGAAAATCGGGGGGCAGTTTGCAGTCAACCGAGATGTTTTTCCCCGAGCGGGGATGGACAAACTTGAGATGCACAGCGTGGAGCGCAACGCGATCAATGAGTTTTTCCGACGCTTCCGCCCGATGGTATTTTCTATCGCCGATGACGGGGTGTCCGAGAGCCGCAAATTGGACCCGGATTTGATTCTGTAATCCGGTCACGAGTTCGACTCGTACGAGCGAAGCATCCGCAAAAAGGCGTTCGACCTTATAGCGCAGTTCGGCACGCGCCGCTGCTGGATCGCGTGCTGGGCGCAACTGTTGATACATTCCTTCCCGTCGAAAATAGTGCACAAGCGTCGCTGCCTCAGTCTCGACGCGGCCTCGCAGAGCTGCGAGATAGTGCCTTTCGGGAGTGTGGTCGAGGAACTGCCGCACTAGCGCACTTCGGTCTGGAGCGGTTTTTGCGAACAGAAGAGCGCCGGAGGAAAAGCGATCGATGCGATGGACCACCAAGGCCTTTTGTCTTTTCGGTTCGAGTTTTTCAGCGAGCAGCGACCACGCGGACGGAGTATCAGATCCCTTAATCGGAACAGCTAGTAGTCCGGCTGGCTTGTCGATAACGACAACAGAATCGTCTTCGTAAATTACGGAAAGCTCCCGGGAGAAACGAGGTCGCCGCCGGTCTTCGTGGGCTGAAACCCGATCCCGCTTTCCCGAACGGTTACGATGAGGTTTCTTCATTGGCTAGCGCCTGACGATACGCCATTATCAAACCGTTCTCCTAACATCCCAAACACGGAGTTCACTGTCGCTGGTCTTTCCGCCACATCTCCAGTATTACCTAGCCAAATGATCATGGACAGCGATGCCCAGCCATTTCGATGGAAGGATCACCGCAACGGTAGTTTTGTGGGCGCGGGAATGACTTGAATACGGTTCTCGGAGTCATTTGGAGATTGCGGGCGCACAAGCACGAGGGCGAAGTATCAAGAGCGCCTTCCGATTTCCTAAGTCTGCGGATCGATCTCTTTGCGCAGAACATCCCAGATATTCTTGCCCATGGCGAGAAACTTTTCGACCACCTTGGGGTCGAACTGAGTACCCGCGCAACGCTTGATTTCCGCCTGCGCTGCTTCGATACTCTGGGCCCGGCGATAGGGGCGATCAGAAGTGATCGCATCAAGGGTATCCGCCACGGCAAATATGCGCGACCCAAGGGGAAGCTCCTCGCCTCGAAGTTGCCGCGGATAGCCGCTTCCATCATAAAATTCCTGGTGGCTGTAAACGATCTCGGCGGCTTCCTGCAGGAACGGAATGTTCTTCAGAATCTGGTAGCCGCGGTAACAATGCTCTCGCATGATGATGACCTCGTCCGGTGAGAGGGCCCCGGGCTTACGGAGGATGGCGTCGGGAATTGCAATCTTTCCGATGTCATGCAGAAAGGCGCCGCGGGCGATGGTACTTACTTGTTTCTTGGACAATCCCATGGTCTTAGCGATGGCGATGGTAAAGGCGGTGACCCGCTTGGAGTGGCCTTCGGTGTCGGCATCTTTCATGTCCAAGGCGCCGCCCAGGGCTTCCAGCGTCATGTCGTAAGAGCGCTCGAGCTCGGCCGTGCGCGCCACCACCAGGGCTTCGAGGTCACTTTGATAAGCGCGGTTCTCCATCTTCAGTCGCCGATTTTCTAGAGCCCGCCCTACGGTAGCTAGCAGTTGTTCCCGCTCAAATGGTTTCAACAGGTAGTCGTACGCGCCATTGCGAAGCGCATCGAGCGCGATCGAGATATCGTGCATTGCCGTCACCATGATCACGGGCAGGTCAGGAAACTCTTCTTTGGTGCGTTCCAGTAGTTCGAGACCGTTCAAATCGGGCATCAGGAGATCGGAAAGCACCAAGTCAAATTCTGCTCCGGACTTGAGCAGGGCCAGGGCCTCGAGACCCGAGGCGGCTGGACGGCACTGATAGCGAGCAGCGTTCAGCATCGAGCACACAATCTCGCGGATTGCCTCCTCATCGTCCACTACAAGAATGCGCTCTCTCACAAGTGGCCCCGAACTTCTCGCACCAGGGTGATTGTAAAGGGCGGCCCATTGATCAGAGAGGAGTTTCTTCACTGGTGCGTGAGCACCAGGATGTTCGAGGCGTTGATACCCCGACCCAAGCGCCTGACATGCCTCCGGCGATAGTCCGCTGGTTAAGGTCAGGCCCTTCCCGAGAAGGTTCCGTCACGTAGGAGGTCCGGCTAGCCTCCATCCAGCCTGTGCGAATTCGCAGGGCGTACAATTCGAACGCACGCACATGCCATCCACGAGTACGATTGCATCCAATGACCGTACCAGGTGTGTGTAGCCGTCCCGGATTGGTGCAACGCCCAGTTTGTCGAAGGCATAGACCGTAACATTCTCACCTCGCCTCGAAAGAAACTGCGCCAGCGTGCGTTCGGGGAAATACAAGTCTTCTCCGGTGGTCGTTGGTTCGACCGCATAGAGTGCCCGTGTCAGCGCCTGCGCGTTTGTATTCTCGAGGCAGGTGAACGACAGGTTAGCGAGAAACACCTTCTTGCCGAGCAACCGCAACCGCTCGCAGATGGGGAGGCCAGCGTACACGTCGAAGCCACCACCGGCACCCGCTACTCAGCACGCGGCTGCTGCGTTCGAGGGCCGAAGGTAGACGGAGTTCGTCCATCTTGTCAAGCTTTTCCTGTCTCTGGAATGAGAAGGGTCTCCAGCGGCGATTCTATTGCTTCATAAGCTGCGGCGACTAGTTCTCGTGCTGACATGGGTATCGCACGAACATTGAATTTGTATCCAGCAGTCAGAAAGTCTTCGCGCCGAGCGGTCTGGTTCCCTGCCAGGAAAACGAAGCCACACTTCGGGTGCACAGCGCGAATTCGCTTCCGCGACTGCAAAGGCACGCCCACCACGGATGTTGTTGGTGATCATCAACACAACGTCCGGCGGCGAAGCCCGCACAGCTTCCATGCAAGCGTCAACTGAACTCACTAGATGGGTTTGGAATCCGGCCTTTTGGAACATTGGGTCCAGAAACTCACAGATGTTGAAGTCACAGCACTCGAACAGCAGGAGTTTGGGTGTAAGCACGGTTTCGTTCCAAGAAAACGGTAACCTCCTCTTAGATGTCCTGGTCTCATCCTGGGCATGCACGGTAACCGGGAATTTCAGAAATACGAGTGGTGAGAGTCCGATTCTTGCGCGGTTTCCATGGGCAACCCGAGACTTGTTTTAGTGCCTGCAATCGCGCCGCCCAAGGCTTAAAATGTTTGTTCGGGGCAGGAGGATATTCAGTGTCGCCCGAAATCTCGAGCCGATCCGGATCGCCAGCGTTCCCAGTCGACAATGTTACGCCAGCGACCAAACCCGTTTGGACCGAAAGCCTGATCGAGAATTTGACTCGGCGGTTCATGAGGAAGATCGTCTTCCTTCCCAAACCGACGCTGCCCGTGATCAACGAAGTGTACGATTCGATTTCGAGGGAGTGGCCAGGCTGGGATGCCGAGCGCCTCGGCGCCGCCAGCCGCTGCCATCCACTGATCGATGCTGTTCACATCGCTTTCAGCCAGCACCGCCCCTTGTTGCTCTCGCCTGATTGCGTGTGGCTCACAATTGCCCAGGGATTCAGTCATCACATCGCAGCCAATGGGGAGGCTTTTCGCCGCCGGCTCGTGCGCCGCGAAGGCACACGGCAATTAAAAGAAGAACCTCCCACACTGGAACCAAGAGGCTTGTGAACTTGCGATCTCGGGTCTTTCCGCGCAGATTCGTGAGGCATCGGACCCCGTGTTGCACGAAAATCTGGTTTGCGATTTTTCCACCACTACACCCGAGATTCGAACCGCCAGCGAAGTAGTGTTAATGGACACCTACTCCAACTATTTCACGTACGAGATGCAATGCGTCTGCGGCATACCTTCCATCACTGTCGCCGGCTCTCTGGCCGACTGGCAGCGAAATGCGGGACAGGATCGAAGTACTGGAGACCTATGAACTCCAGGGTCGAGAACGCGTCGATCTCTCCCGTGAGCTGCGAAGGGTACTTCCAGCGGAAACCAGAGCGTTGCCATGGGGATCAACGCATCCGGAGATACAGCCGGGTTTGCCGATCTAGACAACGGAAACGAATTCCACGCGGTACTCTGGGTCCAAGGAAAGATCCGCGATCTGGGCGTGCTGCCAGGGGGCTTGTTCAGTGAGGCCAATGGCATGAATGACCGAGACGAGGTTGTCGGTTTCTCTGATGGCAACGGCCACGGAGTCCAAGCCGCTATCTGGTACAAGAATGGCCGCGTGCGGGATTTGGGGACACTACCGGGCGGAGGATACAGCCAAGCCATGGCAGTCAATGTTCATGGTGCGGTCGTTGGGTATTCAGACAATGCTCGGGGCGCCACTCATGCGATCTTGTGGACCACGAAGGCGAGATCCTTTTTCGGCCGGATCGTAGTACCTCCAGGCTACGACGCGAATTACTTCCAAAATTACTTTATCAACAACCCGGGCCAGACCCCGGACGGACCGGATGCTGATGATGATTAAGGCTTTAGGGTGCGATCAACTGCAGGCGCTGGACTGGCTCCCTGCGGCCACCCGGCAGCGACGCATGTATTTTGGCGGTGCACTTCGCCGGGCGGGGCAGGTCCAGACGCCGCCGCAGGGGTAGCTGCATCAAAATGGGAGGTGTTCTTTGAAAACAAATCAACCGGCAGGCAAGCGGACCAAGAGGACATTGTTGTTTGCGATGGTGGCCCTGGCTCTGGCGAGCAACGCATGGGCTGGGGCCAAGTTCAGAGTATTGCATGCCTTTGACATGGCAAGAATGACGGCGGCGGTTTGTACGGCGGTTTGGTCCTCGATGCGAAAGGAAATCTATACGGCATGACTGCCGGAGGCGGCACGTATGGGTACGGCACGATCTTTGAGCTGACGCCCCATCCCGACAGTGATTGGACAGAAACCATCCTGCGGAATCTCAACTGCAACGACAAGGAAGGATGCATCCCACAGTCGGGCCTCGTGTTCGACCCAGCCGGACGGCGCCACTTATCAGGGAGGTAGCATTAATTGCGGCGTGATTTTCAAGCTTACTCGCAAAGCCGACGGGAACCTGGCATGAGACCATTCTTCACGACTTTGCCAGTATAGAGGGCGGAGGGTTGCAGCGCCAACACATTGACCTTCGACGAAAAGGGCAATCTCTGGGGAACGGCCCAAGGCGGCACCGGGTGCAAGGACGGCGGCTGCGGTGTAGTTTTCAAGATGACGCCCGGCGCGGCAACGGCAAATGGAGTTACAGCGTGGTGCACAACTTCAATGATATTGACGGCGCGGTTCCCGCTGCTGCGGTTATTTTCGACAAACACGGCAACTTGTATGGAACGACAGAGCTGGGCGGGGGCGGGAAACGGCTTTGGAGTGGTGTTCGAGATTACCCCCTAAGTCTTCCTCTTTACTTTCGGCGGCACAATGAGTTTTCACGCAGATAGTGGAGGGCTACGATTTTCTCAAGTGACGATATCAGATGGGATGAGTTCTACATGGCGCCCAGCGCCACAACGATTAATGAAAACGGGAAGCATTGCCAGTATGCTGTGCCGAGGCGTGTGGTCCAGAGGTCTTCGACCTTACTGGGTGCTTGAGAGCCCGAGGATGAGTTTGGCCCGGGACGCGCTTTGGCACAACGGACTGTAGCCTCTTCGTGAGAGGAGAGCACGTGAGGGAGATTCACCCATCAGCGCGTCCTGGATCACACGTCGATGGAGGTGTAGTCATGGACGTGTTGCATTCGAGATGTTGCGGTTTGGATGTACATAAGAGCTCGATTTCTGCTTGCATTTTGCTGCGGTGAAGCGGGACGCGTGCAGAAACACCAGCGTCGCTTTGGCGCGATGACCCAAGAACTGCAGGAGCTTGCCGAATGGCTACGGCAGCTCGGTGTGAGTCAGGTAGCGATGGAATCCAGTGGCGTTTACTGGAAGCCAGTCTGGAACATTCTGGAAGGACAGTTCACGGTAGTCTTGGCGAATGCGCAGCACATCAAGAATGTGCCCGGTCGCAAGACCGACCAGAAGGACGCGGAATGGATTGCGCAGTTGCTGCAGTATGGCCTTCTACGGCCCAGCTATGTACCCTGCGAAATCATTCGCGATCTACGCGACCTGACAAGAATGCGGGCGAGTCTGTCCCAGGAAGCCTCGCGCATCAGTAGTCGAATTCAGAAAGTCCTAGAAGACGCAAACGTAAAGCTGGCGAGCGTGGCGACCAACGTTCTCGGCAAGAGTGGACGGGCAATGCTGGAGGACATCATCTCCGGTGAAGATGATCCCGGGCACCTTGCCTCTCTCGCCCTGGGTCATCTGCGCGTAAAGATTCCCCAATTAAGACTTGCTCTCGAAGGAAAGATCCGTTCCCATCATCGCTTTTTGCTCCGGCGTTTGGTCGATCAGATACAGTTTGTGGAACACGAAATTGCGTTGCTCGACGAACGCCTGGAGGACATCGGCCGACAAAGACCGGAGCTGGCGCAAGCGGTTGCTCGCTGGGACACGATACCGGGGATCGATCGAGTGGCAGCGTGGGCTCTTCTAGCCGAAATAGGTAACAACATGGCGCAGTTTCCAACCGCTGAGCATCTGGCCAGTTGGGCCGCGCTATGCCCCGGCAATCACGAGAGCGCCGGCAAGCGTTTGCGCGGTACAACTCGTCAAGGCAGCCCATGGTTGTGCCGCATGGCTTGTCAGTGCGCCTGGGCTGCCGCGCGCACCAAGAACACTTACTTGTCCTCGCAGTTCAGACGCTTAGCGGCAAGACGCGGCAAGAAAAGAGCCATCATCGCGGTGGCGCATACCCTCATCGTCATTGGCTATCACTTGCAGAAGAACCAGAGCAACTATGAGGATCTTGGCGGAAACTACTTCGATCGCATCCACTCCGACGGTCTCAAGCGGTACTTGGTGAAGCGACTCCAACAACTCGGGCACAAGGTAACTCTAGAGCCGATGGAAGCTGCTTAGCCCACCGCTTCCCGCAGCTGTTTTCGAGGGAGAAGGCCGGTCTCCGGCGGGATGCGATACGCTCCCAAGTTATCGACGCGCTCGAAGGCGCAAGAGATAAAGGAGACCGGCCATGAAGAAGATTAGCACCGTAGGGGTAGAGCAGAGCAAGAATTTTCCCGGAGCAGAAACTGACGATCGGGTTGGACCTGGGCGATCGATCGAGCTGGTATTGCGTGCTGGATGAAGCGGGGGAAGTGCTGCTGGAACAAAGGCTGGGCACGACTCCGAAAGCGATGAAAGAGGTGTTCGGGGGCATGCCGCGGAGTCGAATCGCGTTGGAGACGGGGATGCATTCGCCGTGGGTGAGCCGGTTGTTGAGCGAGTTGGGGCACGAAGTGATCGTGGCGCATGCACGCAACGTGCGCTTGATCGGGGAGAGTCGACGAAAAGATGATCGCTTCGACGCGCGGACGCTGGCCGGTTGGCGCGAATCGATCCGCAGTTGCTGGCGCCGGTGAAGCATCGCAGTGCGCAAGCACAATCGCATCTGATGGTGATCCGAGCGCGAGCGGGACTGGTGCGGGCACGCACGTCGTTGATCAACACGGCGCGAGGACTGAGCGAAGTCCTACGGGGAGCGGCTGCGCGGCTGCAGCCCGCGCAACCTGAATGCCGAGAAAGCACGACAGCTAAGCCCGGAACTGCAAGCGGCGCTGGCACCGTTGCTCGGAGCCATCGAATCACTGAGCGAGCGGATTTACGAATACAACCAACAGATCGCGAAGATCGCCAAGGAAAGTTATCCGCAAGTAGCACGGCTGGAACAGGTGAAGGGAGTAGGAACGCTGATCGCTCTGACCTATGTGCTGACGCTGGAAGATCCGCATCGTTTTCGCAAGAGCCGCGACGTAGGCTGCTATGTCGGGATTGCAGCCGGGACGGAGGAACTCGGGGCAGAGCGAGCCGCAGCTGCACATCAGCAAAGAAGGCGATCCGTATTTACGAACCCTGCTGGTGCAGGGTGCGCACCACGTTCTGGGACCGTTTGGAGCGGACAGCGATCTGCGGCGCTGGGGGCTGAAGCTGGCGGAGCGTGGCGGAAAAAATGGCAAGAAACGAGCGGTGATCGCGACCGCACGAAAGCTGGCGGTGTTGCTCCTTGGGAGTATGTTGGGTTTTCCCGTCACTCGGACCGTTGATTAAATAACAGCTGGCCGAAACATTGCATGCTGAGAGGCTCGGGTGTACCTTATCCATCGCCGGGGAAGCGGAACGGAAATTCCGGCTGAAGATTCCGAGTTGGTGGGAATTCGATGCAACGTGCCTGTTCAGCGCAAACTCCACGATAGAAGCGTTTCGGGTGAGTAACACAATTCTGGTCTATGGATGCCGTTAGTACTGGTCAGCCCAGCCTCGATCACCTACACCTGGAGCGCCGCAGTCCGACGCTTCCGCCTCTCACAGTTGGCATTCTGATTGCCATCTGTACGGCCAAGCTCCTGCTGCACCTCTTCACTAGCGTCCGCCATTACGGTTACTTCCGCGACGAACTTTACTACCTGGACATGGCCCGCCATCTCGATTGGGGTTATGTCGATGCCGCTCCGCTCATCGCCGTGTATGCCAAGATCGCACTGTGGATGGGCGGTTCGTTGGCGGTGCTGCGTATCCTTCCCGCTGTCGCCGGCACGGCTCTTGTCGCGCTCACCATCTTCGTCGCGCGTGAACTCGGCGGTGGATGGTATGCCCAGCTTCTCGCTGCAATCGCTATTCTGCTCTGCCCTGCCGTTCTGATGACCGACAGCCTCCTCACCATGAATGCCTTCGAACCGCTCTTCTGGATGGGCTGCATTTGGGTCGTCGCTCGCATCTTGCGCACCGGTGACTCGCGGCTTTGGCTATGGTTCGGCGTCCTTGCCGGTCTTGGCCTCGAGAACAAGCACTCCACCCTGTCTTTCGGATTCGCGGTCACCGCCGCCCTGCTGCTGACACATCATCGTCGCGAGTTCGCCCGACCGTGGATCTGGATCGCCGGCGCCATTGCTCTCACGCTCTTCCTCCCCAACATCATCTGGCAAGTCCGTCATCACTTCCCGACGATCGAAGACCTCGCCAACGTTCGCCGCGAAGGCAAGAACGTCGTGCTCGGCCCGCTCGCGTTCGTTAAGGAGCAGATCATCGACATCCACCCGATTCTATTGCCGGTCTGGCTCTCCGGCCTGGTCTGGTTTCTCCGCGACCGGCGATGGCGCCTGCTGGGCTTGATCTTTGCCGTCTTCTTTGTATTGATGGAACTCGCACACGCCAAGAATTACTACCTGTTCCCGATCTATCCGATGCTCCTCGCCGGCGGCGCTGTGGCGATCGAGCGATGGTTGGCCAACCGCGCCGCATGGACACGCATGGCCGTCGTCGTCATCATCCTGCTCGCGGCGCTTCCCGCCGTCCCGCTGGTGACGTGGATGCTACCGCCCGAGCGTCTCCTCGCCTATCAAAACGCTATCGGCTTCAAACCCTCCAAGGCTGAGGTGCACCACGAATCGCTGCTGCCGCAACCGATTGCCGACCAGTTCGGATGGCCTGAAATGGTGCGTGAGATCGCCGCCATTTACAATTCGCTGCCACCCGACGAGCGCGCCAAGACCGGTATCTGGGCCGGCAACTACGGCGAAGCCGGCGCGATTAATGAGTTCGGCCCTCAGTACGGACTGCCGCGTGCCTGGTCTCGGCACCAGAACCATTGGTACTGGGGTCCGCCTCCACAGGTCTTCAAGAACCTCATAGTGGTTCAATGGAGCCTGGATGACGTGCGCGACAACTGCACTTCATTTCAGACCTTCGAGCACTACCAGCGCTTTGGCATGGACGAGGAAAATACGCCGATATACCTCTGTCGCGGCGTCACCTTCGACATCCAGAAAATCTGGTGGCACTCCCACCACTGGAATTAGCCGCGGAGGCTTCGTCATGGTTTTCCTGGTAACACAAGGGGAGAGTCGTGGACAAGACAGACCAGTACCGCCACAGCAAATGGCTGTCGATGATGAAAAAACGGCAGAGTTGGTTTCCGGTTAGTTTCCGGCTCGCCCGCCAAAAAGGTCAACCGAAGTCAACCACTATGTGGCTCCGAGCCGCATGTTTGCTGCTTTTATTCGTGGTTGACCTCCCGGTTTTCGCGGGTACGATTAGCGGGCAAATTCAGACTGCGACCGGCGGAGCCATCAACAATGGCACCCTGACCTTCACCCTCAGCCAGCCCGCGGTGCTGGCACATTTCCGCGTCGCAAGTTTAGCGCGAGTGAGACTAGGTACCAGTTCTTAACTACAAGGCTCAGCTGGTAGGCAGTCTCCGCGGATTGCGGGCGCCGAGCTGTGCTGTAGACGGCTAACTCTTCCAGCCAGTCCGCGAGTAACAGTGCTTGGACCATCAGCGCGCTACGCAAAGCGTGCGACTGTGTTTCAATCAGTTGTCTTCCCGAGTTGGTTCTCTTTATCAGTTTAACCCTGGCCAACGGAGTTGTTCTACCGTTCTACCCTGCCGCCCTCTTGTGTAGGCATGTCGGTTTTGATGCCTGCGGCTACCAATAGAGGAGCTGCCTGAGGCATTGGCGTCTCCCGAAGCTCAGGGCCGCCACGATTCCGCGAATGAACCAATGAACCGCGTGTTGGCTCTCTGGGCACCAGATCTGCCCAAAATCCCCTTCAGCGTCAGCGCTGCAAATATCTGAATCTACGACGTCAGAAAATCCGCGGCTGCGTTGCCCACAAGCTGATGTTTTTGAGATGGTGCTCGACCGACGACTTCTGTGTGCTATCGCTCGCTGGACAACTGGACAGTGTCACTTTGCTGCGAGCTCTCGGCTCGTGCGCGAAGCGAGCTCCAAACAGACACACATAGCGGCAAACGCCGTCCCAAAATCTACTGTTCGTCCAATCAGGTGCTGACCTAGATTTGCAAACGAATGTGCGGACTCGACGAGAGTGTGGGTCACGTTCGTAACGTACTTTGCTTTGGTAGGTGCTCGCTCAGGAGTAGTGAGCAGCTTTAGAAGACGCAACTGCGCTCCGCGATTATTGGGGCACCGCCCCCCCCAATCTTCGTTCGCCGCTCGTTCACCGTAATGTTGCCAGTCGGTCGTATATTCGACCGGGATTTGACGATTTGATCCAAGTTCCGCATTCCAGATGAGGTCAAGAACTCGATCAACGATGCCTCTGATGTTATACAGACATACATCCAGATGATCAGGAATGTCGGCTAGGCAACGCGACAAGAACAGTCTCACATCCGCGTCCGCGATTTCTGTCTGGGCGAAACGTCGCTCCAGAAGGATGCGTCCATTCGTTTCAAACGCCGCTTGTGAGCCGAACAACCTGCCTATGCTGCCAGAATCGCCAGATCGTTCCCCGACGAATGTGTGCAGCAACCGGCAGCCAGCGTGGATTCTTACACCCGCGCGAGTAGCAAACCCCTTCTCCTCTAAAGGAGCGGCGTCCGAATACTTACAGGTTTTAACATCAATAGACTTGGCCTCAACCAGCTCCAAATACAAATCCTTGCTGGGCTCTGGACAGTCCGACCACAGGGATCCAATGAACGGGTTTAGATCGTGCATCGATTCCACGGCGATGCGGTTTATGTCTCCACCGTCCACGGTGCTTCCCTTGAATGATTCGTTCACTTTGTTTAGAAGGCTCAGAACGAGTGGTGGAACGCCGCCTGTCCAATTCAACAATTCTGTTTTTGCGCCTGATCCTAAAGTGATGCCAGTTAGATGATTAATGGCGTGCGCCAAATCTTCGTCATCATTGGAGCTTTACTGGCGATGTATCAAACAGTCCCCAGAAGTCACTTGTTCTTGATTCAGAGTCCCTCGGCAGTTCGTGTAACGGCTTGCGGCTGGTAGTTATTATTCTGAGACTTGGACGCGAAGCGAGTTCTCTCAGCTGGTCCCAAAGATGCCAGAGGCTTCCAAGACAAGTTCCGCGTGACACTTTCCTTTCAAAAAGAGTCCCAAAGTGTTCTCGAATGTCCACAGGGGCCTGTAGTTTACTAGTCGACAAGTACCAATAGCGTCACCACGCCTATGCACGATTCTGAGGTTTATGGACGTCCGTCTTGAAATCAGCACGAGCGATACCGTTGTGGAGGCTTTGCTAAACATTGACGAGGCCGCGAAGTTCATCGGAAGAGCTCATTGGACGCTTCGGCGAGACATCAAGCACAGAAAGCTCAGATGCGTTCGCATAGGCCGGCGAATCATGATCGAGCCGTCGGAGATTCGTCGATTAATTGAGGAAGGACGAAAAAAGCATGGGGGCCAATGATTGGGAGCGCGCTGTGCTCGGTGCCGTGCTTATGACTCCGACGCACTGGCGCCAGATTGCCGTGCTCCGTCCCGATGATTTCTCACTTGATTCCCACCGCAAGATTTTTGGTCGCATGCTTGGCTTAGCCGAATCTTCCCGGCCGATCGACATGATCACTCTAATCGAGGAACTGAAGCGACACGATGAACTGCACTCGGTCGGCGATGTGGGCTACGTGTCAAGCCTGGTGGACGGTGTTCCGGATCGTCCCAGCGTCGAGCATTACGTTGAGATGGTGCGCACGGCTGCTGACCGGAGACGTGCGGGTAAGCTCGTCGAGACGGCACAGATGGCTGTTGACGATCCCACCGTGCCCACAGCTGCATTAGCGGAAATTGGCACCGATTTGGCCGGACTTGTCGGAAGCACTGAATCCCTACCGCCGCGGTTTTCCGAGGAATACCTAGCGCTGCGTTTCTCGCGAAAATATGAAGGCGATCTGCGCTATGTCGCTGGATGGGGCCGGTGGATGTGCTGGGATGGAAGGCGATGGCACGAAGACGATACGTTAGTCGTTTTCGACCGAAGCCGCGCCATCTGCCGGCGTGCGAGTGCCGAAGTTGGAGACGCCAAGGAACGAGCCGCCATGAAGATCGCAGCGGCCCAAACGGTTGCCGCAATCGAACGGCTGGCCCGAGCTGACCGTGGCCATGCAGCAATGGTTGAACAGTGGGACGCTGATCCGTGGGTGCTCAACACGCCGGGTGGAATTGTTGACCTTCGCACTGGGGAACTGTACGGGCATGGCGGTGCTTCCTTGATCGGGTTACCGATGGCAATTCTGAACTGCAGGCGTTCTTGCAGCGTGTCATCGGGTACTGCTTGACTGGTTCCACACGCGAACACGCGCTCTTTTTCTTGTATGGCACAGGCGCCAATGGCAAAAGCGTGTTCCTGTCCCTAATCTCAGTACTGTTGGGTGACTACGCGAAGGCTGCGTCGACATCATCGTTCACCGCGAGTGCAACCGAGCAACACCCGACCGACTTGGCGGGCTTGCGCGGTGCTAGATTCGTAACCGCCATTGAGACGGAAGATGGCGCCAGGTGGGCTGAATCGAAGATAAAGTCTTTGACCGGCGGTGACAAGATTTCCGCGCGATTCATGCGGTGCGATTTCTTCGAATTTTTCCCGGAGTTCAAGTTGGTCATCGCCGGCAATCACAAGCCTGGGTTGCGCTCGGTTGATGAAGCTATCAGGCGTCGCCTCCACCTCATACCGTTCACCGTCACAATTCCCCAGAACGAACGCGACCCGATGCTGGGCGAGAAGTTGCGGGCAGAATTGCCCGGGATTCTGGCTTGGGCGATCGAAGGATGTCTGGCGTGGCAGCGCGAAGGCTTGAATCCGCCATTACTTGTCCGCGAAGCTACGGCCGATTATCTGGCTGCGGAAGATGCCATCGGCCAATGGCTGGAGGATCGCTGCATCACAGGCGGAGCATTGTGGACGACTGGGGCTGCGTTGTTTTCGGATTACCAAGCATGGTCTGAGCGGGCGGGCGAGCGGGCAATGTCACAAAAGCGGCTCACGCAGGCCCTTGAGAGCCGCGGCTTTGTTCAGTCAAGAACCAGGACTGCAAGGGGATTTCAAGGAATCGAACTTCGGGTAGGTGTGACACATGAAGGAGCAGATGGGACACAGCTCGATCCAGGTAACAGTTGACACCTACGGCCACCTAATTCCTGGTGCCAACGTGTGCTTCGTAGACCGCCTTGACGAGGTCTCGCCTGAGAAAGCGGAAACAACTCCGCAACAATCCGCAACTCCCGCGCAACAAGGCGAAATGGAGGTTCCGCCGGATCTCCTGCAAGTCGCTGATTTAACTGGTGGCGGCGGTTGGACTCGAACCAACGACCTACGGATTATGAGACCGTCGCTCTAACCACCTGAGCTACACCGCCACGGTGTGCTGCTTTTGAGGGAACGATAGCGGGATAAGCCCGGGTTTCCAGCTTGATCGGCTTTCCCATAAGGGCCAAGGACTGAGAGAGTCTCGGGCCTGTGCTTTGATTCTAAGAGGCGGCGAGAAAGAGTGTCAAACTTGCCTCGCGAATCACCATGAGTCGCAACTACTATTGCCAGAAACCGGAAGAAAATTGAAACTGGTTGCATGAAAGCCATTGCCGTCATCCCGGCGCGGCTGGCGTCGACCCGCCTGCCAGGAAAAATGTTGCGCGAGATCGCCGGACAACCGTTGATTGCCCGCGTGTATGAAGGCGTCCGATCCTCGCCGCTGTTGGATGACGTCATTGTGGCCACCGATTCGGACGAGATCATGCAACTGTGCCTCCAGCGCGGATGGCATGCGCGGATGACCTCGCCGGCACATCGCAGTGGCACGGAACGGGTGCGCGAAATTTCAGATTCGGTCGCGGCAGATGTCTACCTCAACGTGCAGGGAGATGAGCCGATGACCCAAGCCGAGCACATTGCGGCGTTGCTCGATCTGATGAAAGATGGGGATGTTCAGGTGGGAACGTTAAAGACTCCGGCCTGTGCCGAGGACATTAAGAATCCCAATGCAGTGAAGGTGGTGGCGGATGAGCGTGGGCGAGCGCTCTATTTTTCGCGGACTACCATTCCCTACGATCGCGATGGCGCAAATCCCAGCTATTTCAAACATCTCGGCTTTTACGCTTATCGCAAGGCCGCGCTCGATCGTTTCTGCGCGTTGCCCGAGTCCAGGCTGGAACGCAGCGAACGGCTCGAGCAGTTGCGTTTTCTCGAGAACGGGATTCCCATCTACGTGGCAGAAACCGCTTACGACACCGTGGGAGTGGACACCGAGGAAGATCTGCGCCGGGTGGAAGAGATTCTCAGGCAGCGCAAGACGTAGCCAGCTGCGACTCTACGGGGACGTTTAGTTTATTTTTCAGCAGTCTGCAGTTTTGACCATGCCTCAGCTGCGGCCACCCGCCGCGAAATCGCGGGATGTGACTGGAAAAACCATTCCACCCACCGGGCAGGAGATCGCTCCGCAAGATTCTGGTCAGCAAGTTTGTTCATGGACGAAATAAACGGCTCAACGCTTGCGATTGACTGGAATGCATAGCGATCCGCCTGACGCTCGTTGTAACGGGAGTAGGCATTGAGGGCCGGCAGCAGCAGAAACGAGAGCAAAGTCGAAACCAATACCAGCAAGGGCAGATTAGCGAAGTCAGACACAGTTTCAAACATGTGGGTTCGTTCGACGGCATAATGCAGGACCCAGTTTGCCGCCCAAAATCCAACCAGCGTGATGGTCGCCTGCACGGCAATGCTTTTCGGAATATGCCGGTGCACGTGATGCCCCAACTCGTGGGCCAGTACCGCCTCAATCTCGTCTGCGGAGTAATGTTCTAGCAACGTGTCCGCGAGGATGATGCGACGGGTATTACCGAGTCCGGTCAAGGCCGCATTGGCTTTCTTACTCTTTTCCGAAAGATTCCATTTGTAGACCCCGCGTACCCGCGTCCCGGCACGCTCACTCAGTCCCACCAGCCGGAGCTTAAGCTCAGCATCCTCGAGCGGCTCGAATTTATAAAAGATGGGGAACAAAACTACTGGCGCAAGTTGCGCCATCAGGACAAACAATCCGAGAAAGGCAGCCCAGGCAATGATCCACCAGTTTTGCGGGAACTCACGAATAATGAAGTAAAGCAGTTCGACCACAATCGTCGCCAGGACCATGCCGACTAGAAATCCCTTGGCCTCGTCCCACACCCACGCGCGCCATCTCTGATTGGAGAGATTGTAGCGATGCTCCAGCCGAAATCCGTAGTAGTCCAGCCCGAGTCCGAGGAGCTTGCCAATCAGCATAAGCATTACGACATAAAGAAAGACCGCGAGCGCGTAATGGTCGTAAGCGCCATGCATGGCAAGGTCACGCAGCGTCCCGTTCCATCCGGTTGCCAGTAGCACAATGAGCAGGGTCAGGCCCAAAACAAAATCGGCGATACCCAGCCATCTGCGTATACGGTTGTAGCGCTGCGCTTCGGGCGTATCTGTCGAAGTAGGCATTGTGGCGACGGCAATACTCATCTGTACTGCTGATTATTGTACCCGGCGGCATCGAACGCGAGACCCGGAAGTCCAGTGAACGATGGCAGAGCTACCTTGCCTCTCATCCGTTGTTGACAAATGCCTCAGCGCTGGACAAGATTTCGTTCACCAATTCGGGCGATGCGGCCTCCGAATACACCCGTAACAGCGGCTCTGTCCCCGAGGCCCGGAACAGGACCCACGCTTCCGCTCCGTTGCCGTTGGCGGGCGCATCGAGGAAAAACTTTATTCCGTCCAAACCTTCTTTTCTTAAGACGGAATAACTTCCCAAACGTTTGGTTCCATCTGAACGCGCTCGCAGGATTGCCTTTTGCTTCACCTCTTCCGGGATATGAAGATCGCGCCGTCCGTAGTGATGGGGGCCGTACTCGCTCTGTAGCTCCGCCACCAGTTGGCCCAGCGGCTTGCGCTCATCAGCCATGACATTGGCCAGGAGCAGCGAGTTCAGAAGACCGTCGCGCTCGGGCAAGAACCGCGAATACCCGATGCCGCCGGATTCCTCGCCGCCGATCACAATTTCGCGTTCCATCATCAAGTCAGCGGCGTACTTGAATCCAATCGGACACTCATTCATTTTGCGGCCGTGTTTGGCCGCAATGCGATCGATCATGCGGGTAGTGTTGAAAGCGCGCACCACTTCTCCCGGCCATTTCTTTCGTTACTAATAGCCACTGCAGGAGAACGCAAAAAATCTTGTGCGAATCCACAAAGCTGCCGTCTTCGGCCACGGCGCCGATCCGATCAGCATCGCCGTCGGTCGCGAGCCCGGCATGACACTTTTCCTTCACAACGGTTTCCTGCAGCATGGCCACATGGGGGATGATCGGTTCAGGATTGATATCCGGGAACAGCGGGTTCAACTCCTGGCGGATAGCGACATGCTGAATGCCACGCTCGCGGAAAATACCTGCTATGACGCCGCGTCCCGAGCCGTACATGGAATCAATTGCAAACTTGAAATTCGCTTTGGCAATCGCATCCAGGTCAGCGAAGCGGATGATCGCCTCGACGTATGCGCGCTTCAAATCGACTTCTTCAATCGCAGCTGTCCGCCCGCTGGGCATCGCACCGGCCGCCAGTTCTTCTTCGATCCCTTTCATAATCGCCGGTGTGCCCGAGCCGCCGAACTTGCCTTTGAACTTCACCCCATTCCAGTTCCACGGGTTATGGCTGGAAGTGATGACCACGCCGCCCGCCGCGCCCCTTTGCTTCACGGCAAAGGAAATCGCGGGCGTGGGCGTGTAATCGTTGGCCAGCTTAACGGGAATCCCGGCTGCGGCGAGAACCTCCGCCACGATGCGGGCTGCGCGCTGCGAGGCAAAGCGCGTGTCATAGCCGACAATTAATCCGCGGCTCGCGTCTTCGCGTTTAAGAACATAGGCCGCAATCGCACCCGACACGCGACGCACATTTTCAAAAGTGAAATCGTCGGCGATGATGCCGCGCCAGCCGTCGGTGCCGAATTTTATGGGAGTAGCCATGGATCGTGGTCACATTCTCGGTAGCAAGGCAACTGCGAATTTCCCTATACCAGTCTATGCAGTTTTTTCTCATCCAGATACTTCACAATTTTACCCACGTCCTGCGCTTGCTCGCGAGTGGTGATCAAGAGCGCGTCGTCGGTCTCCACCACTACCAGATTGTTTACCCCGACGGCCGCGACAAACTTGCCCGGCGCGTGAATGTAATTTCCCGCAGCATTCAAGGTGAACGTGCCTTCGCCGGAGATCACATTCCCCTGGGGCGGCTGGCGATTCGCAACCTGGTGCTCATGCAATGCAGTCCATGATCCCAGATCGTTCCAGCCAAAATCTGCGGGCAGGCAGAAGAGATTGGAATTCTGTTCTCCTTTGGCTGAGCGCGGCTCGAGCACAGCGTAATCAATGCTGATGTTTTCGCACCTGGGATACATTCGGCGGAATGTTTCGACAAACTTTCGCGTTCCAAACGTTGCCGCGATCTGTTCCAGCACAGGCGCGGTTTTCGGCAGATGCTCGCGCAAAGCATTCACCAGCGTACGCGCGCTCCACAGAAACATGCCGCTATTCCAAAAATAGTTTCCTGCCGCCACGAATTCGGCCGCCCGCTCGCGATCTGGTTTCTCGGTGAAGCGGCGCGCCCGGAACGCTTCCCGCTCCATCGCCGGATCGGCCTCGATGTAGCCATAGCCGGTCTCGGCGCGGGTTGGGCGAACTCCAAGCACCACAATGTTTTCCCCTGCAGCGGCAATCCCGATGCCTTTCTCCAAAACCCGGCGATAACGTTTTACGTCGCCAATGACGTGATCGGAAGGGAACATTCCGATCACCGCGTCGGGATCGTTGCGATGGAGAATAAAAGCAGCCAGGCCAATTGCGGGCGCGGTATTTCGTCCCACCGGCTCAGCAATGATTTGTGATTTGTCGAGCCGGGGAGTCTGGCGCGCGATTTCGCGTTGCGAGTCTTGGTTCGTGATGATCCAAAAACGTTTGGCTGGGGCGAGCGGTAGCAGGCGCGAAACGGTTTGCTGGATCATGGTTTGCTTGCCGTCAAGCGCCAGCAACTGCTTTGCCCGCCGCTTGCGGCTCAACGGCCAGAACCGCGTGCCACGCCCTCCGGCGAGAATTACGGGATAGAAGTTCGAGTTCGTTTTCACCACTGGTTCACATTGCCCTTATATTCTTGGGTTACATTCGGGTTGCGGGATCCGGCAGCACGTGGCCGGGCACACTTGCCTTCAAAAATTCGACCGCCCACTGCGGGCGCACATGAAAATCGGCGATCGACGCCGGTACTACGACCGCGTCTCCCTTTGCCAGAGTAACCGGCTCAGCACCCTTCGCTTCGATGACAGCGCAGCCCTCGACGGCAACCAGAATCTGAACTGAGCTCTTGCCCGCTTCGTCCCCGGCTCTAAAATCGCTGGTCCGGAAATCCTGGGGCTCTTTCAGTTCGAACATCTCCACCACAAAAAAAGACGAAGTCACCAGGGGCGACCGGCGATTCTTTGTGCCATCGACCATGGTCGGCGCAGGGCGGATCACTTTCCCGGAAGGTACGCGCTCTTTCACAGCGGCCAGACCTTGTTTCAGATGCAACTCGCGCGGCCGGCCGTAATCGTACAAACGATACGTCGTGTCCGACTGTTGCTGAGTTTCCACGATGATGGAGCCCGGACCAAGCGTGTGTATTGTTCCGCCAGCAACATAAATCATTTCTCCGGGAAATACGTTGACCCAATTCAGCAATTCCTCTGCGCGCTGTTGGTGAATCGCATCTTCAAATTGCGCCCGGGTGGCGCCCGGCTTGAGACCCAGAGCGATCTGCGCCCCGGGCCTGGCATGAGCTACATACCAGCATTCGGTCTTGCCGCAAGGTTCTCCGGCGCTGCGCGCGCCTTCATCGTCTGGATGGACTTGGACCGAAAGCTTTTCATGGGGGAAAAGAAACTTCAGCAGGAGCGGGAAGCGGTTCGCATCAGGAGCGGCCTCGCCCACCAGTTCCTTACCATATTGCGAACTCAACTCTGCCAGCGATTTTCCCCGCAAATGCCCATTCGCGACTTTGCAGTTGTCGCCGGTCAGCCAGGACTCGCCGATCTTTTCCTCGAAACGATGATTGGGATAAATCGGAGACAGGTCCGTCGTGCCCCAGGGACGGGGGTCGAACGCTGGCGACATCAGAAGTGGATAAAGGTTATTCATGGAATAGCACAACGGTTAGAGAAGTAGCCGGTGGATCAACCAAAGCAGTCCCGGCATCTGCTGACGAGAAGCTCACAGTGCGGCGAGAAACTTTCGCATGCGCTCCAATCCCCGATCCAGTTCCGCCACCGACGTGGCGTAAGAAACGCGAATGTGGTCGCGGGTTCCGAAGCCTTCGCCGGGAACCGTGGCCACGTGCGCTTCGCGTAATAATTTTCCAGCCAGATCGGAAGCCGACTTCACTGCGCTGCGCCCGAAGAACGCGGACACATTCGGATACGCATAAAACGCGCCGTCGGGCAGTGTGCATTTCACGCCAGGAAGCGAACGCAGGCCATTCACCACATGATCGCGCAAGTTGATGTACTCCGCCCGCATGTCGATAATGCACTGCTGCGGCCCTTTCAGCGCGGCCACTGCAGCCTTCTGCACAATCGAAGTCGGATTCGAAGTAGATTGACTCTGCAGTTTCTGCATCGCGCTCACAACCGCCGCAGGCCCCAACGCATACCCCAGCCTCCAGCCAGTCATCGCGTAGGTCTTGGAGAGCGAGCCCACGATCACCATTCGCTCGCGGAACTCGCGCAGCGCGCCTACGGAGAATCGCTTTGCGGTGTAATTCAGGTATACGTAGCACTCGTCGGAAATGACCCAGATCCCTCTCTCATGTGCCAAGCGCACGACTTCGGACAGATCTTCCGGCGACATCACCGCCCCCGACGGGTTCGACGGCGAATTCAAGATGATGAGCTTGGTCCGCGGGGTGATCAGGTGTTCGATCATTTTCGCCGTCACGCGAAAACCCTGCGCCTCGTCGGTTTCGAGCAGTACGCAATTTCCCCCGGCGTAGCGAACGATGTCTTTGAAGGAAACCCAGTAAGGCACGGGGAGGATCACTTCATCCCCGTGATCGACCAGGACTTGTACGGCATTGAACAGCGCCTGCTTGCCGCCGGTTGCGGCGATGACTTCTTCGCGCCGATAGTCCGAATCGAAATCCACGGCATGGCGATGCACAATGGCGTCGCGCAGTTCGGTCGTGCCACTCACGGCGGTGTACTTGGTGAAGTTGCCTTGAATGGCAGCGATGCCGGCGTCCTTGATGTGCTGGGGCGTGGCAAAGTGCGGCTCCCCGGCGCCGAAATCCACCACGTCAATTCCCTGCTGGCGCAACTTGTCGGCCTCAGCCACGACCGCCATGGTGGCGGAGGGTTCGATGCGGTTGATTCGCTCGGTCAGTTTCAGCGCGAGAGTTGCTTCGGTAACTGGAGTCATCGTCGTTTCCTCTGTCGGGCATTGGCCAGTTTGATGGCGGGGTCCAGCTTTTCTTTCAGCCGCCGTTCCACTAATTCCGGAACGAGGTCTTTGACCGATCCGCCCAATTGGGCGATTTCCCGCACCAGGCGGGAACTCAAATAAGAATACTGCTCCGCCGGCATCATGAATACAGTTTCGAGATCAGGTTGCAGTTTGCGGTTCATCAACGCCATCTGCAATTCATATTCGTAGTCGCTAATGGCACGAATCCCGCGAAGCACGGCGCTGGCTTTGACTTTGGCTGCGTAATCGACCATCAAACCGTCGAAATTTTCCACCCGCACATTCTTGAAGTCCGCAGTCATTGCTTCCAGCATGAGCAGCCTTTCGGCCAAGCTGAACAGCGGCGCTTTCTCGGCATTGCGCAGCACAGCCACCACCAACTCGTCGAAGATCTTGCTGCCCCGCGCGATCAGGTCGAGGTGACCGTTGGTCGGCGGATCGAACGAGCCGGGATACATGGCGATAACTTTCTTCAATAAGCCTCTTTTATCGGCTCTAGCGTGATCGGCCTCGCATGATCAGCGCTCAAGCCCGGTCGCGAACGAATCTGTATTCGCCTGGGCAACAGAGGATTCTATGCGTCCGGCGAAGTCCATGGCAATGCTTGTTTGCGATCTGGTTAGTGGGGCATTGCCGCACCCCGGGGGCCTGGGCCAATAGTACAGGTAACCGCCTCGTCGGTTACCGGGCCTTTGATATAGCACAATGGTGGTAGTTCGTAACTTGTCACCTTCCGGCGTGAAAACTACCCTAGTAGTTGATGTCACCAGTCTCTTTGCTGTTCTCTTCCGACGAGGAAGCCTCGCGCCGAGTGGTTCAGGCTCTACACGAACTAGAGCTTGAAGTCGAACCCTGCCCGGACATCTTTACCGCGGTTGAATGGCTTACCAGTCGGAGTTTTGACGTCATTGTCGCGGACTGGGACTGCGGGCCGGAAGCGGCATTTCTGCTGAAGAATGCACGTGAATTGAAGTTGAATAGGACGGCTTTCACCCTTGCCCTGGTGAACCGGACGCCCAATCTCGCGCCTGAAGAAGACAGTCCGGATCAGGTGCTGACCAAACCACTGATCCCCGACCAGATCAAATACGCCCTGCTGAGCAACGAACGCTTTCTCCGTTGCATGAGAGCTTGGATCGAAAGGGGCGATTTTGCTCAAGGCCGGGGAGAGACTCCTTCGGCAATGTCTGCCGAAAATACTAACGTTGCAGAACGGCGGCCTTCAGAACAGCCCTCCCCAATGCCATTGGCCGCCCATCCGATTATGCCCTCCCTAGCGCCGGACTTCGCTTATGCCGAGAACGGCGCACCCTTGCGTCTCACGTTTCGTGCGCTGGACCAAAGACTATCGCGGTCCATGAATCAGTGGAATGGTGGTCAGCCTTCCTCCGGCAAGCTTAAAAGGTACGTCGGTAGCAGATTTTTTCGGGGAATATTCGCAGGATTGGTGTTCGTTGCAGTGGGCCATATCCTTGGCCAGCCCTTGCGGGTTCAGAGTGTATTCGCGAACGCCGCCTCGGTCTACCGAGAAGCGCTGAAAACGAAGATTCGCGCTCCGCAGGCGTCGGAAGATTACGCGGGCGCGAATTCAGCCACGGTAGCCCAGGCCATTTCGCGGCGTGCTGGGTCTGGCAAATACCCAATGGCGAGAGCGTTGGCGGTTCCCATGCAGACCATGTTGCCCGACCAGATTTCGCCAACTCCGGCGCAAACCCTGCAAGCCGACGCGCACCTCGATCAGAATCGTCTTCCTGCAACTGAGTCGCGGATTCAGATTCCCGACAGCCTGAAGGTGCCGCAACCGGACGACGCTGTGGTTCATGCGGCAAGCGTAAAGCGTTCCCCATCCTTGCTCGGCCAGATAGAGCCGGTAAGCCTCCCTGAAGATCTGTCCAAGGGATTGCTTTTGCAGAAAGTGCCACCCAGCTATCCTGAGCAGGCTTTGCAAGCCGGCCTTCAGGGGGCGGTGGTTCTGCAGGCGTGGATTGGCAAAGACGGCAGGATCCGAGATCTAAAACTGCTCGATGGCTCTCTCCTTCTGGGCCAAGCCGCAGTCCGTGCAGTCAAGCAATGGCGGTACAAGCCCTATGTTCGGAATGGGGTTGCCGTAGAAGCCGAAACCTACGTGACCGTGAATTTCAATCTGCCCCAGGTCCGAACTCCGTAAGAGACCGAGACATTGGCGGCGACCGCCTATTTACCTCTCCGGATCAATTCACAACTTTTTACTTGTTTTTACGGTGGATTGACACATCCTTGTGCCTGTTCAACTATGTTTGCATCCAGGCTGATCCAGCGGTAACCCGGATCAGGAGAGCACAATGAAATCGAAGCGGCGATGGAACGAGCGAACCCGGTTGATGCTGACCCTGGAGCTCGCCGTAGTTCTACCCGCCGCGGCGCTGGTCATCCTGAGTGCGCTGCACTTGAATGCAATCCACCGCGATCGAGGCGTGGAGGCCGCCTTCCAGCGCGACTTCAATCAGATGCTTGCGATTTCCGAGAAGCAGATCAACCAGAAGGCCTACGACCTTACCGATGATGTTCGCGGCGACTTTCCCAGCTCTGGCGACGCCTGCGTGGAAACGATGGACAGGATTCTGGCTACTCATCCCTACATCGCACACGTGTTCGTTTATGACCCGAGCATCGGATTGATCTTCCGTTCGCAGCCGTCCCGGATGAAGGACGAGGTGTTCCGCGAGGAAGCTGAGGGCCTCTCCAGCATGATGAGGGCTGGATCCAGGTCGAGTACAAGGACACGGTAAAAGATCTGGCTGAGATGGCCAAGAAGCAAAGACGCTATTTTTTGCCAACCGGGTGCCGCGCGGCGAAAAGTGGATATATCAATCCGGAATACTGTTCCTGACTGGAGACCAAATGGGGCGAGAACAAGGCAGTCGGCGGCATGGTGTTTGATGCCGATTATTTGCATGACCAGTTCTTGCCGGAAATGCTGAATGCGGTCTTACGCGCACCAGGAGGAGCAGGGCGAGAAGAAACCATGTGGCGATGATGGTCCATTCGAAGTACGAGTCCACGCCACTTGCCGCGTCGACGGGATGGGATGGCGGTGAGCCCGAGGTGGAACGCAACCTGGAAGGCGCGTTCCCCGGTCTGACGCTTGCCATCAAATTGCGCGGAACCACGCTGGCCGCGTTGGGTCAGCACTTTGTGCATACCAGCTTTCTGATTCTGGGCGCGATTTCGCTACTGCTGGCCGGCGGCATCGTCTGACCTATCGCAATGTCACGCAAGGAAATGGCGCTGGCGCGCTTGAAGTCGGATTTCGTGTCCAACGTGTCGCACGAACTGCGCACGCCGCTTGTCGCTGATCCGGCTTTACGCGGAAACTCTGGAGATGGGCCGGCTTGAAATCCGGACAAGCATCAGGAGTACTATCAGCATCATCCGCAAGGAAAGCGAACGGCTGACCGGCGCTGATCAATAACATTCTGGATTTCTCCCGGATCGAGGCGGGACGGAAAGAATACGACTTCCGCGAAACCGACATGCGCGAACTGGTGCGCAACACGCTCGAGTCGTACCGCTATCAGATCGAGCAGAAGCGGATTCACTTTCGAAGAGAAGATCGCCGAAGACGTGCCGCCGATAGCGTCGATCGCGAGGCCATGGCACGCTCTCTGTTGAATCTGGTGAACAACGCGCTCAAGTATTCGCAGGACCAGAAATATATCGGGCGTCAACCTGTACCGTGACAACGGGTCGGTGAAGCTGGAGGTGGTCGACCACGGCATGGGCATTCCGCCCAGGGAGCAGCAGAAGATTTTCGAGAAGTTTTATCGCGTGGGCGACCCCTTGGTGCACAACACCAAAGGCAGCGGCCTGGGATTGTCACTGGTTCGACACATCGTTCAGGCGCACGGAGGAGAGGTTATGGTGGACAGCGTGCCCGGTCGCGGCAGCAAATTCACCATCAATCTACCCGTGGCGTCAGGGGCGAGCGCGATCAAGCCAGCGTTGGCGTAGGCACTGGAGACGAAAAGCATGGCCAAGATTCTGATTGTCGAGGACGAGCCCAACATGGTGTCTGGCTTGCGCGATAACTTTGAATTCGAGGGACATCAGGTCATCACCGCGGGGGATGGTGTAGCCGGGCTGGAGCGCGCGCATCGCTGAATCTCCGGATCTCGTCATCCTCGACGTCATGATGCCACGCATGAGCGGGCTGGACGTGTGCAAGCAGCTGAAGTCCGAAACGGCCTTCGATTCCGATCATCATGCTGACCGCCCGCGGACAGGAAGTGGACAAAGTGGTTGGCCTTGAGTTGGGCGCGGACGACTACGTGACCAAACCATTTTCTATTCGTGAGCTGCTGGCGCGGGTGAAGGCGGTACTGCGCCGGTCGCGAGTTGCTCCAAAGACAGATGAGAAAGTATTCTTTCGGCGAGGTGGAAGTGAATTTGCGCAGCTGTCAGGTGTCGCGCAAAGGGCATGCGCTGGACTTCTCATCGAAGGAGTTCGAGCTTTTGAAGTACTTCTTGATTCATCCGGGAGAGACCTTGAGTCGTGACCGGTTGCTAGAGGATGTTTGGGGATACGATCGTTTTCCCACGACACGAACGGTGGACGCGCACATCGTTCGCCTCCGCCAGAAGGTCGAGCCTAAACCGGAAGAACCGCGATTCATTCTGACCGTGCACGGGACTGGATATAAGTTCGTCGGCTGAAGTGCTGTTGCGGAGATGAAAAGTGGAAAAAGTTCTAGCAACTCGGGGCTCAACAGCGAGAGAAGGTTAGCTCAACTCGCGTCGATGATACGCAGCTCATTCGTGGGGCTCAGCTCGGCGACGCCGCTGCTTTCGAGGAACTGGTTCGACAATACGATCGTCCCGTGCTCCGCTTGGCGATCCATCTCACTGGATCGCAGGAAGACGCCCAGGATATTTATCAGGAAGCCTTTCTCCGCGCCTACATCAACATTGGCAGCTTCCGCTTTGAGTGCTCCTTCTACACCTGGATTTACCGCATCGTGACTAATCTGTGCCTCGATCATTTGCGCAAACGATCCTCTCGTTATCGGGACCTGACCACCACGCTTTCGCCCGATGGTGAGGAGGAGCAGATTCTCGATCGCATTCCCGATCAGCGGGCCAGTTCGAGTCCGGAGCGCAATATGGCCAGCCGCGAACTGCGCGCGTGCATTCTCCGCGCCATGGAAAGACTCTCGCCGCGAGAACGCGTAGTGTTCGAGTTGAAGCATTACGAAGGCTTACGGTTGCGAACGGTCGCCGGCATTCTGGACACTAGCGAAGGCACCATCAAGAACACTCTGTTTCGCGCCACCCACAAACTACGAACCCAATTGGCCGCGGTACGGTAAGCGTGCGCTGTGAAGAGACCCTTGTAGCGCGTCGACGGGTCGCGCGGGACAGCCGACGCTGCAAGAGGAGCGAAGACATCAACGTAGGCTCTTAGCGTCGAAATGTGTCGGCCCTTCTGTGACTTCCGTCACCCAGAGATTATGGTAGATTGAAAATCTCGTGTGGATTTTTCTCCACTCTTCGGGATTGCTGCGATCACGGCGCCTCGAGCAGCGCGGTTGTGCTGCTCCGGTGCAGGCCGGTTTGTTGGTGATCATTCTGCTAACCACGGCCGGCGTGGCTGACGTGGATGTACATACGCCTCCTCCTCTCTCAGCCGACGTGATTGTGCAAAGACTGATGGCGGCAAACGCGCTGCGCTCCCAGACGCTGCGCGGGTATCGGGGCAAACGGGTTTACCACGTGGAGTATCACGGACTTTTTGGCACCCACGAAGCCGGGATTCAAGTGGAGGCTGTTTATACCGCGCCTGACCACAAAGATTTCAAGGTGCTCTCCGAGAGTGGTTCCAAACTGCTGATTAGCCGCGTGCTTTTGAAGCTGCTCAGCAGCGAACAGGAAGCACAGGAAGAGCAGAACCGGAGAGAACTGGAAATCAACCCGAAGAACTACAATTTCGCGATGGCTGGGACCGAGCATACGCCCAGCGGTGATTTCTATGTTCTGGAAGCCACCCCAAAGGGCAAGAGTAAATATCTCTATCGGGGAAAGCTCTGGGTTGACGCCAGGGATTTCGCGGTTGCCCGCATGCAAGGTGAGCCGGCCAAGAACCCATCGCTGTGGGTCAGTCACACACAGATCGAATATCGCTGGGCTAAGGTCGGAGGCTTCTGGCTTCCCGCTCACAATGAGTCTGAAACGCAGGTTCGGATGGGAGGCCGGGCGGTGCTGACCATCGATTACAGCGATTATCAAATCACTGGCATAAATCGAGCCGGCCCCCGTAATGAAGGCGAGAATTCCAGCATGCCAAACCCTTCGTCCGTATCCGCCGATCCGCACTGAGCCGCGAGGCAGAGCTAAGTCCTTTTTAATGAGTGCAGCAAACCGATGCGGAGATTTATCCCCGTCTCGGCTGGGCGCAGTTCCCCGGCCGTGGCTAGGTTACTAATGGGCACTATTTTGCCGAAGCAAACTCTGAGAAACTCGCATCAAACCAGCTATACTGTAAACACTTCCTCAGGAAGTGAATTCCTTTCCGAGAAAACGAATCCGATGTCGATAAAGACTAAAGCTGTAATCCTCGCTTCATCCGCGGTAGTGCTGCTGTTCATGGTGGTGGGTGGAATGGACGGCGTTCGCGCCTCCAGCAGTGACGGTGCTTACCGCCAGCTTCAGGTGTACAGCGAGGTGCTCTCGCGGGTGCGCAGCGAGTATGTGGAAGAGCCCAATATTCCGGTCGTGACGGCTGGCGCGCTGCACGGTTTGCTGGAGTCGCTGGATGCCAATTCCAGTTATCTGAGCGCCCCCGAGTATGCGGAATACAAATCACATCAAACGGATGCCAAGGCTGGCATTGGAGCCGCCATTTCCAAGCGATTCGGTTACGCTTCCGTGATCTCGGTCATTCCCGGCGGACCGGCCGATAAGGCAGGGCTGCAGGACACGGATATTATCGAGGCCATCGAGAGCAAGAGCACTCGGGAAATGTCGGTCGGGGAAGTTCGCAGCCTGCTCGCTGGACAGCCCGGTTCGAACGTGACCGTCTCCCTGGTTCGCGCCCGCCGCGCTGAACCGCAGAAGGTCGTTATCACTCGCGATATCGTTGCCATTCCGCCGGTGAGCGACAAGATGGTCGAGGATGGGATCGCCGAGATTCACGTGGATGCCTTCACTAAAGGCAAATCACAGGAAGTGGCGAACAAGATTAAGGCGCTGCAGAAGTCAGGGGCAAAGAAACTCATTCTGGATCTGCGCAACTGCGCTGAGGGTGACGAAGCAGAAGGTATTGCGACGGCCAACCTTTTCCTGAATCACGGTACCATCACCTACCTGCAGGGCCAGAAGTATCCTCGCGAAGCCTTTAACGCGGACCCTTCCAAGGCGATCACCAGCCTACCGGTGGTTGTTCTGGTTAACAAGGGGACGGCGGGGCCGGCGGAGATTGTGGCTGCTGCCCTTCTGGAAAATGCTCGCGGCGACGTGGTCGGAGACAAGACTTTCGGCGATGGATCGATTCAGAAAACCATGGAACTGCCGGATGGCTCGGCCCTCATTCTTTCGGTCGCCAAGTATTACACACCTAGCGGTAAAGCGATTCAGGACGCGGCTATCACTCCTAATGTCGCGGTCGCCGATACGGACGAAGACGGGCCGGTGCCGGATGAGGACGAAAATGCCGCCCCGGCGGACGATGCTACCAAGAAGTCCCAGTCTCCACAGCCCGACCAGCAGATGCAAAAAGCTATTGAAGTCCTGAAGAGCAAGGCCAGTTAGCTCGCCAGTTGAGACCCCCAAATCGCGTGGAGGCAGCCATCCTCGGCTGTCCCTACGCGATCTTTGCCAAAATCTTGTCAAGCCCCCCAAAACACTGAATTCCGCGCAACCCGCTCAATCCATTGCGAAAATAAAGTTTCAAATCATGTCTCACTTACCCCCTCCAATCTGTCACACTAGAAGTAGAGATTAAGAGAACGACCTCCAGAACGCTGTCGAGCCTGATCCCTTTAATTCCTTAAAACCCTTGTTCAAATAAGAGTCTGCCGACTCCGGGGAAGTCTTCGCCTTAATTCCAACCCGCCCGCGGGTAATTCAGTGAAAGGTTCTCATGCTAAGAGTGCAGCACCACACGCCCCGGCTGGCGATCGCTTACAAAAATTTTGCCGCCGCCCAGAACGTCAGCCACATCGGTCTGGGAGTCAGCGCAACCCAGAATGCCAAAGCGCTTCGCGCGGCCGGTTACATTGTCGAGATCTGGCCAATCAGTTCTTTTGCCGACTTGCAAACCCTGATGAAAGCAGAGCACCAGGCTCGAACGCTGGCGCATCACGTCCCACTTTCGCATCTTGTCATTAGCGCGCCGTGGATTCCGACCGCCAGCCTGGCTGGCTTAGCGTCTCAGAATCCTGATCTCGAAATTGCCGTGGTCAGTCACAGCAACATCGGATTCCTGCAGGCCGACCCGCGGGCCATCGAATTGTTGCGCCAGGGCGCCGAACTGGCACAGGGCTGTCCGAACTTTCACGTTGCCGGAAACTCGCAACGCTTCCAGACCTGGTGGCAGGCGACTTATGCAACCGCGATGACGCTGCTGCCAAATATGTACCCCCTGGGCCCGGCGCGAAATCGGCCGATGTGGCAGCGCGGCACCTTGCGCATGGGATGTTTCTGCGCCATGCGCCCGTACAAGAACATGCTTACTGCTGCAGCTGCGGCGCTTGAAGTAGGACAAAGGTTGCGCGTCACGAACCTGGAATTCTGGATCTCGGGCGGCCGGCGCGAAAGTGGCGGTCAGACCATCTTCGCCGCCATTCAGCAGATGTACCTGAACGTGCCGCGCGCCAAGCTAGTCGAGCGCAACTGGCAATCATGGCCGCAGTTTCTGACCACGGTGGGGTCGATGGACTTGCTCCTGCAGCCATCCTATACCGAAGGCTTCAATATGGTGACGGCCGACGGGATCTCGCAGGGCGTGGCGTCGGTGGTGTCCGACGCCATCGCGTGGGCGCCACGCAACTGGCAGGCAGTCACTGATGATGCCTCCGATATCGCCAACAAGGCAGTCGCGCTGCTGCACGACCCAACGGCAGTGCAGGAGGGCGTCACAGCGCTCGAGGTGCACAACGCCATGGGGCTGGTCGCATGGGGAAAATTTCTGCAGCTGTTCCCGTGAGAGAGAAGAACCAAACTATCTACTTTGCGCTCAGCCTATCCGAGCGTTTGGCAATGAAAAGGACTTACACGATCATTTGTCGAGGGTGCAATTCTAGTGGCATCCCATGAAGATGTGCAGTATGCTTTCCTCTTAGAAGCCGTTACCTTCGATACGAGGAAAGGGAGTGTTTGCGGCGCATCCTAATCCATATGGCCGACCGAAAACCACCCAGCAGCGCCAGGAGCCGGGACTTGCGATTCCAATTTGAAATCGAACAGGAGACTGACGGGAGGTGGATAGCAGAAATCCCCGAAGTGCCTGGCGCAATCGCATATGGCGCGACGGTCGAGGAAGCGAAAGCAAAAGCATACGCCTTAGCGCTATATGCGATCGCTGATGATGTTGAGCACTCAAAAGACATTCCAGACTCTATCAGTGTCCTTCACGTACCTGCTTGAGCGAATGGCGCAGTACGAAGGCGCGAGTTGTCCTTCGGGCGTTGATTTAAAGGATGGGCGGTTATTTCTCAAAAAGGTTCATATAAAACTACGCCATCCTGCTTACGGCAATTACATGTTTGGGGTCCACGACAAAGAACAGTGGCCCTGCGATTCTGTCCCGAATAGCTAAACATACTGGACTCACTCCCGAAGACTTGTGACAACTCATTCTCGCTCCTACTTCCTGGCTCGGAGCTAACACGAGGAGTCAAAGCTGCCCATGCTATTCTGAGCTCAACTCCCATGAAGGTTATCTATCAAGACCGTCCCCCGGCAGATGTTGCCGGAGGGAAGGTGGTGGGCCGTCTCCTGTTTGGCTTACTGGTGTTGGTGGCTGCTCTCGTCGGGGCTACCACCGGATTGCTGCTGGTCTATTCCACGGATCTTCCCCAGGTCGAACAGTTGGAGCATTACCGTCCCAGTTCCATCACCGAACTTTACGATGGGCAAGGGCGCATCATTGGTTCGTTCGCGCTGCAGAGACGAGTGGTTGCCACTTACAACGACTATCCGCAGGTGTTGCGCGATGCTCTGGTTTCCATTGAAGACAAGGATTTTTATAGTCACTCGGGCATCAATGTGTGGCGAATTGCCGGGGCAGCGTATCGAGATATCGAATCCGGCGGCAGGGTGCAGGGGGCGTCAACTCTCACCATGCAGTTGGCGCGTAACCTGTTTCTGTCGCCCGATCGATCCTTTCATCGCAAGATTGAGGAAGCTTTGCTCGCCATTCAAATCGAGCGCCGCTTTACCAAAGAACAGATCTTCACTCTGTACGCCAATCAGATTTTTCTCGGGCACGGAGTCTATGGTTTTGAAGCCGCATCGGAATATTACTTCGGCAAGCCCGCAAAGCAGCTTACGCTCGACGAGGCCGCGCTGCTGGCTGGATTGCCGAAGGCGCCGGGACTGTATTCGCCAATCAGTCACGCGGACCGTGCCATCAAGCGCCGCAATCTGGTTATCAACGGGATGCTGGAGGACGGCAAGATCACGGCGCGGCAAGCCATTGAGGCGCGGAACCAACCCATCGAGTTGCATCTGCAGCACGATCCCAACTCGCTGGCGCCGAACTTCGTCGAGGACATTCGCCGATACCTGGAAAACAAATATGGCAGCGATCAGGTTCATGAGGGCGGGCTACGGGTTTACACATCGCTGGATATGAATCTGCAGCGGTCCGCGAACCACGCGGTGCTGGATGGTCTGGCTGCCTATGAACGCCGCCACGGGTGGAAAGGTCATCTGCAGAATGTATTGGCCGGAAACGTCGCTCTCGCCAGCTACCAGCATCCTGATTGGGATGAGGAGCCCGAGGCCGGCGGGTACATCCACGCTTTGGTCACGGCGGTTGCATCCGGGTCAGCGGCAGTCAGGTTCGGCCGCTATACGGCAGCGATTACGCCAGTAGATGCCACTTGGACGCAACATAAGCTGCAGCAAATTCTCAAACCCGGCGATGTTGTCTATGTGAAAATTATTTCTCTTGGCAATGATGCTAAGCCCCGGGTCACTCTGGAGCAGGACTCGGGCGCGCAGGGCGCGTTGGTCGCAATCGACAACGCGACCGGAGAGATCAAGGCAATGGTTGGCGGGCGCGACTTTGAACTGTCGAAGTTTAACCGCGCCACTCAGGCGCTGCGGCAAGTTGGATCATCGTTTAAACCCTACGTCTACACTGCCGCCATCGATCAGGGAGCGCGACCGGACGATACGATTGTCGATGCGCCCGTGACTTTTCCAACCGCATCCGGCCCCTACACGCCGCACAACTACGACGAGAAGTTTGAAGGCACGATCACGCTGCGGCGGGCACTCGCGCAATCGCGCAACATTCCTGCCTTGAAAGTCGCGGACCGCATCGGCATAAAAACCGTGATCGATTACGCGCATCGATTTGGGATCACCTCGAACATTCCGGCGTACCTGCCCGTGGCGTTAGGCGCCGCCGAGGTCACGTTGTTCGAGCAAACTTCTGCCTTCAGCGTTTTCCCGAACGACGGTGTCCGCATTCTGCCGCGTTATATCACCAAGGTCGAGGACTATGAAGGCCGCGTGCTGGAAGAAGACTTTCCGGATGTGAAGGATGCGATCAGCGCTCGCACGGCGCGCATTATGACCTCCATGCTGCGGGAAGTTGTGCTGCACGGAACCGGGATTGCCGCGTCCAGCATGAAGTATCCGCTCGCGGGCAAGACCGGCACGACCAATGATTTCACGGATGCATGGTTCATTGGATTTTCACCGGCGATGACCGCCGGCGTGTGGATCGGCTATGACGAAAAGAAATCGCTCGGAGCCAAAGAAAGCGGGGCTCGCGCCGCGCTTCCCATCTGGATGGACTTCATGAAAGTGGCGCTAGCCGGCAAAGATCCTGGAGAGTTCCAGCCGATGCCCGACCTGCCGCCCAGACCAGTGCACGTAGACACCGCGGACACAGCGCCTGCGGCGGAAGAATCGCACTAAAGTGTGTGATGCCGATTAATCCTGTTAGATCTGTGGCAAACAAATTTACTTTTTCGCGGCCACGAAGCTCTCGTCCAGGATTCGCGCGGCTTCGTCTACATCAGTCTTCGAGATGTTCAGCGGGGGCGACATGCGAATGACGTTGCCGTAGAAGCCACCTTTACCGATCAGCAGGCCGCGCTTTCGGCATTCTTCCATCACGGCGGTTGTGCCCGCCGGCGATGGCTGCTTGGTCGTCCGGTCCTCGACGAGTTCAAGCGCCTGCATCAATCCCATTCCGCGAACGTCGCCGATGAGCGCATGTTTCTGCTGCAGCTCTTCCAGCTTCTCGCGGAAATATGCGCCAACGTTAGCGGCATTGGTTCGCAGATCGTCTTCCTCGATCACGTCGATGACAGCTTTTGCGGTTGCGCACGTGACCGGATTGCCGCCGAACGTCGAAATAGTCAGCCCTTGAATCGAATCGGCGATTTCGGGCTTGGCAATGGTTAACCCAATAGGCACGCCGTTTCCCATGCCCTTGGCCGAAGTAATCATGTCCGGCTCGACTTCCCAGTGCTCGATGCCGAACCACTTATGACCGGTGCGTCCCCAGCCGGTTTGCACTTCGTCGGAGATGAAGTCGCCGCCATATTGCTTCACGATGCTAAATGCCATCTTGAAATATTCTTTTGGAGGCGTGACGAAGCCGGCGACGCCCTGGATGGGCTCCGCCAGAAACGCGGCGATGCGGCCTGAGGTCGAGAATTGAATCGTGTTCTCGATATCCTTGGCACAGGCGACCTCGCAATCGGGATACTTCAATCCCAGCGGGCAACGGTAGCAGTATGGATTCATGGCATGAACGATGCCAACCTCGATCGTGCCCTGGCGCCACGTGCTCATGCCATTTAGTCCGCGGGCCAGGGACGAGCGGCCGCTGTAGCCCTGACGCAGCGCGACCACCTCGAAGTTGCCGGTGTGCATGCGCGCTGCCTGGATCGCGGTCTCATTGGCCTCGGTGCCGCTGTTGGTGAAGAAGGATTTCTTCAGAGTCCCCGGTGTGATCTGCGCCAGCTTTTCCGCCAGCGTAACCATCGGCTCGTTGGGAAAACAAGTGGAGACGTGTTGCAGGCGGTCGATCTGCGCTTTCGTCCGCGCGATGACCCGCGGATTGCAATGGCCCACGCTGATGGTGACGATGCCGCCAAAGAAGTCGAGATACTTTTTACCCTCGACATCCCAAACATGCTGCATCGCGGCGCGGTCCATGGGTAGCGGATCGGAGAAGTAATTCGTGACCGAAGGAAATATGAATTCCTTCTGCTTGCGATTGATTTCTTCGCGGGTCAGACGCGTTTTCTCGGCAGGAATCGTGGGAGCACTCATAAGAGAAGCCTCTGCTGAAGCAGTAATGTCTCTATCATAAATCAGCTTGCAGGGCGGTGAGAGCTATGCCGATTTCTGTTGTTCGCGCCGCAATCGCGCCGCGACCAGTCGAATCTCTTCGTATGTGGTCTCCGGTGGCAGCGCTTCTTTGATTGGCTTCAGCCGCTCCATCCCCAAACGCAGGCAGGTCTCCTCGATGCTTGCCCGCTTGCCCTCATCGATCCAGGCGGGCTGGAATTGCAGCTCTCCCTTTTCCACGAGATTGGCCACGAGATCGATCACCGACTTAAGTTGGCGACCGCGGATTTTCGCGATCTCGTCGAAGGAGCGGCCTTCCGCCAGCAGTCGAATGGTATCGTACGCAGGCTTCGATTTGTTTTCTGGGGAAAGCGTGCCTCGCGCTCCCTGGCGAAAGCGCTCCAGTGCGTCGAGAATCTGGTGACCGTAGCGCTCGGTCTTGCGCTCGCCGAATCCGGATATGCCGCGAATCTCCGCAAGCGAAGCCGGTCGCTTGCGACAAATCTCGGCCAGCGACGTATCGTGCATGACGACAAAAGCCGGAACATCCTCCTGGCTCGCAACCGCGCTGCGCCATTGACGAAGATACTCGCGCAGTTCTGGATCGAAGTCCGGAGTGATCGGTGTTTCCGCCTTACGGGGCTGCACTCTGGCGCGGTTTCGCTTCGCCTGACTCCGACAGCCACTCGGGCGGGCCGCTACAAACATCACACGCCCTGCACTCCGTCCACTTCGGAGTCTCCCCAAAATGCAAACAGATCTGCCGATGGCGGCAGCTCTCGGATTCAACAAATCGCCGAATCGTGTGATAACGCTGCCAGGCGCGCTCTTTCTCCGCAGGGTCAGTGATTTGCCCGATGAAGTGCGCCAGCAGGCCTGCGTCGCGCTTTTGCCAGAGCAAAATGCAATCCGCTGGAAGGCCGTCGCGTCCGGCGCGCCCCGCCTCCTGGTAATACTGTTCGATCGACTTCGGCAGCGAGAGATGAATTACGGCGCGCACCGATGCTTTGTTGATGCCTAGTCCGAAAGCGATCGTGCCCACCAGCACGCGCACTTCGTCCGCCATCCAGCGTTCCTGATTTTGCCTGCGGAGGTCCGTTTCCATCTTTCCGTGATAGGCAATCGCGGGGATGCCCTGCTCCTCCAGGAAATCGACGGTCTCTTCGACCCTGGCAATGGTCGGCGCGTAAACGATGATGTTGTTGCCGGAATAGTTTCGCAGAATGCTGAGGAGCAGTTTGGACTGCGACCGTCGCCTCGCATTCCTTCACCACGTAACGCAGGTTCGGCGCGATGAAAGCTGGCGATGTACTTCGCCGGGTCGCGCAATTGCAATTGACTGCAGAATGTCGTGACGAACTCGCCGAGTGGCGCTGGCGGTAAAGGCCGCAATCGGGCGGTCGGGAAAATGAACGCGCAGGCTGCTCAACTGCCGGTACTCGGGACGAAACTCATGTCCCCACTCCGAGATGCAGTGGGCCTCGTCAATGGCGAAAAATGCAATGGGGACGCGCTGCAACCAGCCGATCGTGTCAGCCCGCGCCAGCCGTTCCGGCGAAAGATACAGCAGTCGGTATTCGCCGTCGCGCGCCTTTCGCATCACCACAGACTGCTGGTCGTTGGTCAGAGAACTGTTCAGCACGGCTGCCGGAATTCCCATTTGCGCAAGCTGGGCCGCCTGGTCCTGCATGAGCGCAATCAATGGAGAGATTACGACGGCGGTTTGTTCTGACACCAGCGCCGGCAACTGGTAGCAAAGCGATTTTCCGCCGCCTGTGGGCATGACCACGCAGGTATCGCGGGCTCCGAGCAGGCTGCGGACAATTTGTTCCTGCAAGGGGCGGAACGAATCATAGCCCCAGTAACGCAGTAATGGAGCAAGCAGATCCGTCTGGGGAGGCATGCACCAGTATAACGGGATGCTAAGAACTGACACGCCAGGCTCTCTTTCAATACACGCCGAGTGTTCCAAAACAAAGGAGATTATAATCAGGCGCAATGAAGTCCTTCTTCCGATTTGTGCTGCTCGCGCTGGTGTTGCTGGTTGTGGCGCTGGTGTCGGCGTTGACGGCGATGCGTTTTGCCATTCACGGCCGGGAAGTAGCGGTTCCCGACCTGGTCGGCAAGACTCCAGCGGAAGCTCGGAGACTCGCAGATGCGGCCGGTTTCCAGATGGATATCGAACGCCAGTACTACAGCGCTACCGTTCCCGAAGGAAAAATACTTTCGCAACTACCTCTTCCAGGTACACAGGTGCGGCGGGGATGGCAGATACGGATCGCGCAAAGTCTGGGGCCGCAGCGGGTGGAGATCCCCAATGTGCTCGGAGAAAGCCAACGCGCCGCGCAGATCAACATACTTCGCCGAGGATTGGATGTGGGCACGATAGCGCAGATTGAAGTGCGTGGGGCACCCCCCGATCAGGTGCTCGGCCAAAGCCCCCCGCCGAATGCCAGTGGAATCGCCGCGCCCAAGATCAGTCTGCTGGCCTCCGAAGCCACACCTCCGTTGGCGTTTCTGATGCCCAACTTCACCGGGCAGGCGCTGGGCGGCGTCACTTTGGTTTTGCAGGACGCTGGATTCCAGATGGGAACCGTCAGCATGGCTCCATCGGTTACATCGTCTACTCCTCAAACCCTCGATCCTTCGGGTACACAGCGGCCTGCGCAACCCGCACACCCGTCGCAGCCCGCTCCGAGCAGCGTCATCGTCACGCAGAATCCGGCGCCGGGAGCGAGGATCGCAGCCGGTTCGTCGGTAAACTTCGAAGTACGCTGAATGCACGTCTGGGCGCAGAAGTTCTCGCCCGCGGCTAGTTTTTTTGCAGGATTGCCGCGAAGAAGCCGTCGCAGGGATGGGCTCCGGGAATCGTTCTCAAATACGGTCCGCTGGTTAACGAATCGATCTTCTCCCATCGTAATTCCCCTCGTGCACGCAGCCGCTCCAGTTCGACGTGGCAATCGAGAACACGGAAAGATTGGTCCGCTGACATCGCCTCCTCCACTACAGCCGAGTTCTCTTCCCTCTCTAGGGAGCAGGTCGAATACACAAGTCTTCCACCTGAGGAAACATGCTGCATGGCCGACTGCAGGATGGCTTGCTGGCGAACATGGAGGTCCGCCAAGTCTTCGGGTTTGATCTTCCATTTGATCTCGGGATTGCGGGCTAGCGTGCCGGTGCCGGAGCAGGGCACATCGGCGAGCACGCAGTCGAAGAGCCTGGTCACAGGAAGCATGCGGGCGTCAGCGGCGATTACTAGAACATTGGTCGCGCTAACAAGCCCGCGTAGCAGCCGGGCGCGGTGCGGGTGTAAGTCTGTCGCTACGATATTGGCATTTGGATTTCGCTCGGCGAGGGTTCGCGTCTTCCCACCGGGCGCGGCGCAACAGTCGAGAATGTTTGCGCCGGGGCCGACGAGGAGTGAAACCAGTTGCGACGCTTCGTCCTGGATTACCACTCGGCCCTCGCGAAATGCGCGCGTGCCAGCGAGGTCGCCAGCGACAACGCGATACGCTGACGTGAGCAAATGGCCTGGAGCTAGCTCGATCTTTTGCTTTCGCAGTTCGTCTGCGATCGTAGGATCGACAATGCTAACAACGGTTTCTGGAATCCGCTGGCCGTACGAACAGGCTTGCTTCGTGGTTTCGAATCCGAATTCTGCAATCCAGCGTTCGACCAGCCAAGCGGGGTGGGCTGAAGACGCGGCCAATTCCTGCGATGTCCTGGCTTCCGCGATCACGGAAGCGTTGTAATGTTCTCGCGTTGCCGCCAACTTTCGCAATACCGCATTAGCGAAGGGTACAGCCGACCCCTTCTTCGCGCGCTTCACTAATTGGACGCTCTCGTGCACAGCGACGCGATCGGGCACGCGATCGAGAAACAGCATCTGGTAAGCGCCGAGCCGCAGCGCGGTTAGCACTTCCGCGTCGAGGCGGCCAAGTTTATGTGAGGATCGTTCCGCAATGTTTTCGTCCAGCAAGGATCGCCAGCGCAGAACGCCCAGGACTAGCTCGGTTGCAAGTCCGTGATCCGCAGAGGACAATTCGGCATAATGGAAAGAATGCAGCAACTCCGAAGCGTAGGAATCCTCGCGCTCAACTCGAAGCAGAACGTCGAAAGCCGTGATGCGAGCGGGAGAGATAGGCATCTGGTTTTCAGTCTCGGTTACGGACCAAGCTTCTCGCCAGTTAGGGGACGATAACCGTGCACGAAGTCCCGTGCGGCCATGCGCTTCTTACCTTCCAGTTGTACTTCGAGCAATGTCAACGCAGTGCTTTCGCCACATCCCACAAGAAGATTTTTCTCGACGAACAATTCTCCGGGCGGGATTGATTGCTGCGAAACCTCGGCGCCCCAGATATGCAAATTCTTGCCGCGAAAAGTCGTGAAGGCACCGGGCCAAGGCTGAAATCCGCGCCGGCGATCGCAAATCTCTTTTGCCGTTCGACGAAAATCAATCCGGCCATCTTCTTTTTTCAGGATGGGCGCTAGTGTTGCCTTCTCGGGATCCTGTGGACGCGGTTTGATTGTGCCTGCCTGAAGTCTGCGCAACGTATCGACCACGAGATCTGCTCCTGCTACTGCCAGCGTGAGAGCAAGCGTCTCGGCCGTATCCGTGGCGTTGATCGCAATTTCTTTTTGCAGCAGGATGTCGCCGGTATCAAGTCCCTCATCGATTCGCATGGTCGTGACTCCAGTCACAGTTTCACCACGAGCGATTGCCCACTGAATGGGCGCCGCCCCGCGATACTTGGGCAGCAGGGACGCGTGCAGATTGATATTGCCAAAGCGCGGCAAATCGATGATCCACCGGGGAAGGATGCGGCCATACCCGACGACGATGATTGCGTCAGGATTGAGGGCGTAAAGCTGGGCGCGAAATTCTTCGTTGTTCTTGATGCTCTCTGGTTGCGCGATCGGCAGACCCAGCGCGAGAGCGGACCGCTTTACCGGGGATGGAGCAAGCGCGAGCCCGCGTCCGCGAGGCTTGTCCGGTTGCGTGACTACCAACCGAACCGGGAAGCTTGCGCGAATCAGCGCTTCCAGAGTAGGAACGGCGAAGCGCGGCGTACCGCAAAAGACGAGAGAAGACATGGGAGAATTGTGTAATTTGGTAATTGTGTAATTTGAACCTTGGTTCCGCCGGCAATCGCTCAATTACCAGATTACCCAATCACGCAATTTCTACCACTCTCCGGCTTTCATCAGTTTACGAATCTTGCGCTTCATCAAATCGCGTTTCAATGCGCTGATGTGACTGATGTAGAGCTTGCCATTGAGGTGTTCGGTTTCATGCAGAAATGCGCGGGCAAGCAGTTCTTCCCCGGTTTTCTCATACCATTTTCCATTCACGTCCTGGGCGCGAATTGTCACTTTGCGAGCCCGGGTCACAGGCTCGCGAAATTCGGGAATGCTGAGGCAGCCCTCAGGTTGGGTGTGTTTGCCTTCGGTATGCAGGATCTCAGGATTCACCAGCACCAGTTGTGCATCCGGATCTTCTTTGAAGGTGACGTCGATGACCGCGAGTCGTTTCGAGATCCCAATTTGCGGAGCGGCCAATCCGACGCCGTGAGCTTCATACATGGACTCGAACATGTCCTTCACGAGGGTTTTCAACTGATCGTCAAAAACGGTAACCGGTTCCGCCGGTTTCTCCAGGACAGGATTTCCAAACTTTACGATGGGATAGATCATTGAGTAGTTGGTTGCTAGTAATTTTCTAACTGTTCCAGGTAACCCTTAAAGTTGCGTAAGGTTTCTCCCAGGGAATCGCCGCCGAACTTTTCCAGGGCGCAGCGTGCCAGAGTCAAAGCCACCATGGCCTCTGCGGCCACGCCGGCCGCAGGCACTACACAGACATCCGAGCGTTCGTATGCAGCTTTTACTGGTTCGCGGGTGGCAAAATCCACCGACTGGAGCGGACGGCGCAACGTGGAAATCGGCTTGAGGTACCCGCGCACGCGAATGTCTTCTCCGTTCGAGACGCCGCCTTCGATTCCTCCCGCGTTGTTCCGGCTGCGATTGAATCCCGCGAAGCCTGTCGATTGGCGGTAGCCTATTTCATCATGCACGGAAGAGCCGAGGGAAGCGGCCGCGGTGATGCCCGAGCCGATCTCAACCGCCTTTACCGCTTGCAGCGACATTACAGCTGCCGCCAGCAGCGCGTCCAGACGCTCATCCCATTGCGCGTACGTGCCGAGGCCGGGAGGCACATTGTGGGCAACCACTTCAAAAATACCACCCACTGAGTCTCCGGTCCTGAGCACGCGGTCGACTTCTTCCTTCATGCGCAATTCGGCGTCTGCGTCGGCGCAATTGAGCAGAACTTCGTCGCGGTCCCGCAGGGGTTCGAATACGCTCCCAAGGAATCTCCCCGGCGCCGATCGATGCACCGCCGACCGCGACCACGTGGCTAAGCACTTCGATTCCGAATTCCCGCGCCAGCAGTTTCGCCAACCCGCCAATCGCGACTCGGGCCGCAGATTCGCGGGCGGAGGCTCGTTCGAGCACATAGCGAGCTTCCCGCAAAATTGTATTTCAGCGCGCCTGCCAGATCCGCATGCCCCGGCCGCGGCGAAGCTACGCGTTTGTGTTTCGACGGATCGCCGGCTTCCACTGGGAGCGACTCCTGCCAGTTCTTCCAATCCTTGTTTTCCAGCAGAATGGCAATGGGCGAGCCAATGGTCATGCCGTGGCGTACCCCGGAAACAATATGCGCGGTATCACGCTCGATTTTCATGCGGCCGCCGCGGCCGTAGCCCTGCTGCCGCCGCCACAGCTCGCGATCGACGAATGCCTGATCGACCTTCAACCCGGCCGGCATGCCCGAAAGGAACGCGACCAGAGCTTCGCCATGGGATTCCCCAGATGTGAAATAACGGAGCATCGTTCTGGATTGTATCCGATGAAGTAGAGTGTTGGATTTCCGCGGGCGCGGGCCGCGCTACGTTCTTATGATTCCTGCCTGCTTGGTTCCATTCGGATAGACCAGGATTTTGCTTGCCTCTCCTGTTTTCAAGCGCTCCATGGCCTGGGAGAAATCCTTCATCGCGATGCGGTCTGTGATTACCGGATGCAGATCCAGCTTGCCGCTCTTGAGCAAGGCCGTCATCTGATACCAGGTCTGATACATGCGGCGGCCGTTGATGCCTTGAACGGTGATGCCCTTAAAAATAATGTCTTCGGAAAAATTGAGAGAGATGGGTTTGGAAGTCAGCCCCAGAAGAGAAATACGCCCGCCCCGGCGCACGATGTCGAAGGCTGTTCGAATGGCGTCGGGATGGCCGGCCATTTCGAGGACTGCGTCAACACCCAACCCGCCGGTTCGCTCCATAATGATGGCGTTGACATTTTCTTTTGAGGGATCGATGGTGACATCCGCGTGCATTTTCTGCGCAAGCCGGCGGCGGTGCTCGTTTACTTCGATGGCAAATACTTGCGCGGCGCCCACGGCTCGCGCCACGGCAATCGAAAACAATCCAATAGGCCCGCACCCGGTAATAGCCACGGTTTTAGCGGCAACCTCGCCCGCCAGCACGGTATGAACGGCATTGCCCAACGGATCGAGAATGGAAGCATACTCTTGCGGGATGGCAGGATCGAGTTTCCAGATATTGGACTCTGGAATGACCACGTATTCCGCGAAAGCCCCGTCGGTGTCGACTCCGATAATCTTCACGTTCTGACAGATATGTGCTTCGCCGGTGCGGCACTGCAGGCACTTGCCGCAAGCCACGTGCATTTCAGCGGAGACAAAGTCGCCTTCCTTGACGCTCGTAACCTCATCGCCGAAAGCCGCGACCTCGCCGCAAAATTCGTGGCCGGGAATGAGTGGAGGGTGAATGCGGTTCTGCGCCCAGCGATCCCACTCGTAAATATGCAGGTCGGTGCCGCAGATCGACGCAACCTTCACCTTCACCAGAACGTCGGTGCGTCCGAATGCCGGAACTTTGACCTCTCGAATCTCAGCGCCGGGTGCGGCTTTCGCTTTTACGACTGCCAGCATGGTGTCCTGCATGCACCTATCTTAAGTGATAAGTTTAAGTTTGTAAGCAAAACTCCGAATTCTAACATCCCCTTTGTCCCTGCCGACTCATGAAGTACGAACCAAGGCCTAGCGGTGCTCCGTTGGCTCTCGCAGCACGCCCTTTTCATACTTCTGGGGAGTTTTCTGGGCATTGAATTCTTTCGACTTTCCACGTGGAACACTCAGGGTTTTCCACTCGCTCGATCGAAAATGCTTGGCCAGAAAAACGATCTGCCCGGTGTGCTGAGCATAGTGCGCTATCTGCCGGTTGATGGCTTGCAGCACGGTATGAGGCTCGCCGCGGACGGTAACCGTGCGCATAACGTCTTCCGGTTTTAGGGCCTCGATGGCCCCAAGTGCGCGCGCCCAGCCTTCCTCCCACCAGCGCATAACGTCCGCGCGCGTCGTCGCGGAATTCATCTCGAATTCCCGGTCGCGGTCGCGGTCCGGTTTCTCCCCATCACTGGTCAGAAAGTCAGTGAAGCGTGAACGCATGTTGCCCGCCAAATGCTTCACCAGGATGGCAATTGAATTCGACTCAGAATCGAGCGATACGAACAGTTCTTCGTCCTTCAGTTGAGCGATCGCGCCCTCAGCCAGGCGTTTGTGCCCGCGAAACTGGCGGCGGGCCTCCTCAAGGTAGTGTGCGGCAATGTCAGCCATTTCGCTTCCTCGCGACTTCGAATGTGAAGTTAAGTCCTTTGTAGGTTGGATTCGTTTCGCAGCGCCCGGATTCTTCCGGTTTTGCCGCGTTCAACGTGGCAGTCACTTACCCCAACCACCGCCGCCTGGGGTTTCAATACGAATCCGTTCGCCCTTACGCAGCCGAACGTTGAACTTGCCCGGTAAATCGTGCGACGTTCCGTCTTTTCGAATCAAAATCGCTTTACCCCGCACGCCGTCTTTTCCACCCGCGAGTCCATAAGGTCTACGCTCGCGCCGGTCCGCCAATAACGTGACTTCTGCATCTACCAGCACTTCGATTTCGCGAATGATTCCGTCTCCCCCACGATACTTACCTTCCCCGCCGCTGCCCGGACGAAGCGAATATTTCCGCACACGAAGCGGATAGGCATATTCCATTGCTTCGGCGGGAGTATTCAGCGAATTCGTCATGTGGGTGTGAACACCAGAGACACCAGTCTTCGAGGGGCGCGCTCCCATGCCTCCCGCGATAGTTTCGTAATACGCGAATGGTTCGTCGGTTCGGGGATCGACTCCGCCAATCGTGAGGTTGTTCATCGTTCCCGACGCCGCGGCGGGAATTCGCTCCGGTATCGCCTGCGCCAAGGCCCGCAGCAGCACATCCACGATGCGCTGCGAAGTTTCCACGTTTCCACCCGCCACGGCAGCAGGAGGGCGCGCATTGACTACCGTTCCTGCTGGCGCGATCACTTCGATCGGGCGCATCAATCCTGCGGTTGCAGGCACGTCTTCAGCGAGCAGGCAGCGGAAGACATAGAAGCACGCGGAATATGCAATTGCCTCAACCGCATTCACACTACCCTCGACCTGGGGATCGCTGCCAGTAAAGTCGACCGTCACGGCGCGTGTGGGGACAGGTCTTCGAACCACCCTTGCGTGGCCGGACCTTCGATCCTTCGCAGGATTCGTAAACGTCAACGTCACCGCAATCTTCACGGGAGTTGGGTTGATTCCATCATTGTCCAGAAAGTCTTCGGCGCCATAGCTTCCACCGGGCACATGACGGAGGAATGCTCGCATCATCGCTTCGGAATAATCGAGTAACTGGCGCCCCGCCTTCGCTGTTCGCCCCAGACCATAACGATGGCAGACTTCGCGCAACCGCTCGGCCCCGGTGTGACAGGCGGCGAGTTGCGCTCCCAGATCACCTTCGCGCTCCTGAGGAGTACGAACATTGTTCAGCAACAGGGCAAGAACATCGCGATTGCATTTCTCCGCCGCGCATGATCTTCACCGGGGGAATGCGAAACCCTTCCTGATAGATTTCGCGACAAGGCCCCATCGATCCCGGATAAGCGCCGCCGACGTCGGCATGATGGGCGCGCGACGCGACGTAGAAATCAGGACGCTGGTTTTTGCTCCACACTCGAGCTGCCAGTCCGCACATACACCGGCGCGACCAGAGTGATGTCCGGCAAATGGGTTCCTCCGCGAAATGGGTCGTTCAGCATCGCCACGTCGCCGGCTTCGAGGTCGAACTGATCGATCGCCGCACGTACTGACATCGGCATCGATCCCAGGTGAACCGGCATGTGATCGCCCATGGCGATCACTTCGGCTTCTGAATTGAAAACGGCGCAGGAGTAGTCGCGTCGCTCTTTGATATTCGGGGAGAAAGCCGTACGGCGCAGGGCGGCGCCCATCTCTTCCGCAATCGAGTGATAAATGTTTTTGAAAATCTCCAACTCGACGGGATCTTTTCTATTGGGTGAGGAGCGCATGGCAAAATGTAGAAGACGGTTGCCAGTGTACGACACCCTACGAATCGGTCCTCAGATGTGAACCTCTCGGGCTAAAGAATTCTGTTGACAATGAAAGTAATAGTCCTCAATATCTTGGGGTAGCATCGTTGCCCTACAACAATTGGGCAACGAATTGCGAATCTGGGCTCCCTTCAAGGGAAAAATTGTTCACGGAGGAAACTTCATGCCAGCAAAGAAAAAGGCTGCCAAGAAAAAGAAACACTAACCGTAGGCGAGACGATACTTCGCATAAACAATTCCAGAAAAGCCTCTTGAGAGAAGCACCTCTCCAGGGGTTTTTTTATTGGCTTCCATACCTCGAGATAAAGCGAAATAATGTTCTCGTGCGAAATGAGGGGTTGTCCCGGAGGCCGGGTCATGCTAGAAACGCGAGTAGGGAGTGAGGCGCAACCCTGTAATGCCAGCCACTTCTAGATCCCCGATGAGCACCCGCAACAAAGCCGCGGCCAAGTCCGCCCGGACCACCGATGTGGTGATCCCGGACAAACTCTATTTCCGGATCGGAGAAGTTGCCCAGCTCTGCCGCTTGCCGGCGTATGTCCTGCGCTTTTGGGAGACTGAGTTTCCCGCAGCTCAAACCGGTCAAGGGCAGCACCGGACAGCGCATGTATCGCCACAAAGATGTGGAGAATGTTCTGCGCATAAAAGCACTTCTCTACGAAGAAGGCTTTACCATCGCCGGTGCGCGGCAGCATTTGCGTTCGGAGAACAAGGGCGACAAAAAACAGAATCCCCTGCCTTTCCCGGAGCGGACTGCGCCCGATCTGAAACACATCCGGCAAGGGCTTCGTGAGATTCTTGCCATGCTATCTTCCCGCCAAAAACGGGCCTAGCCCTCTGCGTCACACGCCACGCGGAAGCCGTAGTCCGCATACTGAAACTGTGGAGGAATGCTGGAGCGGGCGGCACATCGCGTGACTTTGATGTGGTGACGCCAGGATCCTCCGCGAGACGCGCGGCGCTCCCCGGTTTCTGGCCCGCGCGGATTGCGCTCGTCAGATGTCCCGTAATAGCCGGGCCCATACCAATCGCTGCACCATTCGTGCACATTCTGGCAAATATCATAGAGTCCGAACGCGGTGGGAGTTGAACATCCCACCGGTTCGGGGCCGCTCTTCCACTGCTGGTCGTAGTTGGGCAATGACTGTGGTGGGTTGTCACCCCAGGGAAAGAGCTTGCCTTCGACTCCGCCGCGCGCGGCCCGCTCCCACTCGGCTTCAGTCGGGAGGCGATATTTGCGGCCGGTCGTTTCGCATAGCCATTCGCAGTATTTCACCGCTTCAAACCACGACACAGCGACCACCGGTTGTTCAGGTTGATTGAAGTTTGGATCGTCCCAGAGCGGAGGCGGTGGACTTGCAGTCGCGTGCAGAAAGCGAGCGTACTCCACATTCGTTAATTGACACACCGCAAAGTGAAACGCGTCGATCCAAATACGATGAACGGGACGCTCGTTCTCCTGACCCGTCTCCGAGCCCATAAGAAACCAGCCGGCGGGAATCAAGGTGAGCTTCGGTTCTATCGCCGTAGCTGGGACTGGAGACGCTATTTGTGAACCGCTCATCCAGTTGATGAGCCTAGCACAGGCACGAAATTCTCAACTCTCGCCTCGATGATTCCCGGTCACCCCAAGCCAGCTTAATTCTCTGCGCAGCAAAACAGAGTTATCTCCAAACAGAATTACAGAAACGCGCACGCGCCGCGGGGCGAAAGCCATGATTATCCTCAAGACCGGTATGAGATGGACGGGTTAGTCGCGAAGGCGCCTCACAACTTCGGCAATGTCATTTTGCTGAAAGAGACGGATCGATGCAATGCCAGCTGCGCCCGCGTCAACGCAGGCGCGAGCATTGTCCAGCGTGATGCCGCCCAGGGCAATCACGGGAATCTTCTGTCGGCACGCTTCCCGAAGCCCATCGAGGCCGGCAGGGGTAATGTGCGGGGCATCCGGCTTCCCGAAAATTGGGGCGAACAGGGCGAAGTCGGCCCCCTCGGAGGCGGCGTGAGCCACGTCGTCCACGGAGTGGCAAGAAACAGTCACCAGCGGACGCGTGCTCCGTCCAGGCTGAGTCCAAATTGTTCGCACTTTTGACGGCGAAATATCGTCAGACCGCAAATGTACTCCGTCGGCGCCGCAGGCTAGGGCGATGTCGCTCCGGGAATTGATAAGCAACCGGGTCACCGGTTCGCGGTTCCCGGTTCCGGTTGCAGAATTCTCGCGGATTACACGGATCGCTTCGCGCGCCAGGCTCTCAAGCTCGCGGGCAGAAAGACCCTTCTCGCGCAACTGCACGAGATCAACGCCGCAACCGGCTGCTTGTGCGATCTTGGCGAGCGCAGCCTGCTGCCGGGCTTTCTGGTTACCGGGGAACTGATTGCGATCGGTGATGTAAACGAGAATCAAGCCTGGTTACGGATTTGTCTTCGCAATTTCGGGCGCCCGTTCGGCTTTATTTTTTGGCTCTGGCACCAGGTGATACCTGGTCAGGCCGTCCCGCAGAAACTCGAAGCCTTCTTCCGGCGAATCCACGATCTTGAAGAGTTCCAGGTCTTCCGGCGAAATCGTCCCCGCATCGACCATGGTTTCGAAATTGATCAGGCGGTTCCAATACTCGCTTCCGTAAATAACCACCAGAATCTTCTTGGCCAGCTTCTGTGTCTGGGCGAGAGTAAGAATTTCAAAAAGCTCGTCCATCGTGCCAAAGCCACCCGGGAAAATGACCAGCGCCTTGGACAGGTACGCGAACCAGAACTTGCGCATGAAAAAGTAATGAAACTCAAAATTCAGCGATGGCGTGATGTGAGGGTTGGGCATCTGCTCAAAGGGCAGGGCGATATTCAGTCCTATGGTCTTTGCGCCCGCCTCCCGCGCACCCAGATTCGCCGCTTCCATAATGCCCGGGCCGCCGCCGGTGGTGACTACAAAACGCCGCCGGCGCGCGGGAATTTGAATAGACCACTCGCTCAAAAGAAAAGCCAGGCGGCGCGCGTCCTCGTAATAACGCGCCATATCCACACAGGCAAGAGCATTTTTTCTGGATCTCTCCCGTTCGCGTTCAGAAAGCTGCGAACCCGTGGATTCCACTTCAGCCAGTCTGTCCTTCGCGGCGATGCGGCTATGGAAACGAGCCGAGCCGAAGAACACGACCGTGTCCTGAATCTGCTCGCGACGGAAACGCGCGATCGGTTCCATGTACTCAGACAATATGCGCAGGATGCGCCCATCGGGGCTGTTCAGGAATGTTTCGTTTTCGTACGCCAGAGGCGCACGCTTCAAGTCACTCTCACTCATAATCACGCCGTCTTTCTATCAATTCTCCACACTCGTTGCGGCAGAGTGCGCTAGAAGATAAATGCGCGGTCAGGCTTGCTTCAGCCGCACTTTTCCTCGTTGTAGTGAAGTGCTTCTGAGAATCCAATCCAGATATCGAGGATTCCCAGTCCGCTGCAGATCCCGCGGATAAAGCCGTTGGCAACGAACGCCCGCAAAGCCGGAGATCCCATGAGAAGATAGTTGTCGGTCCATTCCGGTCTCCAGGGAAGAATCACAAGAAGTACGCCCACTACCGCGCAGACCAACCCGAACGTCAGCATGGTCGCCCGATGCAGCCATAGCTCAACTCCCACGTATCGCCTTGGGGACGTTTCCATCGCCGTCGCAGAAACATCACTGCGTTCCGGCGGAGGCAACTTCGCTCCCAACGAGCCCGAAGGAATTGTTTGGGGTGTATTCGGATCCACCGTCACCGAGTGCTCCTGTGGAGCATTAGAGTTGCAGGCGCAGTGTTGCCTACACAGATTTGCAGTCTGACAAAATAGGAACCCATCCCGACATTCTACGACTTCAGGGTCTTAATGCGCTCAGCCACATCCCGGTAATCGATGTTGCTGCCATACACTTCCATGAAATGCTTCAGAGCCGCAACTTTATCCCCGGCAACCTCGTAAGAAGTCGCCAGCTCGTAGTGCAGTGCAGTGCGTGTATCCGCATCGATGGTGGGAAGCTTAAGCGCCTTTCCATACCAGCGGATGGCCGCCTCCGGAATGCCTTTATCGAGGAAACACTGGGACAGCCACGTGTAAGTTTGCATGATATGCGGGAAAGGATGACCGCGGTCTACGGCCTGACAAACCTTCTGCAACTCGCCAATCGCTTCGTCCAAAAGTCCCATCTCGCGGAAAGCGACGCCGAGGTTGTAGTGTGTTTCCGGATCTTCCTCAGTCACGGTTGAGTCTTCTTCAAGCTCGTGTTTCAGGGCACCGAACATGTCGGCAAGATCGACGCCGGCGCTGGAGTCGATCGTCGCTGAGGTTCCGCCTGCAGCCGCCGAAGGCCCCGGACGAGGAGTTGAGGGTTGATAGACAAAGGTCGGTGCCGCTGGCTCATGAGCTGCGCCAGTATGGGTCGCGGCGGCTGCCATAGCAGCCGGAACCTGGGTTGGCGAAGCATGGGAAGCGATGGTCGTCTCCGACTTTGCCGAAGCCAGCGCCGCCTCCGCTTCCGTCTTCCGCACAGCATGCGGTTTGCCTTGAGGCTCAAGCGTTACAACCGGCGCCTCAGCCAGGAAGCGGTCGCCCAGAGATGCTTCCAGATCTGAAACGAAGCTATCCAGTTTTCCGACGGGCTGGTGCTGCGTGGCTCCTGAAGAAAGTTCTGCGGTCGGGGCTTCAGGCTGTGGAACAGGAGCGACCTCATGGGCTGTGGTTTGGGGCAGGAACCCATCTCCCAGTGAGGATTCCAAGTCGCTTACCAGAGCATCGAGTGCGCCGGCTTTCGCTGCGGGAACGGGTGCAGCGGGAATGTCAGCAACATTGATTTCCTCCACTGCATCAGTCGACGAGGCCGCAGCCGCCGAAGCGGCCTCCACCTCAGCTCGCAGGGCCGACAACAAAGAATGCACCGGCCTTAATCGCTCCAGCTTGGTAAAAGCCGCTCGGGCCTCTTCGGGCATCCCATTCGAAAGGTAAAAACGGATCTCTTCCTGCGCCTCTCTGATTGCCTCTGGATGGCCTGAACTCTGTTCTCCACCGGCTGCGCTGACCTCAACCGCGTTTTCTGCCGCAGCAGAAGTTGCTTCCGGCTCCTCCGCAAGCGAACCTTCCCACTCCGCCGAGAGATCGATTTCCTTCTGCGGAGCGGGTGCGGGCTGGATCTGAAACTCCTGCGCCTCCGGGACGTCGGAGATGAGAGCGGGCGACGAAGGAACCGAAGGTAAAGTTGGGGAAACCGGACGGACGTTATCGTCAACAGAACTCTCGTGAACCGAAGATCCCCGCTCCTCGTACTTGGTCGCGAGTTCGCCATAGCGGGTAGCTTCGTCCGGATATCCAGCGTCGTGATAGATACTCTCCAACGTGCGGCAGCAAACGGCTGCTTCAGTAAAGCGGCTGGCTCGCGTGTGCAGAGCTGCTAAGCGCTGGTTGACGCGCAAATCCTTAGGTGCTTGAGGCAACGCGGAAAGCAACGGCCCTAAAGCTTTGGCCGGCATGTTGTAAGAGATGAACAGTTCGGCATCGGTTAGAGCAGCCCGAACGAACAGGGCTACCTCATCCGAGTAGCGCTGATCGATAAATGGCGCCGTGGCCTCAAGTTCATCCACCAGAACGGCCCCTTCTTCGGGAGTAATGAGATGTGAACCCGAGGGTACGCCAAGCTTGCCGATCATTTGCTGATAGTTGCGCGCGTGCAACTGATTATCCGGCTCAAGTTGAGTAAGCTTCAGATAGTAATCGCGGGCCTTCTCCAATTCTCCCGCCTGCACATAACCGTGGGCAATGAGTTCGTAAACCTCGGCTAGATGAGTACTGTCCCCCGCCTTGTTAAACAGGTCGAGCAGCATTTCCAGGGCTGCCGTGTTCTCCCTCACCGGACCGATCAGGGTATGCAGGTTTTCAATAAGCTTTCCTGAGTCCGCGGCCAACAGACGGACAGAATGTTCCTGATATACATGCAACGCATCCTCGGACCGTCCGGCTGCGATCAGTGCCTCGGCGTAGGAAAGAATTGCGCCGACATCGTTGTGAACGGAAAGCAACTTGGCCGCCAAGGTGCCAGCCTCGGTCAAGCGTCCCGTTTGCAAATAGGCTTGCAGCAGAGTGCGCAATCCCTCCGGATGGCTGTCGAGATCCGCGACTTTTTCCAGATACTGAACTGCCGCCGCAATGTCGCCCGCGTCGAAAGCATTACGGCCTCGCATCAGCAACACATAGCCGTTGCCGGGATCCAGCGTAATCATGCGCTGCAGAATTTCTTCCGCCGGACCCAGTTGCCCTTTGCCGCGCAAGGTCTCGGCCGCGGCCGCAAAGATCTGCCAAGCCTCGGTCTTCTTGCCTAAGCGAACGTATACTTCGGCCAGTCGAGTTCGCATAGCCACGTTCTCGGGATCCATTTCGAGAGTCTTCTGGAAGATTCGTACTGCCTGCTCCAGTTGTCCCTCACGCAGGAACTCTTCCGCCACTTGCAGATACTGAGCTCGCGCGTCGTTGAAAAGGCCCTGTTGCGTGTAAAGCTCGGCCAGTCGAAGCACGCCTTCCAGCGACGACTTCAGCTTGCTCAGCTTCTTATACATGGCAATTGCTTTGACCGTGAAGCCTTGCGTGGCGTAGGCATCGCCCACACTCTTGAAACATTCCACGGCTTTTTCGCTGTTGCCGAGACGCGAGTAAAGGTCCCCAACCGTATTCATTACCGTGAGGTCCTTGGGGTCGGCTTTGAGAACCTTTTCGTATTCAGTGATTGCGTTCGGCAACTTGCCCTGTTGGACAAATTTCTCCGCAGCACTGAGAACCTTCTGCTTATTGAAGCCAAAACCAAACGCCATAAGAGTGCGGACTCCAGCTCCGGTTCGTTTTCTCGTCGGAAAAACTTTTCTACGTGACGAGAGTTCGTGGCCAATTTGACCATTCCATCGGCCTTGCGCCTAGTGTCTGGAGATGGTCTTTAGGACAAGGGTAATTGTACGGCGGGGTACTCAGAATCGTATGGTTACTAAGGGTTACCGAAAGGGAGTGTACGACCGGGTTACCACGGCAGTGGAAGCTACTCAGCTTCGATCATCCCCTCCACTCCCTCCTCCGGCTTCTCTTCCAGCATGAACGCCAACACTTCCTGCGGCACGGGATTATTCCAAACCGGAGCGAACGACTGCCGATGCAGGGGTGACGGGCCATGCTGGCGCAGGGCTGCCAGGTGGCGAGGCGTGCTGTATCCCTTGTTGGAAGCCAGTCCGTAGAGCGGGAACACCGGATCCCATTCGCGGACCATGCGATCGCGCTCGACTTTGGCCAGAATCGAGGCCGCGGCAATCGAGGCGGAGAGCGCATCGCCATGAATGAGCGCTCGCTGCGGAAGTTCGCAATCCAAACGCATTGCATCGATCAGCAGATGGTCGGGTCTCGGTTCCAGTCCCATGACTGCTTCCCGCATGGCAACGCGCGAAGCCTGATAGATGTTGATTTGATCGATGCGAGCGGCGTCGACGGCCGCAATGGCCCAGGCGACGGCATGTTCGCGGATACGCTCAGCCAGCACTTCGCGCCGTTCCGCAAGCAGTAACTTGGAGTCGCGCAGCCCGCGAATGCGATAGCTCGGATCGAGGATGACGGCGGCGGCCACGACCGGCCCGAACAGCGAACCCCGGCCGACTTCATCCACACCCGCGATCAGGCGCGCACCCAATTGCCACGCCATCTTTTCAAATTTCACCGTGCAACGCAGACGCTTGAGCAGGCGAAGCTTGGCTGCGGAGGGAGAAAGCTTTCTGGAGGCAGCGAGTTTAACCTTGGCCGACACGAAACGTGGATCAGTACTTAGTCACGATCCACACTATTTAATCAGTCCTTCTCGATCATTGAAAGCGCAATTATACAAATCCGCGCCAGGCCCCACGCTGCGGCTAGAATAGCAACTCTGCGCAGGAGGGAAACATGCCGGAAGTGAGCAGGCGCATCCCGCAGCGATTAGATCGGCGAGCATTCGTCCATTCAGCCCGAACCGCGGTGGCAGCGCTGATCTCGCTGGCCGTTGCCCGCGCCTTTGGGCTGCCGGAGGCTTACTGGGCCACCATTACGACCCTCATTATCATGCAATCGACTCTGGGCGCTGCATTAGCCGTATCCGAACAACGTCTGGCCGGGACCGCTTTGGGCGCCGCTCTGGCCGCGTTGCTGGCGACGAAATTCGAGTCGAACATGATGGTCTTCGGGGCGGGCGTATTCGCCATTGGATTGATCTGTGCCGCGTTGCGCCTTGGCGAAGCCTACCGGCTTGCCAGTGTTACCTTAGCCATCGTTATGCTCATCGCACGCACAAAATCCGCGTGGATCGTTGCCCTTCACCGCTTCGTCGAAGTCTCCGTGGGAATCGCCGTGGGACTAGCCCTGACCGCCTTGTGGCCGGAGGCCGAACCAGCAGCGACTTCTGTGCCGCCGGGTTCCTCTTCGGAGTAGGTATAATGATCCAAGCACCGATATCAATGCGCACTGATATTACCGAGTTCTGAAAGTCACTGGAGGAAGTTTTATGGACCCGCTTTCCAGCGGTTTCTGGGCGCGCCTGAAGGCCAACCGCCCGGCATACACGCTCACGATTTTAGCTACTCTGACGGTCGGCATTCTGATCGGAACCGTCATCTCAAAGGGAGTCAAGGGCCAGGAAAAACGTGGTTCGGACGCCACCCCTTTGACCATCCCCTCGCCCCAGCAGCTCTCCAACCAGTTCTCGCAAATCTCCAAGCAGTTGGAACCGAGCGTGGTCAACATCAATACGGAATCGACGGTGAAGAATCCCCATCGCCGGCGAGGAGGAGGAAATCCCGACCAGCCAGACGATCAGAATCCCTTCGACGACTTCTTTGACAAGTTCTTCGGCGGCCAGCAGGGCAACGGCCCCATCCGTGAGCACTCTCTGGGCTCCGGCGTCATTGTCGATAGCAAAGGCTACATCGTTACCAACCGCCACGTAGTCGAGAAAGCCGACCGCGTCCGGGTGAAGCTCATGGACGATCCCCCGGGAGTTTTGCACGATGCCAAGGTGATCGGCTCCGACCAGGAAACCGACTTGGCCGTGATCAAAATTGAGTCCGACAAACCGTTCCCCGTGGCCAAGCTCGGCAATTCCGACAGTATGGAAGTGGGAGATTGGGTGCTCGCCGTGGGCAGTCCCTTTGGATTGTCAGAAACCGTGACCGCGGGAATCGTCTCAGCCAAGGGCCGCAACATCGTCCCCAATCGGCAATTCCAGTCCTTCATCCAAACCGACGCCGCCATCAATCCCGGCAACTCCGGAGGCCCGCTGGTCAACATGGCGGGCGAGGTGATCGGCATTAATACCGCCATTCTCACTGACACCAATGCTTACGCCGGCGTTGGCTTCGCCATGCCTTCGAACACCGTGGTCAACGTCTACAACCAGCTTATTGCTCCCGGCCACCGCGTCTCCCGCGGCTCCATCGGAATCATGTTCAACGCCCAGGAGAATCCCGCGATCTCTCGCGTCTATGGCGCAGGCGCCGGCGGCGTCACTGTTTCCGCGGTCACTGCGGGAAGTCCCGCCGAGCAGGCCGGACTCAAGGTGGGTGACACCATCATCTCGGTCGATGGCAAGCCGGTAAAGAACGGCGATGAACTGGTTTCCGATATCGCCAGCCGCAAGCCCGGCAGCAAAGTTGCCCTCGGCTTCGTTCGCAACGGCAAGAAGCAGGAAGCCTCCGTCACGGTTGCCGATCGGGCTAAGTTATTTGCCGCCCGCCTCGGTGACGAGGAGGAAAACGGCGAGGAAGAATCCCCTAAAGAGAGCAAGCTCGGCCTAACCGTTCGCGCCGTCACTTCCGAAATGGCCGACCGGCTGGACATTGCTGCCGGCAAGGGCGTCATCGTGCAGGATATCAAGCCCTCTTCCTTCGCTGACGACGTCGGGCTCACCCGCGGCGATGTCATCCTCGAAATCAACAAACAGCCGGTAAATTCCGAGGACGACTTTACCCGCATCTCGTCGTCCCTCAAAAGCGGGCAGGACGTCGTGTTCCTGGTTCGCCAACGCGGCAGCGGCCGCCAGGAGGGCACCATCTTCCTGGCCGGTACACTTCCGTAACCTGCCAATGGACTATGGAGACTGGCATTGAGACTCCCGATCAGGGATTATTACTCAGTGCCAGTTCCGGTTTGTGGCCTTGCTGAACTCCTGTGTCGTTAGACTTTGATGACAAGACTCTTGCTGACAAAACTTTCCGCGGTTGCCTGCGGCGCGCTCCTTGCCGCCACGTTCTCGGCTGCTCAGGACAGCAAGACCGACAGTCCGGCCGCCGCCGCCATGCAATCTCCCTCCCACGCAAACGCGGCCCCCAGCTCGCACCCGAAAACCTCCAAAAGCAAGAGCAAGAAATCTCGCAAGTCCGCCTCCAGCCGCCGTTCTCGGGGACAGCAGAAAATTGATCCCCAGCGCGCTTTCGAAATCCAGGAAGCCCTGATCCGTGAGCACTACATGACCGGCAAACCTTCCGGAGTCTGGAACGATGCCACCCAGCAGGCGATGCAGCGTTATCAGGCAGACAACCATTGGCAATCCAAAACCACGCCCGATGCCCGCGCCCTGATCAAATTAGGATTGGGCCCCGATCACGACCATCTTCTCAATCCCGAAAGCGCCATGACCAGCCAGCCGCAAGCAGCTCACCCTCAGGATAAGCAACAACAGTAATCCATGTAGGGCGGACATTCCTGTCCGCCGCCGTTGATTTTGATTTTCCCACAAATCACAACGAACTCCGACTACGGCTTCATTACCGGTTTCGGAAAATAAGGAAGCGGTTCCCCGCTGACGATCGCCCGCGGATTTCCCTCCACCAACGCAAGCGCCACCTCTTCCCCGCAAATCCCCGCCACCGCGTTGCGCGCCGTCGAAAGCACCGGGGGCCGTCGCTTCGTGTCATGCGCATCCGTTGCCAGTACGTGAACGGCTTCTCGCTTAAGCAGCCATTCCGCCGTCTTTCGTGGCTGCTCGCCCCACATTCCAGTGAATGCCGACCCGGTCACTTGAATCACGCACCCCAGTTCCACCCACTGCAAAATCCGCTGCGGCGTCCGCTGCATGATCGGATTGCGCTCCGGGTGCGTAATCACCGGCGTCAAACCTTTCCCCAGCAATTTGGTGAAGTGCTCTTCAATCTGCACCGGAACACTGTAATTGCTCAACTCCGCCAGCAGATAGCGGCTGCCTTCGATTGCATACCGTTCCGGAAACCGCATCACATCTTGCAGGTTTTCATACGACAAATGAAAGTCGCAGCCCAGACTAAGGCGCGGAGCCGATCCAATCCGCTCCCGCAGATGCTGCAGGGCCCGCCCCAGAAACTCGCGGTCATAAGCGTATCGATCATTGGCGTGCGGCGTGGCAACAATATGCTCAATCCCATCCGCCACCGCCATCCGACACATCTCCTCCGCCACTTCCCACGACGTAGGGCCGTCATCTACCTCGGCGAGGATGTGGCAGTGAATGTCAATCACGTTTGATTTTCCCGTCTGTGATTTGATTTAAGCAGATTGCGGCAACAAACACCAAACCGATGAACCGCTCCAGTGGAAGAACCAAATCAAGGGCGAGATACAAGCGTGCTTGATGACAGGAAGAGTTCCGTAAGCGCCAAGCCTGCTTACGGCAAACCGAGTTTTGCCTGGACTTCTGCCGCAATATCATGCGCTGCGGAACTCTGCAGCGACAACACATCTTTCACTTCGCGATCGTAACTTCTTGCCCAAAGATGACGATCGGTAGCCGTATCGATCAACTGCACGCGAATTCTCACATGATTTCCCACTCGTTGCACCGTGCCTTCAATCAAGGTACCCACACCAAGCTCGCGGCCAATCTCTCGGGCGGTCTTGCGCACTCCTTTATAATGCATTGCGGAAGTACGAGAAATCACCTGCAAATTTTCGAACTGGGCGAGGTCACTAGTCAGTTCGGCGGTAATGCCGTCCGCGAAATACTCCTCGGCTGAGTCATTCGAAAGATTCTGCAACGGCAGAACCGCGACCGAGCGAGGCGGTATCACCGATGCCACAGCCACCGACTCATCGCGAGTCGAGCGGAACAGCGACGATACCCGATCCCTCGTCCCCCCCACATTGAAAGCTAACGTTGCCCCAACCAGCAACACCATCACCGGTGCCATAAACAATTGTGGGCGCGGGCCTCGTCGCCCGGTTTCCGCCGCCACAAATACTTGGCCCGCCAATGCCGGTCCAGGCTCAGGAATCGCAACCACCTCAGCCACGGTCTGGTTCTTTACAAGAACTGTTTCGTCAGGCCTTGGCTCGACCCTAATTTCAACCGGCGCGATAAAACGGTATCCCAACCGCGGCAAGGTTTCGATGTAGCGCGGTTCTGTCGCGGAATCACCAAGCGCCGCCCGCAGCTTTTTAATCGAGGTGTTGAGCCCGTGCTCAAAGTCGACGAACGTGTCAGCCGTCCACAGCTTCTGACGGATCTCCTCCCGCGTTACCACCTCGCCCGCTCGCGTCAGAAGCAGCTCAAGTATGGAGAACGGTTGGCCGCGAAGCCTGATCATTGTCCCATTCTTGGACAACTCTTGGGCACAGCTCTTCGCATCAAACGGTCCAAAACGGTAGATCGAAAGGGAAGTTTGCATCGGCCAGATCTCGCCAGCGGGCAGGGCTTTGCGACCGGCGAATTGTATCATTGCCGCACTAAAAACTCAGCGCTTAAATATCTGCTTGTGTTTCCAACCATTTAACAGCTCACCTGCAAGTCACCTGCAACTCACCCCCAATCCATTGCTTCCGTCGGCCACATACGAGAAAGTCCCAGCGCTAAGAACGCAGCACTCTCCGTGAAAGGCAAACGCGCACACGTGGGGACACGTAGTTAGGGAAGCGCAACAGATTTTCTTTCTTCCCCTGAAAGCCCTCCTCCTTGTCTCCCCGAGGCAGGGCCAATGAGAGTCTTTGCTCGGCTCTGATTGGAACGCGACCCAATGCGCGGCGCCTGAAACGAAATTGACGCACGCGACACTATGTACACGAAAGTCGATTGAGTAAGTAAATCCTAAGGAGGAGGGTTCTGGTCCGATGCGCCCGGCCGCGCAGATTTCGGCAAGGCTGGCGCTCAACATCAGGCAGGCAATTGGTTTTCTGGGAATAGAAACTCCCGGAAAAAGTTCAACTCTTCGCCTTCGTTACGGTCCCGGGTCACCATCCCAGCGGTCGTCATTTCGAATCGAGGAGAGTACACGAATTAACAAATAAAAAAGGAGAATCCATGTTCCGTCTCAGCGTTTGTGTGTGTGCGTCTCTTCTACTTGCTTGCTGTGTTTTGCCGCTGGCCGCTCAGCCGCCGGCAGCCATCGCTAGCGTGATTCTGCCCACGTCCGTCACTTATTACGGCTGCGTCGTCAATACCACCGGTGCCATCCGAATCGTGAGCTCCAGCACGGTCTGCAAAACGACCGAGCACAAGATTCACTGGAACCAGATAGGACCACAGGGCCCTCAGGGACCGCAAGGGAAACAGGGACCTCAAGGACCTCAAGGACCCCAGGGACCTCAGGGACCGCAAGGGCCTCCCGGAGTTTCTGTCGGCTACTCTGCTTCCGGCGGTAACATTAATGGCATAGGTGGATCGGGCAGCCCCACTTTGGTGTTGTTCACCAACCAGATCCAGACGTCGGGCACATACAACGTCACCGGCTCCGTGCTTCTGAATATTGCCTCGGGTGACGGTGGCTACTGTTACCTTACTACCGCGTTTGAAGGCGGCGGCGGCACTCAGGCCGGATCCAGCAACGGTGGCTATCAAACCGCCGCTATGACAAATGCCATCTTTGCCGGTTCGGGCGACTTCATTGAGTTGTACTGTTACAGCGCCGGCAATACGGGCAATACGAACGTCTATGACTCAGGTCTCACTGCAACCCTGATCAACAGCCCGTCCGATCAAAAGAAGGGCAACAAGCTGACGCACAGCTCAGGTGAGTTGGGTGCCCCAGTGGATCGCAAATAAACGTTCGGTTTCTCGGCTTCAATTTGCTCCAACCTCGCTTCCCTATACCGGGAGACGGGGTTGGAGATTTTTTTGCGCTTAATCGCTTTCATGAATGAAGTTGCCGAGTTGTCGTGCTGTCAGGGAAATAGCCGCTTCCATGCATCCGGTATTCGATTGTGGTATTTCTGAGATGAGTTACCGATACCTGCTGCTGATGAACTCCCCAATCGCCGCGTAGGCGCTCGACAACGTCTTCTCATCCGGCAAAAATACAATGCGGAAATGCTTGGTCCCGGGCTTCTGTCCGAAGCCGGAACCGTGCACCACCATCACATGCTTCTGCACAATCAGTTCCTTCACAAAAACCTCATCGCCCTCGGGAATATCAATCTTGGGATACGCATAAAACGCACCCCGCGGCGAAACGCAGCTCACGCGCGGAGTCGAATTGCACCACTGCACCGTCAGATCTCGCCGGCTGCGAAGCTTCTTTCGCACTTCAATCAGATGCTCCTGCGATCCCTCGAGCGCCGGCTTGATCGCATACTGTTCGGGATGGTTGGCGCACAAGCGCGCACGCAACAAGCGCTGGATGCCCTCATCGTATTGTTTCACCGCGGCTGCATCGCCGCTAACCATGCCCCACCCTATTCGCCAGCCCGGAGCCAGATAATTCTTCGACAGCCCCCCGAACGTAACCACCGGAACGTCCGGCGCCACCGACGCCATCGCAATATGCTCGTCGTCTTCCAGAATCAGCTTGTCGTAAATTTCATCCGCAAAGATCACCAGATTATGCCGCCGCGCCAGCTCAGCAATCTGTTCCAGCATCGCCCGTGAGCACACCGACCCAGTAGGATTATTAGGATTGATCAGCACAATCCCGCGAGTGCGCGGCGTGATCTTCCGCTTGATGTCTTCGAGATCCGGCTGCCAGCCATCTTCCTCATTGAGGTAGTAAGTATTCAGCTCCACGCCAAGCTTGGCCAGCACCGCCGAGTACAGCGGATAATCCGGACACGGCGTCAGCAGGTTATCTCCGGGATTGAGCAGCGCCGTTAAACAAAGATCGACCGTCTCGCTTACCCCCGTGGTCACAAACACATCCTGCACATTGGAGATGCCCTTGCGCCCCGCTTCCCCGCGGATCGCATCCAGCGCCTGCCGAATCCCCGACGAAGGCGCATAGCCGTTCTTGCCGTCGCGCATAGCCTTGTACACCGCCTCGATCAAATGAGGGGGCGTCTTGAAATCAAAGATGTTGGGATCGCCCACGTTGAGCGCGAGTACTTTGTGGCCTTGCTTGATAACCTCATCCGCGATGCAGGCCAGATCCCGAATGGCATAACGAACATTATCAAGCCGCGAAGCAGCCACAATTTCACGGGTCTGAACAATCGGCATGAATGACTCCTGGCCCCGGATGGAAATCCGCCTACCGAGGTTTCTCTGTGGCTCTGTGACTCGGTGGTGAAAATCAATCCTCGCGATCGATCTGCGCCCTCTGCAGGCGATCGGAATAATCCACGTAAATACTCTTCCACTCGCTGAAGAAATCGATCGCACCCAGACCGCCCTCGCGATGGCCATTCCCGGTAGCCTTCACTCCGCCGAACGGCAGATGCACCTCCGCGCCAATCGTCGGCGCGTTGATGTAAGTGATTCCCGCATGAAGGTCGCGCATCGCAACGAACGCTCGGTTCACATCTTTGGTGTAGAGCGCGGAAGACAGTCCGTAGTCGATGCCATTGGCAATCTCGATCGCGTCTTCAAGATCTTCGCACGCGATGATCGAAACCACCGGCCCAAAAATTTCCTCCTGTGCGATGCGCATCTTGCGATCCACATCGACGAACACAGTCGGCTCCATAAAATAGCCATTCTGATATTCGCCTTCATCGAGCCGGTTGCCGCCACACTTCAAGCGAGCGCCTTCACTCTTGCCGATCTCCACGTAGCTGAGATCAGTCTTGAGCTGATTCTCGTTGATCGCCGGACCCATCTCGACGGTTTCATCCAGACCATTGCCGACCTTGAGCGCCTTCGCGCGCTCCACGTACCGCTCCACGAATTCTCCGTAGACGCCTTTCTGCACAATGATCCGGCTGGTCGCAGTGCAGCGCTGGCCGGTCGTTCCAAAGCCTCCCCACAGCCCGCCCTCAATTGCCAGATCAAGATTAGCGTCGTCGAGCACGATCATGGGATTCTTGCCGCCCAGTTCAAGCGAACAATGCTTGAAGCTCTTGGCCGCAGTCGTGCCCACGATGCGCCCCACCGCGCTCGAACCCGTCAGCGAGATGGCTTTCACGTCCGCGTGCTCGGTGATCGGCGTGCCTACTTCAGATCCAAAGCCAGTGACGATGTTGACCACGCCCCGAGGCAGACCCGCGTCGTAAAGCACGCGCACCAGATTAAAAGTTGAAAGCGGAGTGTCCTGCGCGGGCTTGATCACGCAGGTGTTCCCACACACCAGCGCTGGCAAAAGCTTCCACGATGGAATCGCCATCGGGAAATTCCATGGCGTAATCATTCCACAAACGCCAATGGGCTGGCGCACTGCCATGGCGAACTTGTTGGGCAGTTCCGAGGGAGTAGTCGGGCCGAACATGCGGCGGCCTTCGCCGGCCATGTAGTAGGCAGTGTCGACGGCCTCCTGCACATCGCCGCGCGTTTCTTTGAGGACCTTGCCCATTTCGCGGGTCATGTCGCGGGCGAAATCTTCTTTGCGCTCCATCAGCATCTCGGCGGCGCGGTAAATAATTTCGGCGCGGCGGGGCGCGGGAATCAGACGCCATTTGGCGAAGGCCTGCTTGGCCGCCGCGATCGCGGAATCCACATCGGCTTTGCCAGAGCGCTGAAAGATGCCGACCACATCGCGCGTGTCGGCGGGGTTGCGGTCTTCGAAAGTCTGCCCGGTTGAAGCCTGGACCCATTCGCCATCGATAAAGTTTTTATAAACCTTGGTGCGGGTGGCCGTGCCCATGATGGTCGGGCCGGTTAAGAGATCGGTTGCCATAAAGCCTCCTGGGAATGCCCAAAACAAATGCGGGAAGAATGCCTGTCTCTATGCTACAGCCCGGGGTCGAGGCGCGGCAAGCGATTGCATCCATTGGGGCGGGACAGGAAAAGTTGAGGAGTGTTCCAGGTGGAACATAGTTTTAAATGTTTCATGTACGTACAAATATGTATGGCGTTCGTACGATCGAGATTGAAGCTCACCGGACAGCGGGTCGTCGTGAGCGGCTGGGCGTGTATCCGCTCGTCCGCCGCTGCGACGTCAGCTAAGAGCCCCGCCCTCTCGCACAGAACGCGAGAAGGGCAGGGCACCCATTGTTGCGGGTGCTGAAAGCATGGGCCAGCCCCCAGGCAGCCATGTAGGACGCCATTCAGAGCAGATGTTGTTCTATCGAGCAGATGCTCCTTGAGCATGAGCGATCACGGTCGTGTTCTCCCCTGACTCAGTGGTAGACCCGTATCTTGTCAGCAATCGACCTCACAGCCATTCGACGGACTCAACTCCGGGATTTTCTGGGCCTGTCCTAAGTTTGAGAAATACAGCGAACCTGTACCCCAGTTGTTCTCGTAAGGCTCGAAGCTTTCGCCGATCATCATCGTCGCCACCCGCGTTGTTCTGCTTTTTAACCTCAAACGCAACGAGGTTGTCATTCGTGTTCCGCCTATGAACGATGACATCTGGTACGATGCAACCATCTCGCCGTCTATCACTACTTGCTTCACGCATTCTAGAATGCGGTTGTATTCGCAATCGACGTTCCACTCTGGAAACAATTCCTGCAAATAGACACCCAGTCTGCCAGTGATCGTCCTCTCATTCGCATCGAGTAACAGAAGATCGCGGTCATGCTCCACCAATCGCTGCAAGATCACATCCACGTTCCCGCGCACCCGACGACCTTCATTGTCGTGCATTCGAACATTGTCGCTCTAGAGTTCGTTTCATGGAAGATGTTTCAGAAATCTCAACGGCTGGCGCTAGTAACAGATAGTCACGGCCAAGTCCTTCTCATCGCACTCCGGCGTGCAAACGGGAGCAGCTTCACCTCGATGCTGCCTGAGCGCAGTCCAAGCAGCCGCCGCCGCGTCCAGCAGATCGTCTCTTGCGACTCCCGGTGGTCGCTCGGCTAAGTGACGCCCAATGTCTGGAAAGACGGGGCTCAGCAGCGCGAGTCTCTGGACTGCTCCCTCCTTGCTCTTCTTTTTGTGCTTCATAGAACTTTGCTGGTTCAGCGCCCAAAAACAAACTTCAGGGTGAACCTCGAATGCCCATTTCTGGCAGTCGGGCGTGATTGCATCGTCCACCTGCTTGATCTTGGGGCCAATGCAATACGACTGCTGGCTAAGTCCTCTCCCCGCTCTCTCTCGGTTGATCCTATTCGCATCCGCATAGGTGGTAGCGAGTAAGGCTGCCCGGCAGGGAGCGGAGAAAACGCTGCGTCCGCGAGGCTGCCCTAGTAGCTTCCGTGCGGCGAGATCGCAGGCTCTCGGGCCATCGAGGAGCCCTATGGGAATGTCGATGCCGAGGCAGGCGAGATCGGCAGGCTTTTCCCTCAAAATCGATGTGAGATCGACAACTTCTACCGAGGTAGCGCCGGAGGGCAATTCCACTTTGAAACAGACCCATCCTGCGCGACATCCGTCTGCGCCTGCGACAAACATGGGATCATTCTAAGCTGACCTGCCTTGATAGAATCGTCAGCATGGCGCTAAAAGTCGTGTTAGAGAACGCAATCTTGCGCGGGTCTCCGCAGGAGCAGTTCTTACAAAGAGTGGCAACTGTTTACCTCGATAGCGGCGAGGAATACCGTGTTTACGCTCCTCCGAAGGCGACTGGGGACGCCCTTGAATGGATGGATCATTTTTCTGTGCACCAACCAGCAGAGGAAGGCTTTGGTGGAGCGGAGGTCTCTGTCACAGGTGAACACGAACATTCCATCATCCATCAAGTGATCGAAACGTTGGAGCGGCGGAAACTTGATGCGGACATATGGAAGTGGGGCGAACACTCAGATGCGCGTTACTATGCTGCCCAGATTTGCTTGCGGGGGCACGTCCAGAGTTCGGATGGCAAAACCGATTTCAAAAGGGGGGAACATTGTCCGCAGTGCGGCGATGCGTGCATCGATGCCTGCCAGCAATGCAAGGCTCCCATTCGCGGGCAAGATTTGTACCTGACCTCCGGCTACGTGCGCCCGTCATTTTGCTACAAGTGCGGACGCCCGTACCCGTGGATGGAAGATCGTCTGCAAACCGCCAAGGAACTGCTCTACCACGACGACAAGCTGTCCCTCGAAGAGCGTGACAAGCTGTGGGGCTTGTTGCAGTACGTGATGTCCGACCCCAAGTCGGACTTGGTTCCTGCGAAGAAGAAACTCATCGAAATCAACCTTGGTAAAGCAGCGGCAGCGACCCGCGAGTTCGTGATGGACTTGCTGGCTAAGTACGCTGCTGAGATGTCGAAGCCATAAGAGCATGCGACCAAGTTAGGACCGAATCACAACGACAATCGAACGCGAGTGGCTGGCTCAGATCATCGCGGGCAAAAAGAAGATCGAATACCGCAAGATCAAGCCCTATTGGACGAAACGCTTCGCGAAGGTTTCGGTGCCCTTTGAGCTGACCTGATCCCCTGTGTCCGCGCAAAGCTGAGTATGATTTGTGCGAAAGAAAGGGGAAGAGGGTATGTCGAAGAGCAGGCACACGGAAGCGCAGATGATCGGGGCGCTGAAGCAGGTGGAGGCGGGGCGTAAAGCAGAAGACGTGGCGCGAGAGGTGGGCGTATCCAAGCACACGCTTTACGCCTGGAAAGCGAAGTACGGTGGCATGGATGTGAGCCAGGCGCAGGAAGCGAAGCAACTGCGGGATGAGAACACGAAGCTGCGGAAGCTGGTGGCGGATCTGAGTCTGGACAAAGAAGCGTTGCAGTCGGTGATCCGAAAAAACGGCTGGAGCTCGTAGCGCTGAAGGCGGCTATCGGGCAGATAGGGCAAGACCATGCCTTCAGCGAGCGGCGTGCGTGCGGTGTGATGACGATGGCAGTGTCGAGTTACCGCTATCAGAGCCGGCACAGCGATGAGCCATTACGCACGCGGCTGGTGGAGTTGGCGCGGGAGAAGCCGCGCTTCGGGTATCGGCGGCTGCAGGTTTTGCTGAGCCGTGCGGGGGAGCATGTGAACCACAAGCGATTGCATCGGGTGTATCGGGAGGCGGGGCTGATGATCTCTCTCCCACCGTTTCGCAAAGAACGCGAAAGAGTGGGGCACCCGCATCTGATCTATCCGCCGCTCGAACCCAGGGCTTTCCCTACTCGACTTCGAAGTCGGCGGTGCGGGGGCTGGCGGCGTTGCCGGCGGAGTCCAGGGCTCGTAATTCTACGCGATAGGAACCTGGCGCGAGCGTGGCTACCGGCAGCTTGAGTCCGATGGGAGCGACGGAGCTTCCGGCTTGGGTGGCCGCTCGCGAGGCGACGTCGACCTCTTTCTTTCCCGACTTGCGATCGACGACCGTGAGTTCCACGCCAACCTGGGGAGGATTCGGTCCGGCCAGAAGCGGGGCGTAGATTTCGGCATAGACGGCCGCGTTGTCTGTTTTCTTGAATCGATTGGAGTCGGAAGGAATGACCTGAATGCCTTGCACGACCAGCGGAGTGCGGTCGGCGAGCAACTGCGAGTCGAGGCCGGTTGAAAGATCGGCCACGCGTTGCATTTCTTTGCTGAAGGCTACGGCGCTCATACTGAATTGCTTGCCGTCATAGGGATCGATGACGAGCGGGAGTTGCAGTTTGCCAAAGCTTTCATTGCCCGAGCTGAACACGATCTTCAGGGTGTACTGGCCGGAGGCGACATCGAACTGGTTCTCGTAGTGCAAGGGCTGCTTCTGGAATTCCTCCAATTCTTTTTTGCCGTCGAAGTCGAGGTCGACGGTGTCGCTGAAGCGGGCGGCGATGGTGCCGTCCGGCTTGTAGGCGATGCCGAGCACGTTGACTGACGAATGCTGTTTGCCCTTCACTTTCTCAAACTTCATGGCGCCTGGGGGAATGCCGATGGCGAGATTCACGCGGGCGGTGTTGGGTGAAGTGTAGAAGAAGGGAGCTTGCATGGTACCGGTGACATTTCCGGCCATCTCTCCGGAGACGCGGGTTTCCATTTGTTTTTCGATCGGGTTGCCGGCCAGCAGGTCCTTGGGCCGCTCGTTGCAATATCCGGTGCGGGCCCGGACCACGGTTCCGCCTCGATCCACTTTCACGCGCAGAGTGTGACAGCTGCCTTCGGGCGATTCGGGCGGAGTATAGCTGACCACGTAATATTGGGATTGGTCGTTGGCAATCCTTTGCAGACCGCCCAGCAGATCATTGGAATTAACGATGACAAAGCCGCCGGTGCCTTCGGCCAGTTGGTAGAGAATTTGCTGGTTGGCGGCAACGTCGGGAAGGTCAGGAACGATGAGCCGGGGCTGATTGTACTGATTGGCTGCGTACATCTGGCTGGGGCTGGGCGTACTGGGAGCGCGAGTGCCGCCTCCGGTTCCCGTGCCGCGACCGCCGGTGCCGCCGCCCGTGCCGCCGTGACCACCCCCGCCGCCACCTGTCCCCCCATGGCCTCCTCCGCCTCCGCTGCCGTGTTGTGCGGGATCAAAATATGCGAGCTTGAGCGGATAGAGAACATCCCACGCTCCGGTGTAGATAAAATTCGCGGACGACAAGTGGCCGGAACGCGGATGTGCCGGAGACTGCAGTCGCGACTGCGGCGGCGCCATGCTGGGGGCAACCAACCCGCGAACATCCAGGGGATAAACGGCGACGTTGTAGCGGTTGCAGGTAGAAATGACAGCGGTCAGTTCAGACTGAATTTCGGGAGTGATGGAAAAGCCCGCAGTTAACATCACCAGAGTCTTGCGGCCGGGCACGGTGCCCAACCCCTTGGCCAGGCTGCGCAGAGCCAGCAAAACGCTGCGTGCGCCGAAATCGGCTTCGGCATTGCCCAGGTAAGGCATGCCAAAGTTCGACACGCCGACCGGAGGCGAGCTGAGAGAGGCGACTTCAACGGGCGCGTTGGGCGAAACCGCCGAGGATTTCATCGCGGCGACGACTTGCTTCAGCTTAGCCGCGTCAGCCGTAAAGTTTTGCGCAATCCGCACAGTGCCGCCGAAATCCACGACTGCAATTAAACGGTTAGGAGCGGCGTTGGCGTCAATGAACTGGGCGGCCGCCTGGCGGGCTTTCATCTGGTCGCCCGTATCCATGGTTGAGTTATCGAAGAAGAGGACAAGATATTGCTTCTGGGCCTTGTCCGCCGAGGCTGCTTGTTCTTCAAAGGAAAAACTTTTGATAGGCTGTTCCTTGTTGTCTTCCCAGACCTTAAAGTCTTTGGCGGCGAGGTCGCGGATGTAATTGCCTTTCTTGTCGGTGACCACGGCGTCTACGAGAACCAGCCGGGTTTCGGCATGGATAGTGGCTGGGGTGCTGGTGTCAGCGGGAGGTTGCTGAGCCTGCGCCAAATGGGCAAAGAGAATCGAGGCGCAAATTGCGACCCCGGTGGTTGCGATGAAAGTCATTCGGCGGGCATGCATATTCGGTCTCCTGCTGGCAAATTGGTTAGGGAATTTCGATTGCGCCGTTTTCCGCGGACATCAACTGTCGCTCCGCATCTCGCACTACCAACCGGACCAGATAGCTTCCCGGCTTCACGTCAAAACTGGTTTTCAAGGTGATTCCCGCGCCCAGCTTGCTTTCGAGGGTGGCGTCCTTCCAGCGCATGGTGAGGTTTTTTTGCGTGGCCTCGACGAAGACACCATTGCGGTTGAAGATTGCGGAAACCACGGTCAGCTGATTGAGGTTTCGACCATCGACTTTGCGGTAGTGAATATTTCTGACGTCGACATGGGCCATTACGGCGAGCTTGGCCTCGGCATCACTCGATTTGAAAAACTGGGTATGCAGTTCCACGGGAAGGTCGTGTAGTTCCTCCTGGGAAAAGACTGCGTCCTCGATCTCCTGCTTCGCCTCCTGGGCGGGGTCGGCGGCATGCTGGGGAGCATAGTAGCCGCGGCGGGCTTGCAGAGTAAGTTGGGCTGGCACTTTCAGCGAAACTTTCAAATGATGGAAGCTGCCGTCCAGCTTCAGATTTTGGGGGGCGAAGCCCAAAGTGTAGATATATTCGGGTGTGGCGGACACGCGATTGAATCCCTGCTCGAGATCATTGTTGTTATGAAAGAAATTCCCGCCGGTCGCGTAAGCCAGGTCTGACAGGACGTCCTCTTCCGCTAAGGCGCTGTCGGTTTGGTACTGACCTTCGACGCTTGACGAGACTCCGTTGGTGGGGCCTCGCTTGCTAATATCGCCCCCGGGGGTGATCGTGTAAAGGCCGCGTGCGTCGAGAGAGCTGATCATCACGTCGGAATGCAACGCGCGGTCGATAACATCGGTGTAGTCTTTTAACATTTCGGTTTCAGGCGTCAGAAACCCGGGGGAGACTACAACCATGCTTCGCTGGCCAGGCATCACGGAGATCCTGCGGACCACATCTTTCAGCACGGTCAGGGCGACACGGCTTTGCTGGTTTCCCAGTTGGAGCTGGCGCGAAGCCTCTGCCGCCGCTGACATCTGCGCCACCTGTCGTGCAGCCACCTGTTGCTCGGGCGTTTTCAACGGAAGGTCGACACAGCCCAAAGCATCCTGAATGGCGGCTTCTTCAGCCTGGGTATCGTGTTTGTTCTGGATCAAGTCCGCCATGTAGTAACTGATGTCGGGACATTCGCCCGTCCCCGCTCCAGCGATGGGTCGGGGCTGAAGGCGAAGCAAGGTGTCATGCAATTTCGCGCGATCATCCGTGAAATCAAGGGTGGTTTGGCCGGAGGTGGAGAAAATTGCGGCCCGGTCTGTGGGTTGTAAGGTGGCAAGGTGCTGGTCAGCCGCCGTCCGCGCCTGCACCAGATCGCCAAAAGTCAGATGAATGTCGTCAAACACGAAGGCGATATAGCGCTCGGGGACTGAAGGCAGCTTGGCGTTCTCGTCGGTCGTTTTTCGTTCCTTTGCGACCTGTGATCCCGGCTGCTCCATGGAAAAATGGGAGATGACCTGCGGCTTACGGTTGTCGAACAGCAGGAAGTCTTCCTTATGAAGGTTGCCGATGGCGTGGCCTTGAGCGTCACGCACTACGACGCGGACAGTCACCAGTTTGACATTGACCTTGAAAGTGGTGGCTTCTTCGTGGGAAGCAATTTCTGCGGCATTCTGATCGGGATGAGACTCAGTGACAGGGCGGAGCCTGGGCGGGCGGTGGCGGCGCGGGCTCGGTCTGGGCGAACGCTGCGATGGCGAAAAGTGAAAGGCCCAGAAGCGTAATCGCGGTGGAGCGCAGAAATACTGAGATGATCGTTTTCGACTTGCGGAAAACTATGCGGGAAAGGCGATGCATTGCTTTCACAACTCTGCCCTCAATATGCTGAGTCTCAGAAACTGGCGTACCGGCGCGGTCCCGCCCGTTGGGCAGGTAAATGTTAGTCCGTTCGGGAGCAAAGCACCAGAGGCAGTTTCACGAGCGAGTCGGCGCGAGGTGCTATACTCCGCTCCGGAAACGATACTGATTGGGCAGAAAAGGAGCTGCGAAAGCGGAAATGAACTATACAAGTGATGGGTGTTTTGTCAGGAGGATTGCGGGTTTTATCTTCATTTTTGCGCTCATTTTTCTTCCGTTTGCGGCGGCGATGGCAGCGCAGGAAATACCCGCCAATCTGTTGCAGGGAATGCAGTGGCGATTGATCGGCCCGCATCGAGGAGGACGGATCACTTCGGTCGCGGGAGTGGCCAGCGAGCCTGCGGTCTATTACGTCGGAACGCCCGGCGGTGGTGTCTGGAAGACTGAAGACGGTGGCCGAGTGTGGAAGCCGATCTTCGACGAGACCCATGTCGCTTCGATTGGCGCAATCGTGGTTGCAGCGTCCGATCCCAGAATCATTTATGTCGGAACCGGCGAGCAGACACAGGGGAACGGAGTCTACAAATCTGCTGACGCAGGCAAGACCTGGACGAACATCGGCCTGAGCGAAACCCACGTTATTACAGGCATTGTGGTGGATCCGCGTAATCCTGACATTGTTCTGGTAAGCGCGGCCGGAGATCATTGGTCGGGCGCCGAGCGCGGGATTTACAAAACGACCGATAGTGGCAAGAACTGGCAGAAAGTTTTATTCAAGGATCCGGAGACGGGCGTATTCGACATGGAGGCTGATCCTGACAATTCCAACCTTCTTTTTGCTGCGCTGTGGACCCGTCCGGACGATCCGTTCAGCACCGACGAGCCCGAAAAGAAAAAGCAGCAGGACGCCGTGATCTACAAGTCGGCCGATCAAGGTTCGACCTGGAGCGCGATCGAGGGCAAAGGCCTTCCAACCGAACCTATGGGTCGCGTTGGGGTAGCGGTCGCGCCTGGAACGGGTGGCAAGCGTGTTTATGCAATCGTCGCGCAGGGACTCTTCCAGTCGGAAGACGGAGGCGCGAACTGGCAACGCAGCACGACCGACCCACGCATTCTGGGAAGTTCGTACTTCAGCCGCGTGTTTGTCGATCCTAAGAATGCGAACCTGGTTTATGCTGCGCAAACTTCCATGTATCGCTCGGCCGACGGAGGCCGCACGTTTGAAGCCTGGGCGGGGGCGCCGAGCGGAGACGATTTTCACGTGCTCTGGATCAACCCGGCAAAGACGCAGCACATGATCCTCGGAGTCGACCAGGGCGCGATCGTCAGCGTGGATGGCGGCGATACGTGGAGTTCCTGGTACAACCAGGCGACTGGACAGTTCTATCACGTAAGCACGGACCAGCATTTTCCCTATTTTGTTTACGGGGCGCAGCAGGATAGCGGTACCGCCGGCGTCCCCAGCAGAAGTGATTACGGGGAGATCACTTATCGCGATTGGGCGCCGACCGGGGCATTCGAGTTTTGCTACATCGTTCCCGATCCTGCGAATCCGAATTATGTTTACGGAGGCGGCTGGTACGGCACCGTTCTTCGCTATGACAAAACCACCGGGCAGATCGTGCACCTTCTCGTGCGCAACGCGAAGTACCGCACCGCGCAGATGGCGCCCATTGCATTTTCTCCGCAGGACCCGCACACGCTCTATGCCGGAGCGCAGTATGTTTTGAAGAGCAACGACGGCGGATTCAGTTGGCAGGAGGCCAGTCCCGACCTTACGCAAAAGACGGAGCCTGATAAGAAGAAACCTGATCCGCGCAGGACGGTCATTTTTACCATGTCACTATCGCCGGTGAAAGCTGGCGCGATGTGGGCCGGCACCGGGAACGGCATCGTTCAAGTCACCAAGGACGGCAAAACCTGGCAGAATGTCAGTATTCCCGCCTTGCCCGATCGCAGCAGCGTCACCATGCTGGAGGCGTCCCACTACGACCCGGCGGCAGCTTACGCCGTGGTTAACGGATTCCACGACCTGCGTCCTCTGATTTATCGCACGCGTGACTATGGCCAGAGTTGGCAGCTGATTACCGCGGGTTTGCCTGGCTCTGGAAATGCGCGAGCGGTTCGCGAAGATCCAGTTCGCAAGGGATTGCTCTATGCCGGCACCTGGAACGGGATTTACTTTTCGTTGGACGATGGCGATCACTGGCAAACGTTGCAACTGAATTTGCCCACAGCGACGGTGACCGACCTCGACGTTCACGGCGACGACCTGGTGGCATCCACGTTTGGGCGCGCGTTGTGGATTCTCGATGACATCACGCCGCTACGTGAGCTCAACGCCAAGTGGCCGCAGTCCGACGCATACCTGTTGCGCCCGCGCAACGTGGTGCGCGCACGATGGGATATGTCGCAGGACACTCCACTGCCTCCTGAAACTCCCGCGGGAGACAATCCGCCGGACGGGGCCATCGTCGACTACTTCCTGAAATCGGTTCCCGCCGGCGACATCAAGCTATCGATTTATGATTGGCAAAAGCACCTGGTTCGGGAGTTCACCGATGTACCTGCCCCGTTCGACAAAGCCCCGGCCAATGCGCCGGAGTACTGGTTTGCGCCGCAGCCCGCGCTATCGAAGAAGGCAGGCCTCAACCGGTTTACCTGGGATCTTCGCTATCCCGCGATGAAGGCGCTGCGCTACAGCTATTACGGCAACACAACCGATTACATCGAGTATACGGGCTCCGATCACGCTATTCCCGGCAAGTTTCCCCGCGATTTGCAGCCCGGAGCCTTTATCGTGCCGGGTGAGTATTCGCTGGTGTTGAGCGTGGACGGCAAGACCTATCACCAACCGCTGGCCGTAACTCTCGATCCGCGAGTGCATGCATCGCAATCCGAACTGGTGCAGCAACTCGATGCTGAGACCAGCGTCTCGGATCAGATGGCGGCCAGCTATAACGGCTACGAACAAGTGCTGGCATTGCGGCATGCGATTGCCGACCGGCAGAAATCTTTGGGTGACGATGCCAGCAAGAAGGACGCGGCCGACGCGCTGAAAGCGTTGGACGAGCAGGCGGCGGACATCGGCGATGGGAAGGCGGAGGATCTTGGCATTGGTCCGCTGAACCGCGAACTGGGACGCCTCGCCTTCATGATCGAGAGCGGAGACGCGCGTCCCGCAGCGATGCTCGAAGCCGGCGTTGAGCAGCACTGTCAGGACCTGGGCAAACGCCTGCCGCAATGGCGCGACCTCAATCAGCAGAAGATTTCGCCGGTCAATGCCCTGTTGCAGAAATACAATCTGGCGCCACTGCCGGTTGCGACTAACATCCCGAATGCTCCGAACTGCAGGAAATAGCGTTCTCGAGCGGAATGCTGCCCGCTGTATCGGCAACCGCGGTGCTCCGTCACCGTGCGCATCACTGCGAGGGTGTTGATCATGAAAAAGCAACCAAGGCGCAAAATAGATGCGTGGAACCACGAGGCTGATTCATGCACCGCTTGACGCTTGGCGACTTCGAACTGATCGCTATCTCCGATGGCATCTATCGCCTCGACGGCGGCGCCTTCTTCGGCGTCGTACCCAAGGTGATGTGGGAAAAGAGAGTAAAGGCCGACGCCCAGAACTACGTCCCTGTCGGATTGAATTCGGTCGTGGTGCGAACCGGCCAGCAGACGATTCTGATCGAAACCGGTATCGGCAACAAACTGCCCGAGCGGTTGGTCAAGATCTTTGGCCAGCCTGCCAAACTACTCGACAATCTAGCCGCGGCAAACGTTTCGCCGGAAGAGATCGACATCGTGATCAATTCGCACCTGCACTTCGATCACTGCGGCTGGAACACTATGCTGCAAGGCGACAAGCTCGTCCCCACATTTGCCAAAGCAAAATACTACGCCCCCGAAGGCGAGTGGCAGCACGGACGCCTGCAGCTCGAACGCGACGCCATCAGCTACATGTCCGACAACTACGATCCCCTGATCAAGGCCGGCCAGATGGAGCTGCTGCCCGGCGATCGCGAGATTGTTCCGGGAGTGTCTGTCAAAGTCTTCCCCGGCCATACCCGGCACATGCAAGCGGTGATTATCAAAAGTGGGGGTCAGACTGCTTGCTACATCTCCGACCTGATTCCGACCGCTGCCCACATCGATCTGACCTGGGTCATGGCCTTCGATCTTTTGCCGCTCCAGACCATTGAAAGCCGCAAGCAGTATTACGCGCAGTCGATCCCAGAAAAATGGTTGACCCTGTTCACTCACGATCCAAACACGCCATGGGCATACATCGAAAAAGATGAAAAAGGGAGGATGCTGGCGAGGGCGGCCCCATGACCGTACGAGCGGCCGAGAATTTTGGACGATAGCGTCCGGGAACGCGTGCTCAACCTGTCCGTGCTGAATTCGGCGAAACACGCGCTCCGAGAACGTTTACTAGCGGTCAGAAGGTCGCGTTGAAACCTTGGAAGGCTGCACCCTGCGTTGGAATATACCCTCCTGCGGTCATGTTCTTGTCGTTGAGCCCGCCGCCGTAAGTTTCATACGCTTTGGGAAAGCCGTACTTGTAATATTTCCCTGCATGAAACAGAGCAGCATGGATGAGCCCAGCGGAATCCAGCCATTCGTAAGTCACATCGCCCTCGTTATCAAGGTCCAAGGCGTACGAGCCGGATGCCCCGGGAACGTTGATAGTCTTATACTTTGTGCCAGTCAACATCGACGATTCACCAGCACCGCTCGAGTTTGCCCAATAGAGCACAATAACGTCCTTGTTGCTGACGCCGGTCGCGACCGTACTAGTGGCGCCGGGCACATTCAGAGTTCTGTATTTCCCAGCCTTTAACAGATACCCGCGGACTACACCACCGGAGTCTGTGTAATTGCCAGCGATGTCTCCTAGATCGTTGATCGCGTTGGCTGCCGAGCCCAGGTTCCCTTTAGGACCGGGAATGTCCTTAAATGTTCCAGCCTTGTAGAGAAATCCCACTGAAACGCCGGCGGAATTCGTATAGGCTCCGACAACGGCGGTGCCGTTATATTGGATATTGCTGCCGAGAGTGGTGCCAGCTTTGGCCTTCGGGTCATCCAGCGTCTTGACCGTCTTGCCTTTGAGGATATAACCATGGTTGAGGCCGGCCGTGTCTGTGTAATAACCGACCGACATACCGGTGTTGTTGATTCCGCCGGGGCCGGTCGCTGTGGCTCCGGGCACGCTCGCCTTGGTGAAGGTGAAAGTTAGTGGTGGGGCATCGGCTGCGGTAGCGGCGATGACTGTGAACGCCAGTGCAAACGCCAGCACACAGAGTATTGACTTGCAGTTTTTCATTGGTTTTCTCCTCACGTAGTGAAGTGACTCATGAAAATTTACCCGCGTTAGCAACGTGCCGTCTCAAGATCAAAACTTTACAAGACGCGATAGCAAGAGGCGGAAGGGAACCAGGATCTAAACTCGGTCCGGAGCGCGAATGCTCGGACGGACGACTGGCGCGTGCAAAATTATGTGCGCTTGTTGCGAGGGTGTCAATATGCAAATTGTTGCACTTGTGGCAGCTCACAACTCGCGGGCGAGGGTACCCGCGCCACACAATCGCAGCTCAAAAAATTCTTCTACGCGAGCTAGAATTTCTGGCGCGCTCTTCGATTCGTAAATCGCCTTGCGCAGTCCCGCTCCGCCGGGAACGCCATGTGTGAACCACGAAGCAAATTGCTTCATCTTGCCGACCGCGTCGGGAAGCTCTTCCTCGATCAGCATCGCGAAGTAGGTACGAATCATCTGGTAACGATCAGCTTCGCTGGGTTCGTCGAACGGAGCCGCGGAGCTAGCTGGGCGGACGAGGGCGTCCGCTCCAACGAGATCATGGTTGAGCCAGGCGTTGTATTGTTCAATCTGGCGAAAGATCCACGGATTCGCCGGAGCGGTTCGGCCGATCATTACCGCATCGCAGCCCGTCTGCGCCACGATTGCGCAAGCGTCTTCGGGGGTGCGGATATCGCCATTTCCGATCACGGGTATTTTGACCGCCTGCTTGATCGCCGTAATCCATTCCCAGCGCGCCGCGCCGCTGTAGCCCTGTTCGCGGGTGCGCGCATGCAGCGCAACCGCGCATAGACCGCAGTCTTCGGCCATCCTCGCCAACTCCACGCAGACAATGTTTTCGTCATCCCATCCCGCGCGGAACTTTACCGTGAACGGAATCGTGATGGCCGCGCGAACCGCTTCGAAGATCTTGCCGATCGCAGGCAGATCGCGCAGCAGACCCGATCCGCCGTTGCACTTGACCACCTTCTTCGCCGGACAACCGAGGTTAAGATCGACCAGGTCAAAGCCGAGACCTTCGACCATGCGCGCAGCCTCCGCCATCACTCCGGGATCGCTGCCAAAAAGCTGGGCTGAGATAGGATGCTCGTCCTCGTAGAAGTGCAAATAGCGCTTGGCCTTCTGGTCCTTTGCCCGCAACACACCGTCGGCCGACGTGAACTCAGTCATGATCAGGCCGCATCCGCCGAGGTTGCGAATGAAGCGCCGAAACACAGTATCGGTGACACCCGCCATGGGGGCTAAAACCGTCGCGGGAGTGATTCGGACATCGCCGATGATCACCTGGTCTGGCACCCGCGCGCCTGCGCGGGCGATATCGCCTGAGGTTGCCATCACCGGATTGTCCCAATACTTTCGCACTTGGCCTATTTTACTGCCTTCCGCAAGTTATGCGGCTATGGCACAATTTGCATCACATAACTTATGGATGACACTTCAAGAACGACCTCACCAGAGCCACCGAGCCCCGGCAAATGGATAGGCCGCGTGCTGATCGCCGTGCTTCTGGGGGAAGGAATCTGGGGATTGATCGTTGCGCTCACGAACAATCTGATACTTCCATTACTGGCCAGAACCATGGGTGGCGATGCACAATCGCCACTCTACCTTGGCAAAGGCGACTTCAACGTTCCGGCGGTATTTACATCGGTGCTGGAGCTCTGCTTTGCCGGGATTGCTGCCGTCGTTCTGAATTCCTGGGTGCAGCGAAAACCTCGGGGAGTTCGCAGCCAGTCACTGAGAGTGAGCCCAGTCGCTCCACAGCTTGCCCGCCCGGCGATTGTGTCCGTTCCAGCTTCTGCGCCGCCACCGGTCAGCGTGCCGGTCCCAGCGCCGCCAGCGCCGTCAACTTCGGCGCAGTTATCTTCGACACTGCCGCAAGAGCAATTCTGGTCGCCGCCCGAACCGCCCCGCCCGAAGACAGCTACGGTTGCGCCTGCGGCAGCTAAGCCACAAAAACCGAAGACGCCCAAAGAGGTCTATTACAACATCGTTGGGGAACCGATTAATCCCACGGACGAATAGGCTGGATCCGTGGTTCCCAAAAGGGCGAGGACGCCCGTTCTTCATCGATTGCGACAAGAGAGAATTTCGGCGAGAGAAGATTTCGTCTAAGTAGAAGAGCCTCCGCAACGGGAGGCTCTCGACAATCTGCAAATACGCAGTCGTGACTTTTACGCTTTCGGCGCTTCTTTCTTGGCGTACTTGCGGCGGAAACGTTCCACGCGGCCGGCGGTGTCCATCAGCTTCTGCTTGCCAGTAAAGAAGGGATGGCAATTGGAGCAAATTTCTACGTGGATGTCTCCCTTGTGGGTCGAGCGCGTGGTAAAGCCGTGGCCGCACGCGCACTGCACGCGGATTTCGTTGTAAGCGGGATGAATGGCTGCTTTCATGGTCTCCTAACCTCTGTACCGAATCATTCGATTCTAAAGGATGCCCGCAGGATTCAGCAAATGCAGGTGCGGCCGCGCGCGCTAAATCCATCAGACTGGCGCGCTTCCGCTCGAAACGATACGGACTTACTCGCTTCGAGAAGCGAGGACACCCGTTCTCAATTTCCTCCCGCACAACAAAAAACGGCAGGGCCGACCCCCTGCCGTGTTTTAAAACTTGGCCTGTTACTTACCGCGGTTGACGGCTTTTTTGAGTTCGGCTCCAGCCGAGAACTTTGCTACTTTTCGGGCGGCGATTTTAATGGTGGCGCCCGTCTGCGGATTACGCCCATTGCGAGCCTTTCTCTGGGAAACAGAGAAGGTGCCAAAACCAATCAACGCTACCCGATCACCTTTTTTCAGGGCAGACGTGATGCTGTCTACGGTTGTGTCGATTGCGGTAGCCGCTTGCGTCTTACTGATGCCGCTACCCGATGCGATACGGTCAATGAGATCGGCTTTGTTCATCATCTCTCCTGGCAGGTCTCTTTGTCCTCAAAGGGCGCAGAGGAAGGGAGCACTCCCTGAGTGAGAAACCCGGTGGCCCTTATTTAGCTCCCGGCAAGGATGAATGTCAACTGTGAAAATCGGCTCTGGATGCCTTGTTTGGGTCACATCGGGAGAGCGACCGGCGGCCGGCTGGATACCGCTCAAAAAGCTCAAAGCCACTCTCCTCGCTGGTTGGCGATTTATAGAGTGGCTCTTTGCCTACAACTCGTGATGATCGACGACGTCAATCTCCCGAAGGCATGAGGCTTTCTTCGGGGCCGGGCTCCTGGGTTTGCAGGCGAAACACGTCTTTCGCCGGGGCGTGGGCTCGGAGCGTTGGCTGAGGAACTGTCTGATGGCCGCCGTTCGCGCCGTTCTGCGGCTTGGTATGCGTGAATTGTTCAGCCTCGGTCGAGCCGGCCAGGGCGGTCACGGATGACGTTCCGCCAGCGATCACTTGCGTGACTGCGTCAAAGTAGCCCGTGCCCACGAAGCGCTGATGCTTCACCGCGTCGTATCCATGATCGCGTTCGCTGCTGAATTCTTCCTGCTGCAGTTGCGAGTAGGCGGTCATGCCTGAGACTTTGTATCCGCGCGCCAGCTCGAACATGCTCAGGTTCAAGGCATGGAAACCCGCCAAGGTGATGAACTGGAACTTGTATCCCATGGCGGCAAGTTCGGTCTGGAAGCGGGCAATGGTAGCGTCGTCAAGCTTCTTCTTCCAGTTGAACGACGGCGAACAGTTATATGCCAGCATCTTGCCGGGAAATTTCGCGTGCACGCCCTCGGCGAACTGCCGGGCTTCCTCGAGGTCGGGATGCGAGGTCTCGCACCAGATGAGTTCTACATAGGGCGCGTAAGCAATAGCGCGTGCGATCGCAGATTCGATGCCTCCACGAATGCCGAAGAAGCCTTCCGGAGTTCTTTCTCCGGTGAGAAATTCGCGGTCGCGCGGATCGACGTCACTGGTCAGCAGGTGCGCGCTGTCGGCATCGGTGCGAGCCATAATCAGCGTGGGCACACCCATCACATCCGCGGCCAAGCGCGCCGCAACCAGCTTTTGAATAGCCTCGACCGTCGGCACCAACACCTTGCCACCCAGGTGACCGCACTTTTTGGCGGAAGAAAGCTGGTCTTCGAAGTGAACGCAGGCGGCGCCAGCTTCGATCATGGCTTTCATCAATTCGAAAGCGTTCAGGTTGCCGCCAAAGCCGGCTTCGGCGTCGGCGACCAGCGGAGCAAACCAGTGGACTCCATTCTGGCCCTCGGCATGATGAACCTGATCGGCGCGCGCCAGGGCCTGATTGATGCGGCGGCATAGATTGGGCACGCTGTCGGCGGGATACAAGCTCTGGTCGGGATACATCTGCCCGGCATCGTTGGCGTCGGCGGCAACCTGCCAGCCGCTTACGTAGATCGCCTTCAGCCCGGCTTTTACCTGCTGCACTGCCTGGTTACCGGTCATGGCGCCCAGAGCGGGGACGTAGGAATCGCTCTGCAGAAGGTCCCAGAGCCGCTCTGCGCCTTGCCGAGCCAGAGTGTGCTCGATGTGGATGGATCCGCGCAGACGGTCGACATCTTGCATGCTGTAAGGCCGCGTAATCCCTTCCCAGCGCGAACCTTTCCAATCCACCCCGGGAGTCGAACTTTTTCCGTTTCCATTACTTGCCATACTTGTTTTCCTTTGTAGCGCCTTGCTGTTTGCCGGCGCGGCCTGCCTGGACACCGTTCAGATGGCGAACCCAGCAAAAAGGTCGCCTGCCCGGGGCGAAAACCTGTTATCCAGCCCGGTCCAATGCGACCAGTACCTTCGTGGATTGTGCTGCAGCGGCCACCCTTGGTCAAACTGAACGTTTCTATCGTGCTGATAAACGATTGTTATCAGCGCTGATGTTTGTGATAATAGGAGGTTGTTAGCGACGAGACATGGAAATCGATCAGGTTGAGACCTTTCTCGCGGTGGCGACGTTTGGCGGATTTCATCGCGCCGCTGAAGCTCTGCGCATCAGTCAGCCGGCGGTCAGCGCTCGCATCAAGGCGCTGGAGGAGTCCCTCGGAGTCGAGTTGTTTTCGCGTTCCCGAGGCGGGTTGGTTGTATCCGACTCCGGCCGCATTTTTCGCCCACACGCCGAACTGCTTTTGCGAACCGCTGCGACGGCACGGCAGGCCGTGCACGACTTGCAGCCCGCTCGGGGAACTCCGCTGCAGATCGCCGCGGCGCTTTCTATCTCTGTCTACTTTCTGCCGGATGTATTGCAGCGCTTTCAGCGGGCTCATCCCAACGTCATCATCAGCATTCGCCCGGGTCATTCCAAAGAGGTGTTGGACATGGTTTTGGGCGAGGAGGCGGAGATCGGCCTGGCTCGCTCGCTGCACCATCCTGAGGTCGAAACCATAAGTCTGCGCGACGATCCGCTGCTGCTGATCGCGCATCCGACGCGCGGACCGAAACATTCGCGGAGGGCACGTTTGGAGCAAGTTGCCAGTTGGCCACTGATCTTTTACGAACGTGGATCGAGCGACTGGACGTTGACCCATAGCTTGTTTCGCACCGCCGGCCTCGTGCCGAACGTCGCTCTTGAGGTCGACTCGATCGAAACGGCGAAGCGGATGGTGGAGCGAGGGCTGGGTCTTTCCTTTTTGCCGCAGATGGCGGTTGGGCAGGAGATCAGCATGCGCAAGCTGACTACGGTCAAGTTATTGGATGCGGAACCGCTGCGGCGAAGCCTCGATGTAATCCACCCCCGGCATCGTCCACTGCGAACCGAAGCGCGCGCATTCCTGCAAATGGTTAGAGAGGCAGCAAACGATCAGGCTGTTCCTGTGAGAAAGAAGCGAAGGCTTAAAAAATAACCGGGTTTCTTTGGTGGACGAGAAAAAGTGCAGCTACTTTTCCGACTCCATCCACAGCCTTGACCACATCTCCACAGCATGTGCACAGCCCGAGGATTGTTTGCTGTTGCACGATCTAGGACTATCGGGCACCCTTCAACACGCACCCAAAATCAAACGCCACACTGATCTGCGAGTTTTTCTTGCAGCGTCGTAAGGGATTGTAGGAAATGGGAAAGTTACCCGCATTCATGTTCTACCCGGGAGATTGGCAGAAGGACCCTTGTCTTCGCCGTTGTTCGAAGGCGGCAAAGGGTGTGTGGATGGATTTGCTCTGTTTGCTTTTTGAATGTCCGGTTCGCGGCGTGTTCGTGGATGCCAGCGGCAAGCCTTGGAGCGATGAGGAAATCGCAGAGGCTATCGGTGGCGACATTGGCGCGAACCTAGGATACATCGCGGAGTTAGTGTCGAAGGGCGTGGCTCAGAGGGATACTCGCGGAGCCATTTTCTCGCGACGCATGGTTCGGGATGAGCAGAATCGTCGATCAGCTACAGAGCGAAAACGTAAAGAACGTTTCAGTCACAGTCGGGTCACACCTTCGTCTGTAAGTGAAGATGAAGTTGAAAGACAAAGTAATTTATTTGTAGAAGTAAAAGAATTCAACGAAGAAAAGAAATTGAGCGCCAACTTGAGTACGGCAGTTGATCAAATTGGGCATGTTTACCCGGCGAATAGTCATTTGAAAGGCCGTCCCCTTCCGCAACCACACCAGGACGCAATCGTCGAAGCGATTACAAAAGATGGAGTGGAGTCAGTGCTTTCTGGGACTAGGCATTTTGCCGATAAGGTTGCGAACTGGCCTCCTTCCGATTTGCGGTTTATTCCTAACCCGGTTAAATTCTACTCGGAAGGTCAGTATTTGAAAAAGCCGGAGTTCTGGGAAAGGAGAAAAGAAAATGGACGAGAAGAGTGTACGCAGCATCCAGACTCTGGTCTCACGCAGTGGGGAAGTTGCTGGGGATGCTATGCAACCAAGTACGCTGGGAATTGCGAACCAGCTTGATCAGGCCTCCAGATGTCCAATATGTGAGGGTACGGGTTGGAAGTCGATCTCATTGGGGAAGGATCGGAGGGTGACTCGTTGTGAATGCGCTCTTCACGCCCGGACTGCCGTTCTGCTCTCTAAAGCGAATATCCCAGCACGCCATGCGGCGTGTGAATTAGGCAACTATAAAATCACAGGGAAGCAAGCGGGAGCAGCATCCGCGAAAGATGCTGCTCTTCGATTCGTTGAACAGTACCCTGTAGATAAAACCGGACTGCTCCTTTTCGGGGGCGTTGGTAGAGGCAAAACCCACTTGGCAGTAGGAATCATTAAAGAACTCATCATGCGGTATGACATCAATTGCCTATTCTGTGGCTACGGTGAACTGCTAAAAAAGGTTCAGAATTCCTATAATCCTACTGTCGAGATAACTGAATTGGAGGTTTTGCGGCCAGTCTTTGATGCTGAAGTCTTAGTTTTGGATGATCTCGGGTCTACCCAGACAACGGGCTGGGTTTGGGATACGGTCAGCATGATTCTAAACGCGCGTTACAGCGAAAACAGAACTACAGTTATTACCACGAACTTCCCTGACGCTCCTCCTCGTCGCTGGCAAACAAATCAAGACAGCCGAAGTCGCGAATCCGCCATGGTGGCGAACAGCGAAAGAACTCTAGGTGATCAAATTACTGAACGCATGCGATCACGATTACACGAGATGTGCCGCGTAATCAACATCGACGTCACGGTGCCTGATTACCGCACGAAACCTCGCGCTTCGGCATGAGGAATCCTAGATCGCCGGGAGAACGCTTTCTACCGTCTACGCAATAAGCGGCTCAATCCACACTAGAATGACCTTGTGCTGACCCACTGCCTAGAGTTTGTCCCCGCCTGTGGTGTTGAACAGTGGGCGATGGTTCCCGCCGCACCCGCCGTGTTCCTCCTGCGCGCTGACGATCCGCAATCTGAGCCCTATGTCAGCAAAACGGCCAACCTGCGACGGCGCCTTCAGCGGTTGCTGGGCACCCCAGCCGAGCCCAGCAGGAAGCTCAATTTGCGGGATCGTGTGCGCTGGATTGAATACACTTCCACGGGTTCGGACTTTGAATCTGGCTTTTTGCTCTACCGGCTCTTGCGTTCAACGTTTCCGAAAACATACGGTAATCGTCTGCGGCTACGCTTCGCTCCGCTGGTCAAGTTGCACATGGAAAACGAATTTCCGCGCGCGTCCGTCACCACCCGCCTTGGCCGTCTCAGTGGACGCAATCGTTATTACGGTCCATTCGCCTCGCGCACCACGGCCGAGAAGTTTGCCAGCGACTCGCTCGATTTCTTCAAGATGCGCCGCTGCGTCGACGATCTGCATCCCGATCCTAAGTTTCCGGGCTGCATTTACTCGGAAATGAAGATGTGTCTCGCCCCTTGTTTTAAGGGCTGCAGCGACGACGAATACCGCGCCGAAGTATCTCGCGTGCAGGCGTATTTCGACACCGGCTGCGAATCGCTGGTACGGGAGATCTCGACGCAACGGGATGCGGCATCAGTTAATCTGGATTTTGAACAGGCCTCCGCGCTTCACGCACGCCTCGAAAAAGTTAAGCCAGTAATGAGCCAGCTTCCGGAACTGGTTCACCGCATCGATCGTCTCGCGGGCGTGATGGTGCAACGCAGCGCCGTCCCGGAAGCTGTCAACTTTTTCCCTATCGATGCCGGATGCATTTCCGGTCCTGTGACTTTTCCTATTCAGTCTTCGGTGCATACGAAGTCGCAGTCGATGGAATCTCGAATCCAGGAAGCGCTCGCCTCGTTCCCAACGGCAACCAGCCACACCACTCTCGAAACCATGGAGCACCTCGTCCTGCTGAAGCGCTGGTATTATCGCGGCAGTCGCGCCGGCGAAATCTTTTTTGCCGACGACAAAGGCGATTTGCCACTGCGCCGAATGGTGCGTGGCATTGCCCGAGCTTATCGCGGGGAGAAATCAGCGGGAGACGCACTCCCAGCGTCCGACTCTTTGCCCCCGAGTGGAACCACCAACGATGCAGAGGAGTCATGAACTATGAAACAAGTGCAGAAGGAAAAAGCGCTGCGTGAGCATGTAATTTATCTGCTCGATGGAGGCGGCGCGCATGCCAAGTTCGACGAACTTGTCGCGGGAATCCCGGCAAAACTGCGTGGCCAGAAGCCCGCCGGCCTGCCCCATTCACTGTGGATGCTGCTGGAACATCTGCGCATCGCGCAATGGGATATTCTCGAGTTCAGCCTCAACCCGAAACACCGTTCTCCCAAGTGGCCCGAAGGATATTGGCCCACGACGGATGCTCCGCCCAGCTCTGCCGCGTGGAACGCAAGTATCAAGAAATTCCGCAGCGATCTCAAGGCAATGCAGGCTCTCGTGAAAGATTCCAGAACCGATCTGCTGGCGAAAATCCCATGGGGCGACGGCCAGACCGTTTTGCGCGAAGCCCTATTGCTGGCCGATCACCACGCTTATCATCTGGGACAAATGTTAGACGCCCGTCGCCTGCTCGGAGCCTGGCCGGAAAAGTAATTTCGAAGCCACTGCAGAGTTCGCTAAACGCGGATTGCGTAAGATCTCAGCTGGCTTTGGATACTTGTATGCCGTGCGCCGGCCGTTTCCTGAACACAACCCGCACTCCCTCACGCCATCTCTCGTCAATGCCCAGCAATACCCAATCAACCGCCGGCGAGATGTAGTGCAGCAAGGTGTCGGTTGCGGGATGCACATGCAGAGCTGGAGCTACGAGGAAAAGTAACGGCTTGTCGGCGCGCAGCTCTTGTCCGGGGAAGTAACCAAAGCGCTGGAACTCGCCGCGAGCGTGATGCCAGCCAACTCGCGCCCAGTAATCCAACCCCTGTAAAGGCAAATGAATGTCTTCGTCGGCCTTGAGTTCAACCACCGCGAGTTGACCCTCACGGGTTACGGTAAGCACGTCAATCATGGCGCGATCGGACGCGGAAAACGCCGGCACTTGAGAATAGAGGCAGGCTGGATTCAAGCGTTCATCCACGGCGGTGACGTCTCGCACCACCAGCGATTCCAGCCATCGTTCCGGATGCAACCGCCACAACGGATGATCGCGTGGGCCCTCGGGATGCCGTACTTCTCCGATGCTTCGCACCAGTTGCACGAAGGCCGCCATATTCGTGTCGCAGAGAGTTCTTTCCTGCGCGCCTATGCCGAAAACAATTTCGGATGTGCTGAGGAACGACCCGGGCGCATGAGCCAGCCGCGCGCGCGCGAATTCCAACCCATGACAGCGAAAGGCGATCTCGGCGGGGGACAAAGTCGCAACCTCGGCTTCCGGCATCAGCTCGTGAACCTGCGAGGCTGCAGCCGCAAACCTTCCCTGCACCGCCAATTCGTCGGTCGAGTGCACCAGGCGGGTCGCGACGTTGCCACAATCGGAAATATCCAGCTCTTTCAAATTAGCGTCGCGCTCTTCCAATTCGTACAACTGCCACTTGGCCGCGTCTCCGTTCAAGTGCGCCATGCGCTCCCGAATCAGAGTGGAGGTACCGGTCGGCAAGAAAAGCTTCAAACCTTCGACCGCGAACTTCCCAGCTTTCGCGATCCGGCAGGCATCGAGCCACAGAATGCCAAACGTCAGCGCAGCATCGACCGAGCCCTGCGTTTCCTGTCCATTTACGCCCAACACCGCAAACGCAGATTGACCACGATGCAGAAGCCCTCGCGCGTAGACGGGCCCAAAAGATCGCTCCAGATCCATGGAGGTAATAAGCCGGTCCACTGTGAACCCGGGGAACCGGCGCTGGAGCACTCGTTGCAGCACCCGCTGGTAAGCGACGCGAGCAGCACGCTTGGCAGTGGGTGTGCGCCGGTCGCGTTCGCGGCAGATTTCGAGCTTGGTCGGTCTTGCCTGTCCCAGTCGCTGCACCGAGAGCCGGAGAATCTCATTCTTGACTTCAGCTTCCAGTACGCGCCGTACGAAGTTCCGCTCCGCAGACCACACATGCAGTAAGCACTTATTGTGCTCTCCGGAGATGGAATATCTCGATTGTGCAAGATCGAAAACCACCCCGCCGTCTTCGATAATTACGGCATCGCGCACACAAGCGAGAAACTCGTCGACGGTGCGCACCAAAGATTCCGGCGTCATGGGCAGAATTATTTCAGTCGAGCTTCAGTCAGTCTGTGACGGATAAACATCATCTATTTTGTCGGAACTTCCAATAGCGAGTGAGGACGCCCGCGCCACATCAGCGCCCTGTGGGATCGCCTGTGGGATAATGATCAAAGGAGCCTTTCGTATTCCAAGGGCATCTAATCATCGTGGACAAAAACAGATTTTTCTTCCAGCACTATGGCCTGAGTGAGCACGACCTCGAACACTATTTGGCGGCAGCTCTTTCCGCCGGGGGCGATTACGCTGACCTCTATTTCGAATACCTTTCCTCGACCTCGCTGATGGTGGACGAGTCCATGGTGAAGTCCGCTTCGCAGGGGATTTCGGCCGGATGCGGGGTGCGTGTGATCGCCGGCGAGCGCACGGGATACGCATACACAGACGACCTTTCATCCGAGCGCATTCTGCACGCGGCTCGCACTGCTGCCTTGATTGCCAGCGGACCGGCCAAAACACCTGCGGTCGGCTTCCAGGAGAAGCCCGCTCGCAGCTTGTATCCGGTAACCCTGCCCTCCGTGGACGCAGAAATTACCACTAAGGTTGAACTGGTAATGCGCGCGGATAAGGCGGCCCGTTCTTACGATCCTCGCATTAAAGAGGTGCGCGCCAGCTATGCGGATGAATTGCGAAACATTCTGGTCGTGGGGTCGGATGGCACCTTCGCCGAGGATTCTCAGCCGCTCGCGCGGGTGAATGTTTCTTGCATCGCCAAGACCGACGGAAATTCCGCCCGGGGTGGTTCCGGCGGCGGTGGCCGCGTCGCTCTGGACTTCTTCTTCGGGGAAAAGACCCCAGAGTATTTTGCCAAGGAGGCTTCGCGTCAGGCGATTCTACAATTGGACGCTCGCGAAGCGCCGGCTGGAGAGATGGAAGTCGTGCTTGGTCCGGGCTGGCCCGGCGTCCTCCTGCACGAAGCGGTGGGTCACGGCCTGGAGGCTGATTTCAATCGCAAACAGACTTCTGCATTCGCAGGATTGATTGGAAAGCGAGTTGCCAGCGAAAAGTGCACGGTCGTGGATAACGGCACCATGCCGTGGCGCCGTGGCTCAGTCAACGTCGACGACGAAGGCGAGCCAACACAGAATACCGTGCTCATCGAAAAGGGAATCCTGAAGGGATACCTGAGCGACAAGCTCTCCGCGCGTTTGATGGGCGTCGCGGATACCGGCAACGGACGCCGCGAGAGCTACGAACACATCCCCATGCCGCGTATGACCAACACCTACATGCTGGCTGGTCAAGATGACCCGCAAGACATTATTCGGTCCGTACGGCGTGGTCTCTATGCGGTGAACTTCGGCGGCGGGCAGGTCGATATCACGAACGGGAAGTTTGTTTTTTCCGCCTCCGAAGCATATTTGATCGAAGACGGCCAAATCACCGCCCCCATTAAAGGCGCGACCTTAATCGGAAACGGACCTGACGTGCTCACCCGCGTTTCGATGGTGGGCAGTGATCTGAAACTAGACGAAGGCGTCGGCACTTGCGGCAAGGACGGCCAAGCCGTTCCCGTTGGCGTTGGTATTCCGACAATTAAAATCGATCGCTTAACGGTAGGCGGAACGGCCAGAAAAGATGTTGGCGGCTTTATGCAGTAGAGGAATCTGCTTTTCTTTTCCTTGGTGTACTTCCGTGTCCTTTGTGGCTGATGCCTTTACAATGCCTTAGCCACAACGGACACAAAGCTCACAAAGGGATTCTCTAAGCGAATCATATGTCCCAAACCCAGCTTGAAACTCGAAACCAGAAACTCGAAACCGACCTCCGCGATCTGGCGCAGGACATCGTGCGCCGCGCCATGTCCGGGGGGGCTAACGCTGCGGAATGTGTCATCCGGGAAGGAGACGAGTTCTCTACGGTCGTTCGTTTAGGGCAAGTCGAAACTCTGAAAGAGTCTGGCTCGAAGGCCATCGGCATGCGCGTTTTCTACGGCAAACGCGCCGCCAGCACCTATTCCAGCGACTTCTCTCGCGCCGGACTCGACCGCATGGTGAAGTCGGCGCTGGAACTGGCCAAGATCACTTCGGAAGACCCATTCGGAGGAATACCGGAAGCTTCGCAATTGGGCTCGATCGGCGGCGATCTCGATTTGTACTCCGCCGATGTTTATTCGCTTCCCGGCGAAGAGCGCATCAGCTATGCACGCCGTGCCGAGAAAGCCGCGCTCGATTACGATCCCCGCATCAAGAACTCGGAAGGCGGTTCGTTTGAAGCCGCCACCGGACACAAGATTCTGGCCAACTCGCACGGATTCGTCGGCGAATATCAGCGTTCCTATTGTTCCCTGGCGGCCGTCCCCATTGCGCAGTCGGAGGATGGCGCCAAGCAGCGCGATTACTGGTTTTCCGTAGCCCGCGGCCTGAGCCGGCTGGAGTCACCCGAGCATGTGGGAAAGACCGCAGCCCAGCGCACATTGCGGCGCCTCGGTGCCCGGAAATCGAAGACGGCGAAAGTCCCGATCGTTCTCGACCCCATGGTGTCCAACTCCATCCTCGAACATATTTTCGAGGGCGTGAACGGAGACTCAGTTTATCGCGGGGCATCGTTTCTGGCGGGCAAGCTGGGACAAAAAATTGCTGGTGATGGCGTGAATGTGATCGACGACGGCACCATTCCTGGCGGCTTCGGAACCAGTCCGTTCGACGGCGAGGGCGTTCCTTCCAGGCGCACAGTCGTAATTGAAAATGGCGTGCTCAAGTCTTATCTGATGAATACCTACTCCGCGAAAAAGCTTGGCCTTCAGACTACTGGCAACGCTTCTCGCGGATTGGCGGGAACGCCGGGCATCGGTCCGGGAAATTACTTTCTTCAGCCGGGGACAAAGACCCCGAAGCAGATCATTTCGGAGATTAAAGACGGACTCTACGTGACCGAGTTTCTCGGACACGGAGCCAACCTGGTGACCGGCGATTATTCCCGGGGCGCTTCAGGCTTGTGGATTTCCGGCGGAGAGTTGGTATTCCCGGTGGAGGAAATCACCGTGGCCGGGAATCTGAAGGAGATGTTCTTCAATATCTCCGAGATCGCAAACGATCTCGAGTTCCGCGGCGCGGTGGCCTGTCCGACCATCAGAATTGATGGGCTGACGGTGGGTGGGGAGTAGATCTCAAGCGAGTAGTGCGACAAGGTTACCTCGGAATGAAAAGCCGGGTAGTTTTGCCAAATTACGACCACAAAGTCTACCGGCTTTTCACCGTTCGATGGATAACATGCAACTGTTCACTTTTTCGTCGCGTGAGCAGCAGCCTCTCTGGCGAGTAACGCCCTTGCCTGCAGGTCCCCAGAGTTAGCTTCTTTCGTGGTCTGAGCCTGGGTTTCGGTTGCCTCCTGCACAATCTTGGCGGCGTTACTGATTTGAACTGTATCCGAGACTGCGGGCTTCGCTGTCGAAGCCGGCGCTGGTTGGCGCGTCTGCGGCGCCTGAACTGCAGCCTCGGGTTTGGCGGGCGTTGCATTGCTTACTGGGCTTACCATGGGTGAGAACCTCCTACTGGCTCTTTCGGCGTCAGCGCCAATTACTTTAGCTCGCCCAAGTCCGTTCTCCGTAGTAGGGGCATGAGCACTTTTTGCCATGGGGAAGAACGAATCCTGCAGCACGGCAGCGCGTTTCGCTGCGCGTCCATGAGAAAGGTTTAACTGCCAGAGCGAGTACAATCTTCGCATGGGCGGCCTGATTGAGCCATCTTCGCTGACGGAAACACAAAGCGACTCGAACCTGCGCCCAATTCTGCTCGGTGTGGCGATGGTCGTGGTAGTGGTCGGAGCCATTGCCCTGCTCACTCGCGGCAGTCCCAGAACAACAACCGCACCGCATCCGTACGCCGCCAACCTCAAGCTCTCTGATTTGAAAATGAGCGTGGCTGAGAATTTTGTTGGCGCCAGCGTGACCTACATCGACGGAACCGTCATGAACACTGGCGAGAAGACGGTTACGCACACTGTCGTTCACGTTGCCTTCAGAAATTCTCTCGGGGAAGTCGCCCAAGCCGAAGACGTTCCGCTGCACGTGCTGCAGACCCGCGGGCCCTACCCCGACGCGGTCGACCTCAGCCTTTCGCCGCTGGCTCCCGGCCAGGGTAAACCCTTCCGCCTTACCTTCGAACACATCAGCAGCGACTGGAACCAGGCCTATCCCGATCTGCAGGTGACCGATGTCTCGGTGAAATAGAACCAGCATCAAGAGCGTCCACGAATCTCTCATTTAGAATGTCCACATGTCCGATGCCAAGCCAATTCGTTTGACAGAGTCGGTGAAAGCCGCGGGTTGAGCGTCCAAGCTGAGTCCGGCGGCGCTGGACACGGTGCTTGGGAAATTAGCCCGGCAGCATGACCCGAATGTTCTGGTCGGCTTCGATAAGGCCGACGACGCCGGAGTGTATCTGATTGGGCCGGGCGCGGCGCTGGTGCAGACCGTGGACTTCTTCACGCCGATGGTGGACGACCCTTACACGTTCGGTCAGATCGCCGCGACCAACGCGCTCAGCGACGTTTACGCCATGGGCGGGCAGCCGCGCACGTCGCTGGCGCTGGTGTGTTTTCCAGAGAAAGCCGATCTAGCAATTCTGGAACACATTCTTGCCGGTGGGCTTTCCAAAATGATGGAAGCCGGATGCTCCGTGATTGGCGGGCACAGCGTACGCGATGAAGAGATGAAGTTTGGATATTCCGTGACCGGCTTGATCGATCCCGCGAGAGTGCTGACCAATGGCGGCGCGGAACCGGGCGACCGTCTGGTATTCACCAAAGCCCTTGGGACAGGCGTAATCTCTACGGCAATCAAGAAAAAAGCGGCGAAACAATCGTGGATCGATGCCGCTGTCGCCTCCATGACCACGCTTAATAAGAAAGCCGCGGAGGCGGTCTCGGGTCTTTTCGCGGTTCATGCCATGACCGATGTGACTGGCTTTGGGCTGATCGGACACGCCCGCGAAATCGCACTCGCGTCCAGCGTTTCGCTTCGCCTCTACGCCAGTCGCATTCCGCTGATCGAAGGCGCCTTGGAATGTGTTCGCGCCGGCCATATGCCCGGAGGCCTGAAGGCCAATCGCGAATTCGCCGAGTGCGTGGTTGGCTATGAAGATGGGATCAGCGAGGAAGTGAAGACGATTCTGTTCGACCCGCAGACCGCCGGAGGCTTGCTGATCTCAGTCTCGTCCGCGGATGCGACTGAACTTACGCGGGCGCTCGCAGCGGCCGGAGTCCCCGCGGTAGAAATCGGCGAAGTGCTGTCCTCGACCAAACCCCTGATTGCGGTTGCGCCCTGATTCCCATGCCGCCGTTGCGCAAGCGGAATTCTCAAACGTCGATTTGCCATGCGCATTTCACCACAGAGACACAGAGGCACAGAGAAGGCAGTAGATTTGGTCGTCTCAAACCAACGTTGAAGCCGGGCCGCGCAGAATCCCTTATTTTCTCGCTAGACCATGGGTTGTGATACGGTGCTCGCGGGTTACTTCGCTTCCAAGAGTTCCCAGATGCGCGCCAGGTGATGGTCGTCGTGTTCGGCGACGAAGTACAAGTGGTCGACCAGGCGCATGGGTTGTTTCAGCCGGGGATGAGGGATCGATCGGGCAAGAACCGCACTGTCAACTCCTCCAACTCGATTCACGAGTTGCAATCGGGCCTTGCGGAATTCGGTAAGAATCTCCTCAACGCGACGCTTATTATGTCCCGCTTCGTGAGTTTTGCGGTTGCTCAAGTCGGCGTGGGTAAGTTCAGCGGCTTCCGCTTTATAGTCGTCAACTCGCGCTATCCATAAAGGTTCGAGGTCCAGCAGATGCCCTGCGTGTTCCTGCGCCGACCACTTCTGCTCGGGCTTTTGCACTAATCGCTCATGAGGTTGACTGCAGACAAGTTCCTCCAGCCTGGCGGGTGTTCCTCGCAAGCGGGCGGAGAGGTTGGGAAATAACTCCGTCGGAAATGAGAATTCGAACTTCCGCTCAAACCAGTTGGGCATTTGACTCATCGAGGCACCTGAAATGGTTGATGCTTGCCGACGGCTACGTGCATCTATGAACCAGTAGATGAGATAAGGGTTTTTCTTTCCGCGCTTCTAAATTTTTTGTCAGGAGGCATTTATTTATGGAAATCCGCAAACTTGGACGCAGCGGCCTTACGGTTTCAGCTATGGGCCTGGGGTGCATGGGCATGTCGGAGTTCTACGGCGGCCGTGATGACAACGAATCCGTGGCTACGATCCACCGCGCTCTGGAACTCGGCATCACTTTGCTGGACACCGCCGATGTTTATGGACCATTCATCAACGAAGAACTCGTCGGCAAAGCCATTCGTGGGCGTCGGGAGCAGGTGGTGCTGGCCACGAAATTTGGTATTGTTCGCGATTCCAGGGATCCGAACGTCCGAGGCGTGAGTGGTAAGCCTGAATACGTTCGTCAGTGTTGCGACAACAGCCTGCGCCGGCTGGGGGTGAACACGATTGATCTTTATTACCAGCATCGCGTCGATCCCAAAACGCCCATTGAAGAAACAGTGGGGGCGATGGCCCAACTGGTGAAGGAGGGTAAAGTCCGGCACCTTGGCCTCTCGGAAGCGAGTTCTACGACTATTCGTCGGGCCGCGAAGGTTCATCCCATCGCCGCGCTGCAGACCGAATACTCCCTGTGGACGCGGGATCCCGAGGATGAAATTCTGTCCACCTGCCGCGAATTGGGAATTGGATTCGTTGCTTACAGCCCGCTCGGACGGGGGTTCCTGACTGGCAGGTTCGAAAAGTTTGAGGATTTCCCTGCCGACGACTATCGCCGCAACTCACCGCGTTTCCAAGGTGAGAACTTTCAGAAGAATCTCGATCTGGTGCGCCGGGTGGAGGAAATTGCGAAAGAAAAGGGTTGTAAGCCTTCGCAGTTGGCGCTGGCCTGGGTGCTCGCCCAGGGCAACGATATTGTGCCGATTCCGGGAACCAAGCGTCGCAAGTATCTGGAAGAAAATGTGGGCGCCCTGCAGGTGAAGCTCAGCGCGGAGGATTTGGGCCGCATTGACGAGGTCTTTCCCCGGGATGCGACCTCGGGGGCGCGCTATCCCGAGCACATGATGCAATTGGTAAACGCGTAACCGAACTGCGGTAACGTCTTCGCGTTTAAGATCGAGATCAGACCTCAGTGTTCAGGAATTCGAGTGAGCAGGACCGTGTAATGGAATACGAAAGACGAGACGGCACCGCCCATCCATGGTTCGCCTGGAACCACGGTCGGGCTCGACTGACACAGTGCCGTTCACTTTTTCGGACACCCACGAAACGATTGTGAGCCGTAAATGGTACCGCTTCTGTTTCAGGGCTGTCAGAGTGCCCTTGAGCGTTATTTTTCGCTCTCCTCGCACCTCGGAGACTTCAAAGGCCTGCCGAGTGAGATCTTGGTACTCACTTCAATGGGCTCTTCGGACGGAAGCGTAACCGTCAGCAGGAGCTCATCGGGCGAAGTTTTCTTGGAAACCTGTCCCTGCGAGCACAATGCAAGCATGGCGACAAACAACGAGCAAGCGCTCTTCACTGACGCCAAGGATTTGAAAACTCAGAATCTAGGCATCGAACAAGGCTAGATGCTTCGCATTATGCGATTCGGGAGTTTGAACCAGGCGGCTTAGGTCGCGCAGGGAGTTCATGGCATTAATCATGGCTTGGCGCTCGAATTGGCTCGCCCGCTGAAACGAACACTCGATCTCATCCATGACTGCCTCCTGCGCATCCTGGATGCGCCGGGATAGACCCCTGCAACTGGCGCCGCAGGAACTGCGATGGAACGCAAGACGCGGGCCAATGAGCCTCTGCATTCCGGTAAGAGTGGCTGGACCATGCGCGCAGCCGGGTTGCTCTCTGGTCCGGTCCCTCTGGGCTTGCGCCTCTTGGCCGCTACATCGAAGCGGCGGCAGCGGTCGTTTCGACGAGCCGCCGCCGTTTTCTCCATTGTGGGTTCGCTGCTCACACGCTCCCGATGGCGTCAACGGATTGGTTCCGCAATGCCTCTTTTTGCGGCTGGGCGGCTGCCGGCGCCGCTACTCAATCGCCGGACACGATTCACGGCACGATCGACCACGCGGGCGAGTTCGGCTCCGTAATCGGGCGTGCGGTCCTCTCGTAATCGCCGCTTGGCCTTCTCGGCAGAAAACCATGTGGGATCTCGATCGCGTTCCTTTGGAGCCTCCAATCGCAGGACCTCACACAGATGGGCCTGAATCGCAATTTCGCTTTCGCCAGGCCTTCCGGCTGATGGCGCAGAGCTTCGCGGGCTGCCACGCTTGCGGCGAACGTACCTGGTGAACGAAGCTTCCTCCATCCAGCCGTGAACTCCTGCCTCTTCGTAGGCCTCGAGGGCGGCTGCTTGGGCGTGTGTCAGCCCTGGTTCAGCATGACCCTTGGGGAAGGTCCAATGTCCACTATTAGTGCGGACCAACAGGAATTCAATTCCGCCGCTGCGAATCCGGTAGCAAACAGCGGCTACCTGCCCGCATTCCCTCAGCCTGCGAAGCTGTGACAGGCGAAAGCATTTAACGGAAGGCCCATGCGTCTGCGACCGGTAGTTTGTCGAACCTGATACTCCATTCCCGCCCGCAGCAGCACGCATAGCAGCAGAGTGCACGACGCACTCCCGTTCTGGCTAGAGCCCAGCTTGGTTCGGGCGCTAATTCGTGCCAGAAGGACACTTCGCCATGAATCTGATCTCGCGGGAATCCTTCTGCATACTTGCGCCCTCCGAAGGGCGGCGACAGTATTTCTCTCGGGCGCAACTCGACGCCAGGAGGGCCCTTGGAAAACTTGTACTGTCTTCGCTGCAATCGAGAAATCGAGGTCGGCGACAAATCGGTGGCGGTTTATATGTTCGCGCAGACCGTCGGAATACGACCGCGGCAAAAATCCTCGGCCCAACGCATTTGTTTCTGTCCCCAGTGTTCAGTTTCGCTGGCGATGGGACCTGCGCCGGAAGGCGCGCTCAACATCGCAGCGTGGAACATGATCCGCGACCTGGTTGGCGCCGACCCGGCATTGAACCGGGCGGCTTGGGAAAACCTGCGTGGAATTGTTGGATTGCTCCCGTCCACCGGTACGGATGGCCCGCGTCGACCACCGACTGCGGGGTACTTCGAGTTCTGAAAACGAGTTCTGAACGAAGATGAAAACTTACACTGACTTAACCCGCTGCCGGTAGAGTGACATATCGATCTGCCGCGACATCGCATTCACATCTAACGCCAAATCCAGAAACTGCTGGACGGATTCCGCAATCCGCGCCGGTTCTCGCAGCACTTCATTGTGTTCCACCCGGAGTACAGAGATGGTGCCCTTGTCTGTGAGCCATGCGTTCACCTGGCTCAAATGAGCGCGCAGACCTGCAATGAGAGCTTCCGAAGGCAATGAAGCTCCGGCTGTCCCTCGTCGCCGGATCATTTCTGCCTGAGAAGCGACCACCTCTGCGAGCGGGCGTTGCATAAAAATGACTCGATACTCGCGGCCCGGGGGTAATGCGAAAAGAAGCTGCGAGATTATTTTAACCGCCTTGCCTGCAGCTTCCTCGATGCAGTCCGGCTGCTGCGGCAGAAGCTTGATGTGTTCCCACTCTAAGTAACCGCGAGGATTGTCGGCGTCGGCCTGGCGCTCACCATCGCTGAGGACTGGCATCCCGCCGGCGGCGAGCATTTGCATCATTAGAGACGTGCCTGAGCGTGGCAAACCAGAGACAACCGTGATCACGCTTGGGCCCTCATTTTTCTCTGATGAATCAGTTGGGCGTACAAGCCGCGGTGCCGGACCGCCTTGTCAAGATCTCCTCCCGGCTGGCTGTGCAACGCGGCCAGCCAGCGATGTGCGGCGACCAGTCCGGGCAGCATGCTGAGGCAAGTCTCAAATGCCAGCATGGCACGCTGCCGATGACCTAAACGCGCGAGTGCTACTCCGAGATAGAAGTGGCCCAGGGGCAGGAAGTGCTGCAGCCCAACGGCCAGCAAAGCCTGTTCGGCGGCCTCCTCATTTCGGCGCTGTCGCAGGCGCACCATGGCGAGACCCAGGTGGGCCTCGGGGCTGTCACCATCAATGTCGAGCGCCTGTTGAAAAGCGCGGTCGGCATCGTCGCTTCGCTTGAGCCGCAAATAGGTCTCGCCGATGCGCAAATGCAAGTTGGGCAGACGCGGATCGGACTGCTCGGCCTTCAGCAGGCTGGCGAGCGCTGCTTCCATGGTTCCTTCTTCAAAATGAATTACGCCCATCAGTAAATCTGCCCACGGCCGAGGGGTTGGCTCCTTGGACGCCGCCGCTTCCGCCCGCTGGGCTATTGTGGCGTTCGCGGCCGGTTGCTCTGCCGGCTCGCCCTTGGCATTCTGTGGTTCCGGCGGGTTCAAATCTGCAGTCATCAGAGTCTCGAGAATTTGCTTGGCGTCTGCGCGCCGACTGAGTGCCAGATAACATTGCGCCAGATGCATCTGGAAGCGAGTCTGCTCGGGATCATTCCTGGCCAGGTCTTCGAGCAGCGGCAGAGCATCGCCGGGACGGCCGCAATCCAAATAGTCGCGGGCCAGGTTGTAGTTCGTTTCGCGCACCGCACTGGCCACCGCTTTGCTCTGATCTTCACTGGGCGGCTGAATGTACCCAAGCGCCACAAATTGCTGCAGGAGGGCTTGCGCGGCCGCGGGATCCATGCGCAGATCGCTGGGATGCATCCCGCATTCACCGGCCTCCTGCTCCCAACTCGGAATGCGAGTAGTCTCGGGCGGCTCCTCGAAAGCCTGCACTAACACGCGACCATCCATGTCCGCGCCCACGGGCAATCCAAACAGGGTCAAGACGGTTGGCGTCACATCCAGCAGCGTTGCTCCGTAGATGCGCTCGTCCTGAAGCACGTGCGCGCCTTTCATGCAAAAGATCCCGAACGGCCGATGCTGAACCGCGGGACCAGCCGGCTCCGCCGGAATGCCGCGCGGCCGCAGGTGATCGGAGTGGAAGCCGTGGTCGGATACCAGCAGCACCGTCGCATCCGGGCCTGCCAGATTCAATAATGTTTCCAGCATCATGTCGTGGAAACGATAAGCTCCATTCACTACGTCTTTGTAAATCTCGTACCGATCTTCTGGAATCCGCTCCATGCGCGGCGGATGGTAGTGCATGAACCCGTGGCAGAAGTGATCAATCCCGTTGTAATAAACCGCCAGGAAATCCCAGGGCTCATTCTGCAGAATCCAGGTGGCGGCATTGTGAATGGAACAGTTTTCCGACAAGATCTTAGCGAACGACATCAGCCCCTTGTCCTTTTCCTGATCGATCTCCGCCGCGCGTGGAATCCAGGGCAGGATGGCCGCTTCCGTAACGTGACCGGGATGCATGCGCAGTTCGGCGAAAGTATCACGCAGACGCTCCGGATGCACCGCACCAGGCGGAAGAGGCCATGGCTTATCCGGCGGTGCACTTGCGTAGGGATAGAGATCGGAAATCGAAATGCCGTTAATCGGCTCCGCCGGATGGCCCGCGAACCAGCCCAGAACATGGGTCTTAAATCCGCGCTGGGTGAGAATGTTCCACAACGCCTTTACCTTGCGCGAGGTGCTCGACACCGGCCGGATGCCGCCGTTTTGTGTGTCCGGTTCCATGAACCCGTGAATCCCGTGCTTATGGGGACGCTTGCCGGTAGCGATCGAATTCCACAGCATCGGGGAAAGGATCGGCCGCAGAGTCGCCAGATTTCCCATCACGCCGTGATTAATGAAATCGTCCAGCGTGGGCATCAATCCCTGATCCAGCAATGGATTGATCACCTTCCAATCGGCCGCATCCCAGCCGATCAGGAGAACCTTCTTGGCGAGTGGTTCAGGCATAAAACGCACAGCATCCGGGGGGAGTTCCCGCTACGGGCAAAGTCTACCACGGATCCGGCGGCGATCACGACAGGGTGCGGTCGGAGTAATGTTTTGCAGGAACGCCGGACCGGAGAGAAGAAATCAGGGTTCAAGGTTGACTTGGAATCCAAAGGCCTTCAGCAGCTCTGGTGGAACATACTTGTGATCCTTATTCCGCAACACCCACTCACGGAGCTCAATTGAGCTCTGATACTGTTCGGGCGAGAGCTTGAGGGAATCGACAACTCGTTCAAACGAACTCTCCGAGAACTGCGGTATGGTGCTCGCTCTCGGGCGGGCTGAGTTCGGGGTACCGCGTTGCGATTTCATCAAGAGCCTCCGTGATTCACGCATTATAGCGGGTGGCTGCGATTTTTGGTTTCCATCACGGCCCACAGCCTTGTCGCTTGCCTCAACAGCTCTCACGAACAATCGGCCCGCTTCACACTTTCTACTCCTTGCGGTTTGGCCGATTCTCAGATAGCGTGACCAGTTAGACGCGGTGGATTGACCGGAGTTGCCGGCCGCGTTCGGCTTTTGCTTGGCAACAGATTTTTATCTGCCTGGGGCATCAGAATGAATAGGATTTTGCATCTGCTTCGACGATCGCCGAGCGCCCAGCTCGGTCCACTCGAGCAGCAATTGCTTTCTGCGCTGTGGACGCGCGGGAGTGCGACCGTGCGCGAATTGCTGGATGCCGGAGACATCAAGCTCGCTTACACAACGGTGATGACTACGCTCGACCGGCTGTACAAGAAGCAATTGCTGAACCGCGCAGCCGAACGAAGGGCGTTTCGCTACTCTCCGCGATACACGCGCGAAGAACTCGAAAAAGCTGCGGTGGGCGAGACCATCCGCCAACTGCTCGGATCGGGAACGGCGGCGTCACTTCCACTTTCATATCTGGTCGAAGCCGTCAGTGAACATGACGCCAGCCTGCTGGACGATCTGCAGCAACTGCTGGATCAAAAGCGTCGAGAACTCCGTGAAAAGGAGAAACGCTGATGTTTGCCGCCCGCTGCATCGGTGTCTCGCTTGCTGTGTTCGTGCTTCTGTACGTCTCCTTATCGCTGGCGATTTCTCGGGGATGGAGGCTGACTGTGCGCATACTTCGACCACGCTCGGCCCGCGCCGCGGCGGATCTATTGTTCGCTCTGCGCATCCTTCCTTTGGCCTTGTCTTCTCTGGTGACGCTGGCATTTACCCTGCCGTCTTTTTTGTTGCTGGAACCGCGCTCGACCAATGAGGCAATTGGCGCGGTTCCACTGGCGCTGGGCTTTTGCTGCTTGACTCTGTTGGGGGCGGGAATTGTGCGTGCCGGAATGGCTCAGCGCAAGGCTTCGCGGGCGCTGGTGAAGTGGCTGGACGGATCCATACGGATGGCGCCCCGAAGCATGGAGTTTAGCCACGCAGTCCCCATCTTTCGCACTGGCAGGAATGCTCCTACTCTAACCGTCGCAGGCCTGTGCGTGCCCAAGGTATTGGTGTCCGAGGCTGCGGTTGCCACGCTCAATCCGCCCGAACTCCGGACTGCATTGCGGCATGAGATCGCGCACGCGCTTCGCTACGACAATCTGAAAAAGCTTGTCTTCCGTTTTTCAGTGTTTCCGGCAATGGCTGATTTAGAGCTCGCCTGGTCTGAGGAAACCGAGATGGCCGCGGATGATGCCGCCGTGTCGAGCTTCCGGGACGCGCTCGACCTGGCCGCCGCGTTAATTAAGGTTTCGAGATTAGGCCCCATGGAATCTGCTGGTGAACTCACCATGGCCTTGCTCCATAGTTCAACAGCGTTAAGCCAGCGAGTACAACGGTTGGTCGCGTGGGACAAGACGCGAGCGCCGCAAACCCCGGAACGAGGGTGGTACGCTGTGCCCGCGGCAGCAGTCACGGTTATGGGTGTAATTGCAACCTACGGCTCCGCGCTCACTCGAATGCACGCCGTAACCGAGTGGCTAGTGCGTTAGCGCCGTCCGCGGACTTTCACGATGAGAGAACCCAGGCTCCTCGCTCTGCTCGAAATGACAGCGAAGAGTTGACAAACCTATCGTCTGGTCGCTGAGACTTTTGCCGGCTCTGGAGCCGCGCTGGGCATCGTGGTCACGCGGCTACTCTGCGGTGCGCTTTGAGTCGGTGCGGGAACGGCGGCCGGCGCTGCTGTCGGTGCCAATCCTAGTTGCTTCCGTACCTCGGCATCGAGCTTGACCATGGTGTCTTTGTTCTCTTTGAGGAAGGCCCGGGCGTTTTCGCGGCCCTGTCCGATACGTTCACCTTTGTAGCTGTACCAGGCGCCGGACTTCTCTACAATGTTATGGACAGCGGCGATGTCGAGCAGGTCCCCTTCGCGCGAGATGCCCTCACCATACATGATGTCGAATTCGGCTTCGCGAAAGGGCGCGGCGACTTTGTTCTTTACGACTTTGATTTTGGTGCGCGACCCGGTAACGACGTCGCCCTCTTTGATGGCGGCAATGCGGCGAATATCAATGCGCACGGACGAATAGAACTTCAACGCGCGGCCGCCGGTGGTGGTCTCGGGATTGCCGAACATTACGCCAATTTTTTCGCGGATCTGGTTGATGAAAATCAAACAAGTACGCGACTTTGAAACCGTTCCGGTGAGTTTACGCAGGGCCTGTGACATCAGCCGCGCCTGCAGACCCATGTGACTGTCGCCCATCTCGCCATCAAGTTCGGCCTTGGGTACGAGCGCGGCAACCGAGTCGACGACCAGCACGTCGATCGCGCCCGAGCGCACCAGGGCCTCGGTAATTTCAAGCGCCTGCTCGCCGTAGTCCGGCTGCGAGACCAGCAGGTTGTCTACGTCGACGCCGAGTTTCTTGGCGTATCCGGGATCAAGCGCGTGCTCGGCATCCACAAACGCAGCCATGCCGCCCATCTTTTGCGCCTCGGCAATGACCTGCAGGGTGATTGTGGTTTTGCCCGAGGATTCAGGCCCGAATACTTCGACCACGCGTCCGCGGGGAAAGCCGCCAACGCCTAAAGCCGCGTCGAAGGAAATCGCGCCCGTTGGGATCACGGCAATCGGGACGATGGCTTCCTTCGATCCCAGCCGCATGATCGAACCCTTGCCAAACTGCTTTTCGATTTGTGCAAAGGCCAGATCAATCGCTTTTGCCCGTTCGTCGGCCATATGGGACGGCTCCTTTGTGATGGCAGGAATGATTCAGGCCGAATTATACACGCCGAGTCGAGCGAAGGAAAAGCGAATTCGATAACAATCGGTGGAAAAGTTCCCGAATTGAATACTTCGTTTTGACGAACTACTTGCCGACCGCCATAATTCCTCGTCATGAACACTTCCGACGTGGAGTTGGTACAGCGCTACTATCCGCAAATCTATCTGGCTTGCCACACGCGCCACATTCGAGCATCGACGCACGCGCCACCGCCTGTCCGCCAGAGACTCTTCGATCCTGGTTCACTTGAACGAAACGGTTTCGGTAACCCCTACCGAACTTGCAGCTCATTTGAGCGTGCGCGGTTCAACCCTCTCGGCAGCCATCCACCGGCTCGAGCAACTGGGCTATCTGCAACGCAAGAAAATGGCTCGAGACCGTCGAATCGTGGCGCTCACACTGACGCCGCAAGGCGCCAAGGCGATGGCGGAGACTTCAGTGTTGGACGCAGAACGGGTAGCGGGCGTTTTGGCTCGGCTAAACCGTAATGAACAGAAGCGGGCCCTGGAAGGTCTGGCACTCTTAGCGAAAGCATCGCGGCAGACTATGAGCAAAACAGATCCTAAGGAGTAGCTGAAATGTTGAAGATGGTTCTACTGGCGGGAGCAATACTGGTGAGTGCAGCATTCATCGTGGTCCTTATCGGCCTCATGCTGCCCAAGCAACACGTTGCTGCTCGCGCCCTGGCGCTTCATCGAAAGCCGGAAGATGTCTTCCAATTGATTTCTGATTTCAAAGCTGCTCCATCCTGGCGCTCCGATGTCCGGGAGGTGGAGTTGCTCCCGCCGTCAGAGGGGCACATTCGCTACCGGGAGAGGGGCGCGAATGGCATCATCACTATGGAGATCGTCGAATCGAACTCGCCGTCGCGCATGGTGAGCCAAATCGCCGACAAAAGTTTGCCCTTTGGTGGAATGTGGATCTTCGATATTTCTCCCACCGTCGAGGGATGCCGCTTGAACATCACCGAGCGAGGCGAGATTTACAATCCGGTGTTCCGCTTCGTCTCTCGCTTTTTTCTGGGATACCACCGAACCTTGGACACTTACCTGCAGAATGTCAGCCGCAAGTTCGAGGAAAGTTCGCTTCCCCGCGATGGTACGGAAGCAACTCTATGAACCCGGGAACTCTGCCTGGACTTACAAGTTAGACATATTTCTCTGATCGCTGAATGGCGGATCTGTAGTAACATTTTCACCATCAACACCTGCTGAGAAGGCAGTGTGGATAAAAGCGACGTTTTTGCGCGTCACTATGTTTCCGACCTCGGAGGTTTGCATGGAGCAACAGTCTGTTAGTAATTCCTCGACGGCGGCATCGGGTTCCCGGCCTTCCGCAGCAGCGCACCGGGAAGGCCGCGGCGTTTGGGTTCTGACCGCGTACGGTATTTCTGGATTAGCACTGTTTGGAATACTGGTGTACTACTTTTCGACTTACGTAACTCATTAGCGCTTCGAAGAGACGCAAGCCATCTGCGTCCGTACGGACGTTGCTTGCAGGGACTAGTCGCAGCTTGTTCTGCGTCCGGGTCCCGCTCTCGGCGAACATGCTACAATGAGCCGCACTTAAACGCTCCTTTCGAGCGGCAGACACCCAGCGTTTCCCCTCAATTCTTTAAGAGACGGAATTGCACCCGTGGCCCAGGATTCCTTGAACAGCACGCCCGTTACCTACGCCGACGCCGGCGTCGACATTGACCGCGCCAACCGCACCAAAAAGCGCATCAAGTACCTCGCTCACAAGACGTTTAACCGCGGCGTGCTCAGCGAAATCGGCGGCTTTGGCGGCCTGTTTTCCATCGACAAGAAGAAGTATCTCGATCCGGTGCTGGTCTCGAGCGTGGACGGCGTCGGCACCAAGCTGAAGGTCGCCTTCGAGATGAAGGTGCATCACACCATCGGCGCCGACCTGGTGAATCATTGCGTGAACGACATCGCGGTGCAGGGCGCGACGCCGCTGTTCTTCATGGACTATTTCGCCACCGGCAAGCTGGAGCCGGAGGTCGCGGAGAAAGTGATCGCGGGTATCGCGGAAGCCTGCAAGCACAACGGCTGCGCGCTGATCGGCGGCGAAACCGCGGAGATGCCGGGCTTTTATCCCGAAGGCGAATACGATCTGGCGGGCTTTATCGTGGGCGTGGTCGAGCGCGAACGCATCATCACCGGCAAAGACGGTCGAAGCCGGCGACGTGCTTCTCGGCCTGCCCTCGAACGGCCTGCACACCAACGGCTATTCGCTGGCCCGCAAGCTGCTGTTTGAAGTCGGCGCATTACACGCCCGAATCGTATGTCAACGAACTCAAGGGCAAAGTCGGCAACGAGCTGATGAAGACTCACAAGAGCTATTGGCCGGCGGTGAAGCGCTTGCTGGCGGATGGCGAATGCGTTTCGGCGATGGCGCACATCACCGGCGGCGGCATCACGGAGAATCTTCCGCGCGTGCTTCCCCGAGGCATGGCGGCGGTGATCGAGATCAATTCCTGGCCAGTGCTGCCGATCTTCGAACACCTGCAGCAGCTCGGCAACGTCCCGCAGGACGAGATGCTGCGCACCTTCAACATGGGATTCGGCATGCTGCTGGTCGTTCCGGCGAAGAAGTTCAAGAAGGCTCAGACCCTGCTCGAGCGCGCGGGAGAAAAAGCGTTCACGGTCGGCCGGATCGTGAAGGGCGACCGCAAAGTGATGTATACGTAACAATCCGGCTAATTCGTGGATTGGCCAAGCGAAAGCAAGGGCAGACCCTCCACATTTTCAAAGTGTTTTCTGTTGCGTGTCATCAGTGGCAGGCCATTCACCAGGGCAATTCCCGCGATCAAACTGTCGGCCATCCCGATGGACACGCCGCGACGCGCCAGCTGTTGACGCACGGCAGCTGACCGCTCCGCCGCCTCGCGATCCAACGGAAGGACCGGAATCGCAGCCATGAGGCGGCGGACTCGGTTCCCGCGTTTGCCGTCCCGTGCTCCGCTCAGGAGTTCGAAGCACGTGATGGCACTGGTTTGCAAACCGTCGGACTCGACATAGGCCCTCACCTGATCCGCGGTTGGTTGCGTTCCTGCAAGATAGTCGATCAGGACGTCAGTGTCAGCGATAATCAACGCCAGTTCTCCCGCAGAGACGTGGTTGTGCGGCGGAGGCTTTTGGCTTCCTCAGGAGAAAGCGAACCGGCGAGAGACAATAGTTCCTTTCGCCGCTGCACCCGCGTCTTTTCGTCCGCGAGATATTCCTCAATCGCTTCCGCGAGGACGGAGGAAAAGCCTTTCTCCCCACGGCGGGCAGCTAACGCCAACAACGCACTCCGGTGTTCCGGCTTCATCTCCACGGTAGTTCGCATATCGCTTATTGTAACATGCATGTGCATGCATGGCCCCCACGGAGTGGGCCTTGAATCCGTTTTTAGTTTCTACAGTCCGCCTTTAGCATCCAGGCTATGGCATATTGGATGTAACCTTGCGAGGTGATTCCATGATAGATCACGAGAAATTCCAAAGAGGACGGGGTTGGGCCTATTTGGCCGGAATAGTAATGTTTCTGGCCGTGGTGGCGTGGAAATTCGTGACCCGCTGAAATTCGTCCATTAAGGGAAGGACGATTTATCTCTTCAACAGATCCATCGGCTCTCTCACGTCCGTCACTCTCAAATACTTCGCTAGCGCTGGATGCTTCTGGGCCACCGCTTCGTACATCGCATACGCCACGTTGCGGTAGGAGAAATGACCTGCGGGGCCGGTCCTCAGTTCGGAGATGTAGACGACTTCGGCGAAGTCCATCTTGAACAACGTCCGCTTGCGGAATCCCAGCGGAATCGCGTACTGGGCATTCTCTTTTGCTTCCCCGTCCGTTCCCGGGCTAGCTGTTCAACCGCGTCAGCCGTGCGTTGCATAACGGCGTTGTAGCTTCGCCGCGCTCCCGCTGCATCCACTTCGTCGGGAACGTCGTAGCCGTGCCTGGTTGTGAATTCCTGTCCAATCTGAATGCAGCGCCGGTGCCGGTGCATATCGCGGAAGCCGCCGACATCCATCAGAATGTCGAAGCGGAATTGCTGTCCGGCGCAGAATGCTCGTAGCATTTCGTCGTGCTTGCCGCGGTGCCGCAGCCCCAGATCAATGATCTCGCGGCGAATGCGTTCTCCCGCGCCCTGAATTGCCTGCCGGATCTGTCGATAGGAATAATGGCTATGTTCGTAGATTAGCGTCGCGGCAAGTTCCACTTCCAACGGTTCTTCGTCCAGCAGATCGACCGTGGGCGCTGGCTCGATCTGCAAATTTCCCCAGTAACTCATCCGCGACTTGCCGCAGCTCGCGGCGGGTCTCGATCTCGTAGGAGTTAGGGTCGGCATACTTGACCAGCGTCGAAGCCACGCGTACTTCCCTCAGCAACTCTCGCTCGGCGCGCTCGCCCCAGTTCCGCGAGGCCGCACCGGATCTGCTCCACCAGATCGCGTCAATGCTCCGTGGTTCACGTTGTATGCTGGGGAGATCGCTGCATTCTTCAGCAGTTCCCCCAGACGCCGAACCTCCTTGTGAGTGTGCGAGAGCAAGCGCGAGACCTGAGTTTCCAGGGTACGAGCGTTAACGATCTCGCCGAGCGAGGTGTTGGTCGAAAGCGGCAGCAGGTAGCGCGAAATGTCGAAGGCTCGCGCCTTCAAAGTTCGCTCGTAGGCTTCCTGCTTCATCTCTGCCGGCTTGGGCGTGATGTCGAACAGATAGCGGAACATCCGCTCGGAAAGCGATTCGTATTCCGCGAAGAGGTTGTCGATGGTCTCGCGATAGAGATTGCGGGCCTGCTCGTCGTCGCCGAAATCCGGGCGTGAAGTAGCCGCTCTTTCTGAAGTCCTGATAGCGGGTAGAACGTTCCTGACCATCCCAGCGTTGCTCGTCGGCGACTGCAATCGCGGCCAGGATGGACAGCCGTTCGATGGCCAGCGCGATGTGAGCTAAATCGGCAATCGACCGGTGTCCGTACTGAAAGTAGAAGGTGTTGAGAAATTTCTCGGCCTTCTGCTGGCTGATCTCCTTGAGCGACTCCTTCATCGAAAGCGCGGAGCGCGAATACTTCGCCATGGCGTAGGCCTGAACCTCAGGCTCTACGCCGTACACCGCGTAAACCTCTACGGAGGGGAGATCGGGAGACGTCTGGTTTCCATTCGTTGACGAGGGGTTGCTGACCTCAGGCATGCTTGTCGCTGACCTCATGTTTGAAGAACTTAATCTTACCCGATTTCGGCAGGGCAATCGGCGGGAACGATGGGAATCCGCTCATCGTATTGAAGGAGAGACCAACGCGAACTCAGCCCCAGCAGTGCGGGAGGTTACCATTAGAGCATCTTGCCAAACGGATGTATCTTTTCTTTAGCGAAGGGAATCATATATAAAGTCAGGTACTTCAATCACTCCATGCAGCGTTTTGTTCAACTCTTGATTTTTTGTTCCTGGCTGGCCCGGCGGCGGCCGGGCAGGCTCCGTTCCCGGTCAAGCCCGGCGCCGACGCCAATTTGCCCTCACCTGCTCCGGTATTTGACCGCCAGCTTTCGGTTCCGCTTGCCGTTCCGGCAGTCGACGGCGTCTCAGTGCCCCTGGTTGCCCCGGCCGGTGCTTCCGCGCATGGCGCCGGAATTTGCGCTTCAAGTTTGCCGCGGACGCTCGGTGATACAAACCGCGCAACTAGCTTCGTATTCCGCCACCACCCTGATCCGTGCGCAGTTGCCCGACACGGCGCAGTCTGGTGAATATGAAGTGCAACAGCGTTACCTGGCTCCTCGCACGCTTGCCTTCAAGTCGTTGCGATTCACGGGGGATGCCTTCGTAAAAACGAATGTGATTATCCGTTTACTGCAGTCTGAAGTTGACCACGTGCAAAAGGACGATCCTGCTCTGAACGCGATCAGCCCCGCGAACTATAAATTCTCTTATAAGGGAACAAGCCAATGGGAAGGGCGCACGGTGCACGCTTTTCAAGTAAAGCCACGCCAGAAGCGTGCGGGATTGTTCAAAGGCCGTATCTTCGTCGACGCCTACACCGGCAGCCTGGTGCGAGCGGAAGGCAGGCCGGTGAAGGCGCCCTCGCTGTTTATCAAGAAAATCGATTTCGTGCAGGATTACGCGGATATTGGTCCGTTCACGTTTCCGGTGCACATCCACTCCGAAGCCAGTGCGCGCATTGTTGGCCGCGCTATTGTCGACGTTTATCAGCGGGATTACCAACCCGTTGCCAACACGGTGGCAAACACCACCGTGACGGCGAAACGCACCCCTTCTCTATAACTCCATTCGACATTTAGGACTCAAGAACCGAGTACGGCTATAATCTCGCTTCAATTGAATTAAGGAGAAAATCATGACCCTTTCAGGGCGGGTTGCGCTGGTTACCGGCGCGTCCCAGGGGATTGGCCGCGCCTGCGCGCTCAAGCTCGCAGCTTCAGGCGCCACCGTCGCAGTCGCAGCCCGTAACCAGGAAAAGCTGGCCGAACTTGTGCGACAGATCGAAGCCAGCGGCGGAAAGGCTTCCGCGTTCCCCATCGACGTAGCGGACGAAGAAAAAGTCGAAGCCACGTTCAAGGCCGCGCTCAGCCAGTTGGGCAAAATCGATATTCTCGTCAACAACGCTGGAATCACCCGCGACCAACTCGTGATGCGCATGAAGCGCGCCGATTGGGATTCTGTGCTCAATACCAATCTGACATCTGCCTACCTCTGCATTCAGCAGGTGATTGGCTCGATGCTCAAACAGCGTTGGGGCCGGATTATCAACATCACTTCGATCTTCGGCCAAATGGGTCAGGCCGGACAAGCCAATTACGCGGCGTCGAAAGCCGGTCTCATCGGATTGACAATGGCCATCGCCCGCGAGGTCGGATCGCGCAACATAACTTGCAACGCCGTGGCACCCGGCTTCATCGAAACCGCCATGACCTCAGGTTTCTCCGACGACTTTAAACAGACTGCGCTCAAGGCAATTCCTCTCGGTCGCGTCGGAACGCCGGAAGAAGTAGCCAGCGTGGTTGCGTTTCTCGCGTCGGACGAAGCGGCTTACATCACAGGACATGTCTTGAATGTAAATGGGGGGATGCTTATGGGGTAACGCGGGCTACTTCCGGACCTACCTTCGTGCAGGCGGAATCCTCCGAGCAGATTGCCCAAGCGCGGACACTTTTCCTGGAATACGCCCAGTCCCTGGGCATGAACCTCTGCTTCCAGAATTTTGAGCAAGAGCTGGCTAGCCTTCCCGGCCACTATGCCCCACCGGACGGCCGTTTGCTGCTGGCAGAGTACGACGGCCAGCTCGCCGGATGTGTCGCTCTGCACAAATGGGAGGAGGGCGTCTGCGAGATGAAACGGCTGTATCTACGCCCATCATTTCGCGGCAAGGGTTTGGGTCGCGTGATCGCAGAAACGATTCTTGCGCAAGCGCGAAATATGGGTTATCAATCCATCCGGCTCGATACAATTGAGCCGATTATGAAAGATGCGGTAGAGATGTACCGTAAACTTGGTTTTCGAGAGATCGCGCCCTATCGCCCTAATCCCATCGCCGGGGCGATGTATATGGAACGGCAGTTGTAGCGCCGGCGAGATGCTGGCCTTAAGGAGGATTCGCCGTGAAATCATTTTGTGTGGTTCTTGCTTTATTTTTTGCGGGTGGCTCTTTCGCGGCCACGTCCAAGAACGTCTCCTACAAGAGCGGGGACGACACCGTGCAAGCCGTGCTTTACGCGCCCGAAGGGAAAGGTCCGTTCCCGGGCATTGTCGTCATCCACGAGTGGTGGGGACTCAACGACTGGGTCAAGGAACAGGCGTCGAAGCTGTGCCGATCTGGGCTATGTGACGCTGGCTATCGATCTGTATCGGGGAAAGGTTGCGACCACGCCCGAAGAGGCTCACGAACTCATGCGCGGTGTACCGGAAGATCGGGCTGCACGAGACTTGCACGCGGCTGTGGAATTCCTGAAATCGCAATCCAGCGTAAAGAAAGACCGGCTGGCCTCCATTGGCTGGTGCATGGGCGGCGGCTATTCGCTGGATGTGGCGCTCCAGGAGCCAACACTCACGGCGGACGTCATTAACTACGGCCACCTGGCGACTGACTCCGAGTCACTCAAGAAAATCAATGCCTCAATTCTGGGAATCTTTGCTGGTAAGGACAACGGAATTCCGGTGGACGACGTGAAGAAATTTGAACAATCGCTGAAGCAGCAGGGCAAGAAGATCGACGTCGTAATTTACCCTGACGCCGGCCACGGCTTTGAAAATCCTAACAACAAGGCTAGCTACCGGGCCGACGATGCCGCGGATGCCTGGAAGCGGACAGTGAAATTTCTCGCCGATGCGCTGGGAAAATGAAACTCAGCATTTAGCATTCATTCGTTAGTGATCGCAAGACGGTTGATCTCAGGCTGAGTGCAGATTTCCAACTGCATCGCTGGTTGTGCAGCAAAATTTCCACTTGCCAGACGGTACTCGTCTGGTTACTATTCACCATTCGCGGAGAACCAATCTTGGCCGTTTTCTCTATGAACATTGGCGAGACCATTAGAAACTACCGGCTAGGGAAAGGTATGTCCCAAGGGGACATAGAAAAGCGCACCGGCCTGTTGCGCTGTTATCTCTCACGAGTCGAGAATGGCCACACCATCCCCTCGCTGGATACGCTTTCGAAGATCGCGGGCGCGATGGAGCTTCCGCTGTCCCAATTCTTCGCCGAATCCGGACACAGCAACGGGGGGAAGGGATTGCCCCAACTCTCTGACGACGAAGTCCGCTTCCTGAGCCAGATCCGCCGCTACTCTGTCAGCCTTAATGACAGCGATCGCAAGCTGGTTTTGGCCATGGTCAAGAAAATGGCTTCAAACGCCAAATAGCTAGCTGTCAGCCATCAGTCTTCAGTTAGCGAAACGCCACTCGACTGACGGCTGAGTGCGGATCGCTTGGTTACTTCCGTCCCATCCCTCCGGTGACCAACGGGTACCTCGTCCGCTCGCCTTCTACCACTTAAACTGTGAGTCGGAGAACGCTCGGTGACTATCGACGAAGAACTGGGATTGCTTGAGTCACAAATGCGCCGGCTCAAGATCGAATACGAAGTGTATTTCAGTAATCCGACCAAGAAGCCACCCACTGATGTCGAGTGGAAAGTTCTAAGCCTGCTGCGCAAGTTCAGCGATGGTGGTCGCATGACCTTTCAACAGCGCTTCCGCTACAACGAAATGGCGCAGCGTTACGCGATCTATAGCGACTTGTGGCGCAAGAAGTCGCGCATTCGGGAAGAGGGCTACCGTCGTCCGCAGGACGCGTTGCTCTCCGTGCAGGGCGTGCGTCCCTCCGACGAGCATGAACCGCTGCATCACCCGGTATACGGAATCGGACATGCCGCCGCCGCCGCGGCAACCACGACAGCGCCCGCCGCGAATGAAGGGCCGCTTACGATCCAGTGCTCCGACGCCCAAGCTGAACACGATCAGGTAGAGAAACTTTATCAGGCGCTCACCGAGGCAAAGAAAAAAGCCGGCGAGGCCGTCACCGGCAGCATCGAGAGCTTCAGTTCATTCGTGCAGAAAAAAACTGCCCAAATCCGCAAACAGCACGGCTGCGAATCCGTCGAATACACGGTCGAGATGCAGGGTGGACAGGTGCGTCTAACCGCGAAAGCCAAAACCTAAGGTCGTGTGGCGACGGGTGACTCGCCCGTCCGAAGGCCAGCCGAAGATAGCTCAATTCGCAGAGACCGTAAATCGCCTCTCACGAACTCTTGCCCTGCTGAAAGTTGAGACATCGGCAAAGGCTTTGCAGCGTTCACGCTCACATGCCTTCTGCTGATAAACTTTCTATTACACCATCCTGCACCGGCAGAGGCCTGTGATGTCCCACGATCGAGGAAAGATTCAGCGCGCCATTCTCAGTGTCACGGATAAGACCGGGCTCCTCGAGTTCGCCCGCAAGTTGTCGAACCTGGGCGTGGAGCTGATTTCGACTGGGGGCACGGCTAAGTTACTGCGAGACTCCGCCATCGCCGTAAAAGATATTTCCGAGCTTACTGGATTCCCCGAGATGCTCGATGGCCGCGTCAAGACGCTGCATCCCAAGGTGCACGGAGGGATCCTCCATCGCCGCGAGAACCTGGCACACCGCACCGCAGTTGCCGAACACGGGATTCTTCCCATCGACTTGGTTGTTGTCAACCTCTACGCTTTCGAAAAAACCGCAGCCAGACCCGGAGTGCACTTCGATGAACTGATCGAGAACATCGATATTGGCGGACCTTCGATGATTCGCTCTGCCGCCAAGAATTTTCAGGACGTCGCGGTCGTTACTTCGCCCGCTGACTACGAGCAAATCGCAGACGAATTGGCCCGATCCGGCGGAGAATTGTCCTCAGCCACGCGCTGGCGTTTGGCGCAGAAAGCCTTCGCGACCACCGCCGCATACGACTCGGCGATCGCTTCCACCCTGGAACGGGTCAGCGCCAACGGCCGTTTTGACTTGCATGGGGAAGCTGGATTCCCGCGCACGCTGCGCCTTTCCTTCAACAAAGTCACCGACCTGCGCTATGGGGAGAACCCACACCAGCAAGCGGCAATGTATTCCGACGGGTTGGGCAAGGGCGTGGCCAACGGGCGGCAGATTCAAGGCAAAGAGCTTTCGTATAACAACATCGTGGATCTTGAGGCCGCCTGGGAGCTGGCCCAGGAATTCGAAGAGCCGGCATGCGTGATTATCAAACACACGAACCCCGCCGGAACCGCGACCGGCGAGAGTCTGGTGGAAGCCTACAAGAAAGCCCTGGAGTGCGATCCGGTCTCAGCCTTCGGCGGCGTCATCGGCGTAAATCGTCCGCTGGACGGAGCCACGGCCGACGAAATGGCCAAGCTCTTTCTCGAGGTCATCGCCGCACCGTCGTTTGACGAAGCCGCCAAAGCCAAGTTCGCAGCTAAGAAAAACCTGCGTTTAATGGAAGTCACTCATGCCACTCAGAGTTGGGTGCTGAAGAACGTCTCTGGCGGAATTCTGCTGCAAGATTCAGATGCGCGCCCGCTTACGGAAAGCGATTTGAAAGTCGTCAGCAAACGCCAACCCACGGCGGAAGAAAAACGGGCGTTACTCTTCGCGTGGAAAGTCTGTAAACACGTCAAGTCGAACGCCATCGTGTATGCCCGCGATGGACAGACCGTGGGCGTTGGCGCGGGACAAATGAGCCGGGTCGATTCCTGCAAGCTTGGAGCGATGAAGGCGGTGTTGCCGCTGCAGGGTACGGTCGCGGCGTCCGATGCGTTTTTCCCGTTCCCTGATGGGGTCGAGGAAATCGCCAAAGCCGGCGCCACTGCGGTCATCCAACCCGGTGGGTCGGTGCGCGACCCGGAGGTTATCGAAGCCGTCGACCGCCTCGGTTTAGCCATGATTTTTACTGGCGTGAGGCATTTCCGGCACTAACGGCTTGACTTCGCCTCCTGGCTCGGACTTGGTTCAGGGCTGGCGCGAAGCCTTGCTCGGAACTAACATAATTGCTGGATCATTCTCACAACAGTTTTCATCTTTACTATTTTCATCTTTACTAAAAGATGGAGCATGAACCTTGACGGCGGACAAGCAGCAATCCTGGGTCAGTCTGTATCACTCCGCGCTCCTCGAAGTCGACTATGAAAAGCTGTCCGAGCGCCTAAAACTCACCGAAGAAGCAATTCGGGCCAGGCTTGCAACTCTCCCGCCACCCGACGCTACGGAATTGAGTGCGATCCATGATGCACGTCAGAACTTGCGCGTCCTGCAACGAGAGCTGGAAACCCATCAGCTCTCAACCACGAAGCGGATCCGTCACGCTCACTCCGAAATCAATGGCGAATTTGTAGTGTTCGTAAATGCCGATCGACGATATGTGGAAGTGACTGACGGTGTTTGCCGTCTTTTGGGATACAGCCGCGAAGAATTACTGACGAAAACCATAGACGAGATCAGCGCCCCGGAACTGCGCTCGCAAGTCCCCGAAACTTTCCGCCAATATATAGCTGAAGGAGGGTTAGAAGGACAATATAGTGTTCTTTCCAAAGATGGCCGGCGCATCCCGATTCGTTACCAGGCGAAAGTTTACCCGGACGGATGCCGGGTCGCGCGTTGGGAGCCACTGGAGCCGTCCAGCTAGAGCCAGGTTTTACGCGACTCCAAGATTTCCTAAGCCCATCCGTCCCTGTACCTCCGAATCTCTCGCCACCGGTTTCTGCCGGCGCTTTTTCGGTATCCTCGGCGACGAAGGTTTACAATAAGCAGAGCACCCACGTACCACAGTTCGGCATCCAATCGCTATGGGTTTGGAAATGTTAAGGTCCTCGATGAAAAGCATACGCTGGTCTTTTTTTGTTTTTGTGCTCTTTTTAGCTGTCGCCGCCGGGGCGCAGCAAACTCCCGCTTCTGCTCCCGCCGCCGCCGGTTTGAAACCGGCGACCGCATCTACCGTGCGAAAGACGGATCGGGCAGCCGCTTACTATCACTACACCGTGGCTCATATGTACGAAGATCAGTTTGCGGTCTACAACCGCAGTGATCTCGCGACCAAAGCCATCGAGGAATATCGTCTGGCGATCGATGCCGACCCGACGTCGGAGTACCTGACCTCGGGTCTGGCCGAACTTTATGCCAAGACGGGCCGTATCCGTGACGCCGTCCTCGAAGCCCAGGACATTCTCAAGAAGGACCCCAACAACTTGGAAGCGCACAAACTGCTCGGTCGAATTTACCTGCGCTCACTGGGAGATGTTCAAAGCGGCAGCGGTTCCGACAGCGTGCTGAAACTGGCGATTGAGCAGTATCAGGAAATCATCAAGATCGAACCCGATAACGTGGACGATCACCTGCTTCTGGGCCGGCTTTACCGGTTGAACAACGATCTGCGAAAAGCGGAAAGCGAATTCAAGATTGCCGTCAAGCTGCAGCCCGATTCCGAAGAAGCGGTTACCACGCTTGCCTATCTGTACAACGAAGAAGGCGACAGCGCTCGTGCCGCCGAGGCTCTCAGTGCCGTCCCTGACGCGTCCCGTTCCGCCAAGCTTTATTCCGCGCTCGGCTACACCTATGAGCAGCGCAAGGAATACAAGCAGGCCATTACTGCGTACAGAAAAGCCATTGAACTCGATCGCGACAACCTCGACGCCATCCGCGGTCTGGCGCAGAATCTGCTCAACGACGGCCAGACGGACGCGGCCCTCGAGCAATACAAAATCATTGCAGAGCGAATCCTGAGGACGCCCAAACCTACCTGCGCATGGCTGAAATCTACCGCAGGAACGGCAAGTTCGACCTGGCACTGGACAACTTGAAGAAGGCCGAGTCCATGGTGCAGGACTCGATGGAAGTGCCGTACAACATCGCTGCCGTCTACCAGGCGCAGGGCCGCTATGACGAAGCTGCGCAAATCCTGCAGGACCTGGTAAAGAAGACCGACAAGCCGGACAACAGTTACAGCCAGAGCGAGAAAAATAATCGCTCCGTCTTTCTGGAGCGCCTGGGCACGGTCTATCGCGACAACAATAACGAACAGTTGGCTCTCGAGACATTCCGCAAAATGCTGGTGCTGGGCGATGACAACGCCGAACGCGGTTATCAGCAGATTATCGATACCTACCGCGAAGCCAAGCAGTGGCAAAAAGCGACCGACGCGGCCAAGGAAGCGACCCAGAAGCTGCCCAATGACCGCGGCCTGAAGATGGTTTACGCCGCGCAACTGGCCGACCTGGGTCAAGTAGACGCCGGCATGGATCAGGTGAAGTCGCTGCTTAAAGGCACCGCCGAGGATCGCGATGTTTACATCAACCTGGCTCAGATGTACAGCCGTCTGAAACGCTGGTCCGAGGCTGAGCGTGGCTCTCGACAAGGCGGACCGAGGTTTCCACCAAGGCTGAAGACAAGGAATACGTCGAGTTCCTGCGCGGATCCTACTTCGAGCGTCAGAAGAAATACGATCAGGCGGAAGAAGTATTTCGCAAAGTGCTGGCCAGCGATCCTCAAAACGCCGCTGTGCTCAATTATCTCGGATACATGTTGGCCGACCGCGGCGCGAAGCTGGATGAAGCCCTCATTATGATCAAGAAGGCTGTCGAACTCGAACCCGCGAATGGCGCCTATCTCGATTCTCTGGGCTGGGCCTATTTCCGCCTCGGCAAGTATGAGTTGGCGGAAGATAACCTGATGAAAGCCTCCCAGCATATGGGGATGGATCCAACCGTCCAGGACCACCTCGGCGACCTGTATCAGAAAACCGGACGCCTGAAACTGGCTGCGGCACACTGGGAACGGGCCCTGAACGAATGGAACAAGACTGTAGCTGCGGAAGTGGATACCGAGAATGTGGCTCAGTTGACGCAGAAGCTCGAGTCCGCCAAGATGAAGCTGGCCAAAGAAGATTCAGGGAACAAGTAGCAAAGTAGTACAGCACTCAGCACTTGGCACTCAGCCCTGGTCGTCGAATCCAATAAGGTCCTCGGCGGACTGAGTGCTGAATACTGAATGCTTCTGCTAAACTTTCTCCATGCTCGCCGACTACGCGGTGCGGGTGGAACAATCCCGCGGACGCCGTTATCACGAGCCTCGGCATCCCTATCGCGACGACTTTCAGCGCGACCGTGATCGCGTTATCCACTCCCGGGCTTTTCGCCGTCTCGAAGCGAAAACCCAAGTCTTCACTCGGCGCTACTCCGATCACTTTCGCAATCGCCTGACTCACACCATTGAAGTCGCGCAGATCGCGCGAACCATAGCCGCTCAGCTGGGCCTGAACGTCGATCTGGTTGAAGCCCTGGCTTTGGTCCACGACGTGGGCCATCCCCCATTCGGCCATGCCGGAGAAAAAGCCCTCGATCTGGCCATGCGCGAACATGGATATTCTTTCGACCACAACCTCCACGCGCTGCGCATTGTGGAAGACTTCGAGTTGCGCTACGCCGCCTTTCGCGGCCTCAACCTCACCTTCGAAGTTCGCGAGGGCATCATCAAACATTCGCACGATTATCCTGCTGCGCAGTTTCCGGAACTCTCCGAATATTTGCTCGACCTGCGTCCGCCGCTCGAAGCGCAGCTTATCGATGTGGCCGATGAAATTGCCTACAGCACTGCCGACCTCGACGATGGGTACGAATCCCACTTGCTTTCGCTCGAACAAATCCGCAACGGTGTTCCCGTATTCGAGCGGCTTCTACAGGGAAGTCGAGACCACCTATCCCGACGCGATCGATAAGCTGAAGTTCAACGAAGCCCTCAAGCGCATGCTTAATCGCTGGGTCGGAGATTTGATCGAAAACACGAAACAGAAAACCCGGCAGGCGGGCGTTCGTAGTCTTGAAGACGTTCGCTCTTGCCATGAGCGCCTCGTCACGTTAAGCCCGCCAGTTGAGCAGGAACGGCATGAGACCAAAGAATTTCTCTACAAGAATCTTTATTTCAGCGTCACCCTGAACCCGGAAAAAAACGATGCGGGACGAGTAATCAGCGAATTGTTCCGCCTCTGGATGGCGAAGCCGGAAAATTTGCCGTCAAACTACAGGGAAAAAGCTACGCATGAGCCGTTGCCGCGGATCGTGTGCGATTACATCGCCGGCATGACCGATAACTACATTTACGAGCAGTATGAGAAGTATTGCCGGTAAGCAAGAAGATCAAGAGCATCGCCGGCATTTTTTTACCGACCCGCCACCGTATTCACCACGTCATAAAGTATCCGGAATCCGCGCCGTACTTCTTCCACTCGGATGCGCTCATCGTTCCCGTGCTCGGTGTTGCCCTCGTCTTCCGTCGATGTGTAAGGGGTGAACCCATAGGAGTTGATCCCCAGGGGACGATAGCGCTGGTTTTCGGTGTAGCCGCTATCCAGCCGCGGCACTACCGGTGTTCCCGGAAAATACTGCGCAGATACTTTCTGGATTGCGCGGTATAAAGCCGTGTTCGTGGGCGAAGAGTTGGCCAGGCGAAAGTCCGCATTCAACGGCTCGACGCTTACATTGGGATCATCGACCACCTGCCGAATGGATCTCCAAAAACTCCTTCGGATCATCTCCGGGCAGCAGCCGCACATCCAGGTTGGCCCATGCGTCCGGGGGGATGACGTTGGTCTGCTCCGAGCCTCCCATCATGGTCAGCGAAATCGTGTCGCGCAGGAGATAGTTGAGCGATTCGTCCTGTTCGACTTCGCGCTGAAAATTCGCGTCATCCACGAGTTGGCGAATATTTCGAAATTCTTGGGCTCGCGAAGCCGGTTCATAGGGGGCCATAGCGCGCAGAAATTCCTCGACAATTGGCAGCACCTTGAGTGGCGTGCGGTAGGCAATAATTCGGTTCAAAGCCCGCACCAGCCGGTTCGGCGCTGAATCTGTAATCGGAAGCGAGCCGTGCCCCGCGCGCCCGTGGGCTACCACATGCAACCAGAATGGCGACCTTCTCGCCCACATCCACGCCAATGTACTTCACATGACCGTCGTGGTCCAGAAGATTCTCACCACCTTCGTTGATGAGGAATTCGGCATTTCCCAGCAGGTCGCGCTGATGTTCGATGAACCAATCGCTGCCCGTGCCGTCGACTTCCTCGTCGCTTACCGCCAGGAAAATGACGTCACGATCAAGCTCTACCTTTTCGCGCTTCAACATCACCATTACCATGAATTGGGCCAGGCCTTCGTTCTTCATGTCCTGAGCGCCGCGGCCGTAGATGGAGCCAGTCGCAATCTCCGCACTGAACGGCGGAACCTTCCAGTGAGATGGCGTCGCTTGTGACCACATCCATGTGGTTCAAGCAGGATCATCGGCCGCCGGGGAGACGAACCGGTATGGGCAATGCGCGCCCACAGATCGGCTCGTCCCGGAGCGTACCTGAAAAGCTGGTTTTCAATGCCTTCCTGATCGAGGATTTTCTTGAAGAACTCGGCCGCGCGAGCCTCATTGCCGGGAGGATTCGTGGTGTCGATCCGCAGATACTCGCTGCTGCCACTGAACCGCGAGATCGGCATATTGCTGCATACGATCCCGGGGGATGCCATTGGAAGCTAGTTCCTGGCTCCCGGGGGTAGCTTGGGACCAGCCGACCGCTGCAAACACGGAAAACACGAGCCCTAAAAAGTAAACTCTTTCATTCCTTTTTGGCATCCAACCTCCTGTGCAGCTTGAGTCTTGGCCACGCAGTTTTTATACCAGCTTCGCCAAAATTTACCCTCGAAGAGGATTAATATTCTCCTCTTTCCGGCCTGTAAGACTACAATGTTCTTACAGGTCAAGGAGTTAACGCCGAGATAGTTTGGCAATCGACCTGTTATAGAGAGCTGTGGTGCCAGAGTCGAAACGGCTACGGCTAGCCGATATGCCCAAGTTTTGAAGGAGCGCGCCCACGGGCGTGCCAGAGTGGAGCTCCCAGACGCTCCCTCCTCGGAGGAAAGTTGAAAATGAAGAATCAAGTACTTGTAGCGCTAATCGTCTCCGTCGTGCTTGCTCTGCCCGCCTTGGCGCAGCAGACAGGCTCGACCTCGCAAGATCAACCGGCCGCCAGCCAACCCACGCAGAATGCCCCGGCTACCCAAACCTCGTCCGCTCCGCCCCCGAGCAATGACAGCTCTATGTCGTCCTCGCAAAGTGTCGGCGCCAGCGGGAAGCAGCCTTTGCAGGCTGAGACCCATGAAGGTTTCTGGGGAAGGGTGAATCCTTTTGCCCGCAAGAAGTACGTGCAGCGTCAGACCGCGCCCATCCGCGACCGCGTGAACGAACTCGACGAACTCACCGCCAGCAACAGCAAGATGATCAAGGACGTGGACTCGCGCGCCCAGCAAGGCATCCAGCTGGCTTCGTCCAAGGCTAACGAAGCCGATCAGCACGCCATCGACGCCGGCAACCGGGCGCAGGCGGCTCAGCAGACTGCCACCCAGGCCAATGCTCGTCTGACCACGGTGGAACAGGTCGTCGGTAATATCGATCAATACAAGGCCAGCACCCAGACCGAGATCCGTTTCCGTCCCGGCCAGAGCGTCCTGAGCCAAAACGCCAAGACTGCTCTTGATGACATGGCGACGCCGTTAAAGAGTCAGCGTGGCTACATCATCGAAGTCCAGGGCTTCTCCTCAGGCCATGGGCAGACTGCCATTGCCACATCGCAGAAGATGGCGGATTCCGTCGTAAGGTATCTGGTGCTCAACCATGACATTCCGGTTTATCGGATTTACGTGGTAGGCATGGGCAACGCTCCAGTTCCGAGCTCCAACACCGCTGAGGAACAACCCAAGTCCAAGCGCACCAACGGAGGCCGCGTTGAAATCAGCCTCCTGAAGAACGATCTGGAACAGCTGGCTTCGACCTCGAACAATTCGGAGCAGGCTCCAGCGAAGTAATTTTTGGACGACGGGCTCAACCGCCCGGTCGCCCTCCCCCAGAAAAGCCTCCTGCGCAAGCAAGAGGCTTTTTGTTCTACTGAATCTGTGAGCCTTGGCGGTTGCCCTGCGTAGACCCGGCGCTTACCATTTCGCCGCAACCAACTCACACGACGCTAGCCGTTTCCTGCTTCATCTTCTCCGCCTGATAATGCGTCGTCAGGGCTTCGATCAGCGGCTGCAGCTTTCCATCCATCACTTCCTGTAGCTGATGGACGGTCAAGCCAATGCGGTGATCGGTCACGCGGTTCTGAGGAAAGTTGTAAGTCCGAATCTTTTCGCTGCGGTCGCCCGACCCAACCATCGCCTTGCGTTCCTTAGCCAGAGCGTCCTGCTGTTTCTGCATCTCCATCTCATAAAGCCGCGAGCGCAGCACCCGCATACCTTTTTCGCGGTTCTTGATCTGCGACTTCTCGTCCTGGCAGCTTACAACGGTGTTGGTTGGGATATGCGTGATGCGCACCGCGGAGTAAGTCGTGTTCACCGACTGGCCCCCCGGCCCCGATGAGCAGAACGTATCGATCCGGAGATCCTTTGCCTCGATCTTCACGTCCACGTCTTCCGCCTCTGGCAGAACAGCAACGGTGACCGCCGAGGTGTGAATCCTGCCCTGCTGTTCAGTGGCCGGCACGCGCTGTACGCGGTGTACCCCGCTCTCATATTTCAAACGCGAAAAAACCCGCTGGCCTTCAATCAGCGCAATGACTTCTTTCAAGCCGCCAGCCGAAGACTCTGAAGTCGAAAGCACTTCTACTTTCCAGCGCTGAGTTTCCGCGTATCGGGTGTACATGCGAAACATCTCTGCCGCAAACAAGGTCGCCTCGTCACCGCCAGTGCCCGCCCGGATTTCCAGAATCACATCCTTTTCATCGTTGGGATCCTTGGGCAAAAGCAGGACTTTGAGCTCCTCTTCCACCGCGCCAACGCGCACCTCCAGTTTGTCCAACTCTTCCTGCGCATAGGCGCGCATCTCGGCATCTTTTTCGTCAACCAGCACGGCCCGGCTCTCCGCAATGCCTCGTTGCAAATCCTTATATTCGCGATATCGCTCTACGATTGGAGTGATCTCACTGTGAGCCTTGGCACTCTTCTGGTATCGGGCCGAGTCATTCATGATATCCGGCGAAGCCAGCGCCTGCGTCAACTCCTCGTAACGTGCCTCAATCTGATCAAGCCGTTCAAACATGTTGTTTCCTGTAGAAACGTAGCTCGCTACGTTTCGGTTGCGCGGAGACGTGGCAAGCTACGTCTCTACCGCTCATTTTAGTTGTAGAAGTGAAAAGGAGGTAGAGAGAGTTTCGCGGCGGGGCCGCTAGGCGATGACTAACTCGCCGCCGCGCTGTTTCTCCAGCGACATCGCCTGGTCGAGCGCGACAATGGCACATTCAGCCTGCTCATCCGACGGGGGCTTGGTCGTGATGCGCTGCATCCACAAGCCGGGAGCGGTCATGAACGCAAAGAGCGATCCCCGGTGCTTGGCGGCGAAACGAATAATTTCGTACGACAACCCGGTAATTACCGGCAGCAGCGCAATCCGAACTGCAAAGCGCGCCCAGAAGGTCGTAACCGGTACCAGCATGTAAACAAAAATCGAGATAATCATCACCGTCATGAGGAAGCTGGTTCCGCATCGCGGATGGTAAGTCGAATACTTCTGCACGGCGGGCGTGTTCAAGGGATCGCCATTTTCAAAAGCAAATACGGTCTTGTGCTCGGCCCCGTGATACTCGTACACCCGGCGAATATCCTTCCACAACGAGGTTCCCCAAATAAACAGCAGAAACAAGAGAAGGCGAATTATCCCGTCCACCAGGTTGAAAACTATTTGCTCACCAAAAACAGGGTTCACGCGCTTCAATTCGGTGGTCGCCACCAGCGGCAAAAACTTGTACATGAAGATAAAGAACCCGACGGAGAAGACGATATTCACCGCAGCGATCCACCCGCTGATTTCCAGCTTTTTCTTTTCCGGCTCGCCCGGTTCCGGCTTGGGCTGCAACTCATCGAGCGCGACATTGGCCGAAAACTTCAACGCACGAAAACCCAGCGTCATGGCATGGCCCAAGGTGATGACGCCCCGCATAACCGGCCAACCCATCCATTTATGTTTTTCAGAAAGCCGCTCCAGCGGTTCGCTATGGGTAGAAACTTCGCCCGAAGGCTTGCGGCAGGCGATCGCCCACGCATGCGGCGAACGCATCATAACCCCTTCGAGCACGGCTTGGCCTCCGACGAGAGTTTCCTCGCCGCCCTCCAGCGCAGGTAGAAGCTGGATCGCTACGAAGAACCGCCACAATGTTTTCAGGAACCGCATGTTGATTGGATGATCTTTCCCGCGAGAAGTAGCAGCATTAGAGTATCACAGGAGGAGTTGATTTAGGATGGGCTGTTCGAGGCCGTAAGTGGCAGCTTCACAGGCACTTATAACCTTGCAATCGCGCGCTAGCTGGTCGGGGGCGGCTCACCGGCCCAGGCGAGCCCAGGTCAGGCCGGACGTTTTTCGACGGATGCATCGAGCTTGACGGATGGATCGAGCCGGCCTCCGTCACGAACATTCACCATGCGCAGATTCTCGGAAGCCTGCGAACTCATCGCAGGCACTACAAAGAAACTCGAAAAAATCGCGATCGTGGCCGGCTACTTCAAGTCGATCCCGCCAGAGGAAGCTTCGGTCGCCGCGGTCTTTCTTTCCGGGAGGCCCTTCCCCATGTGGGAGGAAACTACCCTGCAAGTCGGGGGGAGATTGCTTTGGCAAGTGGTCGAGGAACTCTCTGGCAAAAGCGCGCAGGAACTCACTGCCTCTTATCGCAAACACGGAGACTTGGGTGCCGTTGCTCAGGAAGTCTTGCCCCAAAAAAAACACCTGGGGACGGACGCGTTCGCCCGTCCAGGCGGAGCAAAGCTCGGCAGCGCATTAGAGGATGCGAACTCCATCGACGGATCCGGCGTAAGCATTCGAGAAGTACAGACCGCATTCCGGAAGATAGCCGCATCCCGCGGTCCTTCCGCCAAAGCCACTCTGGTTCGCGAACTGCTCGCGCAAGCGACCCCGCTCGAGGCCAAGTACATCGTCAAGATCATCACCGGCGATCTGCGGATTGGGCTGAAAGAAAGTCTGGTCGAAGAAGCCATTGCCAAAGCCTACGCCAGCAAGTTAAGTGAAGTGCAGCGCGCCAACATGCTGCTGGGCGACATCGGCGAAACGCTGCAACTGGCCGCGAAGGGCAGTCAAGGAGATGCCGGTCTTAACAACGTGAAGATGCGGCTGTTTCATCCGCTGGGATTCATGTTGGCCAGCCCCGCAGGGTCCGCGGAAGAAGCGCTCAGTTATTTTGAAAACGCATTGGTCGAAGACAAATACGACGGCATCCGTGCCCAGGCGCATTGCTCCGGCGGTGAGGTCCGCATCTTTTCGCGTACCCGTGACGAAATCACGGAATCGTTTCCCGAACTGCCAGACGCGCTCGCGGCGCTGCCTTACGACGCAATTCTCGATGGGGAAATCGTGGCCTGGAGCTATCTGACCGCCCAATCCGGCGAAGCTGGCCGCGCACTGCCATTCAGTGCATTGCAGCAGCGTGTGGGACGAAAGAAAGTAAGCGAGCAACTGATGCGGCGGGTACCGGTTGCCTATCTCGTGTTCGATGTCCTCTACGCGGCGGGCGAATTGCTGATCGATCATCCGCTGCACGAGCGGGCAAAACTCCTCGGCGAGTTGTTGGCCGCGCCTCGCAGCCCGACTCAAGCAAGATCCGGCGGAGCCCAAGGCCAGTTGTTGCTGGAATCCAGCGAACCCGCAATCGTGGCCAGACTCTTCCGCGCGCCTGTGTTTCGCGCATCTTCGGCTCTCGAACTCGAGCAACTGTTCGAAGCTGCCCAAGCCCGCGGCAACGAAGGATTGATGATCAAAGATCCGCAGTCGGCCTACACCCCGGGCCGTAGAGGAAAATCCTGGCTGAAGCTAAAACGTGAACTAGCTACGCTCGACGTCGTAGTCACGGCGGTCGAATACGGACACGGCAAGCGCATAGGCGTCCTCAGCGATTACACCTTCGCCGTGCGGGACGGCGAGCGGTTGGTGAATATCGGCAAAGCCTACTCTGGCTTGACCGACGCCGAAATCGCTGAAATGACCAAATGGTTTCTAGAGCACACGATCGAAGATCAGGGCTTCCGCTTGATCGTCGAACCCAAAGTCGTGCTGGAAGTGGCATTCAACAACATGATGCGTTCCGGCCGCCACGAAAGCGGATATGCCCTGCGCTTCCCGAGAATCGTGCGAATAAGAACCGACAAGCCACCGGAAGAATCTGACACGGTTGAGCGTGCTCGCGAAATCTATGAGAGTCAGGCGAAAAACGGCGGCTAGGGATTTGCAATTGACCATCCCGCAGAGACCACGCGCCGATGAAATCTGATGCGGCCACCAGAGCTACTTCTCGGGCTCGGGCTGGCCGCTGAACTGGGAGCGAAATTTCGGGTTCCCCTCCACATCCATCACCCAGCCATGTTCGCCGGTGCTCACGACATATTTGCGGAATCCGAGCTGCCATAAAGCTTCTTCAGTTACCGACATCGAGTCCGTCCGAAACAACTTCTTGGCCCACTCCTCCGTCGCTTTCTTATTGTGTACGATCAGGGCAGGAGATCCCTCGAAGTTTTCCTCTACCGTACCGTAAATATCTCCTCCAAATCGGCGGTGAACTTGGGCAGCGGCTGCCTTTCTCTGGTCTGCCGTATCCCACTTACTTTTTAGTTGCGGAGATGCCTGGGGCGTCGGCGTCGGGGCCGTGTCTTCGGGGTGATCGAGAACCTGCAGAATCACACACTCCTTATCCGCATAGACCCTCTTGAATCGCCCGGTCTTCATCATGTACCGGAACCACTCCGCCGCGGGGGGGGCGGGAAGGTCGCCAACGAACAGGTAGTTCACATTGCTGGCCGCGAACAAGGATCGGATCGCGCCCGCTGGATCGCTTTCCTGTCCGCTCGAAAGGCGATCGTTAAGCCGGGCAAGCTCGGGATGTTGATCCTGCAAATACAGCGAATCAAGTCCTGAAACATAACCGTGGCTCGGATCGTAGAAAAACAGCTTTGGGAAATCCGACCAGTTCACATCGTAAATTAGCGCACCTGGCGCCACATTGCTGGCCAGCCATTCTGCTCCCGCTTGATAGTGATCGCGATCCGCCGTCACAGTTGCGAGCTTCATCCTGGCTGTATGAAGGTTGTAAGCCAAAGCTCCAGCCAGCAGGATGGCAATCAAACCGACATACAGAACCTTCTTGCGCGTTTCGTCAGGCCCAGCTTCCGCTCCCGCGGAAACCATCCCTCGGGGAGGTGGTATCGGCAAACTGCGCTTGGCGTCCCATGCAGATTGAATCGTGAAGGCTGCGAAAAGCACGGCAAAGGGCGGCCAATATTCCATGAAGCGGTTCGAGCGAAGTGTAATCAGCAACAAGAAACTCGAAAAAAACAGGAAGAATAACGGCCGCTGTACCCGGAGTCTATCGGTCTGGCTCTTAGCCAGCGCATATCCGAAAGCCACGTAGCCCAACGCCATCGATGCGCACGCAACAACCGAGCTGTTCAGGAATGTCCAACTGGTCAGCGCATACCATTCGAAGCCAACGCCCGCCGGCATGAGCGGCCCTGACTTGGCACGCAGATGCTCCAGAAAAAGACTTACATCATGCGGGAAGTACGGATTGACAATGAGTCCCGCCAACATCCCGAGGCCGGTCCACAGCAGCGGACGCCAGACGATCTTTCGCTCGCTCCACAGCAACACTCCCACCCAAATCAGAACCACCACTCCTAACATCACGAACAGGTTATAGGTCCAAACATAGAGAAACGCGGTCGGTCCAAGCCATGCATATTTTCGTTCGAACAGCAGATAGATTCCAGCGACTATGAACAAGACCGAAATACTCTGCGCCTTGGTCATATTCAAACGGGCGTAAAACATCCATGAGCATCCGAGCAGGGCCAGAAGCCACAGCAGCGGATAACGAATGCGATAACGCAGAGTCAGCCAGTAAAGAGAGAACGTAGCGATGCCGCCAAACAGCGCGGCCGCTAACTTTGCTCCCAGACGAAGGTCGCCGATCCAGGTGAATGGGATCAGCAGGACGTGAAAGAGAAAATGCTGATCCGCGTAGCGGGAAGGATTCAGGGTCGTAAGTGGCAACCAGATAAACGCAGGCGGGAAATGCCCGCTCCGCAGCCCTTGCCACAAAAGCTGGCTCCACTTGATGTGATAGTACCCATCAAAGTCTCCGCAACAGATGCCCGCAGTAGAAAACTGAAGCCACGAGAAAACCAGACCGATAGACACGGCGCCAATGGCGAAATGAAGAATGCGGGGGCGATTCACGCGGGAAAGTTTACGCTAAGTAATGTCGGGTGTCCTAATGAATATCGATTAGGCACTGGAGGAATCGACGCCACTAGGTGCTAAATGCCAAATGCCAGCCGCTGAATTCAATGGCTGTGCCCGTGCTCTTGTTCACTCACCGGAATTACGCACCCATGCGCGACCTCACAAATCACATGCTCGAACTGAATGGTGGTGTGGTCGATGCGAAATTCCTCGTGCAGCCGTTCCTTCACATCGCGCAAAATCCGCTCACTGACTGACGGCGGAATGTCCTCAATAGAGATATGACATGACAGCGCCCGCGTCTCCGAGCCAATGTTCCACACGTGCAGATCGTGCACGTCGTTCACCCCCTCGACCGCGCGCATCGCGGCCTCTACCCGATCCAGTCGGATGCCGCGGGGCGTGCCTTCCAGCAGGATGTTGAGAGTCTCGCGACAGATGCCAAATCCCGACCAGAGAATCAATGCCCCGATTCCAAACGACAGCGCCGAATCAATCCAGTACTGCCCCGTCGCCAGAATCACCCAGCCGCCAACGATCACCGCCGCGGTCGAAACTGTATCGCCAATCTCATGCAGCAGCGCGCTGCGGATGTTGACGTCCCGGCCCGAGCGGTAAAGTAGAAGGGCAATCACGCCATTCATCACCACGCCAGCGGCCGCAACCCAGATCATCAATCCAGCCTGCACATGCTCGGGATTCTGCAAACGCCGAAACCCCTCATAGAAAATCAGGAACGAAACTACGACCAGCGACCCCGCATTCACCAGCGCCGCGAGAACGCCCGCGCGATGCCATCCATAAGTCTTGGTCGCGCTGGGCGGGCGCGATTCCAAATACACGGCGACCAGCGAAAGCAATAGCGCCACAAAATCAGAAAGATTGTGACCAGCTTCGGAAAGCAAGGCCAGAGAATGAGCGCGAACGCCGGCAACCACCAGCAAAACGATGTAGGCAAGCGTGACGCCCAGCGAAATCCGCAGAACCCTGGACGTTCCCTCCCCAGCGCTATGGCTGTGCGTATGCATCTACATTAAGTTTAAGGGCTCAGCCGGTAGGGTTCAAGGTGAACAAATGAAGACGGCTGCCCGGTACGACTGCACGGTCGAAGACGTATGCTCAAATAGTCCCATGCTCCTCAAAGAAGCACTTACGTCCGCGGTCGAGCGTCTGACCGCATCTGGCGTTGGCTCGCCTCGCATGAATGCGGAGCTGCTCTTGAGGTTCGTTCTGTCCTGTGACCGAGCCTATATATTCGCCCATCCCGAACGCGGCCTCACGCTTGAAGAGCAGGCCCGTTATGAAGAAACTCTGAACCAGCGCGCGCAGGGAATCCCGGCGCAATACATCACGGGACATCAGGAATTCTGGGGCTTGGACTTAATTGTCACCCCCGCTGTATTAATTCCCCGCCCAGAAACCGAACACCTAATGGAAACAGTTCTGCTCTTAAATCGAGACCGGGCGGGCTCTTCCGGACGCCCGACTCGCATCGTCGACGTAGGCACTGGATCCGGCTGCATCGCACTTGCTCTCGCTAAAGAACTCCCCGAGGCAGAAATCCACGCAGTCGATATTTCCTCCGCTGCATTGGAAATCGCACGTGCGAATGCTGCTCGCCATCATCTCGCAAACCAAATCCGCTTTCACCAAACTGACTTGCTGCAAGGACTCGATCCGGGCACATTCGATTTCGTGGTGTCGAATCCTCCCTACGTTGGCGAATCCGAACAAGACCAGGTGCAGCTCGAAGTCCGAAAATTTGAGCCGCGCGGCGCGGTTTTCGCCGGCCCGACGGGGCTGGAAGTGATCGAACGCCTGATCCCGCAAGCGCAGGCCGCCCTGAAGCCTCGCGGTTGGCTAGTCTTGGAGATCAGCGGAACCATCACCGAACGGGTTAAGTCTCGGCTCGGCGGATGGGCGCGGGTTCAGATTACAAACGATCTCCAGGGCATCCCGCGCGTAGCCTCCGCGCAAAAGCCTTGATCGTGGAGCGCGGGCGCCCCCGCCCGCATAAACAGCCATTGCTCCTACGAGCTCTGGTAGTAGCTCGCCGCGCACGCTAATCTCGTACCATTCGCCTCCGCTCCCAGGCGACGCCCCTGACTATCAGATGCCGAAACCAACGTCCCAACGAAGATGCGCAGCCCTGTTCAGCAACGGCTTCCTTTCACTCGGCACTGTCTTGTTCTCGCTCGCCGGATTTGCCCAGAACCCCACCGGAACCCTCCGCGGCGACGTGCAAGATCCCAGCGCCGGACGCGTGCCCTCGGCAACCATCGTCGTCCAGGCAGCGGGATCCTCTCTCAAGCGTGAAACAAAAAGCGACGATCACGGAGAATTTCGTCTCAGCGAATTGCTGCCCGGCACCTACCACGTGATCGTAGATGCTCCCGGTTTTGCCCGGGCCCAGGCGGATGTGGCCGTAATCGTCAGTTCCGTGCGTGACATCACTGTCACCCTGTATCCCGCGGCCGTGCAGGAGACGGTGAGCGTGCATGCCCAACCGTCTTCGATTACGACGCAGCCCATCGATCTGGCGAGCGCGGTTCACCAGACTACGGTTTCGACTCAGGACCTGCAAACCTTGCCGCTGGCCGGCCGCAGCTTCGCCAACATCGCCTACCTCGCGGCGGGGACGGAACCGGTCGAACCTTCCGACCCGACTAAGGCGCGTATTACGGCAGTTTCCACCGGCGGCAGTTCCGGACTGAACAACGAACTCTCCGTCGACGGCGGCGACAACTCCGACGATTACATTGGCGGCTTCCTGCAGAACTTCTCTCCCGATGCCATCCAGGAATTTGCCATGCGCACAGCCCAGGAGGATGCCGATACCGGACGCTCCACAGCAGGTTCAGTCGTGATCAGCACCAAGCACGGCACGGACGAATGGCACGGTGGCGGAGCTTTTTATGAGCGCGCGTCGAACCTCAACGCTCGTTTCCCCATCGAAAATCCAGCACCCAATCCCAAACAACCTTTCTCGCGGCAGAATTACGTCGCCACCCTCGGCGGACCGATCAGGAAAAACACGCTCTGGTTCTTCTCTTCACTCGAATATGTTCATGAGAACGCGAGCATCGCGTACAGTCCCGCCAGCCAAACTCAGTTCAATGCGCTGGCTGCTCTGGCCGCCCAAGGGTTGATTTCGGGAATATCTTCGATTGAAGTGCCCACCAGCGTTCCCGTCCCGTTCCGCGATTATCTGGCCACCACCCGTTTCGACTGGTCGCAATCGCAGAGGTCGCAGTGGTTTCTCAGAGCCGCGATTGACAACTACATCACGCACAATGCTCTCGTTCAGCAAGCGGCATTGCCATCGACCGGAGCGGAGCAGCATAACAACTACATGAACCTGGTGCTCAGCAATCAGTACACGTTCAGTCCCACGTGGTTTGGAAGTTTCGTCTTCAGTGCGGGCGGGTTGCATCTGACCGAGGCTCGCAATTCGGATTTAGGTTTCGCCCTGGCTTTTCCGTTCACTTCGACCTCACAAACCATTTCCGGATTCGAGACCTTCGGCGACAATCAATTCATCACTCCCATCACCGCTTTCCCGGTCATACGCAATCAGGAGAAATATCAGTTCCGCTATGACTTGAGCCGCGGCTCGGGCGACCACGCCCCCAGATTCGGAATCAACTTCATTCATGAGCCGGTCCTGAGCGGCGCTCTCTCTGGCACCGCCGAAACTCTGCTCAGCTACACGAATAATCCAAGCTTCTATGCCGCTAATCCTTCGCAGTTTTATTTCAACCTGAATTGTGTCAACCCGCCCGCTGACGTCACCTGCACGCCCACACCCGCGGGCAATGGCAGCTTCTCCCAGAACGTTCAACGGCTGGGACTTTATGCGGAGGATGCATGGCGCGTCACTTCGCACCTCACGCTCAACTACGGCTTGCGCTACGACACTACCTTCGGTCTTTTGACAGCTTCCGGCCGAACTCAAGCGGACAATCCCGCATACCTGACTTTAAGAGCGCTCGGAATTCCCCTGGTTAGTGGCGTAGCGCATGACTACCGCAAAGCCTTCGGACCGCGCCTGGGCATCGCTTATTCTCCCGGCCAATCCGGAACTACCGTCATCCGCGCGGGCTTTGGACTTTTCTACGATGACCTCGCCCAGACCGGCTGGGTCACCGCTCTGCAGGCGGTGAACGCGCCTTCGGGGATATGCATTCATCCCGGCGACCCGGGCTGCCTTCCCGGCGGTTCGTCGGGATCGCTCATCGATCCCCACTACAAAACTCCCTACGCGCTCCACGCCACGGCCGGAGTCCAGCACGCCTTCAACGCGAACTGGACCGCCAGCGCCGACTTCACGCACGAGGAAGGAAATCACGCGTACCGCGCTTACAACTACACCGCCGGTTCATCGTTGTTTGCTCCCGACGCCGCCAATCAGGCCGACGTCCCCGACGTTGCTCTATTCAAATCCGACAACCGCTCGAGTTACAACGCGGTCATGCTTCATCTGCAAGGCAACGTCTCCCGCCGCTTCAACCTGGTCGCGAACTACACGCTGTCAAGAGCGCAAACCTGGGGATGCGTGCTGGGCGAGTTGTTTGATTATGTCAACGGTGTTTGCGATCCGCTGAATGCCTTTCGACCCGGCGATTACGGGCCGTCCGGCGAGGACGTCACCCACCGCTTCGTGTTAGCGGGAACGGTTTACTTGCCCGGTGGATTCGAACTCACCACGCTGACCCAGGCCGAAAGCGCCCGGCCTTTCACCATCACTCTGGCCGACAACAGCGATCGCATCGAGGTGAACGGAGTGCGAACTACACTCGATGAATTTCGCGGCACTCCTTACATTCAGGCCGACCTGCGGGTCAGCCGCCCTTTCAACTTTCACGACCGCTGGTCGCTGATCCCTTTCGCCGAATTCTTCAATCTCTTCAACCGCAACAACCCGGGCGCCAACTACGTCACCAACGTGGCCGCGCTTCCGGTGCCGCCCAACGAAATGCTGAGTGGCAACGTCACCCATTTCTGCGTCGACTCTGCCTGCACTACGGTCCAGCCGCTCACCAGCCTGAACCCCTTGCGCATCCCCGGAGGCGGGCTGGGCGATTTCTTCGGACCCGGCACCACCGTCGGCATTCCCTTCGCCGCCCAACTCGGCGTACGCCTGACCTTCTAGGATTTAGATCTGTCATTCTGGAGCGAAGCGAGGATTTCTGCACTTGTCCCTGACCTCTGCGCGGTCCACATCGCCGCTCCCTGTCACGCAACCTGCCATCCCGCAGAGATTTGCGCAATAGCTGCAAGAGTTTACTCAACCACCGATATTTGACAACTTTCGTGTTGACTCCCGCCCTCAGGCCGCGCAGAATCCCCTAAGTCTATGCTGCGCCCCGCAACTGGCAACCCAGGACTGCTGAGAAAAGAGAAGTTTTCGAAACCCACAACGCTTCCAGGATGGAATGCACTATGGGGAGAAATCGCGTCTGTGGAGTCGAACCTTAAACTGATCAACCAACCAACAAGGAGATGTTGCAATATAAACCGAAACCGACTCACCAAAGGAATGAAAGGAAAAAACTATGAGGAAATTAATTATAAGCGTGGCCGCGGTCGCCTGCTGTCTTGCAGCGTCTGCGCTCGCTCAGGATGAAGGAACCCCGGTTCCCCGATTCGTTACTTTGCCGCCGAAGGCCAGTGTGGGAACTGCCAAGCCCTCAGTCACATTGCCCACTTGGACTGGTTCGTTTACCTACAATGGGACGAAGTATACCTACTATATGGTTGGTGCTGCTCCGAGTACTGGCACATCTACAACCGTCAAGGCTTTCATTATCCCGGTGAAAGTCAATATCCCCAGCTGCACCACCAATCCCAAGGTAGACAGCGAGTCGGGTGAGACCGTTCTCCAGCAAACCATCGAGTCACCGATTTTCCAAACACAGAAATACGTTCTCGGTGGAACCAACATCGGCACAACCCAGTATGAGGACGCCTTCCAGCGCGCCAATTTCTGGGGGACCGTGAAGAGCCATACCGGTTACCACGTCCTGTTGGGCGCCCCAACCGTGTTGCCCGAGCTGACCTTGACGCCTGGGAGTAGATTTAGCGGCTGTAGCCATCCATTCGGCCCGTTGGCTGGTCTGATGGACATCAACTATTTTGACGCCCAGGCCAATACGTACATTGCAAGCCACAGCCAGATCACACCCGACACAATCCCGATCTTCATGACCGATAACCTCTACTTGACCAGCGGTGGGTGCTGCATCGGCGGCTACCATAGCGCGACCGGCCCACAAGCCTATTCGCACTTCACCTACATCACTACCCCAGGCGTTTTCTCGCAGGATGTGTCGGCTCTGTCCCACGAAATAGGCGAGTGGATGGACGATCCCGGCGTCAAGGGAGCATTCAACCCAATTGCTTGCGGAATTCTTGAAGTTGGCGATCCCGAAGAGAGTTTCAATAACTTCGGTGCTTTCCCGTACACGCTGGGCGGATTTACTTACAATCTACAGGACCTGGTATTCCTTGAATACTTCGGTGCTCCAACCACCACCTCAGTTCACGGGTGGATGACCTTCCACGACAACCCGTTTGGTCTCAGTGTCTGTAGCCAAGGCGGCAGCTAGCCTTCAGCAGACATCTCTTGAGGCTCTTACCAGGAAACGAACATCGCGCCCGCCCACGTAAGTGGGCGGGCCATGCTGCCTCAAGCCACAACCCAACCGCGTCCAATCCGGCGCCCTAGCTTGATTTGAAGCCCGCTCCCTCTGGAGCGGGCTTTCTTCGTGCGCGCAGCGACCTACTTTCCAACCCAACTGCCGCCCTCACAAACGTAGAGCGTAGTGTGGCTGCCGCCGCTGATATTCGAAAAGAGGCTCCCGTTCTGACAAGAGACGGTGCCACCGGGGATGCCGGACCCGACGCCCCAACTGGGCACTGTGGGGCTTGTCGTGAATCGCGAGTGGCCAATTATAAAGCCACCGCCGCCAAGAGCATCCGGTTCGCCGAGGACGTAGATGCCCAAAGTTGCGTCCGTGAGTGTTGTGCCGGTCACAGCGTCCAGGATTGTATTTACTCCCGGCGAGGCCTCGTTGTTTACCGCCAGGATACTGAGGTCGGTTACTTGGTTGGCGGACGAAGTGCAGGGCGAAGCCGAGCCATTGCATATATGGATGATGTTGGTCATGGGCCCCGAGCCCTCGCTAGCCGTGACGTTAGACAGAATGTTGCCTGCGGCGGAGGCCTCCGACCCAATGAGAATCCCGTCCACGAATCCCTCGATATGTACATCCTCGATGGAGTTGCCGCTTCCGTCGAGAGTTATGCCAGCGAATCCCTGCCCGCCGCTTTTCCCGGCAGTACACGTCAGCCCGTGGATCCCTCGGGTTCTCGCGTTAAGGATCCTCACGCATACGGTCGTCGTATTGGAAGCGGAGGAGAGAGCCGAGAACGAGATATTCGTGTACGGCCCGGAGTTATTAGCCCCGAGGCCGCTACCGCTCGTCTCTATATCTAGGCCAGTCCCCTCGATGCGATAGAGGCCCACGTTGTCCACATAACTAAGTTCCTCCGAGAACTCATTCTGGATTCCGATGACATCCTCAGCATTGCCGTCCAGCGTCAAATGTTCGACCGCCACGCCGTGGCAGACGTTACCGTTCGTCACAGCCGGGCATAGAGTCGAGGCTCCCATCTGAATCATGGGAAACCCACCGAACCCGGACTTGGCTTGGATGGTAGTTCCTGTTCCACTCTCAGCGATACCCTCCCCAACAATTCTCGTGCTGTCGGGGAGCACCCACGGGCCAGGAATCTGGATAGTTCCTGACGGCAGCAAAATCACCGCCGGGGTATTGATAGACAGGTTGCCGTTCGTCCAGGGGGCGTTCGTACAGGTTTGGGTGCCGCCCGGGTTGATTCCACGTGCGTCAATGACCCCGCCGGCGGCGGGGGAGGTCGCTAGCGCGGCAAAGATCTTGCCGCATAGGTCATTACTGGGCGACCCCGTAAAGACACTGGCGTCAATAAAACTGCCCGAAGGCACGGGGGCTGAGGTCCCCTTCACCTCGTTGTAACCTAGCATTTGGGCCGACAAGCGGGTTGGCGCGCCTGCAAGCCAACCTAAAAGGACAACTGCGGCTGCAGTAAACATCCAACTAGCAATAGCGCTCTTTGCGATTTTCATGTGATTTCTCCTGGCAGTCGGTTCTATTTCCGAGACTTTCCGGGGTCTTCCAGCCGCGCTGGAGGCAGGAACAGCACCTGCACTGCTCAAAACGCGTGTCCAGTCGGCAAGGACAAAAAGCGCGCGGGGTTTGACACGATTCGCGTCTGGACGAAAAAAGAAGACTGCGGATTTACGAAACGGGTACAACGAAGTTGCCGCCAAGGCGTGCGTGCCCGTCCAGCAGGGCAAGCTGAGGAGACCCGGACCTGTTGAAAAACTGGTAATCAGTGCCCATCCCGACAAATTCTGTTCCGAAAGCCGAACACGCAGGGCTTAGGCAACCTGCCGGATGCGAGATCAGACTGTGAAGTCGTGCCTTCGCCGCTGACGCGCCCTAGAAGCTCTTTATTGGACATCAGCGTAGGCTCAATGCTGGAAGACGCCTGTCTAATCGCTTCCTATCGATTACGGCCGACGCCCGCGGCCTGAATCTCTTCCACATCCACCCAGTTGGTCGGATACACGCCGGTGTAGCAGGCGGTGCAGTAGTTGGTCTTCTCGCCGTCTCCGCAGGCTTTCTTCAATCCTTCGAGCGAGAGATAAGCCAAGCGAATCCGCGCCGATGAACTCGCGAATCTCTTCGACGGACTTGTTGGCCGCGATCAGCTCTTTCTTGGAAGGCGTGTCCACGCCATAGAAGCAGGGCGAAATCGTCGGCGGACACGAGATGCGCATATGCACTTCTTTCGCTCCCGCACTGCGGATCATGCGCACAATCTTCCGGCTGGTGGTGCCGCGCACGATCGAATCGTCGATCAGCACCACGCGCTTGCCTTCGAGCAGGCTGCGCACCGGGATTCAGCTTCAGCTTCACTCCGAAGTCGCGCACGCTCTGCCGCGGCTCGATGAACGTCCGTCCCACATAGTGATTACGGATCAGCCCGAAGCGAAACGGAATGCCGCTCTCGGCCGCGTAACCCATGGCCGCGGTCACGCCGGAGTCCGGCACCGGAACCACGATGTCGGCATCGACCGGAGCTTCGCGCGCCAGCTGCCGTCCCAGTTCTTCGCGGCTCTCCTGCACCGGACGCCCGAACACCAGGCTGTCAGGACGCGAGAAATACACGTGCTCGAAGATGCAGCTCGATTGCGCCAGCGCGGGAGCATAAAAGCGCGACGTAATCCCCTCCGGACCGACGATGACCAGTTCTCCCGGCTTCACATCGCGCTCGTAAGTCGGCGCCGATCAGATCGAACGCGCAGGTCTCGGAAGCGAACACGATGGTGTCCGTGCTTGCTCGCCGCCTTGCGCCGGAATCCTTCCCATCGCCAGCGGCCGAAAGCCGCGCGGATCGCGCGCCGCAAAGATCCGGTCCGGACTGATCATCACCAGCGAGAACGCGCCTTCCACGCGGCGCAGCGCATCGGCCATCGCTTCGGGCAGCGTCTGCTCTTTCGACAGCGCGATCAGATGCACGATCACTTCGGTATCGCTGTTGGTCTGGAAGATCGACCCCTGTGCCTTCCAGCCGCTGCCGGATCTCCTGCGCATTCACCAGGTTGCCGTTGTGCGCCAGCGCCATCATGCCTTTATTCGACTGCACCATGATGGGCTGCGCATTGAGCAGCGCCGAATCGCCCGCCGTCGAATAACGCGTGTGCCCGATCGCCAGCGTCCCGCGCAGCTTGGCCAGAACAGCTTCCTCGAAAAATATCGGCGACCAGCCCCATGGCCTTGTGCATGTGCAGAGTCATGCCCATCGGAGGTGACAATGCCCGCCGACTCCTGTCCGCGATGCTGCAGGGCATGCAGGCCCAGATAGGCAAGCTTCTCCGCCTCGGGATGCGCGTAGATCGCCACCACCCCGCACTCATCGCGAAATTTGTCGGAAGACAGCATTTTGCACTTAGCCCTTGGCATCTTAGCTTGACAACCCCAGCAAAATCACTATGCGACAAAACGCTCATCCGGCTCTCGGTCCTGCAACGCACGACTCCAGCGCCCTTCGTAGACCTCGCGCAACTCGCCCACCGCCGCCGACACCACCACGCTGCCATCCAGCCGAATCTCCACCCGTTCAGAAACCGTTTCGCCAATCTCTTCGACCGATAGGCCGATATTTTACCGCTACTTGTTTGATTCCCGGCAGATCGTTCCGGTCGCAGGAGATCACGATCCGGCTCGCATCTTCGCCGAACAGAACAAATTCCGGCGGCAATCCAAGCGATGCCAGATTCACTCTGAAGCCAATGCCCCGGGCAAAAGCCGACTCGGCCAGCGTCACCGCAATGCCGCCCTCCGAGCAATCGTGCGCCGACTCGACCAATCCCGCGCCAATCATCTCGACCAATTGCCTTCTGCAGCGCCGCCTCCCGTTCCAGTTCGAGTGCCGGAGGAAAGCCCCACAACGCTCCCAGAATTTCCTTCGCATACTCGGACGAGCCAAACTCGGATTCCGCATCGGTCATATCGCCCGGACTCGGATGCGCGCAGCAGAACGATCGCGCGTCCCGGCTCGCGGAAGTGCGGGAACACGGCCTTGTGAACATCTTCCAGAATGCCGACGATTCCGATCACCGGCGTCGGATAAATTCCTTCCCCCAGGGTTTCGTTGTAGAAGCTGACATTGCCGCCGGTGATCGGAACGTCCAGTTCTTCGCAGGCCTTCGTCATGCCATCAATCACCTGCGAGAACTGCCACATGATGTGCGGCTTCTCCGGATTGCCGAAGTTCAAGCAATTGGTCGCGCCCACCGGAGTCGCGCCTGAACACGCCACGTTGCGGGCCGCTTCGGCGACGGCATGCATCGCTCCCAGCTGCGGATCGAGATAACACCAGCGGCTGTTGCCATCGAGCGCCATCGCCAGCCCGCGTTCCAATGCTCGCGGATCGGAACTTTGATGCGGATCACGCCCGCATCCCCGGCCCCCGGACCCTCGACCGTGTTGGTCTGCACCATGTGATCGTACTGTTGCCACACCCAGCGCTTGCCGCAGATGTTTGGACTGGCCAGCAAGCGCTTGAGACTCGCCGTGAGATCCCCCGCTGCGGCCAGCCTGATATAATTCAGGCATCTCCCGCGGCACCGGCGGCTCCCATCGTTCCAAAGGACGCTGGTAGACGGGCGCATCGTCGGTGAGGGCCTCGTTCGGAATTTCGGAGACAATTTCTCCGTGATGCAGCACACGCATCTTGCCGTCGCTGGTGACGCGGCCAATCTCGACCGCGTCGAGCCCCCATTTTTCAAATACGCGGAACACTTCTTCTTCGCGGCCCTTCTGCGCTACCAGCAGCATGCGCTCCTGCGATTCGCTGAGCATGATCTCGTAAGCGGTCATGCCGGTTTCGCGCTGCGGGACGCGATCAAGTTCGATCTCGGTCCCAACCTGGCCGCGGGCTCCCATCTCGCAAGTCGAGCACGTCAGACCCGCCGCCCCCATGTCTTGAATGCCGACGATGGCGCCCGTCTGCATGGCTTCAAGGCAAGCTTCGAGCAATAGCTTTTCAAGAAAAGGATCGCCAACTTGAACGTTCGGCCGCTTCGCCTCCGAAGCCTCGCTGAACTCCTCGCTGGCCATGGTCGCGCCGTGAATGCCGTCGCGCCCGGTTTTCGATCCCACGTAAATCACCGGATTGCCTTCGCCACTGGCTTTCGCGTAGAAGATCTGATCGCGCCGCACCAGCCCCAGAGCGAAAGCGTTCACCAGCGGATTGCCTGAATAGCAAGCTTCAAACTTGGTTTCACCACCGAGGTTGGGCACGCCAAAGCAGTTTCCGTAGGAGGCAATCCCGCTGACTACACCTTCAAGGACCGAATGATTCTTGTGAATCTCGGATTGTGTGGCGCGGGCGCCCTCGCCCGTCTTGCCGGGAGTGGTAATCGGCCCAAAGCGCAGCGAATCCATCACCGCCACCGGCCGTGCTCCCATGGTGAAAATATCGCGCAGGATCCCGCCCACGCCTGTGGCTGCTCCCTGAAACGGTTCGATGAACGAAGGATGATTATGCGATTCGATCTTGAAGGCGCAGGCCCATCCATCGCCGATATCGACGATGCCCGCATTCTCGCCCGGCCCCTGCACCACGCGCCGGCTGCGAGTTGGCAGCCGTTTCAGATGGACGCGGGAAGATTTGTAGGAGCAATGTTCGCTCCACATCACGCTGAAAATGCCAAGCTCGGTGATGGTAGGCTCGCGTCCGCCGAGAAGCTGTTTGACCTTCTCGTATTCTTCCGGCGTGAGGCCGTGTTCGCGGACAATTTCTGGAGTGATGGCTAGAGTGGGAGCAGTGGTCATGAGGAAATACTATTGTCGCATTTTGGCGCACTGCTGGATAGAAAAAGCTTTTCTCAGGCGAGCTCTCGCTTTCAGCAGACCCGATTATGCAATTACGCCGATCCGGCAGCTGTAAGTCTTTTGGGAAAGCGCACGTCTATACTGTCCTCTATGAAGTCTGTGATCGTCGGCACGGCCGGGCATATTGATCACGGAAAAACCGCGCTGGTGAAGGCGCTCACCGGCATCGATGCTGATCGCCTTGAAGAAGAAAAGCGCCGCGGCATCACCATCGACATCGGCTTTGCCAATCTTGAGTTACCCATGTCGGATGGCGAAACCCTGCGTCTCGGATTCGTCGACGTGCCTGGGCACGAACGTTTTGTGCGTAACATGTTGGCGGGTGTGGGCGGGATTGATCTGGTCCTGCTGGTCATCGCGGCTGACGAATCCATCAAGCCGCAGACTCGCGAACACTTCGATATCTGCCGGTTACTCTCTGTCTCCCGCGGCATCACGGTGTTGACGAAGGCCGATGCCGTCGATCGGGAAACGCTGGATGTCGTGCGCCTGGAAGTGGAAGAATTTCTGCGCGGGTCGTTTCTCGGTCATCCCAGCCCCATCGTGGCCGTGAGTTCGCTGACCGGCGCGGGCATGGGCGATCTGAAGCGGGAACTGGTCAGGGTCGCAGGCGAGGTTCCGGCGAAGGATTCAAACGCGATCGCGCGCCTGCCCATCGATCGCGTCTTCTCCATGAAGGGTTTTGGAACAGTGGTGACGGGCACGCTGGTTTCCGGCACCATCCGCAAGGAAGATGAACTCGAGGTTTTTCCCGGCAGCCGGCGAGTGCGAGTGCGCGGCGTTCAAGTCCATGGCAAATCGGCTGAGCAGGCAACTGCCGGACAACGAGCCGCGCTAAACCTCGCGGGCGTAACCACAGATGACTTGAAGCGGGGGATGACGCTCGCTCCCCCTTCGACTTTTCAGGCATCTGCCCGCGTGGACGTGGAGTTGGCACTCTTGCCGTCCGCTAAACCGTTGAAAGACCACGCCCGCGTGCATTTCCACTCATTCACATCGGAAACGATCGCTGCCATCGCGCTGTATGGCAAGAAACAAGTAGGTGCTGGCGAGCGCGCTTTCGCGCAACTACGCCTCAGTGAACCAACGCTGCTGCTGCCCGGAGATCGCTTCATCATTCGACAGTTTTCGCCGGTGGTCACGGTTGGCGGGGGCGTGGTGGTCGAGAATTCTCCCCCGAAGAAAATCAAGAACACAACCGCGCACGCTCAATTACTCAAGACGCTTACCGAAGAAATGACGACCGGCAAACTGCGGTCCCGGGTAATGGCAACCGGTGTCCGCGGACTCAGCATCGCCGATGCGGTGGCTCGCACCGGCTGGCCTGCCGGCAAACTAATCCACGCGGCTTCAACTGATCCTGAGATTGTTCGCGTTGCGGACATTTTTATGTATAAGCCCGCGTTGGATCTCGCCCGCAAGAGCCTTCTCTCGGCGCTCGACGCATTTCATCGGAGAAATCCCCTGGTCGCTGGCATCAGCAAGGAAGAATTGCGCGGACATTTCTCCGAGGTCGCACCGGCGGTTTTCGATGGCATCTTCGATGAGGCGCTGCGCACGCGGAGGATTGAACTTGCCGGCGAACTTGTATGCCTGACTGGACGCGGCGTGGTCATGAAAGACGAAGAGGCCGAATCGAAGAGGATTATCGAGTCTGCCTTTTCGCAGGCTGGACTCAGAGTGCCTGCGTTGAAAGCGGTGCTCGAGGGGTTGAGTCTCGACAAGGCTCGGGCACAAAAAATTGTGACTCTATTGCTGCGCGAAAAGGTTCTGCTGAAGATTTCAGATGACCTGGTTTTTCACCGCGATGCGCTGGCCGAACTTCGCAAACGCATGACCGCGGAAAAGGCAAAGTCGCCCAAGCTCGATGTCGCACGCTTTAAAGATCTCACCGGCGTCAGCCGAAAATATGCGATCCCACTGCTGGAGTATCTCGACCGGGAGCATGTGACGCGGCGCGTTGGGGATGAGAGAACTATTTTGTAGACGTGAAACTGAGCAGTCAGCGGAATTACTTAATGTCCTTCATCGGCAGCAGCGATCCATAGTCGCGCCCGCTCGGTTCCACCGCCCGTGCCACAATGCCATCGAAAGCATCGCGGACTTCGGGATACTTTGCCACCAGCGCCTTCATCACCGCAGTGTTGTCCTGAAAAGTTTGCGTGGTATTTGAAACATCGGCTGACTGATACTTCACCACCAGGTCGAAGTCCTGTTTTACGACCACGGGAAACAGCGCGGTCACCCGGAAAGTCTTGCCTTCTGCAGCCAGGTCCACGGTTTTACCGCCGGCCGGCAGATCGGCTGGCTTCGCGGCTTCTGCCTCGTCGGCTAACTTGTCGGTGATCTGCGTGTACATGAAAGATACAGGGACCAGCAGATCACGCGCTTCCAGGTAGTACAGCCAGGCATCGTGATTCTGGCCTTTGGCTTTGAAGGCGCGGGCGTGGTCGGCAAACCAGTTGCCATCGTGTCCGGCGATCTGGGATTCTTTCACGTAGAAGCCGCCAACCTTCCAATCCTTGCCTTCCTGCTGCAGAACGAATGACACTTCATACTTTTGTTTGGTGGTGGGAACATCCAGAGTGACCACGCCATAACTCCCCGGCTGCAGGTTTGGGATTTCGAATACGGCGCTGTCCGCCGTCTGCCCAACCTTGCCAAAGACTCCGCACAGAAACTCGGCATGGGGAAGCGGCGCCGTTCCCTCGGCCTTCAAGAGAAAGGGGGGACGAGCAGTTGCTGGCGCCCCGGAAAGATTCGCCTGATTATCTTTGACCACCGTTTCGATGCCGGAGAAATCCGCGGCCACGCTCGGGATCGAGTTCTGGCGCAGCGAAGCGGAGTCGCCGCGAGCGGCCATGTCGAAGTACCGTTTCGCGGTATCGACCAGCGCAGTGCGGGTCGGCACGTCCATGTCACTGGCGGTAAAACAAGTCTGGGCACGAGCGGATCCTGCGCACAGAATCGCTGTTAAGACGGCCAAGCTCATCTCGATCCGAAACTTCAGCGGCTTTGTCCTGAACGTCCTCATAAATCGTATTCTACGACGCCGCATTCGACGATGCGAGTCCTTCCGAATGTTCGCTGTTGTGTCTCAGCGCACTCCGCAGCAGTTCTCTCTACTCCATCTCAAATGCCAGCCACTGCAACTGGCCTTCGCGCTCCACCTGGAGAACGACAGGTGCACCACGCTTGAGGCCATCGAGCGCATGGCGAAGCGAATCCAGCGAATCGACTGAGATCGTGTTCACGCTATGGATCACGTCGCCCGTCTTAAGACCGGTTTCGGGGCCAATGAGATCAGCGGCGCGGGCGATCACAACCACGCCGCCCGAAATGCGCAAATTGCTGAACATCGACCGCATCTGTTCGTTCAAATCAACCGCCAGGATTCCCAGACGCGCGACCAGACTCTTATCGGGATCGACCGCGTCCATGAGTTTGTCCATCTGGTCCCGGTGCTCGCTTACCGCAACGTAGAAAATCTTCTTTTCGTCACCGCGTAGAACAACTACTTTCATCACCTCATCCAGAGGATGCAGATACATGGCAGCGGTGAGTGCCGGGAGGGTATCGATAGGCCGGTCGTCGGCGCTAACCACGATGTCTCCCGTCTTCAATCCGGCTGCTTCCGCGGGCCCGCCGGGATTTACGTCGGACACGATCACGCCCCAACCACGGGACAGGCCCAGTCCTTCGGCCAAACTCGGTGTAATGTTTTGCGCGATCGCTCCGATCTCAACCCGATGCACGTGCCCATACTTGCGCAGACTCTCATAAACAAACCGCACGATCCTGGCGGGAATCGCGAACCCCAGCCCCTCGCTGCCTCCGCCCTCGGAAAGAATCAAAGTATTGATGCCGAGCACATAGCCATCCATATCGATCAGCGGACCGCCGCTATTGCCGGGGTTGATGGGAGCGTCCGTCTGGATGTAAACCATGGGGCGATCGGGGTCGGGTTGCCGGCCGACCGAACTGACCACGCCCATGGTTACCGAGTTCTGCAGGCCCTCGGGACTGCCGATGGCGAACACCAACTGTCCCTGATGAATACGACGCGCGCTGCCGAGTTCAAGCGTGGGCAGGTTCTTCTGCTCAATTTTTAGCAGCGCCAGATCGGACTCTTTGTGAATGCCGACGAGTTTCGCATCGAGCACGTGCTCCTTGCCCACCGGCTCAACCTGCGGGAAATCCACCGAAGGCATGGGCAGCACAACGCGGATACGACGCGCTCCCTCGACCACGTGCGCGTTGGTAATGATGTACCCCTCCGAACCCACGATCACTCCCGAACCAACTGCATGCTGGCGCGCGATCAACGCAGTCTGACTGCGATTGCTTTCCTCGATCGCTCCATAGCCGGTGACGAGAATCTGGACCACCGCCGGTGAAACCTTGGCAACCAGGGCCTCGAGCGCGGAATTGAGCTGTTGAAGAACTGCCGGAGCTTCTGCGGGTCGCGGCCCTACGGCTTTCCCCACCTCGGTTGCCGGGTTTGCCTTCTGGACGTGCCCTTGCGGAGGCGCGGAGGGCGCAGTTTGCGCCGCTTGTTGGGCACCGCTCGGCGTCAACAGCAACAAAACCATTGCCACCAATGCCAAAATCAGAGAGAGAATGTGGGATAACTTTATTGAAGTGCCGGCTGAAATGAGCATCGAGGTGACTCCTTGGATGCAGCGGTCACGATCCGATCAAGCTGGGCGGTGACGAGCCGTTATTGTGACAGAACCCGCGCATCCGTGGAAATCTGCGCCCGCAGCCTCAGGTCCCAGGGGGGCACCTGGTTTCTACTGTTATCTAAATGAGTCTCCAGGCTTTGATAGGGAGCGTCATCCATGATATAAGGACCGGGTAAGAGATTCTTGTACCTCCATAACAGGAGATGCCGTGATGGAGCTGGCTTTTGCACGCAAGGAAGGCCAAGAGCTAGGAGGTCTTGTGTCCGAAGCGCGGACGGGAAAACGCTTCCCTCTCGAACTGCCGATCAAGATTCACAAGGCAGACGAGGGTGGACAAGCTAGCGGAGTCACCGGAAACTTGAGCGCCGCCGGAGTGTACATTCGGGCGGATGCGGCGCTGGAAGTGGGCTCCAACGTAGAGTTTGAAATCGTTCTGCCTCCCGAAGTCACGGGAGCCAAGGAAAATGTCACGGTGCAATGCAAGGGACGCGTGGTTCGCACCGACGAACCCGCCACTGGTGGCAGCAGCAGTCCCGCAGAGGCCCGAGGTGTGGCCTGCGTAATTGATTCGTACGATTTTGTTCGTCACCCGTAAGGGTCGTCACTGGTGTTGTGACTGACAAAGAGGTGCTGAAGCGATGCTTAAATTGATTCTGGCCGACAATCAGGCAATCTTCCGCGCGGGAATCGCCAAAGTGCTGGCGGTCGAAGACGAAATGCGCATTGTGGCGCAGGCGCAAACCCAGGAACAGATGTTCATGGCGCTGGATAAATTCCGCGCAGCCGTGCTGATCGTGGCCGGCGGATTCCATGGCGATTTCCTGGCCGTCCTGCAAGCCGCCAACAAAGCCAAGACCCGGGTCGTGGTACTGGCCGATACCGGCGAAAGCACACAACGCTACATGGCTGCGGGCGCTCACGGCGTGGTCTACCGCAACGTGACCAGCGCCGCATTGGTGGACTGCGTCCGCAAAGTGGCGCGCGGCGAAACCTGGGTGCAGGATATTGCCGTGCCCAGCGAACTCACCGAAAACGACATGGTCGGACTGCGCGTTCGCGATCGCCTGACCGCGAAAGAACTGCGGATCGTCGCCCTGATCGTGCAGGGATATAAGAACAAAGAAATCGCCACTCAGCTCGGAACCACCGAGCAGGTGATCAAGAATTATCTGCGCAACGTGTACGACAAGATCGGTGTATCCGACCGGCTGGAGTTGGCGTTGTTCACGATTCACCACCGGATATTGAATGAGGCCGCCGCTGCCACCGCCGCCGCAGCGCCACCTCAGCAAGGCCACGCGGTGCCGTCATAAAACTTGCAGTTGTGAAAAAGGCCGCCCACGCGGGCGGCCTTTTCAATTGTTCTTTCCCCTACCCTATTTGATCTTTTCCGCCACCGACTTGGCCTGGGTGAACAAGTACAGATAATCCGGGCCACCGGCCTTCGAGTCGGTGCCCGACATATTGAATCCGCCGAACGGATGCGCCCCGACCATCGCGCCCGTGCACTTGCGATTGATATACAGGTTGCCGACGTGGAACTCGCGAACGGCGCGATCGATCTTATCCTGCGAACTGGTATATACCGCGCCGGTCAATCCGAACTCGGTGTCGTTGGCAATCTCGAGAGCATGATCGAAGTCCTTCGACTTGATTACAGCCAGCACCGGGCCAAAGATTTCCTCTTGCTCGAGTTTTGACTTGGGCTTGATGTCAGCAATAACCGTGGGCTGGATGAAGTAGCCTTCGCCCGCATTCTTGGCGGGGCCGCCACCGGTGATGAGGCGCCCGTCTTTCTTGCCGAACTCAATGTATTCCAGAATCGACTTCATCGAACCTTCGTTGATCACGGCGCCCATGTTCGGGTTTTCGGCCGGATCGCCGACTGTAATCTTTTCCACGCGAGCCTTGAGACGTTCCAGGAACTTGTCGTAGATGCGCTCGTCAACAATGGCGCGAGAGCAGGCCGAGCACTTCTGGCCCTGAAAGCCGAATGCGGCTTGGGCAACGCCTTCAACGGCGGCATCAAAATCACCATCGGCATCGACGATGATCGCGTCCTTGCCGCCCATCTCGAGGACGGTACGTTTGATCCAGACCTGGCCGGAAACCTTTTCGGCAGCGCGCTTGTGAATGTCGAGACCAACTTCGCGTGATCCAGTAAAGGCGATGTAACGCGTCTTCGGATGCGCAACCACGGCATTGCCGAAACTCGCTCCAGCTCCGGGACAGAAGTTCACCACCCCGTCCGGAATGCCCGCCTCCTCGACCAGTTCAACAAACTTTGCCGCGATGGTCGGCGAATCACTCGAAGGCTTAAGAATGACAGTATTGCCCGCTACGACAGAAGCCATCGTCATCCCGGCCATAATCGCGCAGGGAAAATTCCACGGCGGAATCACTGCGCCGACACCCAAAGGGATGTAACTCAGAGAATCGCGCTCCCCGGACATTTGCACGTCGGGCTTGACCTTCGCAAGCCGCAGCGCTTCGCGGCTGTAGTATTCGCAGAAGTCGATCGTCTCGGCGATGTCGGCGTCGGCTTCCGCCCAGTTCTTGCTGACCTCGAAAATCATCCACGCGGCGAACTCGAACTTGCGCTCCCGCAGCAGGTCGGCCACGTGGAACAGCAGGCTGGCGCGTTCCTCGACCGAGGTGCGCCTCCAGTGCTCAAAAGCGCTCAGCGCGGCCTGCATGGCCGGTTCGACGTGCTCCTTGCCCGCCTTCTGGTGCAGGCCGACAATCTGCGACGGCTTGGCCGGGTTCAGAGATTTGATCTTGTCCTGCGTCTTAATCCGCTTGCCGCCGATGATCAGGTCGTATTCACGCCCGAGTTGGCCGCGAACTTTCTCGATGGCCGCACGCATCTTGCGCGCATTCTCTTCCTTGCTGAAATCGGTTAATGGCTCATTGGCGAACGGGCCTTGATGAAGTCGAATCTGCGGTCGAGTGGGAGCTTCAACGGTTGCCATAACTGCACCTCGAAAGATCTATGGATGCTGCGCGGAGGGGCGCGGAACCTATTCTAGCACCGGAAAAGAGTGTCGGAGACCGTCACTCCTTGTCACTCCGACGATGAGAAAACTGGGGACCTGCTACTGAATCTTGCGATTAGTGAGGGCTTTCAATTCTTCCACGATCTGTTCCAACCGCCCGCGGCGCTGAGCGTGATTCTGCTGCGCCGGCAAGGTGTGCCTCTGCTGGGCATACTGTTCGTTTAGCCGCTGGATGTCGCTGATCTCTTCCTTCAGCAAGTTGACACGGCTCAGGATCGCTTCTCTTCCGTTTAGCAGCATGTCTCTAGCATACCTTAGATTGCGCGGGTCCGCTCGGACGATTGTGGTGACTTTGGGCACGTACGGGCGGGTTTGGGTACATCAACCTTTGCGGCAGGAGCGTTTGCCCAGAAGCCCGGCGATGAGATTACGGCACTTTCACGGAACTCTGGCTATCGGTGGTGCGGAAACTCATTTTTGCGGTCCGTTCCAGTTTGTCCCACGCGAAACGCTGGCCTTCGATGGCGCGCTTCACTGTCTTGAATAACACAACCGAGAACAACTGCCGGTAAGCAAAGCGTTGCAGCCAGACCTGGCTCAGCAGCCAGCCATCTTCTCGCGCTTCGGGTTGACGGCGTTCCAGGGCAAACGCGATGGCGGAGGTGATGAAATCGATGACCAGAAAAGCAGCAAAGAAGAGTATGAGCCGCTGGAAGCTGGCCGGATCAGTAGAGTCCGGATGAAAATGTTTTTGAATGAAATACCAGATCGCGCCCACGCCGAACATCAGGTCGATAAATGGCGAAACCAGCGGCAGCATGATTTGGAAGATGACAATATTAGGCAGCGCAACCCATCCCAAGGCGCCCTTGCGGGCAAATACGGCGCGGTGTTTCCAGACCGACTGCAGAATCCCGAACGACCAGCGGAAACGCTGGCGCATCAGGCCATTTGCACTTACGGGCGCTTCCGTATAAGCGAGAGCCAGATCTTCATATTCCACGCGGTAACCGGCACGCAAAAGCGCCATAGTCAGATCCGCGTCCTCGGCTACCGTGTCAGTATGGTATCCGGCGGCTGCGCGGACTGCGGAGGTCCTCCATGCGCCTATGGCCCCGGGCACGACGCTCACGGCTCCCAGAACGTTCAACGCTCTGCGCTCGAAGTTCTGGCTGGTGATGTATTCCAATGCTTGCCAGCGCGTCCACAGGTTCACGCGATTTCCTACCTTCGCGTTGCCCGCGACGGCCGCGACTTTGGGATTCATAAAATGCGGAACCAGCCGCGAAATCGCATTGCGCGCAATGACCGTGTCGGCGTCGATGCCGACAAAAATCTCCTCGTCGCGCAAATGCTCGAGTCCGAAGTTGAGAGCTTCGGCTTTGCCTGAATTCGGCTTGGTCAAGATCACAACCTGCCCCGAGGCTGCCTCGTCTGAAAATGCGCGGCGCGCGACTTCGAGAGTGTTGTCAGTGGAACCATCGTCAATCACGATCACATGCAGGCCGGGATAGTCCGAGGCCAGCACCGCGCGTACCGTGCGTTCAATCACTTTCTCTTCGTTGTAGGCGGGAATCAGCACAGCGACCGCAGGTTTGTAAGACGCCACCTCTCCTGGACTGCCGTACTGTTGCTGGCTGTGGAAACGATCGAAAACCGCGAACGCTCCGACAAACAACAAGCGTCCCGTCATAAGCAGGTCGCCCAGAAAAAAGATCCAAACGATGGCGTGAGTGCTGAAATCCCAGAGCGCGAAGCCCATCCAGTCCAGTCGCGCAGCCCATCGCTCATTGGTGGGAATCGCGGGCATAATATCGGCTCTGGTCTTGCCCACCAGTTCATGAAGCGGAACGATCTCATCCCCTTTGGCGCGCACCCCCTGGATAATCAAGGGCAATGAGCGCAGGGTTTCCCGGCGATCGCCTCCGCCGTCGTGCAACAGGATGACGCTGCCGCACAGCCGATCCGCGGGGGCGCAGGGAGGGACGTGGGCGAGGACCTCCGCCGCGATGTGTTCGGCGTGCGGGTTGGGCTTCCAGTCGTTCGGATCGATCTTCTCGCCCACGCTGATGTAACCCATGTCCTGAACCACTTCCAGAGGCCGCACCTGGTCTTCAGTATCGGGTTCCTGATCGATGGAATAGGGCGGCCGGAAAAGGATGGTATGAATTCCCAACCGGCTGGCAAACAGCTGCTCCGTTAGATTCAACTCCACTTTCATGTAGCTGCGCGAAATATTGCTGATGTCGGGATGGGTAAAAGTGTGATTCCCAATCTCATGTCCTTCGCGGTAAATGCGCGAAGTAACGCTACCGAAATCCTTGGCCTGCAGACCGATAAGAAAGAACGTTGCGGTGGCGTTTTCTTTTTTCAGCACGTCAAGAATCTTGGGAGTCCACTGCGGATCGGGGCCGTCGTCGAAGGTGAGAGCGACGGCTTTCGGTTTGTAGCCATACCGCGCGACACGGTACGGCTCGGGCAACGTGTCCATCGTCTCGTCCGTGATGATGCCCGCCCCATCCACCGTAATCTGCCGTACCCCATTGGATGGACGGGCTTCGATGTGCAGAATTTCGCCCTGGCCCTCCATGTCCACATCCTGCCCCGGCAGAACATCTTTTAACTTGTCGGGTGCAATGGGCTCGCCCGGCACGTCCCAAACTCGCCACAGCGAACGGTCTTCAGCGCCCAGACGCCATAGTGCGAAAGTCTGAATTCCCAGCCGTTGCGCTTCGCGCATCTGGTTCAGCGCAGTGACCGCGTCCAGAAACCAGATGTCGTGCCTGCGGTTCTGTTCGTCCATGTAGCTGAAGTGTGGATTGCTGCTGTCGTCGTCGAAATTTACGTCTTCGTCCGAATCGCGCGCCGCCAGCCACGCCTCCTGCACCGAGACGTTGGTGTCGCGTACATCAGGCGGCAATTTCCCATGCTTCGGCTTACGTACCCAGTCGTATCCATAATTGCCGATGGCGCAGATCAGTTTGTCCAACGGAACCACTTTGCTGGCGAACTTGAGGTTGGCGACAAACCAATCCTGCGATGCCACCGGTCCAGCCTGGCCTTCAGGATAGTGCTCGTCATAGTTCATGAGCACCACACCGTCCACTCGCTGGGCGACTGCGGGATAATTGAAGTCCTCATTGTGGGGAGGCACACTCACATAAAGTTTCATCCCTTTTGCATGCAGATCGTCTGAGAGTTCCTGCAGCAGCGCCATGTAACCTGGCTGGGCTTCGGGTTCGATTTCTTCGAAGTCCACCATGAGCCCGCGGTATTTGTCCGTAGCAAGAAATGCGGCCAACTGCCGGCGAAAGAGAGCGCGTCCGTCTTCGTGATTCAGGAAAGCCGTGATGTCCACCCAGTTCACGCCATCGGAATTGTTCACCATGGGGAACACTTCCATGCCGGTGTTTTCAGCCTTCAGGAAGGGCATGACTTTGTCGTCCACCGGATGGATGGTCGAGCCCTGAATCACGTCAAAGTATTTATTGGTCTGATCGTCGACGCCCTGCAAGTGGCCGTCCGGGGTCAAAACATGAAGCCAGTCGGGATAGAGCAGGTCAACCTGACGAGCGTACTCACGCAGCGAAGCGAAGCTGGCAGCGTCCCACGGGGCATAGAAAGCGGCGCGCACACCCTCCTCGGAGTTAAGGTCGAGCATCGAAGGATTTAATTTTGTTTTGCTGTGGCCCCGCTGCAAGGCCAGCTTGCGGCGCTTTTCTTTTGCCTTATCTTTTTCGTTTTCCTTCAAGGCATGGTAGGGCTTTTTCTGCGCTTGCCAAATCAACTCCGGCAGTTGCTCGCTGCGCAAGGCATTGTAGACGAAGAAAATAATCAGCAGCGTGACGCTGACCCCGAGCAGATCAAACAGGGGCCGCAGTCGCTTCCAGCGGGCTCTTCGGGGATCATAGAAAACTGGTTGCGCCATGAGGGATTAGCTAGAGTCCATCCTAAGCTGCATGCAAAGTAGGGTCAAACCTCAGATGTAGTTCCTGGCTTCCAGTTCCAGACTCCTTTGGAGCGGTGGGGCTCTCAGCTAGCAGCCGGAAGCTTTCTGCTATATTCCCTCCGTGCGCGATCTGCTGCGCCAACATTTCCGCTTCTTTGTATTAGCGACGCTCACCGGGATGGCGCTGCGTCTTCTATTCATTTTTCGCTTTCCCGGAATCACCTCCGACTCTTTCGTATACGGCGACATCGCCAAGAACTGGCTGCAGCATGGCATCTACGGCCTCAGCGGCCTGGATGACATCTCCCCCACCTACATTCGTCTGCCGGGATATCCTGCATTCCTCGCGGCCGTTTTCGCGATCTTCGGCATGGAGCACTACCGCGCCGTGCTCATGCTGCAGATGTTTGTAGACATCGGCACTTGCTTCCTTACTGCCGACCTCGCGCGCCGCTTGATTTCTCCTCGTGCCGCGCGGTTTGCGTTTCTGCTCGCCGCGCTTTGTCCGTTCCTGGCCAACTATGCTGCCAACGCGCTCACCGAGACGTGGGAAATATTTTTCACTGTGCTGGCTTTGGACCTCGCGATTGCTGGACTCGAACCGCTTCACTCCGCATCCATAAAACCTTGGGTCGAGTGCGGATTGGCCATCGGAGCGGCCATACTGCTGCGTCCCGACGGTGCCTTGCTGCTGTTCGCTCTTGAGGCATATTTTTTCTTCCTGTTCGTGCGAAGCTGGAAAACAAAAATGCAGGCAGGAACCTCCGCTTTGTACTTGTTCAAAGCAGGCGTGATGGTTGCAGTCGTGTCACTGATAACTCTCGTCCCTTGGACCGTCCGCAATCTGCATACCTTCCACGAGTTTCAGCCGCTGGCGCCGCGCTACGCGAACCAGGAAAATGCATTCGTACCCCTCGGATTTAATCGCTGGGTGAGAACCTGGATTGCGGATTATACGTCCGTCGAAGATATTTATTGGTCTGTTCCAGGCAACGTCGTGCCGGCGGACAAACTTCCTGCACGCGCCTTTGATTCCCTCGAGCAGCGCGAGCAGACCATCATATTGTTAGACGACTACAACGCCACGCTGCATGTGCCGCCCGATCTCGATGCCAGATTCGCGGCGCTGGCGGGCGAGCGCGTGCGTCATTCTCGCTTGCGCTATTACGTCGTGCTTCCACTGATTCGTATCACTGACATGTGGCTTCGTCCGCGAACCGAAACCTTGCCGCCGGATACGCGATGGTGGGAGTTCGACGACGACCCTGAATGGTTGGCGCTAACCGTGTGCCTGGGAATTGTCAATCTTGCATATGTGGTCGCGGCCTTTGCGGGCCTGCTGCGCGGGCGTTTTGCCCCTCATCTCGGACTGCTCCTTACTTTCGTGATCCTGCGCTCGCTCTTCCTCGGCACTCTGGAGAATCCAGAACCCCGCTACACACTGGAGTGTTATCCGGTGTTAATTGTTCTCGCGGCCGCGTTGTTCCCGACAGTTCGTCTTGACTTCCAGTCACAATCCAGAAAATAGATGTTCCTTGTTCCCGGATTCTGTATAAAATGCCAGACTCAGCAGGCGAAAGCATTCTAAAAGAACTTCTTATTTTGGACGAGGGATTGCAAACCAACTTCGTCAGGGCGACGCTGCTTCTCGCAATATGACCCGAGTGCGGCAACGTCCGGCAGAGTTGAAGTTTTCGGAGAGGACATCTATGAAGCTCATGTTGCGTGCATCGAGTCGTCGGTTAGCCGCCTGCCTGGCAATCTTGGTCCTTACTCTTCTGCTGACTTTTGTGGCGCGTGCCGCCGAAGTGACGGCGACCATCTCCGGCACCGTAAATGACTCGACTGGAGCAGTCGTTTCGAAGGCCTCCGTAATCCTTACCAACACGCAAACGAATGAGTCTCGCACCGTGCTGACGGAGAGTGGCGGGTCCTACCTCTTTACGTTGGTTCCCATTGGCAGTTACCGTCTGACCGTGGAACAAGCCGGTTTTCGCAAATACATTCGCGATGGCATTGTGCTGAACGTCAATCAGAACGCTAAACTGGACGTTGTTTTGCAAGTGGGCGCCGAAAGCCAGGTAGTAGAAGTCACCGGCGATGTGAGTCAGGTCGACACCGTCAGTGCCACTCTGGGCAACGTCGAAACCGAGCGCCGGATCCTGGATCTGCCGCTGGTCGAGCGGGATGCGTTCCAACTCGGCCTCTTGCAGGCGGGCGTATTTCCTCCCGATGAAGATGACGGTAGTGGAAACCCATTTTCCGTAAGCGGCCAGCGCTCCGAATCGCTGACTTTTCTGGTCAACGGCGCCGACAACAACGATTTCCTGGGCAACAACGCGGTGGTCAACCCCAATCCCGATGCGCTCGGAGAATTCAAAATTCTCACCAACAACTATGAAGCGGAGTACGGACGTACCGCCGGCGGCATCGTCAATCAAGTAATCAAATCTGGTACCAACAACTTTCACGGCGATCTATTCGAGTTCTTCCGCAATGACGCGCTAAATGCCAAAAACTATTTCCTGCCTGCGGTCACGCCCTTTAAGCGCAACACCTTTGGCGGTACCATCGGCGGGCCGATCAAGAAGGACAGAACCTTTTTCTTCCTCGCTTATCAGGGCGTTCGCCGGCATGAAGGCGAAGTCGCCCCGATTCTGCAGGTGCTGAGCCCGGCTGAGCGGACTGGCAATTTCAGCGAGTTGCTTCCCAGCACTCAACTGATCGATCCCATCTCCGGTAATCCCTACCCAAATAATCAGGTGCCAGTGAACCCGGTAATTGCGAACTACATCGCGAAATACCTTCCACTCCCAAATCTTCCCAACAACAATTTCGTGTCGTCACCCATCGAAGTGGATAGAGAAGACCAGGGCATTGTGCGCGTGGACCATCGCATCGGCCAGAAAGACACCATCTACGGCTCCTATATCATCGACGATCTGTCGCAGGATTTTCCTTTTCAGATCATAAACGGAGCTTCCAGCGGCGGAAACGTGCCGCTTGGTTCCGGCTTCGACACTCTCACCCGGACTCAGCTCGGCTCCATCTCCTGGTTGCACAATTTCAGCCCGACGGTGATCAACGAGTTTATCTTTGCCGTCAATCGCAGCGCGACTTTTCAAGCCGTGCCCCATGACAACACTTCCCCTCAGGCGCTCGGGTTCACCAACGTCAAGTCCGACGACCCCGCCGGCACTGCGCCGCCAATCATGCTCACTCCCAGTTTCAATCTCGGCCCTAATCCGCAGGGCCCCACCAAACTTCACGACGTGACCTTTCACTGGCAGGACAGCGTTTCCCTTACCCGAGGCCGTCACAACATAAAGTTTGGCGTCGACATCCGTCGAGTGCGCAATAACTTTGATTTCGACTTCCAAAACAATGGAGAGTTCGACTTCGGAAATGATCAGAACTATACCGGTTATCCCTTGGCGGATTTCGTAGGCGGATTCTTCGACAATTTCTCCCAGTTTTCGCGCGCGGTGTACGGAATCCGGACCACCTCGTGGCACCTATTTGGGCAAGATTCGTGGAAGGTCCGCAACCGCCTGACGCTGAGCTACGGCCTCCGCTACGAATACAACACTCCGCTGGAAGATCCCCACAATGAAGTCCAGGGATTTTTCCCCGGGCAGCAGTCCACCCGCTTCCCCGGCGCGCCCAGAGGAATTCTCTACGCCGGAGATCCCGGGACGCCAAACCCGGGGCTGACTTTTCCAGACCGCAACAACTTCGCCCCACGTTTTGGTTTTGCATGGGACATGCTCGGAAGTGCAAAGCTGGTCATGCGCGGCGGCTTCGGCATTTTCTATGACATTGAAGACGGAGCTCTCAATTTGCAGTTCGGCGGCGAAGCCCCGTTTGGCTCGGTCGTAAATATTTTCCCTGCGAGCTACGCGAGCATACCCCCCGGCGTCAACACAATTTCCGATCCTTTCACCAGCTTCGGCCAGTTGAATCCTTTCCCCACCGGCGGCAAGGTCGGCTCCACGTTCGGGGTTCCCGCAGTCTCATTTGCGTACGTTGTTGATCCTCACTTCCGCACCCCGTATGCCGAGAACGTAAATTTTGGCTTCCAGTATCAAGCCGCCCAGGACACAATGATTGAAGCCGATTACGTCGGAAGCTTCTCTCGCAAGTCCATCGCCACGCAAGATGTAAATGCTCCCGTGCAGAGCATCATGATGCAGCAGCTTGCCAATTCAGGGGGCATCAACGGCGGCGGTTTTACCAACCCCGATTGCGCGCGTCCGCTGGCCGCCTGCCCCAATCCCACAGACCCGAACTCTTCTCCTACGGGAGCCTTGCAGTTGTTCACCGATTTGAGCGCTGGCTCTTCCAGCAGCAATCAATTCCAGTTCACGGTGGACAAACGCTTCAGCCGGGGCTTCAACATTCGTGGAGCCTACACGCTGGCGAAGACTCTCGATAACCAGTCGGGATTTCGCTACAACAACTCCGTTTTCACCGATCCATTCAACTTCGCATTCGATCGCGGGCCGGCTAACTTCGACGTCCGCCAGCGTCTCGTCATCAGCGGAATCTGGCAACTGCCTTTGGACCGTCCTTTCCGCAACGGAAATGCTTTCGCGCGCAGGCTCACGGAAGGCTGGGAAGCCAGCGGAATCGCCAGCTTCCAGACGGGCACGCCGTTCACCATCTACTCCGACTCGAATTCCAGCCAGGAGAACATCTTCTTCGATCGCGCGGACCAGATCGGACCGAACCGTCTTTTCGCGCCACGGTCTCTGCACAGCTTCGATCCGTCAACCGCGAATTGCCTCGGCGGACCTGTAACCGATGCCCACTTCTATTTCGATCCCACCGCCTACGACTGCAACAATGTTCCAATATTCAGCTTTGGCAACGCCCCGAGGAATGCACTGCGCGGACCAGGACGCAATAACTTCGATCTGACCATTGGGCGGACATTCAAGTTGACGGAGGGTAAGACCGTTGAATTCCGATCGGAGTTCTTCAACGCGTTCAACCATGCCCAGTTTTTCAATCCAGACCACTTCGGATTCGACAACAACTTTGGACAAATCACGCAGGCGCGCGACCCACGCATCATCCAGTTTGCCCTGAAATTCTATTTTTGAAGACTGCGACGAGCAGTTGGCAGATTGAGGCAAAAACGATTGATGCAAAAACGCGGAGGAATGAGCCGACTGGTCGAACTCAGCCCAGAGGCGAATCAGTCATGCGGAAGCGGGTGCGCACGTGCTCGGAAAGCAATTCGATGGCGCCGCGATTGCTTACCGGGTCCGCCTGGGCAAGATACCTCATCGCTTCGACCAAAAGCCGCTGGCCGTCAACGTAGCGGGGATCGGAAGTACGCTCGCGCCGCTTACGCCCTATCTGAGGAGGGGTCGGAATGGTAAAAACCTTGGCCATACGCTAAGAGTCTCGTGAAAACTGGGGCCCTAATGCTCTCTAATTTCCTTCTCTAACTTTTTCGCACTTCGCAGTATAACGTCCCGCGCCCGGTTTTTCAGTGTTTATCTTTTCGGCCAAAATTGTCAGAGGTGTCTCACTTTGACAACCATAAGCTTTTCCATTCCCGGACATTAGCATTCGTTACCCTTGCGGCGAAACAATTTTCGTTTTGCTGGTCGTCTTCAGCTTAAAAGCACTATCGGGGATCTTCTGATTCAATTGGATATCCGAGTACTTACTGAGCCGGTAATCGCCCGATGGCGAGAAAAATTTTTGCTGCACTGAAATCCCCCGCGCGGTATCGATCCACAACCAGATGTGATCGGCTGTGTTGCGAACCTTTTGCGATTTCGGCACTAAATCAACCTTCGCCGTATCAATGCCGTCCACTTTTTCGTCTCCGATGTAGCTCACGTCAAAAGACTTGAGCATGTCGCGCCCGCTGCCCCCGAAACCCAGCACCAGGAAACTTTCCACTACGGCCCGATCCTTCCCCGTGTTGTAGCGGGTGATCTGATCGATTTTCGGCTGGTATAGATCGACTTTGCCATCGGTGAAGAGGAGATACTTCGGAGGCGTAGGGTCGCTGATGTCAGCAGCCATCTGAATATCGTTTCCCGCGCGGCGAAAATACACGATCCCCTTCTGGGTATCGGTTTCGTCCACCACCTTCTGATATTGGTCCCACACAAAGGAGGCTTGGGTGGTTCGAAAACTAGCTGCCGCCTGGTCTACTTTATTAAGAACCCGCTGCAGTTCAGCCGAACTTCCCGCATTGGCTGGATCCTGCGCCCATGCCATGCCCAGCAGAACGATTGCCGGAAAACACGCTTTCATCGCACGGCGCCACTTCGATGATTGCGACAGATTCATTTTCAATCCTGGCATAGACGCCGCTACTCTCGCGCGACCCAGACCTTGTAGTTCAAGACGCGCCCGGATCCGTCCCGCACTGGTTCAATTTTGGTGATGCTGACTTCACCGGAAATAGGCTCGATGATTTGCAGCAACTGGTTGCGAATCGCGTTCTCGTCTTTACCCGCAACCGCCGTCGCTTCAATCTGATAAATCAGCCCACCCTGCCCGTCCGGCAAAACCGCTACAGCCGTACGATGCGGATTATGCTCAACTGGTTTGTCCTTGAAATTGATTAGCTTAGGAGAAAGAAAAACAAACAGCAAAATCAGAGTCACCATCACGTCGTATTGGATGGTGCCACGCTCGTACGACCAGAAAATGTAATCGCGGATTGTGCGCCACATCCCGCTCATGGGGAGGGTGGGAGCGGCCATAACCGTCGCATTTGTTTTTGCCCCGTCCAAGTCTATTTTCTACTCCCCGTCTTTGCAACGTGTGATCTCGCTACATTTTCCTGGGCACAAGCCGGTCTGTGCCCATATACGAGCGCAACGCCTCGGGAACAACCACGCTGCCATCCGCCTGTTGATAGTTTTCGACAATCGCCACCCACGTGCGCCCCACCGCAAGCCCACTCCCGTTCAGCGTGTGCACGAATTCAGTTTTACTCTTGCCCTCGGGACGATAACGAATATTAGCCCGGCGCGCTTGAAACGATTCGAAGTTCGAGCATGACGAAATCTCGCGAAACAACTGCTGCCCCGGCAACCACACTTCGATGTCATAAGTCTTGGCCGCGGAGAAACCCATATCCCCGGTCGAAAGCACGACCACCCGATAATGAAGTCCGAGTTTCTGCAGCACCTCCTCGGCATCGTGAGTAAGCTTCTCCAACTGTTGGTAAGAATCTTCCGGCCGCGTGAACTTTACCATTTCAACTTTTTGAAACTGATGCTGCCGGATGATGCCCCGCACATCCTTACCATAAGACCCAGCCTCGCTGCGAAAACATGGCGTGTAAGCCGTAAGCGAGACCGGCAGTCGCGCTGCCTCGAGCACCTCATCGCGATAAAGATTCGTCACCGGAACTTCTGCCGTCGGGATCAGCCATAAATCCTTGTCTCCGTGCGGAACCTTGAAAAGATCAGCCGCGAACTTGGGCAGTTGCCCGGTGCCGTACATGGAATCGGAGTTCACCAGATACGGCGGCAGCACCTCAGTGTAACCATGCTCTCGCGTGTGCAGGTCCAGCATGAAGTTGGCCAGCGCCCGCTCCAGACGCGCGCCCATGTCCCAGTACACCGCAAAGCGCGCCCCCGAAAGTTTGGCCGCCCGCTCCAGGTCGAGCACGCCCAGTTGCTCCCCAATTTCCCAGTGCGGCTTGGGAGCGAAATCAAACTGTGGCGCAGTCCCCCAACGGCGGACTTCCACATTGTCGTCCGCGGTTTTGCCCACCGGAACGCTCGAGTGCGGAATGTTGGGAATGCCCACCAGAATCTGCTTCAAGCGAACGTCATACTCTTCGGACGCTTTGCCCAGTTCCTCCACCTGCTCGCGCAAATTCTTGGTTTCCGCAATGAGATCGGACGCGTCCTGCCCACTCTTCTTCAATTTCGCAATCTCTTCGGTAGCGCGATTTCGCTGCGCCTTCATGGTCTCGGCGCTGGTGATGGCCTGCCGCCGCTGCGCATCGACCTGGCCGAAATTCTTCAGAACCTCGGACGGCTTCATGCCCCTCTGCCGCAGCTTTTCCTCCACCAGCGGCAAGTTGTCGCGGACATAATTCAGATCAAGCATGGGAGCTAACTACTGTAACGGAAAAGTGGGCAGCAATGCACGCCTCGCACTTTGGCATCGCACTCGCCTCGCTGTACACTACAATCGCAATGACCGCCTCTCCCGCCGCCAGACGCGTTCCTGACCTCACCGTCAACTTTGCCGGCATTCAACTCAAGAACCCCGTAATTGCCGCCAGCGGGACGTTTGGCTACGGCATCGAGTTCGAAGATGTAGTTCACCTCGACAAGATTGGCGGCTTCGTGGTCAAGGGCCTGTCGAAAGAGCCCATGGCGGGGAATCCGCCGCCCCGTCTGTACGAGACCGCAGCCGGCATGCTCAATGCCATCGGCTTGCAGAACATCGGCGCCCGCGCCTTCGTCGACGAGAAACTTCCCAAACTTCGCGAGTTAAAAGATATCGTCGTCATCGCCAATGTCTTCGGCTACACCCGCGAGGACTACGAGCTCACCATCGAAATTCTGAATGAAGGCGAAGGCATCGCCGCCTACGAACTGAATGTTTCCTGCCCTAACACCGCCTCCGGGGGAATGCAGTTCGGCAGCGATCCCCGTTCCCTCGACGAAGTGGTAGCCACCGCCCGCCACTACACTAAGCGCCCGCTCATCGTGAAGCTTTCTCCCAACGTAACCAGCATCGCGCAAATGGCCTACGTAGCGCAGGAAGCCGGCGCCGACGCGGTCTCCCTGGTCAACACCTTTGTCGCCATGGCCATCGACCCCGAAACCCGCAAGCCGCGCATCGCCAACGTCACCGCCGGACTCTCCGGCCCAGCCATCAAGCCCATCGCGCTGCGCATGGTTTACGACGCAGCCAAAGCCGTAAAGATCCCCGTCCTTGGCATGGGCGGCATCTCGACCGCGTCGGATATCGTCGAATTCATGCTGGCCGGCGCAACCGCGGTACAAATCGGCACCGCCAGCTACTGGGATCCCTGCGCCACCGAGAAGATCGTGGACGAACTCCAGCACTGGTGCGCGGATCACGGAGTCGAGCGGTTAGCAAGCCTGACCGGCGGCCTAATTCTCGAATAAAACCGAAAACAAAGGACTAGGGTGCCCCATTTCTCGCCGTTTTTGCGAGAAGTGGGATCGTCGCAGCCGGGCATGTCTTGAAAACGACACCTAAGCAGAGCGAAGCGGCTTTATGTGTTGTCGAATCCAGGCGAGGATTTTAGGGAAGCGAAATTCGCCGCGATCCATTGAGCCATAAATGAACTCGTGCCCTCCCTGCGCGTCGACCTCGATGAAGAAGCCGTTGCGTCGCAGGAAGACGTCGGCGGCAGTGAAGGCGATCCGTTTGTTGCCGTCGAGAAAGCCGTGGTTGTTGCCTAGCGACTCCATCAGCGCGGCCGCTTCTTCCTCGAGGGAGTTGTAATAGCCAATCTGCGGACGGAAAACCGCGGCCTCCACCGCGTTCTTGTCGCGAACCCCGCGCCGGCCGCCGCACCTGTCGATCAAGAGGTCTTGCATCTGATACACCTCTGCGACCGTTATATAGTCCGCCATTTACTTGGCGAGCCGCTCCAGCAGATCGCGGTTGCGCTCCACCGACTGCTCGAAGGCGTCCATCACCTGCGGACGCACCAGGTGTTGCGAAGGAACCACATTGCGCAGGTAGTGAGCCAGCGCCTGCTCAAGCACGTACCGCTGCGACTGCCCGTTGCTTTTAGCGACGGCAACCAGCTCGTCCCAGAGCTTGGCGTCGATCTCGGGAGCGATCCTCTTGGTCTTAGCGGATGGCATTGTCTAGTTCCTGTTCAGCCCTTAGTTTAGGGGTCCTTTCTGGCAATATCAAGAGTAATATAGATAAATCTATAACATTCACTAAGAAGCTTGGGACACCCGAGCAGATCAGCTAATTCAGTCTTTCACCATCTTGGATTTCCCTCGCGACCCCGCCCCGCGTGAGTTCCCTGTATAGTGACTCAAACAGTGGAGGGACGATGCGTCACCGGATTCTGCATCTGACGTGCCTCGCAATGTGCGTCATAGTCCTTATGACCGCCGCCTATGCGCAGCAAAGCCATTGGGCCACACCCGACGACAAAACCGCGAACTTCATGATCGACATGGAACGCAAGTGGGCCGAAGGCGTTTGCACGAACAATGGAGTTATCTCTGACTTGTTGGCCGACGATTTCCAGGGCACCAGCACTGGCGGCGAGCGCTTCACCAAGGCGGATGAGCTACGCGATGAAAAAGGCCCGCACTCGGCGCACGGCTGCGCACTCGACGATGCCAGGGTGCGCTTCTTCGGCGAAGACGTGGCCATCATTTACGGCAGCGAGCACGCCGTCGGCAAAGACAAAACCCATCCCGACGCCAAGCAGTGCCAGGTCTGGACCGATACCTGGTTGAAGCGCAATGGCAAGTGGCAGATCGCCGCCGCCCAGGACAACAAGATCGATTGCAAGTAGCTGGAGAATGCCGGGCCGGTGGCCCATTCTAAATTTCGCGTCCTTTGCGAAATTTAGAATGGGGATGTCGGAGGCTCGCATAAATTCCGGGTGGCTCTCCCCAATCTGTCATCCCGACCTCAACAGATCATCGCAAAGCGATGATCTGTGAAGTGGAGGGACCTTGCGTTGCGACGTCAACCGATAGGGTGCCCCATCCTAACGTCGTCGGAAACTTCGGGAACCACAACGCCCGCCACATTCTACGGGTGTTTAGGGACGGCGGGTTGGTCTTCTGCCATCAAGTGAGCCTCGGCGTGCGGCAGATTTTTGCAAGGCCAGGCGGGATCGGATTAGCCCAGTATTTTTGGTGAAGTAAGTATGTGGACGCCAACAGCAAAACCGGTGTACTATCTCAGGAAATCCGCGCCGTTCCTGGCCCGGCACGCCGGAATCCACATTGGGAGATGGTTTCCCGTCATGACCCACCCAAAAAAAGCGCTATTGGCAGGCTTATCGTTATTGGTTGTAATCTGCGCGCTTTCGCCCCATGCCTCCGCCAGTTGGAACGAGAAGGTGCTGTACAGCTTTCAGGGCATTCCCGATGGCTCCCTGCCCGTGGGCGGAATAGTTTTCGACGCGGCGGGCAATTTGTATGGAGCGACGACCGAAGGCGGCTCTTCTTCCTGCATCTCGGTGGCGCAGTGCGGCACGGTGTACCAGCTCGTGCCCTCAGCCAAGCAAGGCGGTCCTTGGACCGAGACCGTGTTGTACGTATTCAAAGGCAACGCCAGCCAGGACGGAGCGTCTCCCGCAGGCGGACTGGTGATGGACAGCGCGGGCAATCTCTACGGCACGACAGCCTACGGCGGCACCGGGAATTGTGTGCTGCTCGGAACCCTGATGGGCTGTGGCACGGTATTCGAGCTTTCCCCGCCAATACAAAACGGTGGCAAGTGGACCGAAACTGTGTTGTACAGCTTCCCGACGGCCAAGCAGGGCTATCTGCCCAACGGTGATCTGGTCTTCGACAGCGCCGGCAATCTCTACGGAGCAACCCAGTATGGCGGTGGTCAAGGAACGACCTGCAATGGCTTCTACCAATACTGCGGCGCAGTATTCGAGCTGAGCCCGCCGAAGCAGAAGGGCGGCAAGTGGACAGAGAGAGTCCTGCACGGCTTCCGCAGCGGCACGGACGGAGCCGCTCCCAACGGTGGTTTGGTACTCGACAGCAAAGGCAACGTCTACGGGACGACGTTCGGGGGCGGCAACGAAAGCGGACAGTGTGGAAAAGTGGGCTGTGGCACAGCGTTCGAGCTCAAGCCGCCGATCACGAGGGGTGGTGCGTGGACGGTGAACGTGCTCTACCGTTTTAGTGTCCAGGATGGCGCTGCCCCAGCAGCAGGGCTAGTTTTTGGTGCGAACGGCGATGTGTATGGCACAGCGTCTGCTGGAGGAACCAACGGCGAACGGTGTAGTGTTCGATTAGCACCCCCAAAGGGAGGTCGCGGGCTTTGGAAAGAGACTCGTGCTTCACGCGCTTCAGCGATGGGAGTGACGGCGCAAGCCCGAGGGCCGGCCTCGTCTTCGACAACGTGGGCAATCTTTATGGGACGACAAATCTCGCGACGAGTCAATCCGCTCGCGGAAATGCATTCCGATTGAAACCCTCCAGCCAAAAAGAGGGGAGTTGGGCTTTCAGCGTCATTTACACATTCAAGGTCCCGCCTGATGGCGAGCGCCCCGCCTCCAGCTTGATTTTTGATAAGGCTGGCAGCATTTACGGTACAACGCAGGAGGGCGGCGCCGGTACCGCCTGCGACTTCGGTTGCGGAGCCGTATTTGAGACTTCGCCGCAAAATCTCCCTAGAACTAAGCAGCCGCTAGAACGATTTCCGCCTTTCGGCCAAGGAGAAGGACATGAGATACGTAGCGGGACTGAGTTGCTAATTGCGGGTTTCTCGGCATTGTCGCTGTCATTGTTTGCTCGCTGTCGGCTTTCCCAATCCTTGTCAGTGCACAAGGCGGTCCGGGTCAGAATGCTGTTTACCCAGCGTCCGGAACATGTTGCATGGGTTCGAAAGCCTTCATCGACGCCAGTATGTTCGCCGCCCAAGGCGTTGATTTCTGTGGCGTACTGCATAATTTGCTCTTGAACGTCGTGCCCGCCACTGGCGCGGTCATCGATGCGCGTGGCCTGCCCTTTACAAATCCCCCCACGAGCATGACGTGCTCGGCCAGCCCCTGGGCCGAAATCACCAATCCGCCACCGTCCACCATCCTCTCTGGCAATTGAACAAACTTTGCAATCTCGACAAGCACATGATCATCCCCATCCCTTCCAGGGGAATTAACGTCTCTCGTCCCGAGGTTCCCGGTGCCGAGGCAAAACATTTCGACCAGGAAGACGCAATTGAGATAAGCGTCCCCGAAGAGCAGGAAGACCATCTCGATCTGAAGCCAACATCGCCCGACCCGGTAGAGATTGGCGAATGGAACTCCGATTGGAGGCTTCCCATCCACAGACTCAGCGATATACACGGCTTCATAACTCGTACAGTCATCCCGCGATTCGTACCCTTCAACCTCGCGGATGTACCCACGGAACCGTTGAGGGTCTACAAAGTTACTCCAGTCTATTGAGTCGAATGGATTCTCGCGTTGTAAAGGGAAAATTTCCCCATGCCCCAAGTTCGCGCCCGATCCTTAGTATATTCAGGCTCGTAATACCTGTTCTCCGGGCGCTAACCTGGGCTTCGCCACATTCCGAAGGAGACAGCCCCAGATGTTGATAGCTATGGATCGGCTTGCGCCATCAGGCCCACACAGTTCGCGCACTTTACGTTTCCCATTTTGGGAACCGCCTTCAGGGCCTATCCACTTTCCCTTGATCTCATTCCCTCGAAACTGATATTATGTAGCAACACTGGTTATCTAAAAGATAATCTCGTTCTTTGACAACCTGACCAGGGCGCAGCTCTTGGCCGTTATGTCACTACATACGTCAACTGCTGAGTCCGACCAAGCAGACGAAGACGAACCCTTCGTCCGGCACTTTGCTGTAGTACAGAGCGTGGGCGCAACCGCCCCAAAGACCGCGCTAACTCCAACGTTTATAATATTTTGCCTGTAACTACCTTAAGCACCATAGATCTACAAGGCAAGAAAATTTCCGATCCTTTGTTGTCTATATTTTGGGTGGATACGAGAGTTTTTTTTGAGGTAAAAGTTGCACCGAAAATAGGGCAGCCCGGACTCAGCCTACCGGCCGTTGCTATACCAGATCGAGCCTGGTGAGCGGAAGTTGAGGCCTTCGCCCCAGACGGCTTGCGTTTGTCCCTGGTTATCGATGCCGATGGAGAAGTAATCGCCGAATGGAAAGCTGAAGCCTTGGGAGCGAATGTAGCTGTAGCCTGGAGCGTAGCTCGAAATCCTCGACTCGGTGGACCAGGTTGCGCCGCCGTTGGTCGAGCTCCGGTAAAACGTATTCCACAGCGGATTGTCGCGCCTATCGATGTTACGGGTATCCATCCACGCGACCCGCACGTCGCCGCCCTCGCCCGCTGCGAGCGCGGGAAATGCGTGCTCGACGCTTGAGGCCGCAGTCGAAACATTCAGCCGCGGCGACCAGGTATCGCCTGCAGTGGTTGAAGAAGCAAAATAGATTCGTCCAGGACTTTTATCGAATGCGCTGGAGCTCCAGAGCGCGTACAAAGTTCCGGCGTCGTCGGAGGTCATGGTGATCTGCGCGCCCAGAAAACCCCACTCGCAGCGAAAGGCGCCGCAATCGGGAGGCGCCCCAGAAACATCCATCAGCCGCGTCGTCCAGCGCTCGCCGCCATCGGACGACTTGCTGATATAGAGGTTCTCCCGCCCCTTGACGCCGTCCTGCCGGGTGTATCCGGCCCAGGCGACATAAATGGAGCCTTGCAGATCGACCGTTGCCCCTCCGGCGAGAGAGCGGACCAACTTCGATTTCGGACTCACATCCGCCGAAGTGAATGTAATCCCGCCGTCATGAGATGAAGCTACCCAGGTTTTGCGGGCGCGGTTGAAGGCGACGTAGACATCCGTTCCGTGGACGGCAAGCACAGGTTTATCGGCATCGGTAAGGCCGCGGTCGGCTACCACGATCGACCAGCTTTGGCCGAAGTCGACGGACTTGGCCACGACCATATCGAGCCGCCTCGTCTGCAACCACGCGGCGTACACCGTACGGCGGTCAACGGGATCGACTACGATTTGCGGGTCATACTGGCCCGTCCCCGGGGGCGTGATCTCGCGCGGCGGGAGCCATGTCGCTCCATTATTGTTGCTGACCACCAGAATCATGGAAGGCAGCGGACAGGTGGGGCATCCCGGAACCCGCCCATATTGAGGATACAGAATGTAGGTGTGGCCAAATCCGTCGGTGGCAAGGGCAGGCTCCCACTGATCTCCCACGGTAAAGCCGACCCGGGCTTGAGGCGCAAAACCTGCTTTCGCGGCAAAGGCCGCGGGGACGCTGATGCATGCAAGCAAGAGCGCCAAGGCCAGGTTGAGACGTCGAGTAGCGCGCTGGAAAACCAAGGTCACCAAACCTCAGGCGGGCTGGGGGGGAAAAGCCGCTAATGCAATCTATCGCGGAAAACCGGGGTCAGTCAACCGAGAAGGCAGGGTGACGTAAATTCGATTGTGTAAAAGCGAAGAGGGTGTAAGTTGGCTTTTTGCCTAGCAAGCGAGAAGCCGGTCCTGGAAAGGAGACCTACACCCGATGGCGAAGATAATCCCAATCACCGAGCATTACCAACACTTTCTGGCGGAGATGAAGGAAAGTTTCTGGGGCGATGTGTATGGCGAGACCAAGCTGGCCTGGAAACGGTTGCTGGAAGGGGATTCCGAGCGGCAGCGGGACCGCTATGCGGTGCGCGAGGTCTACCAGCGACGGTCGAGCCGGCGGCAGCCTTATCGTAACGGCTACTACGAGCGGGATTTCGTGACCCGGCTGGGCACGATCCGGCTGCGCATTGCGCGCACGCGGGGAAAAAGTTTTCTGCCGCGCGCGCTGGAACCGTTTCAGCGGCGGGCCGAGGACGTGGCCATGCTGATCCGCGAAGCCTTTCTGCGCGGCATCTCGACCCGGCAGGTGGGGCGGGTGGTGGCCACGCTGACCGGCGAAGTGGTGAGTCCGCAGACGGTGTCGAAGCTGACCCGCGATCTGGACGAGGCCGTGCGCCAGTTTCATCAGGCGCGGTTGAGCGATGACTACGCGTATTTGGCCGCAAGCCGCGTCCACGCCGAAGCCGCGTTCCGGCGCTTCCGGGCGCGCTGGTTGCGGGAGTACGGTCCCATGGTGCGACGTCTGGAGCGCGATCTGCCGGAACTGTTGTCGGTGTTCGCTTTTCCGCGCCACCTGTGGCGGAAACTGCGCACCACCAATGTGATCGAGCGCTGCTTCGTGGAAGTGCGCCGCCGAACCAGGCCCATGGTGTGCTTTGTGAATGTAGCCAGCGTGGACCGAATCATCTACTCCATCTTCCAGAGATTTAACCTGGAATGGAAAACCCGCACCCTCTCGTTATTTACACAGGCAGCTTGACGTCACCGCGTTTTTAGAGCTTTTTAGCACTGAGTGGCTCACTCGCCAAGCCATGCTCCATAGGGTTTTAGAGATTCCACGTGGGCAAAGATGATGCGCATGGCGGCGGTAATCGGAATGGCGAGCAGAAGGCCCATCGCTCCCCATAATGCGCCCCAGACGAGAAGCGCGATAGTCACGGCTAAAGGATTGAGCTGTAAGCGTTTACCGAGGAATCGCGGGTAAAGCAAGTTGAGCGCGATCAAGTGCAGGCCGAGCACGGTGGCGATGATGATCAGAATGTTTTGGGAGTCGGTGTGTCCGAGGCCGACAAAAATGGGCGGCACCAGCGCTAGCAGGACGCCCATGTATGGAATCAGGCTGAGGAATCCGCTGGCGAAACCAGCGAAGTAAAAGAATGGGAGATGAATCAAACCGAAGATGATGGTGCTGGCTGCACCGGAGAATAAGCCGATGAGCAGGTTTCCAACCATGAAGCTGCGAACCATGGCGGAAATCTGGCCGAGCGTGATGTAGGCGGCGTGGCGATTCTCCATGGGGAAAAGCATGACGGTGGCCGAGCGCACGTGCTGTTGCCAGGTCAGCATGAAAAACACCAGAAAGGGGACGAAGGAGACGGCCAGAACGGCGGCGCTGACGGAGCCGAAGCCGCGAGTCAGGACGTCGGTCCAGTCGGTGGCGGGACGAACGCTGACCACTCCTCTCTCGTGCTCGGGAGAGAGAACTTCGAAGCGTTCCGCGCTCTTGCGGAAGCGCAGAGCTTCCTCACGAACTCGGTTAGTGTATTTGGGGAGATCCTGCAGCAGGGTCGCGGCCTGATTGTAAGAGTAGAAGACTATGCCGCCGAGCGCGCCGAGCATCAGCAGAATTGCAATTGCGGCAGCCAAACTGCGTGGGAGACGAAGATACGTCAGCAGGTCAACGATCGGGGCGAGAATGAAGGCGAGCAGCACCGAGACTAACATCACTGCCAGCACGGATTCGCCGAAATAACAGAGCGCGGCGATTCCTGCGATGCCAACTACGTTCATCGCCCAATGACGCCGCTGGCGGATGGGAACGGGTACCGACGCACTCGGAGCTGGCGCTGTTTGGATCGGTGGCTCGCCGGTTGCCATTCCAGCATCGTAATCTATTTTTCTGGTTTTCCGTGGGGACTTATAATGCGACGTGCCCTCGGAACCAATGCAGAACTCGTCCCACCCGCGGGTTCTAGGGCTGGACGTCGGGTCCAAGAGAATTGGCCTGGCCGTCTCTGACCTGCTGGGCATTACTGCCCAGGGGATTGAGACCCTGCACCGGCAAAACAAGCGGCTCGATTTCGAACAGCTTGAAAAAGTGATCCGCGAGTACGCAGTGACTCAGATAGTCGTCGGCTATCCGCTGCGCATGAGCGGGGCGGAAGGCATCCAGGCGGAAAAGATGCAACGCTTCGCCGAAGAACTGCGCCAGCGTTTTCAGTTGCCGGTGCATCTGTGGGACGAACGGCTGAGTTCAGCGCAAGCCAACCGCCTGCTGCGCGAAACCGAGATGTCGATCAAGCGCCGAGGGCAGGTGGTGGATCAAATGGCTGCGGTGCTGATTCTGCAAAGCTGGATGGACGCGAGAAGCGGAGTCCAAACCAAGAGCATGAATTCTGACGAGTAGTTTACATTGCGGTGACAATTCCGCTGTCTAGCCACCTTAATTGTCTTCCCCGGGTTGATTCATCAATCTCTTCAGTTTCCCCTCCACCTCCCAAGTGCAGGACGGAAGTGTCCCCGTTGGAGTGGTCGGGGACACGGCTGGCAACTTCTACGGCAGCATGCTAATCGGCGGTAAGCCCAACTGCGGTCCGCCGGGCAGCGGAGAAGGTTGTGGAACCGTGTTCAAGATCACTTTCTAGGTCGAGCATGCGTAGCCGGATCAATGGAATTCCACAGTGAGGAGCTTGGCTTGCTGCTTGCCGGTATTAGTCAAAGTGTGGGTGTAACCGCCGGGCAGCCACTTGACGTCGCCGGACTTGAAGTGACCGGGCATGGGGCCCTGGCCATCGACGTCGCTGCGCAAATCCAGATCGCTCACGGCGACCATCAAATGGGGCCCGGAATGGTGATGACTGGGTAGCGTTGCACCCGGCTGCAATTCAAGTTCGGAGACGCGCACGCCGTCCCGCACAAACAGGATGTCCTGGGTTCCACCGTTTAGGATGTGCAGGCCGCGTTCTTCGTCCCATGCGGCCGGCGGCGTCTTGTGGGCGGCCTCGTCCTGCAGCAATTCAATCGCTATGGCGCGGAACGGCGTGCTTGCCAGGTCGCGCGCGATATGGGCGAATCCGCCTGGCGAAAAACGGGCTTCACCGTCCTGCATTTTTAGCGTAACCGGCGGTTTGCCTTCCACTTCGTTCGAAACATTGGTCTGGCCGAGAGAGACGAAAACGTAGTCGTGGTTGTGGCGATGCATGAGCGTGGCGTCGCCGGGGGCCACCTCCGCCAGCCACACCCGAACCTGCTGGTTTTCGAGCAGAAGATGGTGATGAGGCTCGGCAGCGATCTCGACGTCGGATGTGTTCTGCGCGGCCAGGGTGATGCCGGCGAGCAACACGGCAGCGAAGATCAGATGGCTTTTCATGACAGCAGATTCTAGCACTCTCGTCGCATTCATCCCGAGGCTGGGCATGATTTAGACTTTTGGGGTGAGCGATCTCGGCAAACTTCTGGTGCTGCTTGGCGGAGCCATCGTCATGGTCGGCGTGGCGCTCTTGGTGCTCGGAAAGACCAACCTTCCGATTGGACGACTTCCCGGCGACATTATTTATCGCGGCAAGAATACGACTTTCTATTTTCCCCTGGCGACTTCAATCGTCCTCAGCGTGCTGCTTTCGGTTTTGCTGTATGCGATTGGACGGTTGAGGCGGTAGCACTCAGCACTTAGCACTCAGCCAATCGGATCACGCTGGAGTCTTTGCGCAAGTCCTACCGAAAAGCCGCACTGACTGAATGCTGATTGCTGCCTCTGATGAGAGGCCTGCGGTAAACTCCTTTGCATGGCTTCTTCGGATCAGCTTGGGTTCAGCTTCAGACCGGCGGAGCGGCGCACCTGGACGGTGCGCGATCTGGTGGCTGCGGTTCGCACCCATCTGGAACGCGAGTATGGCGACGTCTGGGTCGAAGGCGAGATCTCGAACTTCCGGGCGCACGATTCGGGTCATCTTTATTTCACTCTCAAAGATCGCAACGCACAGATTCGTGTGGTCATGTTCCGCTCTTCGGCGCGGCTGCTGCGGTTTCGTCCCGAGGACGGGCTACAGGTTGTGGTGCGCGGGCGCGTAACTATTTATGAGGATCGCGGCGAGCTGCAAATCTCGGCGGAGTACGTCGAACCCAAGGGCGCAGGAGCTCTGCAGATCGCGTTTGAGCAACTGAAAGCCAAGCTGGAGGCGGAAGGGCTGTTTGACGCTGCGCGCAAGAAACCGATTCCCACGCTCCCGGTGAGAATCGGCATTGTGACTTCGCCGCAGGCGGCGGCGCTGCGCGACATCTTGAACATTTTGCGACGGCGGCACGATACGGCGAGTGTTCTGATTTTTCCCGCGCAAGTGCAGGGCGAGGCGGCGGCCCTCGAAGTCGCGGCCGGGGTTCGTTACTTCAATAAAGCACGCAATGTGGATGTCATTATCGTGGCGCGTGGCGGAGGCTCGGCCGAGGATCTGGCTGCGTTCAACCACGAGGGACTGGCGCGCGCGGTTGCAATCTCGGAAATTCCTGTTATCTCCGCGGTGGGCCACGAGACTGACTTCACCATTCTCGATTTCGTGGCTGACCTGCGCGCGCCCACGCCGTCGGCGGCGGCGGAGTTGGTCATTCGGTCGCGGCAGGAAGTCGATGAGCAACTCGGAGGGTTGCAGCGGAGGATCGAGAAGGCGATGCGTTATCACTTGCTTATGGCTCGCCAGAACCTGACGGAACTGGCGCAGCATGGCGCATTCGCGCGCATGATGGACCTGATCCATCGGCGCGAGCAACGCTTGGACGATCTGGTGAACCGGCTTGCCCATGGACAGCGGGATGTCTTCGAGAAGAAGCGGCGGCGGTTCGAAACTCTGTCAGCCGCAGTTCGGCATTATGATGTGCGGCGCGTGCTGGGAGGGATGAAGAAGGACCTCGACGCGCGCACCACGGCGATTGTTTCTGCTGCCCGCAACCTGCTGCTCGAGCGCAGGGTTCGGATGGAGCGAATGGATACGGCTCTACAAGCCCTTTCCCCGCTGGCCATTCTCGAGCGCGGCTATGCTCTCGTGTTCGACGCTTCAGGAAGCTTATTGAAGGATGCGGCGAAGGTGAAGGCGGGGGACGAAATCTCGGCGCGTTTGGCGAAGGGAACGGTTAGGGCGACGGTGAAGAAGGGCCAGGGGTGAGTGGTTCTTGCGGACGCGCAGCAAGTGGTTGCTGCGCAAAATGACTGTCGCATTGTTCGGCCTTGACGGCGCGTCGCCCGTCACCACACGAGTTCATGGGTACACGAGTTTTGGGCTCCAGTTTGTGCCGCGGCCTTCGGGGGTGAAGTCGAAGAGACTCCACAGCGGCCACAGCAGGTCGACGGCGCGGTGATCTTGGCCGGGCTCGTGTGGAACAAAGCGGAGTTCGGTGTAATAAAAGTGATGGATCTTGCTGTTGCTGCGTCTGAATACGTTTAGGCCTGGCTCCTGATCGCCTTCTGCCGTCTCCCCGTGATAATCGCGGTTGTAGGTATTGCCTGCCGAGGAAAGAAGGCGCAGATGGTTCCATCCCCGGTTGCGGGCGTGGGCACGAATCTTCTCCAGTGGGTTCCTGGCGACCACTGCCAGATTGATGCGCTGGGTCGCGTGCGGGGCGGCTCCGTTCAGGCTGTCGAGAACTGACGTACAGGCGGGACACGCTGCCTTCATTTTGGGACCGTACATGAAGCTGTAAATTGCCAAAGTATCTTTGCCTGGTTGAAATAGTTCCGATAGGCGGGTTTGGCGGCGCGTAGTCGAGTCTTCCAGACTCGGCGCGCCTTCGTCGAAGATATAGTCTTCGGGGATTTCTCCGCCTAGCGGGAGTTTGCGCCGCAAGGCGGCTACGTCTTCCAGATGTTTGCGAAGTCCTAGTTCGGCTTGCAACAGCTCGTTGCGGGCTTGACGGTAAGCAGGGCTTTCACCGGGAAACCGATTCGAGTGGGTCGATGATGTCATTGCGCCTCCTGAGCAGGTGGAAGGCAGAATAAACCATAAACCGCTGTCCGAGCTACAGAGCGCTCGCTCAGTGTGACGGGCGAGAGGCCTGTCCTGTATCGCTCGCTCATCATCGCTTGCCTCGGTGCGGTTGGCTGCTTATACTTCTTGGGTTTGCCACCACTCATGGAATTGCTGCCTTCAAATCGCTGTTGTTAGTTCGCCGTCATCGGAGATTGTTATGACCACCGCTACGAAACCGGTTTCAATGGAGCAGGAACTCAATCCCACCGAAGCGCAGATCGCGCGATTTGACCTGGCCGCGCAGAAACTCAATCTCGATGAGGGAATATGGAAAGTGCTGCGCTATCCCAATCGTGAATTGATCGTGCATATTCCGGTTTCTATGGACAACGGGAAGCTGGAAGTCTTCACCGGTTTCCGGGTGCAGCACTCGATTGCGCGCGGTCCCTCCAAGGGTGGGATACGTTACGCTCCCGACGTGACCCTTGATGAAGTGCGGGCGCTGGCGGCGTGGATGACGTGGAAGTGCGCGGTGGTGAACATTCCGTTTGGCGGGGCCAAGGGCGGCGTCATTTGCGATCCGCATAAGATGTCGCTGGGCGAACTGGAGCGCATGACGCGTCGCTACACGGCGGAACTGATCGAGTTTATCGGGCCGGAAAAAGACGTGCCCGCGCCCGACGTCAACACCAACGAACAGACGATGGCGTGGATCATGGACACTTACTCCATGCATATGCGGCAGACCGTGACCGCAGTCGTGACCGGCAAGCCCATCAATATTGGAGGATCGAGCGGACGGCGCGAGGCCACCGGGCGCGGGATCATGATCGTTTGCGACGAGGCCACCAAGAAGCTGGGGATGTCGCCCCAGTCCACGCGCGTTATTGTTCAGGGGTTCGGCAACGTGGGTTCGAATGCCGCGCTCCTCATGGCGGAAGCAGGTTACAAGATTACCGGCATCATTGAAGTGACAGGCAGCCTTTTCAACAAGAACGGGATTGATGTAAAGGCGCTGTCTGCCTACCGTCAGAAACATGGCACGCTGGCGGGCTTCGCGGAAGCGGAAGCGGCCGACCCGGCCGACCTTCTGGTTACGGACTGCGACATCCTGATTCCCGCCGCCACCGAAAATCAGATCACCAGTCGCAACGCCGATCGGGTGAAATGTAAGATCCTGGCTGAGGGTGCGAACGGCCCCACCACGGCGTCCGCGGATGAGATCCTGGCGGACAAGGGGGTATTCGTAATTCCCGACATCCTGTGTAATGCGGGAGGCGTGACTACTTCCTATTTCGAGTGGGTGCAGGACCGGCAGGGATATTTCTGGAAAGAGTCATTCGTCAACGAGCAGCTTGAAACCATCATGGTCGCCGCCTTCGACGATGTAGTAAGGTTTTCCGAAACTCACGGCGTCAATAACCGGATTGCGGCTTACATGCTGGCAATTGACCGGGTGGCCTATACGATTCGGCAGCGGGGAATCTACGCGTAAGATTTGTTCACGCGTAGGTTTTGAGCCGCGGTCCGCAGATCTTAATTCTTGGTGCCTGATGAAGGTTGTCATGAATAGAGTGTGGGCAACGATGACGATGGCATGTTTGCTGTTCATTGGGGTCAGCGCTCCAGTTGTCGCCTTTCAATCCGGCTCAGCGAATTCTCAGGGAACGTCCGCCAGCGATCAATCCAAGAACGCGAAACCACAATCGCGGACTCCTTCCGCGGCAGACATCGCGGCCGCCAAGGCCAGCGGCAAAGTGTGGGTGAACGTTGAATCCGGGATTTACCACAAGGGCGGCCGCTGGTATGGCAAGACCAAGAACGGCAAATTCATGACGGCGGACGAAGCTAAGAAGGCCGGTTATAAGCCCGCGAAACGCGATTAGCCTGACGATCAGAACGACCATCTGCCGTCTCCAACCTTACTTCATTGCTTTCGCGGTTGCTGGTGGAGGATAATTCGGTATAGGTCGTTCCGTTGCCTACGGCGGGCGGCAGGCGATGTTTCTGGTGAACCTTCCCAACTCCATCACGCTCACCCGCATTTGCAGCATCCCGCTGCTGATCTGGATTCTCTCCACCAACCGCTTCCAGACGACGGGCGGCGAAAAAGAGTTGCTGGCTTCGGCTCTGTTCATCGCGGCCTCAATCACCGACGGCATCGACGGATACCTTGCCCGCAAGCGCGGTCAGATCACGACTATGGGCATGCTGCTTGACCCGCTGGCCGACAAGCTGCTGATTGCCGCCGCGTTCATTACTCTGGTGCAATTTAATCCCAGCATGGTTCCGGCGTGGATCGCCGTAATTATCATAGGCCGCGAATTTCTGGTGAGCGGCTTGCGTTCGATTGCGGCCTCCGAGGGCTTCGCGATCGAGGCCAGTGATCTGGGAAAGTTCAAAATGCTGGTGCAGATCGTTTCCGTGGTGGCGGTGATTCTTGATCATCGCTGGAAAGAGTGGCCCATCTATGGCGGTTATTTCTTTCCCGTGCATTGGATCGCGCGGCTGGCCATCTGGTTCATGGTTCTGCTCTCCCTGGTATCGGCGGGCGATTACTTTGTTGCCTTCTGGTCGAAGATCGACCGGCAGGTGGTGAAGAGCCGCCGCCGCGCGTTTGTCCTCAGCCGTCGGAGGAAGCGCGATGTCGCCGCAACCTGACCACCAGCAGGCCGCGTCGGTTGCAAACTCCCGTGGCGACGCTCCGCAAAGTGAATTCACTCCCGAAGAACGCGCAATCTTAGTGCGATTGGCCCATGAGTCCGTTCTATCGGCGCTGGAGCACCGCGAACTGTCTCTAACTCCGCCGTCGCCGCATCTGGCTGAACCCCGAGGCGCGTTCACCACTATTTATCTTCAGGGTCACCTGCGCGGCTGTGTTGGCTACGTATTTGCCGTGGCGCCGCTATACCGCACGGTCGCAGAAACGGCGCGCTCTGCGGCTTTCGAGGATACGCGCTTCTCGCCTGTAACCCTCGGCGAAGCCAGGGAACTGGAAGTCTCCTTGAGCGTTCTTTCGCCCCTCAAATCCGTCCAGCCGGAAGAAGTTGAAATCGGGCTGCACGGACTGGTGGTCTCTCATGCCGGACACCGCGGACTGTTGCTGCCTCAAGTACCTGTCGAACATCAATGGGACCGCATCACCTTCATCGAGCAAACGTGTCAAAAAGCAGGCCTCTCGCGTGACGCGTGGCTCAAGGGTGCGACCCTCGAGGTTTTCACCGCGGAAGTGTTCGGAGACCGGGACGTGCTTGCCAGTGGCAGCTTGCTTACTTACTGGTCTTAATTTACTGGGTGCGCTCAGGCAAGCGGAGGTCGTCGTCTGCTGCCGGTTTCTCGCCAGAGCGGTCCCCGCTTGGGTGGAATCGTCACTACAGCCAGCTTGGTCGTACCCTGTGAAAAGCCCCGACCCTGCGTGGCAGGATCGGGGCTGGTTGAAACGCTGTTTCGTTTAGAAGTTACCGGTGTGTGGCGTAAAGCTCTGCCGGTAGCTCAAGTTGTCGATGTCGCGGAACAACGGCGTTCCAGGCGGCAAGTTTTGTGGCTGCGTGAACAGAGGATCGAATATATAGTTTCGAGCCGGAGGTTCATAAGTCGTGCCGCCGCCGTTTTTGTCGGTGCCTGTGGCGTACGTGGAGTAGTACATGCTGACCAGGGAACCCTTGTAGTTAAGGGTTTGACCTCCCCAATTCTCCAGCAAGCGCAGGAAGTTGTGCAGTCCGCCATCGGTGCCATAGTCACCCACGGCCCACGCCAATCCCTGAACTGGGAAATTAATGTTCTTTCCGCCGGAGACAGCTACCCGATAGTACGATGTCAAAGCCGGCCGCCCTGTATCGACGGTGGGAGAGCCCAGACTGGTGAGGTCGGACCAGTTGTTGGATAGCACTGTAACCGCATCCGCGATTAAGCCCGCTGCCGCATGTGCTGGCTCCGCCGCCGCGGGATTCCCCCATGTGGGATCCGCTGCGCTGCTGTTGTAGTCGCCTTGGATGTAAACCGGATTCTCCGCGCTAACGGTGAACCCGCCTTTGCCGTTGTCCAACCGGACCGGCACATTGCCCAGCGAGCCGTCCACCAGTTTCAGCGCGTGCCGAGCACCGCTTACCCAGCTCTTCCAGGGGCAAGTCGCCATGCGGCCACTGGTCAAGTAAGGATCGGGGGCGCCAGCAGCATTCCGGATCAGGCTGTTCACGCTGGTGGCCGCATTATAGGCGGCACCGACATAGCCGAATCCCAGAGCCAGGTTTTTCGCTCCAAAGTTGTCCAGCAATCCATTGTTATTTACGTCTTCCGGCGATTGCGTTTTGCCCGGCGGTGTTGCCTGCAGGGTGCCATCGGCCTGACCACTGGCGTTGACCGTGTTAATGGCATCCTCTAAGCCGGAGTCTCCGGTTTTCGTGCCTGGGGCATCGACTTGCGTGCCATTGGGATTCTTCAGCATCCCCCGGCGGTCGGAGAAGTACAAAACGTATCCGTTCTGAAACTGATAGTCGACGAGGTTGCCGCTGCCGGGAATAGTCCCGTTCAGCCATCTTTTCAGGTTGCCCACATCCAGTTCCACGGCGTTCATCACGCCAGTGGGACTGCAGGTTGCGCCCTGCGCCACGTCCCGCACTTCGCCTTCGCGGGCATCGTAGAAGTTGATGGGATACCAGTTGTATTGGCTTGGACTGGCTCCATTGGCGTGCAGGCTGTCCCCGTACCGATAGTCGCCAGTTAAAATGTCTTTGGTAACCTCCGGAGGCTTACCGCTGGTGCAGGTGTATTTGCCACCACTCAATGTACAGAATGGTGCCGCGCCAACGGCGTCAGGAACGCCATTGCCGCTGCGATCTGCCGGTTCCTGCAGAATCAGGATTGCATTCGGGTTTACGGGATTGGTACCGGGAACTGTGGGAGGAATCGCGCCTCTCGCAAATCCCAATTGCAACCACTCCTGGGTAATCGGATGGTAGGCACCGCCGGCGTCACGATACTCCACGCGCAGATAACCATCCAGCAGGTTCCAGGTGCTCATCTGGAGCGTTGGCACCGGATAAGCGAGTGGCGAATAGTACGGATAGGGGGTGGCAGCCGCGCAGCTCCCAGTCGCGGAGTTGCACTGCGACAAGGTGATCAGCGCGGGAAAGTTGTTGAAGCCGTCTTTGCCCAGCGTCATGACCGGAGCGAGAGGGTCGAACAAGGTCACGTCGGCAGGCTGCGGCGGAATCGGTCCAAACTGCGCGTCGGCCGGAAGCTGGGTTTTGACCCCAGTCCAATTGGTCGGATCAGGAACGCCTGTCGATGCGGTGGCGAAATATGTGTTATAAGTGCCGCCGCTTTTCAAGACCGGCAGCCCCGCTACCGGCGTGGCGGGCACGCCGTACTGGTATTGCAATCCGCCGGCGATGTTGACATTCGCTAAGCGAACATTGTTGGCATCTGGAACGCAGCCCGCACAAAGATCCGCAGGACTGTCGCCGAGCAACACTCGAATCTCGGCTTCATTGTAGAGTCGGGATGACCCAAGCGGCGTACTCGCAACTTCTCCCGGGGGAGGCCGCCGGATGATTTCATAGGGTTGGGGTTGTCCTGCCGCTCCGATTGCGTTGTTGATAAAGGGGAGCGATATCTGGGTGGCCCCGGTGCCTCCCGGATTCCCATAATTTCCGTCGATAAGCCAGCCATTATACCGCGCCGAAATCGCCTGAAAATTGTTCTGCGCGGACGTCGGTCCGGCTACAACACTGCCTTCGTTCTGGGCCAGGGGCCAGCAGGCGGGCTGCACACCGGGACAACCCAGAGCCGTGGTCAGTATGTCTACGGGACCGAGGTGAGCCGTGGCGACGGAAGTATTCCCGTTGGCCAGTTGAGTGCGAATGATATTACCCCAGGCGCTGACTTTGTCTTCAAATGTCAAGGTCGTTCCGGTACCGGAATCCAGATACAAGTCCCCGTTGGTGTGGGCCCGGCCGGCGAAGTTCAGGTTCACACCGGCAAAGAAGCTAAGATCGCTCTCAGAAAACATACCGAACTGGAATACCGGGATCAACGCAACGTCAACTTGGCGCGACATGTTCACTTCGTCTCCCACTGTCCCCAGGCCGGCTAGCGAGGTGGTTGCGGTTACCTGCAAAGTGACGGGAAGGATCTGCGCGTACAAGCCTTGGTAGGGTCCGGTCGCAATCTGCCCGAAATTGGTTGCCAGGCTGCCGTCGGGGTTAGTGGCGGGCGTCAGAGTGTAGACCGGATAGCTCATGAAGGCGGAGTTGGGAGGAGCATTCGCACTCAGAGCCTGAATTTGCGCGGCCGTGGGCGATTCGATGTTCTGAAACATGCCGGCCAGGTCCGAGGTCATATGTTCGATCCCACCTTCAGCGGCGTGGAAGGCCAGAGTGTTCTGCGTATCCTGGCTACCCACTTTGCCTTCGGTGTTAACCATCATGAGCAGACCAATCGCGACCCCGGACATAATTAACAACAACATCAAGGATGCGATGAGCGTGAATCCTCGTGAACCAAGTTTGCTGCTATGCATCGTGTTGCTCCTTAATTCCCAAATTCCCACTCTCAATTCTTCCTCTCAAGTCCTCTTGTTCCCATCCAACCATTTGCAACCGGTTCTTCGGTTTCAACTAGAAACTGTACCGATTCTGATAACTCAGGTTGCGCGCGCTGATCGACGTCTGGAAGTCAGAACTCTGATAGCCGTTTGTGGTCATCAGATAGCTGCGCGCGCCGGACACCTGGCTTCGAATCGTGAAATGGGTGACGTTGATCTTGCGGATCAAGTTGAGGGAGGTGCCAGGATAGCCGGCATTGCCTTGAGCGTTGAGGAGATTGCCAAGGGCGTCGTAAGTGTCGTAGGTGAATTGCAGGTTTACGACATTTTCCGCCGTCGGCACGGGTAGGTGTCCGCTTACTTGCCGCATGAGTACGGGTATGCCCGGACCGACACCTAAGGGGTCAGGCAGAAGTTTCAGATAATACGAGATCACGAAGATTCGCGTCGCAGTGGTATTGTTGCCGGTAACGATTTGTGCCAGGTCGCCAGCGGCCGCGCCGCTCTGGTTGAAATGCAGCGGGTCGCCATTCAGGAAGTTGACGGCATAGACTCCGGCACCGCCCCCCGCATTCGAGACCTCGGCTATGGCCTGACCGGTGCCTTTTGCCAGAGTGTTCTGGAACAACACTAGGTCGCCCGCCTGCAGACCGACGACCGGATCATTAACTGCCTGTGGATTTACCAGACCCGGGGGCAGGGCACAAGTTGGGGGCGTCGGAACCGGCGCCGTGAAGGTTACGGGATTGACTGCGCCGCCCACCGGGAAAGTGACCGTATAACAATTCAAAGCGAAGACGGAGTCGCTATAGACAATGGTGATCACATCACTTTTTACGGGGCTGCCGGGTGGCGTGATTCCCAGTTGCCAACCGGGAATAATCCCATACAGAGTCGGGATACAAGGGCCTACGTTGGTCGAACACGGATAAGCAATGCCCCCGCCTGGGATGCAATTGCCCACTTGATCGCAGCCATAGATGGATGTGGTTCCGGTGTTTGAGGGCAGGGCCACACCTTGTCCGGGAGGCATCCCCGCGCCCGCTAAGCTGATGTCTTTCAGTAACAGGTTCGAAGCCGCACGCAGGTCTTGCTGCATCTCGGCGCGCTGCGAAACTACGAAGGTCGCGTCCAGACCCTGGCTGAACAACTGTACAGCGGTTCCGACGACGAGCATGCCCAGAGCGAGCGAGACCATGAGTTCGATCAGGGTGAAACCGCGGCCGGAATGTGTGGACATGCGTTCCATAATCTCTCCCTTACCGATATTCCGAAATGAAGGTGTTGAGAACGTATTGTCGAGGAACCCGGAACTGTGGAGTCGTGTACTGGATCGTAATGGTGATTCCATGCAGCGTGGCTATGGGGACGAGGCCACCACCCGGCGGGAAAACCGGTGTAATCTGAATCTGGCGCTGAAAGTTAGTCAGAGGCGTGCATACGTCAATCGCACAGTTGTTGGCAAAGACTCCGTTAGGCCCGGGTTGCTCCAGAATCTGCGGGCCACAGGCGGCGTCGTCGGCGGTGCCGACGATTCCGTCGACTCCGGCGCAATTTACCGGCTGGAACCCCGGGAGGAAGATCCCTCCCGCGCCCGTATTCTGAATCTGGGTCCAAGTCACGTTCGCCGTCTCGCGAGCGGTTAGGATGCTCTCGATGGCCTCGTTGGCTAATTGCTTGGCAGTTCCATTTTCCTGCGAGGTTTGGGTTGCGGCCATGGCAATCCCGAAAACGCCCAGCATACTGACCAACCCGACGACCAGGATGACCATTGAAACCATGACCTCAATCAGACTGAACCCGCGTTGCGTCTGGTTGTTATTCCGCCGGAAGGCAGGATCTTTATCGTTTCTCACTGTTGCCTCCAGTAATATTTTGCCGCGTTCTTGTAAACGTGCCACCCGCGCAGCCGGCCGGTTGCACCCCACAGGGTAATTGCGCGGGAATTGTTAATGTCTCCGGGTCGGGTGATATACACGACGCCGTTGTTGACGTTGCCGGCCACATCCGCAGCCGAGCCGTCAGGATAAAAATAGATCACGTTTTTTGCCCCGGCACCGACGCCTTGATCGAAATCGATGGCCGGGTTGCCTATGCCAAAGCCATCCGGCGTTGTGGGGGCGATTGTTGGTGACGTGGGAATGCCCGGCTCTGCATCGAAAGCGACGTCAGTGGGGAGGAAAAAAGTGGCGGTCACAGTTCCAGTAGATCCTTGGGTAATAGTGACCGTGTTCGGTTGCACGGCGTTGCTTAACGTAACGAAGTAGATCTGCCGCTGCGCCACCGAGAGATCGCGCGCTTGTCGCATGGCCATCAATGTCGTGTTGTACCCCTGCGTCACGCGGCCCTGCTTCAGCGAGGGCTGGATGGCCATTATCGAGAAGCCGGCCACGATCAGGATGAGGCAAACCACCACCATCATCTCGATCAGCGAAAAACCGCGCATTCGGCGTGAAAACATGAACCCTTTCTTTCTCCGGGGAGTTTCTCCGAGGCCAGCCTTAGTGCAGAAGCTTTTCCTGGTCCTCGACCTGCCATCTCGGGGTTGAGCCTGGCATCCTTCATCGCGCGTTACGCCGGAAGGAAGGCGCTTCCCGTATGGGAAAGGCCGCTGGCTAACCCGCCTGTAAGCTCATCGTAAGGAGGGGACCGGGGAGCGTCAAAGTACCAAAGGACGGTCTGCCCTGCTGGACTTACGTAACGTAATTTGACTAGGTAACTCCAGTAACTTTGGCACTGCAGCGAACTAGGTGGCCTTGAATGGCGCAAGTCTCCGAACAGGGCGAGCAATCTGCGGATACCAAACCGCCAAGCCACGGTTGCCCGCCAGTGGATTCCTGACCAAAAGAAACCGGGAAAAAGCAATGTACTTCAGCCCTTGCGTCGGGACCCTATTGCTGGTCCAGTTCCACGTTATCGCCGAGGTGTACGCTTTCCATGGCGAATACGACCATGGCCGTGGCACTGGTCGGCGTCGTCGAAATGACTACGACCTCTCCTACCCCGCGGCGTGGCAGATCGCGCACATGGATCACCGGGCCGCCAGTCTTAGTCAATACGTTGGGATCGATCACGGCTTGTTTCAACTGCGTATCTTCATTGGTCGAGGCTTTGAAGGAGAGCGAGTCGACCGGATCATGCAGGTCGGCTTCGTAAGAACGCACGGCGCGGAAGTAGTCGCCGGGCTTCACACCCTGGTTGGCGCCCACGTTCAGATACACCTTGTCCCCGGGCCCAATCTCTGAATCGAAATCCTTGGCCATTGCGATTCTGCCCGTCAGTTTGCCGTTGGAGGGCAGGAAGCGATCAAAGCGCAACGGAGGATGGAAGGAAATGGCAGACTTTTCGACGTACGGTATTACGTAGTCTCCGGGATTCACCGGATCACAGCTCACTTCTATCTCGGCAATCGCCATCTTGCTGCGGGTGTCGACGATGCGCACTCTGGCCAACTCGGAGTAGGCCTGGCCCATGGTTTTCAACAGGCTGTGTTGGCCGGCAAAGATTTCATAGCGGTTGGGGTCGCGCAACTCACGCACGATTGTGTACTTCTGGCCGACTTCGTAGCCTTTCCCCGCCAGGTATACTACTTCGCCATTGCTGTTTTTGGTGTCGCTCGGAGTATACAAGTCGCCAGCTACGAAATTGCTATTGGGCACCAGTTGTTTGCTGATGAACCCGGCGCAGGCCAGATCGATAGCCGTTGGCGTTTGTATGCGCTCAAAGGGGAAGCTCACAGTGGTGGGTTGGGTTCCAGTGGGCGCGTTCAGCTCCTGGCCTGCCGCGGGTTCCTGAGCGTGGGCTGCGATGGCCAGACACAAACTCAGTAACAATATTGTTTTCTTCATGTTACCTCCAGAGTCGGAGTCGAGAACTGATCGGCCCCGGGGCCCCGTTGATTGCACAAAATAAAAGGACTTACAGCCGGACAGTAACAACAGTAGCCAGATGGGTCAAGGTTACTCAGGTGTTATGCGGGACAGGTTAAATAGTTTTTTCAGGGAAATTTCGCAAATCCATAGTTGCATCTGGAATTGCAGGCCTGTAATATCGCGCCACTCTTAAATTAATGATGACAGCGGCACCAAACAATTTTGTCCCTCGTCTCCGGCCGTTGCGGCTGCCCCGCGTGTGCGTGGCCGTAATCGGTTCTGATCCGGCGGAAATGCTCGAAAAGGCGGAGACTTTAGTACGCGATAACACATTTCTCGAGTTCCGTTTAGATTACCTGCCTCGTCCCGCGCTGGCTTTGCCGAAGATTAAGCAGTTCGCCGAGTACCATTCTCATGTGGTAGCAGTGGCCACGTGCCGCCGGGTCGCGGCTGGGGGCAGGTTCCGCGGTTCGATGGCCTCCCAACTTGACATTCTGGGTAAGGCCGCTGCTTCCGGGTGCCAGGTAGTCGATCTCGAACTGCAGAGCGCGGCGCGCTGCAAACCGGAGCAGTTGCGGCGTCTGCGCAGCCATGCCGCACTTATTCTTTCCTACCACGATTTTCGGGCCACCAAGAATCTGGAAAAGACCCTGGAGAAGATGGTCGCGATTTCCGCCGATTTCTACAAAGTCGTCAGCACCGCCACCACGCTTTACGACAACGTGGTCATGATGAAGTTCCTCGAGAAGAACAGCGATAAACATTCGCTGATCGGGGTGTGCATGGGGGAACAAGGTATCATCAGTCGCGTGTTGGGCGTCCGCGCGGGCAGTGTGTTCACGTTTGCCGCCGTGAGCCAGGACGAAAAGACCGCACCCGGCCAGGTGACCGCGCAGGAACTCCGCAGCACTTTTCGAATAGAGCAAGTGGATGCCGCGACCCGGGTGTACGGAGTTGCGGGCGATCCCGTGGCGCACTCGCTCTCTCCCTCAATCATGAACGCGGCCATGCGCCGCGAGACGGTCAATGGTGTCTATGTCCCGCTGCACGCCAAGACTCTGAAGGACCTGCTGGCTTGCGTTCGCGACATCCCGATTCACGGCCTTTCTATCACCATGCCGTATAAGACGGCGATTCTGTCTCACCTCGACAACACGGATTCCCACAGCACCAAAATTGGCGCCTGCAATACCGTCGTGCGGGCGCAGGACGGGAATCTATACGGATTCAACACCGATAGCGCCGGGGTGGTTCGGCCGCTGGAACAGCGCATCACCATTGAAGGCGCGAAGATACTGGTGCTTGGAGCGGGAGGCGCGGCGCGCGCCGCCGTATTCGGACTCAAGGAGCGCGGCGCCGAAGTCTATGTTCTGAACCGCAGCCTGGCTGCGGCGCAGAAACTGGCTCGCTCCGCTCGGGCGCGAACTCTGAAGCGCCCCGATCTGAAAAAGCTTAGCTTCGACGTGATTATCAATGCAACGCCTGTCGGGATGGGCAACTCCCAGGAAACGCCCTTGAACCAGGATGAAATCAAGGCGCGTTATGTCTTTGAGATGATTTACGACCCCCCGGAAACCCGTTTCATGAAGCTGGCCAGGGCGGCCGGGGCGGAAGTGATTCCCGGAGTGGAAATGTTCGTGCAACAGGCGGCCCGACAATTTGAAATCTGGACGGGCAAGCCCGCGCCCTGGGATGAGATGCTGCGGGTCGTGACCAAAATCCTCGAGGAACGAGTTGCCGCCAAGAATGGCGGGGCAAAGAACGGCGCGAATGGGAGCAAGAGGAAGTAGGATTGGAGTCTTGTCTTTGTGCGCGGCGCCAGGCGGATTGCGCCGAAAATCAAAAAGGCCAGCGTGATCGCTGGCCTGAAATAGAGCGTGATCGAGACTTACTTTTGCATGCTGTCGCTCTTCATGTTGTCTTTCGCCATTTTCAGCGACACTACTTTAACCTCGCCTTTGTCGGCATCCGCCTTCGCTTTCAAAGTCACGTGATGTCCCTCGTGTCCTTTAACCGCATCGGGGTTGCTGATGGTCCAGGTCTTGCCGTCTTTGTCGCCCACGAAAGACTTGCCATCGTCACTGATCTTTCCGGTGACGCTGGTCGTGGTTTTCATGCTGTCGGACTTCATCGTGTTGTCCGTTTTCATGCTGTCCTGAGCCACGACTGCCGCCGACATTACCAGGACGAATGCGAACCCAATGATCATTAGCTTTTTCATGTTGTTCTCCTTTTGACAGACTTTTGAAGTGGGCCAGGGAACCTATCTACGGGGCGCGCAAACCACTACCTTCGACAAATGCGTGTACAAGAAGTCTGCCGTCTGGGGAAGGAAAGTGTCAAGTTGGCGGGATTGACCGGGGGTCATTCTCGCTGACAGTGTAGTTTTTTCCAGCGCGGAGATGCCCGATGCCACAAAAAGGTTGCATTTTTCGGGTACTGAAGTAATATGTTACTAGGACGCAGTGGTAAGCGCGTCCGATCCAATCGTGGTACCGCCCTTTCTTCCAGGTTCAAGAGCCGTAACCAACTGTCTCGTCACGAGGCTGACGCTACCGCCTCGGACTAGGTTCGGAGAAGCCTTTTATGGCGTGGTACGCTTATTGCCTTACCGAGCAACACAGCTTAAACAACGGAGTACGCACGCGGCGCCCTTTCGTCCTTGAGGGAATTCAAGGTGTGAATGGAGCCCCAGTCCTGAGCTATCCGAGCGGCGAGTTTGCCGTGATAGTCAGCGAGTATGATCGCGCCACGGACGGCGGGAGACTGGAAGACAAGACGGTTTTGGAGCACGCAAGGGTGGTGAGTGTGTGCTTTCGCAACGGCACCGTCCTTCCTTTCCGCTTTGGGACCATCTTCGACAGCGATGACGCCCTCCGGCAAGCCGTACGAACCAACCGGCGCGCCTTCGGGATGAGCGTGGCGCGGCTGCGGGGCAAAGCCGAGATGCACCTCAAGGTTCTGGTCAAGGATGGCTCCCTGCGAGCTGCCATGGCCGACGTGGTGCTGCCGGACACCGTGGGCGGCGACTACCTGATCAAACTGCGGGAAAAGGCCTCGAAGGATCGCGAACGTCAGACCAAGGCGCGCGGCTTGGCGGTTCAAGTCCACAAGATGTTTAACCCCCTGGAAGAAGAGATTAGTTGCAAACGAGTAAACACCGACGGGATGATGATCGACATCGCTCACCTGATTGACTCGAAGTCGGTGGAAAAATATCAAAACCGCTATAGCAGCGCCGCTAAGCAATTAAAGAATTGTGAGTTGGCGCTCAGCGGGCCATGGCCGCCGTATCACTTCCTGCCGGGCAAGCTGCGAACGGTTGCGGGTAATTCGTAGAGGCGACCGGTCTCGTTCAATCCAAGCTTCGGGTAGTGTCCTGCAGTCAATGTGCAGGAAAGTGCATTTGTTTGCCCTGCGACGCGAGACTGACGATCATTCCTGAACTGATGGATGAGCTTGGTAAGTCACCTGTTTAAAGTCACTTGGCGGGAGGCATCTGGTTTGACGCCACCGTAGTTGTTTTGGCGGGGCAAGTGCTCCTCTGGAGAGTAAGAAAAGAGGCCGCGCTTGACCTTCACTCTCCGTTCTCGACATCTCACAATAAGCCGGTCCGGCTGGCGGATCGGCCCCTTGCATCGCCTTTCCTGACATCCTACCCTTTGCCTCTTTTGAACTGTGGCCCCAGCAATGGGGCCGCTTTTTTGGGGCCCGTCGACCCAGGTCAGCGTCGGAAAGCGAATCTGTTGCACTGGGCCACCTCCCAGCACAGGCACCACGAGTTTAGGAGCCTGCTCCGTGGCCACACTTGCTCGAGAGGCGATACACGTCGAGCGTGAGCCGTAAACCCGGAGTTCGCGCGGTGTGGGGATTTTGCTGAAATTCGATCATGCGCTTCCCAAAGTCCGCCGAGATCTGGCGTAACTCTTGTTCCATAGATGCAATCTTGGAATCGCCGGAACCGGCTTTGGGGATGTATCCGGGCGTATAGCACAAGGTGCGTTCTAATTCGACTCCGCGATCTACCAGCCTCTCGTAGTCGCCATCGGCTTTTCCGCTTAGAATGGCGCAGATTCTCTGCGCGTCATCGTTGTTCGGAAACGACGATACGGTTTGCATTTCGGGATGGAACCGGGTGGCGAACTGGCCGGTTCGGCATTCTTCCCGCAACTGCTCGGTTGATTCCAATAGATACCAGTTTTTCGGATCTTCTCCAAAGGCGATCGGTCTCTGCGAAATAGTGGTTCCGGTCACGGTGGCTGTGGCAGGTTTTGAGGCGTCCCAAGCTGTAGAAGCGGAAGCCAGCGGGGCGGCGCCCCGCGCGTGGATGATCGACTTTATTAATGACTTGGGAACTTCGTAGATTAAACCTCCCAGAGTGTATTCAATTTTTTGCCCGGCGTAGGTAATGCTATCGGCTTGGATAATCCTTCCATCCGTCAGTTCTATCGTTTCCCGAGGAGCAGAAGAGGTACTCGGCGCCACCGGAGGCGATGCTGCCGCGGATGCCTCTCCGGCGTGAGAAATTGTCTTCACCGATGACTTCGAAATTTGGTAAGTCGAATCTCCTATTGTGTACTCGATCTTTTGCCCAGCATCGGTGATGCTGTCGGCGTGGATGGTCCTGCCATTGGTCAGTTGGATCGTCTCCGCTAAGTTGGCGTGCGAGTCTGCGACAGACATCGCCGAATTACCCGCGGTGCTCACAGGCTGCGGCTGATCAGAGAGTTTGAACTCGACGGTGACCGTGGTGGCGACTTCTACAGGGCTGCCATCGCGAAGTACCGGCTGGTAGCGCCATTTGGAGACGCTGAGCAGTGCTTCCCGGGAGAGCATTGGATGGCCGGAAATAATTTGCGCTTGCACAACTGAGCCGTCAGTCCCAACGATCGCCTTGATCAGAACGTGTCCTTCAATATGTGCAGCGCGAGCCACCGGGGGATAGTCCGCCGGGACTTTCGTGATCAACCGGGACGCCATCTCCGACTCGCTCATTTCGATCCGGGGCGCGGAAAAACCTGGCGTCACTTGTGGCTGCGCGGCAGCAAATAGCCCCGGTGCGAACAAGATGCAAACGCTATAGCGGGTGGCCAGTGATAACGGTCGCAGCACGCTTAAGCATAGTGACAAAGAGAAGGCGGAGACAACCTGCTCATGCTGGTTGACGATAACCAAAGTACTTCAGCTATGCGATGCCGAGGCTGATATCGCGCTTCTGGCAGGGGCATGCAGGCTGGCGCGCAAAGGATGGGCGCGAACTGGAGCACTGGACCGACCCATGTGTCCGAGATTTACGAAAGTTGACAAGTCTCCCTGGTACAGGTTCCGGCTCAGGCGTTATTCGCGCACTACCGAATCTCTACCGCCAGTTGACGCATCTTATTTTAGACGCATATGATCTTCGTTTGGCCTTATGGGCTGGAACGGGCTAGGTAGGTTTACGAGAATTGAAGTTATTATCCATGGATAAAAAGAAACTGGAATCATTCAAAAAGAGGCTGGAAACGCGGCAGCATGAGTTGCGGCGGATGGTCTCGCGTACGGAGCAGGACGGGCGCACGGTGGATGAGGATTCGGCGCAGGACATTGCCGACCGTGCCGCCAGCTCTTATACCAAAGAATTTCTTTTTCACCAGAGCAACAACGACCGCCAGTTGCTGCAGATGGTCGAGAACGCACTGTCGCGCATACGCGAGGGCAGCTTTGGCGAGTGCATTTCCTGCGGCAAGGAGATCAATGCCAAGCGCTTGGAAGCCGTGCCTTGGACACGCCATTGCATTGAGTGCCAGGAAAAGGCCGAGCAGGGATTGCTCGAAGAAACGCCGCGCTAGGCCGCGCTCAATCGACATCTGACTGCTCGATCCCGCGCAAGCTTGAGACCTGCCAACGGGTTTGCGAGACGTTCCCCGCGGGATAGCCTTTGACGCTGCCGATTTTTGCCTGTTAGACTCAAGGATTGTCAGTCCCACCCTGACATATTCAGAAGGGAAGTTCGTGCGCGCACAGACCCGTCATCAACTGAAACAGGATCGGTTCAGCCGAGTCACCATCGACGCAGCGGAAAACGCCGCGCATTGGTCCGTAGAACATAAGAACAAATTGATGATTGCCACTGCGGTCGTGCTGGTAGTGGCCGCGGCCGTCGCAGGCGGTTGGTATCACTTAAACCAGCAGGATCAGAAGGCCAGCCTCGAGATGAGCCAGGCGGTGCGCACCTTCAACATGCCGGTGCGTCCGCCGAACATGCCGCCGCAGCCGGAGGCGCCGAGTTTTGCCAGCTCCCCGGAGCGCGCAACGGCAGCCCAGAAGCAGTTTCAGGCAATCGTAGATAAATATCCACACACCCACGCGGCGGAGTTTGCCCGCTACTTTCTCGCTTTGACGGCTGCGGATCTCGGGGACAATGCTTCGGCCGAGCGTGATTTCCAGAAGGTTATTTCGTCAGCCAACGCAGACGTTGGGGCGCTGGCAAAAATGGGGCTGGCATCGGTCTATCGCAACACCGCTCGCAACAAACAAGCGATTGAACTGTACAAACAGCTGGCCGCGAAACCCACCAGCACGGTCGGCAAGGCTACGGCTCAAATGGAATTGGCTGAGACTTATCAGTCTGACAATCAGCCGCTCGAAGCCAAACGCGTCTACGAAACCATCCAAAAGGAAAACCCCGCCACCGAAGCCGCGCAGATGGCGTCGGCGAAGCTGCAGCAGTTGAAGTAGGTAAGGTTGCGGACGGCTCTCAGCTATCAGTCTTGCACGTGCCGTTTATGCCGATGTCATAACCATGAAAGCCAAGACTGCTGGGCGGTTCAAGAAACATTGTTTCAAAGTTATGGACGAAGTGTGCCGGTCACACGAGCCGATGCTGATCACAAAGAAAGGTAAGCCGATAGCGAAACTGGTGCCTGCGGATGCAGAAATGAGCCGCGACTTTCTCGGTTGCCTGCGTAACAAGTTTAGGATCGTGGGAGATATTACGAGTCCCGTCGTGCCGCTAGAAGATTGGGGAGCATTGCGGGAATAGATTTTTGTAAGAAGCCGTCGCCCCTCCGCCTCGCATTACTTTGGTAAGGTTCAACTCTCCTTTTGCCGTGAGTCTTTCCCCCAACTCACTGACAATTTCTTCTGGACTCCATTTCCCGACCGGAGAGGCTCCATGACCGCGTTTTCCCGCACGACTCGTTTCATGCTTGTTTGTGGTCTGCTGAGTGGTTCCGTCTTTGGCCAGCAGGCGGCCTCTTCTGCAAGTCCTTCGAGCGACTCCAATTCTGTTGCAGACCAGGGTCAGAGCCTGGGCGAACTGGCGCGCAAAGTTCGGAAGGATCACACGATAGAAGTGCAAATGTCGGAGGAAGACGCGCAGGATCTTTTTCGTTCGGTCGATAAAATCATCACCTTCGCCTCCGAGGACAGCGGCTTTCCCAAGCGCTCGACCGTCAAACGACGCCTGGTAAGTTCCGCTGACGTGGAGAAGTACACGCGCGAGCAGGAAGGCAAGGAAGAGTACGCGCAGCGATTCGCGCGCTCGGAAATGACCATGAAGAAGTTTGGCCTGCTGCCCAGGGAATTTAATCTGCGGGAGTTCATCGTCAAGGCCAACGGCAAAGACATCGCCGCATATTACGACGACGAGAGCAAAACAATTTCGCTGTTGAACTGGATTCCGAAAGATCGGCAAGCGCCCATTCTGGCGCACGAATTAACCCACGCATTGCAAGACCAGAATTATGGGATCCGGGCGTGGATGAAGGCTGGTGACGCGGCTTCGCAGCCGGGAGACGCCAAGGATGAAGTCGATGACGACAGTGCCACGGCACGGCGAGCGGTGGTCGAAGGACAGGCGCAAGTGGTTTTCGTGGATTATCTGCTGGCCCCGCTCGGACGCACCCTGCAAAGCACACCGGCACTGATTTATCAAATGGAAGAACCGGCGGTGAAAGCCGTCGCCGACTCGCAAATGTTGCACGACGCGCCGATGATCCTGCGGGAAGCAGGGGCGTTTCCATATCGCGCGGGACTCATTTTTGAGGGCGAACTGCTTGCGAAGGGTGGGAAACAGATGGCTTTTGCTGGCGCCTTCGCGCGTCCTCCGCGCAACACACATGAAGTGCTGCAACCGAACGCTTATATCAGTCACGAGAAATTGTCGCCGATACGAATTCCTGACGTGCAGCAAATACTCGCCGACAAATACGCGGTTTATGATTCGGGCGGAATCGGCGAACTCGACGTGCGCGCGCTTTTGAAGACGTATGGAAATAGAAAGGAAGCAGAGAACCTCGCGGCGGGATGGCAGGGTGGGGCCTACGTTGCTTACCGTCGCACTGCCAAGAGCGCTGACGCGATTGCCACATCCGACCTCGCGCTCCTGTATATTTCGCGTTGGAAGTCGGCGGTTTCGGCAGAACGCTTTGCCCACGTCTACGCCGCTGCGATAGCCGAGCGCTACAAAAGCGCGACACCGCAAACCGCTGCCACATGTGGAGGAGCGAAATGCCCGGCTTCCGCCGTGCAGATGCTCACCGAAGAAGGGCCGGTGATCGTGCAGCAGTGGGCGGACAACACCGTAGTCGTATCCGAGAGTTTCGATCAGATCACCGCCGGCAAACTGGTCGATGCGGTGCGGGAAGGAAACGTCGAGGTTCGTGCCGACAGCCTTCATCAGGACGAGCTCGCTCTGCGTCTTTACGATGTGCCCGGATTTTCTGCGTTTCAGGCTCAGATCGGCGAGAGAATATTGCGCGAGATCGAGGACGCGATCCAGTAGGCGGATTTGGCCCGATCCGTCTTCGTGGGGTCGGAGATCCCCAGAATCAATTCCATAATAGCCTTTCAAAACTTCGATGCATTTCCCTTTTCCTCGCTGGTTGAGTACGATGTTTGTCCATACCCATGGCAGCCATCACTCTGCAGGTCAACGGCAGTGAGCGGAAAGTGGATGTTGCGCCGGAGACGCCTTTGCTTTGGGTCCTGCGCGATACCCTGGAATTAACCGGCACCAAGTTCGGCTGTGGCGCTGGCCTGTGCGGCGCTTGTACCGTTCACGTCGATGGAGCAGTGGTGCGTTCCTGCTCGACACCCGTCTCGCAAGTCGCAAGTAAACACATCACTACCATCGAGGGTTTGGCGGGGAACGGATCGCATCCCTTGCAGCAGGCCTGGATCGAGGAGCAGGTGCCGCAGTGCGGTTACTGTCAGACGGGACAAATCATGGCTGCCGCAATCCTGTTGGCCAAGACGCCTCAGCCCTCGGAGGATCAGATCACGCAGGCGATGTCAGGCAACATCTGTCGCTGCGGGACGTATGACCGGATTCGGCGGGCGATCCATCGCGCAGCCGGCAGTGGTGGTGTACGATGAGTCCGCTCTCACGTCGTGACTTTCTCACCGCTGGCGTGGCCACAGGCGCCGGTCTAGTCATTGGCTTCTATCTGCCTCATGGGAATTTGTCGGGCAGCGCACGAGATATATTCGCGCCCAACGCTTATTTGAAAATTACGCCCGATGGAAAAATTACGATTGTGGTGGCGCGCTCTGAGATGGGGCAAGGGGTGCGCACTTCGCTGCCCATGATTCTGGCCGAAGAGCTTGAGGCTGACTGGAAAAGCATAACTATTGAGCAAGCGGGCGCCAGCACACTCTACGGCGACCAGACCACGGGCGGCAGCGCCAGCGTACGGACGACGTGGGATCCGATGCGCAAGGCTGGGGCTGCGGCGCGTGAAATGCTGATCAGCGCTGCTGCGCTGCAGTGGGGCGTTCCGCGCTCCGGGTGCAAAGCCGAGAACAGCGCTGTGGTTCATGCGGCGTCAAATCGCCGGCTGACTTACGGGCAGTTAGCCGGCCGGGCGAGCGCGCTGCCAATCCCGAGCGATGTGCCTTTGAAGCAGGCCAAGGATTACCAAATCGTCGGCAAGTCTTTGCCGCGGATCGATGTGCCGTCGAAGGTCGACGGCACGGCCAGGTTCGGCATTGATTTTCGACTTCCTGGCATGAAGTACGCGGTGTTGTCCCGATGCCCCGTCATTGGGGGCAAGGTCGCGAGCTTCGATGACCAGGAATCCAAAAAGATTTCCGGCGTTGGCTACGTGGGAAAAATCGGCGACTCCGCCGTTGCGGTTGTTGCTGACAGCGTTTGGAGCGCGATGGAAGGACGGCGCAGGCTGAATGTGCAGTGGGATGAAGGTGCCAATAAAGATCTGAATTCAGCCGGGATCTTCGACTCACTGAAGAAATCTGCGTCCAATAAGGCCGTGCCTTTGTACTCCACCGGCGAACCGTCGAAAGCGGCGGGGCGGCGCGTGGAAGCGGAATATCAGCTTCCTTTCATGGCTCACGCACCGATGGAGCCGGGCAATTGCACGGCGCACTTTCGTGGATCGAATTGCGAACTCTGGGCTCCCACGCAGGTGCCGCAGGATGTTCGCGATTCGGTTGCACCGGCGGTCGGGCTTGATCCCGATCAGGTCAAGGTCAATGTCACGTTGATGGGCGGAGGATTTGGCCGGCGACTGGAGCACGATTATGGGGTAGAGGCTGCGCTGGTCTCAAAAGCGGTGAACGCCCCCGTCAAGGTGTTGTGGAGCCGGGAAGACGATATGCGAAATTCGACCTACCGGCCCGCGAGTTATCACAAATTAAGTGCCGTGCTAGACGGGCAGGGCTGGCCGATCGCCTTTAATCATCGCATCGTGGCACCTTCGATTAGCGGGCAGAAGGGATTGCCAACGCCCAACGACGTCGATCCCGACCTGGCCGACGAAGCTGGGCTGGTTTATTCCTTTCCCGCCGCGCTGGTGGATTGGGTGAGAGTCGAGACCCCGGTTCCCCTCGGCTGGATGCGGTCTGTCTACGCTCTGCAAGCTGGATTTGCCAGCGAATCTTTTATAGACGAACTGGCTGTGGCCGCGAAAAAAGATCCGCTGGAGTACCGGCTGCATTTGCTAGCGAAAGACGAGGACATCAAATACTTCGACACGGTTTGGCACACCGCGCGAATGCGTGGCGTGTTGCAGTTGGCCGCGGAAAAAGCGGGATGGGGAAAGGCACTGCCTTCGGGACACTATCAAGGGATTGCCTGCTTCGGTTGTTTCAGCACTTACATGGCGGAGGTGGCGGAGATCACGATGGAAAACGACCGCCCCCGCGTGCAGCGAGTGGTGGCGGCAATGGATTGCGGCCAAGTAGTGAACCCCGGCATTCTTGAGCAGCAAATCAAGGGGGGAGTTATTTATGCGCTCACCAATGCTCTGCGCGCGCAGATCACGATTGATAAAGGACGCGTGACGCAAGGCAACTTCGACGATTATGTGCCCATACGCATGAACGAGGCTCCGCTGATTGAAACTTATTCGGTTCCAAGTACAGAGACGCCGACCGGTGCGGGCGAACCACCGGTGCCTCCCCTGGCGGCGGCTTTAGGCAATGCGATTTTCGCGGCGACAAAAAAGCGCATACGGGCATTGCCCGTTATGAGCTGATCCGCATTGAAGGTCAGTTGGGCTGCGCAGCGATGGTATTCAGCGGAAGAGTGTGGGATCAAGCGCTCGTGGGGGATCGCGGAATCGAAATTTCTTTCTGAAACCGGCCTCTTCCATGGAGTTCAGAAATAACATATAGCATCAGGAGTCCAAGTTCTGGCTCGATGGGATGCCGGTACCGGGGATGAGGAAAGACAAAGTAATACACCAGCGGATAGAAAAGAACCAGCCAAAAGAATAGCCAGGCGCCGAGTTGGCGTTGCCGCAGGGCTCGGCCCAAGCCCCAGAAGGCGAGTACGGAGGACGCGAGGAAGAGAGAATTTCCTAGAAATCCCAGCACGGGGTTTTTGCCGGCCTTCGGCAGCCCGGCCCAGTAGTAGATGAAGCGCTTCAGGCTGAGGCCGGCGAACCTCGCATGGTCCGCGCGAATGTAAGCCACGGCCTCGCGTTTGCGTTCGGCGACGTAAGCAAGTTCGCCCAACTGCTGGTAGCGGCGCATTTCGAAAACATTCTTGGTGGGATGAAGATAATCCATCCAAGTGCCGTCAGCTCCGGGTCCGTTTCCTAAGCGAAGTTCAGCGCCAAAGTTTGAGCGGATGAAAACGAACTGCCCGAAAGTGCGGTCGTTGCGAACCAACCAGGGAGCGATACACGCAGCGAAGATAAGTGTCGCGAGAACTACTCCACCTAGCGACCGCTTGCCCAGCCTGGCTCGGTGGTACCAGATCCACAAACCGGATACAGGAAGAAACGACAGCAGGGCGGTGTTGGTCAAGGCAGCGACGCCCCAAAGCAAGCCGAATTTCAGCCATGAAGCAATTCCGTCTTCTTCCTGCATGGCCAGCGTGAGCCAAAAAATCACCGCCAGTAATAGCGCGGCGAGACTGGTCTCCCAGACCCAACGTGTACACCAGAAAATTACCGATGGCAGCAACGCCCAAGTCCATGCCGTCCACACTGCAACTCGTTCGTCGAAACATCTCTTCGCGATCAGAAAAATCGGAATGCAGGTGACAGCGGAAAAAATACTGTTAAGGCTCAATAAGACAATCGCTGAAGCGCGACTGTAGATTCCAAACACGCGAAACACGCCCGCAATCAGAAATGGATAAAGCGGCGGCTCCCAAGCCGTTGACCCGGTGGTTTCATTAAAGGGATTGCTGAACCCGTTGCCCTCGGCCAGCGAACGCCCAATCCGACCCATCTCAAAACCAAAATCAAAATCTTTTTCATTAGCAGGAGCTGCGAAAATCTTCTTATCGGAGCGGAATTTATAGGTGTGCCCAATCACGATGTAGCCGAAGCGCACCCCGAAGGCGATGAGCACGATCCAGAAAAAAGATGTTCGCGCGCTTGCCCACCAACGGGGGCGGGCGCTCAAGACTGCCGGCGTCGGAGTCGTGGTGGCATCAACCATGCAGGTCCGCTGCATCCGGCATTCAGTCAGCGGGATGACTCTGTTGTAGCCGAAGCATTCCCTTTCAGCAACTGCATGCGAGTGGATTTGCCGTGGGGCAATTCGGCGCCAATGAAAACGATGCCCGCTACGGGATCTTCTATCGCGGCCAGAGCCAGCCAAAGGTGCCGGCTGTCAACAACCCGTAGATCAGTCCGTCGAGGACATCTTTGATGGTCATCGACCAGGGCTGGCCCTTCCAAATTCCGTCGCTCAGGTGGCCAAGACCATAGGCGAGAAAGCCAGCAGTCCCGGCAACGCGGAATACCGCTAAGTAATTCGTACCGGGCGGCAGAGTGCGTCCGGTGAGATAGGCAACGAAGAAACCGATCAGCAGGCAATAAACGAACCATTGCGCCAGGAACTTCGGCATGACAGGCGGGCCGCTCGGCATGATCGTCATAAAGCCAACTGGTCCCTGCTTATACCTTTCGATCGCGGCTGGCGACTTCATGTCCTTCGGCAGGGTGTAAGGGAAAAAATAGAAGCCGCGCTTCAGGTTGGCGGGGCGCAGCAAGGCGAGGAACTTGTCCTCCTCCGGAATCTGGTGGCAATCGCTCTGGTGGTATTTCAACAGCACGTGCATGATGGAGCTGGCCACGAACACAATCACAGCCGACAGAACGATGGGCAGCCAAAGAGCGGTGAGAGAAACCATGGACAGCCTCCTCGAAGCACGAAGTGAACGCCGGAATTCGCAGGCGACGTTACGCTGCCGCGGAGTGGAAGTCAAGAGGCCGCTGTAGCCGATCGGCGTCTCCGCTCCTTGACACTGCTCTCCTGCGGCCTTTATCCTTAACTTTCGCTCCCTGGAGGAGTTACGCCTCTGAGCGTGCTTCCGCGTTCTTTGCGGGTAGGTGGGGGCGCGGGGGATCTCAATGCTCATCGAAATCAAAGATTTGGAACTCCATCCTCTCGATTTTCAGGAGGAGTACCGTCCGGGCGAGCTCGATTTGGGGCCGGATCTGCAGCAGAGCACGCCGCTCGAAGCCGCCGGACGCGCCCAACTGATCGAGGAGCATCACGGAAAGCATCAGCGGATCAAGGACATACGGCTCAACGGGGAACTTTCCACCGCCCTGGAATTACCTTGCGCTCGCTGCCTGGAGCCGGTGATTCAGGATGTAAACCGAAAGTTTGATTTGCTCTACCGTCCGCTGGGCGCCGATGCCGGCCAGGAAGAGCTCTCGGTCACCGGCGCCGAAGCCGAGGTCAGCTACTATCAAGGCGAAGGTTTGCTGCTCGAAGATGCGGTGCGCGAGCAGGTGCTGTTGGCGGTCCCGCTGAAGGTGATCTGCCGCGAGGACTGCAAAGGCCTGTGTCCGCATTGCGGGGCAAACCTGAACCAGGAGCAATGCTCTTGCGCGGAGCCGATGGAAGATCCGCGCTGGACGGCGCTGAAGGATATTCGCAGCAAGCTGGAAGACTGAACTCTATCGTTGATGCGAAGAAGTGCACGAGCGAGACGCTTTACAATAAAGGAATCTAAAATGCCAAATCCAAAACGGCGACACTCGAAAGCACGCACCGGCAGCCGGCGCGCGCATGACTCGCTGAAAAGCCACTCGCTCTCTGAATGTCCGAACTGCCACGAGCGCAAGATGCCGCATCGTGCTTGTCCGAAGTGCGGCTACTACAAAGGCCGCGAAGTTTTGAACGTCGAGGAAGCCAGCTAGCGCCGCCACCCCATGCCAAGCGTCATAGCCTTGGACGCGATGGGTTCGGACCGCACGCCGAAGCCTGAGATCGAAGGCGCGATCCAGGCGGCGCGGCATTACGATGTCCGTGTGCTCTTGGTGGGCCCGGAACCGGCTCTCCGGGCGGAGTTGGCTCGTTATCCCGCTGCAGCCGGGCTCTCCATTGATGTCGTCCATGCCAGCGAAGTCATCGCCATGGAGGACAAAGCCGTCCAGGCGGTGCGCTCCAAGCGGGACTCGTCCATGCGGGTGGGCCTGCGCCTGGTGCGCGACGGGCGCGCTTCGGGTTTCATCACCGCCGGCAATACCGGCGCCGCCATGGCGACGGCGAAAATGGTGCTGGGCGCGATTCCCGGAGTGGATCGGCCTGCACTGGCCGCTATTTTCCCTACCGCAATCGGCACCGTTGCCAGCCTGCTCGACGTCGGCGCCAACGTCGACTGCAAGCCGCACAACCTCGAGCAGTTCGCGGTCATGGGCGAAATCTATTTTCGCACCATGTTTGGAACCAAGCGTCCACGGGTGGGTTTGCTTTCGATTGGCGAGGAAGAAACCAAGGGCAACGAATTGACGCGCGAGGCGTTTCAGCTTCTGAAACAACTTCCGCTTGAATTTTGTCGGCAATGTGGAAGGTCGCGACCTGTACAACGGCCAGGTGGATGTCATCGTCGCCGATGGGTTCGTGGGCAATGTCGCGCTGAAGATTTCGGAAGGCGTGGCCAACCTGGTTCGCTCCACGCTGAAGGAATCCTTGAAGGCGACTATCACGCGGCAGGTGGGATATCTGCTCTCGCGCAGCGCGTTTGCTGATTTCAAGAAGCGTCTCGACCACACCGAATACGGCGGCGCGCCGTTGCTGGGCGTAAAGGGCGTTTGCTTCATCACGCACGGATCGTCGAATGCCAATGCGATCAAGAATGCGATTCGCGTGGCGGCGGAGTTTGCCGAGCACACAGATTAATGAGGAGATCGAAAAAGAGCTGGCGGCGATCCGGGCGCTGCGATGAGTAGCCACAGCGTCAACTAGCAGCGTAGATACGTGGCTCTCTGGATCGGCACGTGGCGGTAAATGCTTCATGCTAAAACGCCGTGCAGCAATTTCCTATGACCGCACATCACACCCATCGCTTTCCTCTTCCCCGGCCAGGGATCGCAGGCCGTCGGCATGGGCAAAGAACTGGCCGAAAAATATCCCATCGCGCGGCAGACGTTTGAAGAAGCCGACGAAGCGCTCGGCTACAAGCTCTCGCAGCTCTGCTTCGAAGGTCCGGAGGATCAACTTCGGCTGACGGAGATTACGCAGCCGGCGATTCTGACCGCGTCGGTCGCGGCGTGGCGCGTGCTGAACGAAAAGGGCTTGAAGCCCGACTTCGTCGCCGGACACAGCCTGGGCGAATACTCGGCACACGTTGCCGCCGGAACCGTGAGTTTCGCCGACGCGGTGCGCACCGTGCGCAATCGCGGCAAGTACATGCAGGAAGCGGTTCCGGTCGGCGTAGGCGCGATGGCGGCGATTCTCGGCATGGAGTTCGAAAAAGTCGCTGCCGTTTGCCGCGACGCGGCGCAAGGCGAGGTCTGCGAGCCCGCCAACATCAATTCCCCCGAGCAGATTGTGATTTCAGGCAACACCGCGGCGGTGGAACGCGCCGCCAAACTCGCCGACGAGCGCGGCGCGAAACGCGCAAAGGTGCTTCCGGTCAGCGCCCCGTTTCATTGCTCGCTGATGAAGCCGGCGCAGGATCGGCTGGCCACGGATCTTTCGTCTATCACTTTCCACTCGCCATCAGCGTGGAGTTGTCTGCAATGTCGATGCGACTTTACTGCGAGACGCAGACCGCAGCCGCGACGCGCTCATCCGCCAGGTCACCGGCTCGGTAAAGTGGGAGCAATCCATGCGCATGCTGATCTCGGAGGGTGTGCAGACCTTTGTGGAAGTGGGTCCGGGAAAAGTTCTTTGCGGCTTGATGCGCCAGATTGACCGCTCGAAAAGCTGCGTCAACGTCGCCGACGAAGCCTCGCTGCAAAAAACGCTGGAACTGTTTGCGGCACAGTCTTAGTATCCACTCACTCCGTGACCCAGGTCCACCAGTTGCCACACTCGATGTCGTTCGGCGAGAAAGATAAAGTCTTGTTGGACTTTTCCACCCAAACGTAGGCGTGTTCGGCGCGGGAGTTCACCGTGACTTGAACGATGACTCCGCTGCCTCCGCTTGGACTCAAAGAACAATCAATCGTATAAGACTTCACCAGCCCCCACTCTCCGCCTGGACCCCAATCACGATAGAAGTCATTGAACTCGTATTTCGAATACTGGCCCGGATGCTGCTTCCAGTCCGGATCGCGGAACCATACCCCATAGGCGGCTTCGTAGTTCTGGCTTTGCAGTGCGGCAAAAAACTTGCTGGCTGCGCTACGCTCGGGGTAATCGCGAAAGTGATAGGCCAGCCACGCACCCAGCAGAACAAGAACAACCCCGACGACAATCCGCCTTCGTCGTCGCCGGTCGCGCGTAGGATCGTACTTTTGCGCATCCATCAATGTCATGGCTTCTATAAGAATAACGGAAATTGGCCGAGAACAAAAAGTCCGGCGGGAGATCGAGAGCAGATTGAACAATCAGCTAAGTTTTTAATTTTGAAGCCGGTTTGAAAAGGGTCTTAAATTACCCGATTACTCAATTCTCTAGAGAGTTCTCTTGAACAGCGGCGTGGCCACCGCCAGCGTGATGAACGCAAACAGGGACAGATAAAGCATGTCCGGCCAGATCGCCGCCATTCCCGTTTCCTTCAGCAGCACGGATTTAAAGCCATGCACCGCGAAGGTGAACGGATCAACCTTCGCAATCGCGCGCAACCACCAGGGAAACGCCTCGATCGGATAAATTGCTCCACTGGGAAAAAACAGCAGCGTATTAAGGATTCCAAAAATCGCGCGCGGAACCAGTGGATCTTCCACTCGCACCATGAGCAGAAACATCATGGTGTTGAAAGCGATCGAGGTCAGCAGAATCATGATCAGCAGTTCGACGATCGTGCCCGGATTGAACACTGTTCCCACGCCTGCCAAGAGCGAACCAATCACCGTGATTACCACTCCGGTCATCACCGCCTTAATCGCGCCCGCGGCATTCAGCCCGAAGACCAGCTCGGTCTTAGTGATGGGCGTAACCAGATATCCTTCGTGTACGCCGCGCGCTTTGTCATCGATATAAAGCATGCCGCCGCCAATCATCACCGAAACAAACATCGCCAGCGTGATCGATCCCGGCAGAAGGTATTTCATATATTCGATATAAGGATAGAGTTCCACAATCTGCAGCACAGTCTGCTGCAGGATACGAGGCTCGACTGCAGGCTGATTGAGCGCGTTGGTGATGCTCGGTGAGTTCGTCCTCGAGCGTCGAACTCATGAAGTTGTCGCTGTTGTCGACCACTAGCGCAATGCGCGGCTGATCCTGTTCATACACGCGCCGCGAATATTGTGGCGGAATAATAACTGCGCCCTGGATCTTGCCGTTGCGCACGTCGTCCATCGCGGTCTTCGGATCGTTGTAGTAGATCGGTTCGAAGGTCCGCATGTTGGCGCGAACCGAATCAAAAGCCTCGCGGATCTTGAGCGCCTGCGTGCCGCCATCCTGATCGACCAGGCCCAGCTTCGCGTCGCGAATCTTTCCTCCGAAGGCATTGCCCAGGACAATCAATTGCACCAGAGGAAAAATCATCGACGCCATCATCAGCGCCGGAGAGCGGAAGAACTTGCGCATTTCGCGTTCGACAATCGCCAACATGTGATTCATGGCTGCAACCCCGGTCTCTGCGGCATGATGAAGGCATGCGCCTTCACCAACTCGTCACGCAACTGCCGCCCGGTGTAGTGGACAAACACGTCGTCCAGTGTGGTGTTCTGTACGGATAGCGATCGCACCCTGACTCCGGCCTGCACCGCCGATTCCACAAGTTCAGTTGTGGTGCGCGATCCGTCGCCGGTGAGCACGCGATACATGCCCGCGCCCTCATGTTGCACGGATGTGACTTCAGGCAACTTCTTCAAACGCTCTTCCCAATCCGCAGGAGCATTGTCGAACTGCGCTTCGATGACGTTCGACCCGGGCACGCTTGCCTTCAGCGCCGACGGCGAGTCGAGCGCCACCAGCTTGCCGTGATCCACGATGGCGATGCGGTCGCACAAGCCGATCGGCCTCGTCCATGTAGTGAGTCGTGATCAGAATCGTGAGCTGGCGATGGCTCTTGATGTTGGTCAGCATTTCCCAGACAGCCACGCGAGATACGGGATCGAGACCGGTCGTAGGCTCGTCCAGAAAGAAAATCCGCGGACTGTGCACCAGGCCGCGCGCAATCTCCAGGCGCCGCCGCATCCCGCCGGATAAGGTTTTGGTCTGCGCCGAGCGCCACTTGGTGAGGTCGACCAACTCCAGCAATTCGTCGATGGCCGCTTTGCGCTTTTTGGCGGGAACATCGTAAAGCTTGGCATAAATATTCAGATTCTCTTCGATGGTGAGGTCGAGGTCGCTGGTAAGCGCCTGCGGAATTACACCAATCGCCCTTCGGGCCGCGTCTGGATCCTTTCTGCACATCGTGACCAGCAATGCGGGCGGTGCCTGCGGTGATCGGGATCAGCGTGGTCATCATCCGTATCAGCGTGGACTTGCCCGCCCCGTTCGGTCCCAGCAAACCGAAAATCTCCTCTTCCTTCACATTGAAAGAAACATTGTCAACCGCAGTGAAGTCACCATATTTCTTGACGATGTGTTCGACTTCAATGGCGTTGACGACAGCAGCATCGCCAGCCGAATGCGGTGTGGTGGGAGCGTCTCCGTTGGACCCGCCGTGACCGTCGAGATCCGTGATCATGGATGTTGCTCCGCCGAAACATTCTCGCGCGGCGTTCCCTTGAGTTGATCTGGCGAAACCAACACTTCCGCCGTCATCCCGGGAACATAGGCGCCTTTCGGATTGTCCAGCCGAACCTTGAGCACGATCGTTCTGATGTCGCGTTTGCGTCGGCTCACATCGCGCTGCGTGGCGAAGTCTGCCTCCGCTGATTTGAAGAACACTTTGCCGGACAGTAATCGTGCCGCCCGGCAATCGAACCCGCAGCGTGTCCCCCAAACCAATGTGATCGGAATCGGTCTCAGGAATCGCCGCCCGCACCCAGGTGTCTCTCAGATCAACAATGGTTACGATCGCCTGACCCGGGTTCAACACTTCTCCTTCGCGGGCCGCGCGCACCGAGACAGTTCCCGTCACTGGGGCATAAATCTTCGTGTAGCCTAATCGAACCTCCGCTTGCTTCAACATGCTCTCCGCATTGGAGACTTGCGCCCGCGTAGATTGAACCGTGCTCTGCGCAGCCTGCGCCTGGTGGGTATTGGCGACAGCCGTGTTCAGGTCAGCCTCGGCCGCACTCACCTGGTCCTTGAGCGATTGCACGAGCGCCTTTTGTGCCGCCAGATTGCTCTCTGCCTGCACGCGATCCTGGTCGGACGCAACTCCTTGTTTCGCCAGTTCGATCATGCGGCGGCTGTCGCTCTCGGTCCGTTCCAACGTCGCTTCCGCCTGCAGCAACTGGGCGCGCGTCGACTGCAGCCGCGCCTGCGCGTTGACTACGCTGCTCGAAGTCGATCCCCGCGTCGCTTGCAGAGTCGATTGAGTTTCGGCAACCTTGGATTTCATGCTGTCGATGGTGGCCGCGGCCGCGCGCTCTTCCGCCTCCAGTTCCGACGGATCAAGCAGCGCGATCAGATCACCCTGCTTCACCTGCGTTCCTTCGTCAACCAGCAGCTTCGCCAATCGTCCCTCGATCTGCGGGCTCACGACCACCTGGTTGCGAATCGACCGTGCCGATGAGAATCAGATCCTTGCTGCGAGGCGTCGATAAAAGGTAATAGGTCAGCGATATGCTAAAAATCACGCCGAGAATGATGAGAAATTTATTGCGTACGCTCACGATCGGACTCCTCGGGCCTTTCTGCTGGGAGGCTGGAACAAGGCGGCTGAAATCAAATCCAAAACGGCCGCTCGGCGCGCAGCCACTCGCTCCGGCAGATAAAGGATCTTTCCCGCTCATCAGACGAATCACCGGCGCACTGGTGAAATAAAAAACAATCACCGCGATCATGGAAGGAACAAAATGCTGGGGATCGACCGCCCGGAATTCTCCGTTGGCCTGCCCCGTCTGCAAAACTTCCGTGAGGCGTCCGAACAGCGGACGGAAATACTTCTTTACGATCCGTTCCAGATGGTTCGCCGTCCGGCCACGGCCCGCTCCCATCATTTCTCCCTGAACGATTCGCGGGTACAGCGGATGGTTCGCCACATAATCGAAGTGTGCGCCTGCGTAGGCGATAATCTTTTCGCGGGGCGCAAGATCGCGAGACAAAACCTCCCCCACGCACTCAACCAAGCCCCCAAACACCTGATCAAGCACAGCTCCATACAGCGCCTCTTTATCCTTGAAGTAGTAATAAAGAAGCGCCTTGTTCACCTTGGCGGCACGGGCGATTGGGTCCGTCCTCGCCCCAGCAATGCCCTCGTTGGCAAACTCCCGCACGGCAGCCTGCAAGATCGCCGCCCGACTTTCTTGAGGCCGGCCGCGCGACCCCAGACGCGATTTGGGAACCGTCCTCATCGTCCTTAATTAACTGGTTAGTTAGATTGTATCAAAGTCGAAAAGATAAACAAGCCAACAGCCGATTGTTCTATGGAGACGGGTCGACTCGCTCCGTCCCAGGCGGAGCAGCGCCTTTTCGGCGGATCATGTAAAGCAGCCTCGCGGGCGAATAGACTCCCCCGCCTAATTCCCCACCCGCAAAACCACACTCTTCCCTTTTTCCAGACCCGATTCTCCAATGTCGCGCAGCGACGCCCCGACTGCCTTCCGTGAGCAGTCATGCGTGAGCACGCGAACTTGATGCTGCGCCGAATCGCTCCGCGCCCAAACCGCAGCCGCGCGAGCCACACCAATCCGGTTTCGTTCCAGGATCGTTGTGATCAGTCCAATATCACTCGGGTTCCCCACCGTGAAGCGAAGATAGTGCCTGCTCTCCCAATCGCGAGTGGAAGCACTGATGCGGCCGCCCGGGCTCAAAGAAAATCCGCCTTTATGACACGCGATGTCCACTACGTCAGAAAGCACAGCGCTGGCGCTCGGCAGCGAACCCGCCCCCTTACCCGAAAACAGCATCTCACCGACTGCATCGCCGCGAACCAGCACAGCATTATTTTCATCGCGAATTCCCGCCAGTTGATGTGACACCGGCAGCAAGACCGGAGCACAGTGCAGCGACACCGCATCCTCGCTCAACTCCGCGCTCGCCACATGCTTGATCACGAAACCCAGTTCCCGGGCGGCCTGCACGTCATCCGCAGCAATGTCGCGAATTCCCTCAACCTGAACCGCGCCCGCGTCCACCTGCGCGCTGAAAGCAAGTTCAGTCAGTATTTTCAACTTCTGCGCCGCGTCGTGGCCATCGATGTCGAGCGTTGGATCAGCCTCAGCGAAACCCTTGGCCTGCGCCTCGCGCAGCGCGTCGGCAAACTCGACTCGATCCTCCGTCATGCGCGTCAAAATATAATTGCAGGTGCCATTCAGAATCCCACTGAGCCGCTGAATATTATTTCCCACCAGCCCATCGCGCAGGGCGCGGATAATCGGAATCCCACCGCAAACACTGGCCTCAAATCCCAGCCGGACTTTTTTCGCTTGCGCCGTCTTCATCAAACTGAAACCATCGATCGCCAGCAAAGCCTTGTTCGCCGTGACCACGTGCTTTCCACGCGCCAGCGATCGCTCGATAAAACTTCGCGCCGGCTCGATTCCGCCGACCAACTCCACCACCAGATCGCACCCGTTATTCAGAACCTTGTCCGGTAGCGTCGTTAACAGCGCATGATCCACGCCGTCACGCTCTTTATCGAGATCGCGCACCAGGATCTTCGTGATCTGCAACTCAACCCCGGAACGCTGCCGGATAAGCGCCTCATTCCGGCGAACCAGTTCTACCAAGCCGCGGCCCACGGTTCCGCAACCCAGCAACCCGATTTTTAATTTTCGAATCATGACTTACTCGATCTAATCGAGGTCCGGGCGCCCCCCAAAGTGAGAATCCGCGCCCTTAATCTAAAAAGCTCCGCCCGCAATCGATGGCACCAGCAAAACTTCGTCGCCATCCTGAAACGAATAACTGTTTCCCCCGAGAAATCGAATATCCTCCTCGTTGACGTACACGTTCAGGAAGCGCCGAATCTCGCCGGTATCATCACGCAAATGCGTCTTCAGATCCGGGAACTGCTGATCCAGCGCGCAAAACAGCTCGCCCAGGTTCGCCGCCGCGCATTTCAACTGCCCCGTCCCCGATGTCAGCCGCCGCAGCGCCGTCGGGATCTGTACCGTAACTGTCATTTCAAGCCTCCACATATTTCCGGAATATTTGTCTCTGCCGTGTCCAACGCTCTCTGCAACAAGATTTCGAATTCCGCGACCTTCGGCCGAATTGGCTCTTCAACCTCGTACTTGCCCGCGAGCACGTCGGTCGTTTTCAACCCATTGCCCGTAATACACAACACCGTCGTCTCCTCCGGCGCGATTCGTCCCTGACCATAAAGTTTGCGCGCGCATCCGGTCGTCACCCCGCCCGCCGTCTCCGTGAAAATACCTTCGGTCTCTGCTAAAAGTTGGATGGACTCGATCATTTCAGCATCTGAAACATCCTCCGCCCAGCCACCGCTTTCTGTGATGGTCTTGATCGCATAGTGCCCGTCCGCAGGATTGCCAATTGCCAGCGACCGCGCCAGCGTCGCCGGCTTCTGAGGTTCGATATCCGCGTTTCCAGCCTTTACCGCAGTTGAAATCGGAGAGCAGCCCCTCGCCTGCGCGCCAAAAAACTTCACCGCTTTTGCTTCGACGAATTCCAGGTGAATCAATTCGTCGAACGCCTTTTTGATCTTCGTGATCAGCGATCCGCCGGCCATGGGCACGACCACGTTATCCGGCAACCGCCATCCCAGTTGCTCGGCGATTTCGAATCCCACCGTCTTCGACCCTTCCGCGTAATACGGCCGCAGATTCACATTCACGAAGCCCCAGCCATGTTCGTCCGCGATCTGCGAGCACAGCCGGTTCACCTGGTCATAACTGCCCGCAATGCGCACCAGGCGGGCCCCGAAAACCTGCGTGCCCAGAATTTTCGCCGGCTCAAGATCCGCGGGAACGAAAATCCACGCTTTGAATCCGTTGCGCGCCGCCTGTGCCGCCACGGAATTCGCCAGGTTTCCCGTCGAAGAACACGCAACCGTGTCGAACCCGAAGCCCCGCGCCTGCGCCAGCGCCACGGCAACCACGCGGTCCTTGAAGCTAAGGGTGGGCCAGACAGACCGCATCATTCTTGACGAACAGATTCTTCGCGCCCAACCGCGCCGCCAGTTGCGGTGCTCGAAGCAGAGGCGTGAAACCCACCGGCGCAGTCGGACGGTAATCTTCCGGCAGCGGCAGCAACTCCGCATAGCGCCACATGTCCGGAGCCCGGCTTGCAATGCGCTCACGCGTGAAGGTCTCGCGCACCGCATCGTAGTCGTAGAAAACTTCCAGGGGAGAGAAACACTCGTCGCAGATCGACCGAGGCTGGTTTCCCCAACTCTTGTGGCATTCCCGGCAGCGCAACTCATACTTCGTTGCAACCCTCGCACCCGCGCCACTAGAAAAACTTGTCGAAAGGCCCGCAGCAACACTCATAATTATTCGCTTTCTATAGCTGCGGGACGAGCAATTGAAACGACAACCTCTTTGCCCGGAAAAAAATTAAGGAGGGGGGAAAAGAAAACGAGATGCTGAAATGCGGGCACCTCGAATCTCATGTCCCCCGTTTCCGGGTGAGAGTTGACACCAGACGACCGGGAGATGACTCCCGATCCGGTTGTCGTGGCTTCTCAGGGCTCGTCCCTCAGCCACTCTTCATGAAATCCAAGGTCTGCTCCGAAGAGCAAACTTGTTTCGCATACTACAGGCTTCGAATCATTTTCGTCAAGTTGATCGCGGTGACGTCAAGCTGTCTGTGTAAATAACGAGAGGGTGCGGGTTTTCCATTCCAGGTTCAATCTCTGGAAGATGGAGTAGATGATTCGGTCCACGCTGGCTACATTCACAAAGCACACCATGGGCCTGGTTCGGCGGCGCACTTCCACGAAGCAGCGCTCGATCACATTGGTGGTGCGCAGTTTCCGCCACAGGTGGCGCGGAAAAGCGAACACCGACAACAGTTCCGGCAGATCGCGCTCCAGACGTCGCACCATGGGACCGTACTCCCGCAACCAGCGCGCCCGGAAGCGCCGGAACGCGGCTTCGGCGTGGACGCGGCTTGCGGCCAAATACGCGTAGTCATCGCTCAACCGCGCCTGATGAAACTGGCGCACGGCCTCGTCCAGATCGCGGGTCAGCTTCGACACCGTCTGCGGACTCACCACTTCGCCGGTCAGCGTGGCCACCACCCGCCCCACCTGCCGGGTCGAGATGCCGCGCAGAAAGGCTTCGCGGATCAGCATGGCCACGTCCTCGGCCCGCCGCTGAAACGGTTCCAGCGCGCGCGGCAGAAAACTTTTTCCCCGCGTGCGCGCAATGCGCAGCCGGATCGTGCCCAGCCGGGTCACGAAATCCCGCTCGTAGTAGCCGTTACGATAAGGCTGCCGCCGGCTCGACCGTCGCTGGTAGACCTCGCGCACCGCATAGCGGTCCCGCTGCCGCTCGGAATCCCCTTCCAGCAACCGTTTCCAGGCCAGCTTGGTCTCGCCATACACATCGCCCCAGAAACTTTCCTTCATCTCCGCCAAAAAGTGTTGGTAATGCTCGGTGATTGGGATTATCTTCGCCATCGGGTGTAGGTCTCCTTTCCAGGATCGGCTTCTCGCTTGCTAGGCAAAAAGCCAACTTACACCCTCTTCGCTTTTACACAATCAAATTTACGTCACCCAAAAACGCTGCCCAAATTGCCTTCCCATCCCAATTTCGGGTAGACTGAAGAAGTGCTGCTCTTCGTTTTCCCTCCGTCCGTGGGTGGATTTTCATGTTAAACGTTGATGGCAATTTCCACATAGGCGACAAGGTCGTCTACCCCAATCACGGCGTCGGAATCATTGAGCAAATCAGCAGCCGGACCATCGGTCAGACGGTCGAGAATTTCTACCTGCTCAAGATCAAAGCCAGCAGTCTCAAAGTCATGGTCCCGTTCCACAACGTCGGCACGGTCGGTCTGCGGCGCGTTGTCAAGAACGGCGAAATCCAGAAAATCGTGGATTTTCTTGAAGATGGGGCCTGCGACAACAACGCCGACTGGAAATACCGCTTCAAAGAAAACTCCGAACGCATGCGCACCGGCTCATTATTGGAAGTCGCCAATGTGCTGAAAGCCTTGCTGGTTCTCAACCAGTCGAAGTCGCTATCGTTTCGCGAGAAGAAAATGCTTGAACGCGCGCGCTACCTGTTGGTCAGCGAATTGGCCATGGCAAAAAACTGCGATGAGCCTCTGATCGAGGATTTGCTTACCAAAGCCCTTTCCAAATCGAATCTCCGCTTTCCCGAAGCCTCTGAATTCCAGGCTTAGCGTTCCTGCTCCATCCGACTTCATTCCCAAACCGGGAAAGTCTACCCGGTCCGCCGCTGCCCGCTAGAGTTATAATCCCATCAAGCATGACCGAACAAATCAAACGCAAGCTGCAGGACGAAATGAATCAGCTCGAACACGAATTGGTTCACGATCTCCCCAAAGAGATCAAAAAAGCCGCTGCCCTCGGCGATCTCAGTGAGAACGCCGAATATCACATGGCCAAGCAGCGCCAGGAATTCGTCAAGGCCCGCCTGCGCCAACTCGGCAAACGCATCGCCGACCTCTCCCTCATCAATATGGACAATATTCCCAGAGACAAAGTCGGCCTGGGATCCACCGTCCGTGTCTATGACAATGACAAGAATGAAGAAGTTGAATACAAGCTGGTAACCAGCGAAGAATCCGATTTCCCTTCGGGAAAGATTTCTACCAGCTCACCCATCGGCCGCGCCCTGCTCAACAAGAAAGTGGGCGATACCGCCATCGTAATCACGCCTAACGGCAAGCGCGAAATGGAAATCCTGACCTTGAGCACGATTCACGACGAAGCCACCGCCAGCTGAGACGCGTCACATGACCACGGAAACCACCAGACAGGGCAGCCCCCCAACCAGGGCAAATCGGTCCGCCACAGCCCGCCGAACCTGGACCAGTGCCTTTGGACGAGCCTGCGGCTTCCTGCTGGATGCCATCGTGCGCTGGCTCGCCCTGGCCCGCGTGAACCCAAACGTGCTGACCTTCCTGGGTTTGGTGGTCAACACCATCGCCGCGTTTCTGTTTGGTTATGCCAACGGCGACAACCAGGCGCGCATGTTCCGCTACGCCGCCCTGGTCATTATCGGCTCCGGTTTTTTTGATTTAGTCGATGGCGCCGTGGCTCGGGCCAGCAATCGCGTCACCCGCTTCGGTGGATTCTTCGACTCGGTGATCGATCGCTACAGTGATGCTTCCCAGTTCTTCGGCCTCTTGGTCTACTACGCCCGCGCCGACCGCTTCTTCTATATCGTCCTGACCGCCTTCGTGATGATCAGCGCCATCATGGTCAGCTACAGCCGCGCCCGCGCCGAATCGCTCATCGGCTCCTGCCGCGTCGGTTTCATGGAGCGCCCCGAGCGCCTGGTCCTGGTCATCATCGGTGCCTTGTTCAACCGCATGGCCCCGGTCCTCTGGATCATCGCGGTGCTTTCAACCATCACCGTCATCCATCGCATCCGCTACACCTGGACCCGCACCGAACTGGTAGACCGCGCCACCGCCAGTCCCAGCCACGCCGCCTGAGCAATGTCTGCATCCCAAGAATCTCGCCCGCATCATTCCGTAGCCACGTTCCCCGTTGGCACCATCGCCGGACGCGGCACCCGTCCAAACATAATTCCGGTTTCCACTTCGACCGGCTTCCGGTCTTTCAGGTAAGGTTTGAACTTCCACTGTTTGAAGGCCTCCGTAATCGCTTTTTCCTGATCCGGAAACGCGCTAAGGAAGTGTATGTGTTTTACCTTGCCTTCTTTGTCGATGATGATTCGCACCGGAACCGCATTGAACTTGTGATCGCTGAAAATTGGATCAACCCGCGCAATCACGTGATCCTCGGTTGCGTAGTCTTTAATGCAGAGCGGCACATCGCCTCCGCCCTTGCCGCCGGTGGGACTGGCTTCCGCCGGCAAATCCATCTTGCTCATGTCCAGCATCAGGCTTTCCAGCAGTTTGGTGTCGCGGCTGGTCAGCACCAGTTGCAGCGTATGGCAGCGGATTTCCGTCGCCGCAACATACCAATGCAGCTGTGCGATGGGGGACCAGTAGGCAAAAAACGTGAACGGACGGCCACCAATTTTGGTCGCCGTGGGCGGCAACTCCAATTTGTAGTCGGACTGCAGATTGTCTTTCGAGTAATTGATCAGCTCCAACGCATTGCTGGCTGGTATCGGCGTGAAAAACATATCTTCCGCGGTAATCAGGATGCTCCCCCGCGCCGGTCCTTTATAATTTTCGTCGGGTGTGAATTGCCCCAGCACGTAGCGCCCGCTGTCCGAGGGAGGCGGCCCTTTGTATTTCTCCCTCCAATCCCTGGGCAAAGCGTAGGTCATGCCAAAATACTGATCGTGGAAGACATGGTTAATGACACTCGCGCCTTCCGGCAGAGGAGTCACGGAATCGCTGGCGCTCGACCACGCGCCTTTCACCAGAATGACCCCAGCCGGCACTTTGCTCCCCGGCGGGGGAGCTGGCGCAAAGTCACCTCCGCTCCTCGGCATGGTTTGCCCCCATCCCAGCAGCGTTCCAGAAAGAACCACCGCAATACTCAAAAGTCGTGAGCGCATATATTTGTCCAATGTAGGCGCGGGCGTCCCCGCCCGTGCAGTGCGGCAAGAAATGGCGAGACGCCGAGGCATCCCGCCAAATTTGCAATCGCCAAGCCCGACTCTGCGATCAAGACCCGCCGTTTACAACGAGCGCAGGAAATCCAAAATCTCCTGCTGCTGCGTGGTCGTCAAGCTGTCGAAGTTGTCCTCGACAGGAGTGGCTTCGCTGCCATTGCTGGCGTGGGCTTCGATGGCCGCATTCAGGTTCGTGGTGCGCCCATCATGCATGAGAAAGATCCGCTGCCCCAAGCCCCAGAGTGGGGCCGTGCGGAACTGATCCCCGCCTGCTCCGCCCTGCGAAACATTGTCCGCCAACCCCCCGCCCATGTGATGGATCTCAATGTCCGAGAACGCATTCACCGCTGCCTTGCTCAATGATCCCGTAACATTTGAGACCTGGGTCGAGCCCGGCGAACCGTTGTGGCAGGTGGCGCAACCGATAGCATTGAACAGCGAACTGCCGGCCGAGATTGCCTGCGCCGACACTTGCTGCCCATTCAGCACCACCCCGCCGGGCGGCGGCGGCGCCAGCAATCGCATGAAGTTTGCGAAAGCAGAAACGTCGTCCAGCACCGCCGCTTGTGGCGACGCAGCCGGGTTCGACGTATCTTCCGGGTAGCCGGTTCCACTGAGGTTCAGGCAGTTCGAGGGCAGCCCGGTTTGCAATTGGTCTTCTCCGGGCAGCGGTCGATCCTGCGGGAACAGCTCGTTGCGAGATGCCCATCTCCACGTTGTAGGCCTCGCCGGCAAAGATCTGCAGCGACTTGTTCTGCGCCTTCCAGCCGAAGCGGGTGATGGTGCCGTCGTTGCCGTTGCGGTTGAACGTGCCGGAAATCCCGAAGCGGTTGTTGTTATTGACTGCCTGGTTGTTCAACAGGGTCGAGTCGTCGATGTTCTCGATCAGGCCCGCACCGAACGTCGGCGTGGGAATGCGGAAGATGATGTTGTTGTCCTGCCCGGCCGTATTGAAACTGGGTTGCGGCAGGTTGCAACTCCCGGCATCGGAGCGGCCGGTTACCGTGAACAGGTCCTCCACTCCGCCATTGGGAGCGTTGTAGTTGACCGTGCCGTTGGTATTAAAGAAGAACGGGAAGCGCGCTTCGCGCGTCGGTCCGTTGGGGGTGATGAAATAGGGAGTGGTGCTGCCGGGTGCGACCCCGTTGCTGGTGAATTGAGATTCCGGGTTCAGCGCAGCGCCTGTTCCTCCGAACGTCGGTTGCGCGTGACAGGAACTGCAACTATTGGAGTTGAATCTCGGTCCTAGACCGTTGTTGCCGGTCGAACTGTTGGAGACCGACTCCACCGCCTGAAAACGCGTGAGCCCATCTTGAAAAAACGACAGGATCCCGCTCGGGCTATTCGCCAATACCGTTGGCAGCGCCGCGCCCGTTCCGCGGTTGCCACTCTGAACTCCTGGATCGGTTTGAGCAAAGGCCATTCCACTGATGAACAGCAACAGTAAACCTGACGCGAGTTTGGCTCTCTTGATCACGATTCCTCCTTGCAAAATGTTTTTGCCTGACTAAACCGGGAACCAGCGGATGTCCGTCACGCAAACCGCTGGAGAGTGCGGTCCGCAAAAAACGTGGCGGGTGAAAGATTATTCAAGGGGCAGCTTCAGGCACACCTATAACCATGCCGCTGCACCTGGTTTGTTGCAGCACACTTCAGTGAAATCGGAAATTAACCAAAACACTTTTTTCTGGACGGGAGCGAATGCATCCTCACCTCCGAGGGTGCTGTGCAGCGCTCACAACCAGCGAATCCAATGCAGTAGTGGCGCAAACCATTGGCCAAATGACGCAGCCGGAAGTGCGGCAGAGAGTAGTACAGAGAAGAAACACAGTCAACAACAAAATGCGTGCGCGTGCACTTTCTAATTGTCGTCGAACCGATCCCCTGCAAAATGTTCGCGATAGCGTCTTTGAATCGCCAAAAGCAAGCGGTGCACGCAAGTCTCAACTCTGGACAAACTCGGATCCTGCTGCGGAACCACTCTGGTTTGGAGCGAGAATGCCTCCCGGAAAGAGCGAAACTACGTCTCCGACTGATTCGCGTCGCAAATCCATGCGCCGTAGACTTCCCGGTATGGATGGCCCATCCTTAAATCAAACGGTGCCCTGGAATGGTTAGACTGATTCATTCTCGGAGGGAAACTTCTCTTGCCGACAGATCCTGTTCTGCTCGTCCACGGCGGCGCCTGGGCCATTCCCGATGACATGGTCGATGCCCACCTCAACGGAGTGCGCAACGCCCTGGCTGCGGGTTGGAAGGCGCTCGACCGCGGGGCGGTTCGGCGCTCGACGCAGTCGAAGAGGCCGTCGTGGTCATGGAGGACGACGAAACCTTCGACGCCGGACGCGGCAGCTTCCTCAATCGCGACGGCAAAGTGCAACTCGACGCACTCATCATGGAAGGCGCCACCCTGCGCGCCGGCGGCGTGGGCTGCGTCGAACGCCTGCGCAATCCGGTGCGCGCCGCCCGCAAGATCCTGAGCGAGAGCCCGCACGTGTATTTCGTCGCCGAAGGGGCGGAGCGCTTCGCCTCCGAGCATGGCATTACGCTGTGCCGTAACGAAGACCTCATCATCCCGCGCGAGGTCGATCGCCTCCGCGACTTTCAGGCGCAAGCCGCGGGCGAGAAGCCCGATCTATTTGCTCCGACACTCTCGCATGACACCGTGGGCGCGGTCGCGCTCGATGCGGCCGGCAACATCGCCGCCGCAACCTCCACCGGAGGCACGCTCAACAAAGCTCCGGGACGCCTGGGAGATTCATCCCTGATCGGCTGCGGATGCTACGCCGACAACGAGAGCTGCGGCGGCTTCGACCACGGGTTGGGGCGAGCCCATCATGAAACTGGTGCTCGCGAAGTGGGCAGCGGACCGCGTGGCCTCGGCAGCTTGCCCGAGTGGGTGGCGGCGGAGGCCATCAACTATTTGCAGGCGCGGTTGAACGGACATGGCGGAATGATTTTGCTGGATGCCCGCGGTCGTTTCGGCATCGCGCACAACACGCCGCGCATGGCTTGGGCGCTGAAGACCGCGCGGGAAGAGAGCTCGGGCATCAGCCGGAGTGGTTAAGGAAGTGTTCCACGTGGAGCTTCGCGTTATTCGGGGTTCATTACTTCGTCGATGGCTAGTTTGTTGCCTTTTTCTACCGTTACTGTGCGATGGATCGGCTTGTATCCGGATTGGGTGATGTCAATCACGTAGGTGCCCGGGTCGAGGTAGAACTCGGCGGGCGAGGGTTTGTCGAGGGTCTGGTTGTTGACGGCGATCTGGGCGCCTTTGGGTTGAGTCTTGACGCTCACGGTTCCCATGCCGGCGGTCTCGCCGCCGCCAAAGAGCTTTTTGAACTTGCTTATCATCTTGATGTCATCGGTGCGGCCGAGGGCGCGCAGAGCGGGCGCCAGATGGAAGGTTTGTCCGCTCACCAGACTGGCCGCGACCGTTTCGTCCAGATAGCCCTGCTTCTTGAAGACGAAAGTGTGGTCGCCGGGTTGGTCGACGGAAAACTGTGCTGGAGTGATGCGTCCGGTGTCCTTGCCGTCCATCCAGAGTGCGGCGCCGGGCGGATCGCTGGTGGCGGCGACGGTAGCGGCCAGCGGGGCCAGTTGCACGCTGAGCGAGGATTTGCCGCCGGAAGCGATCTGAATGGTGCGGGTTTCGGGCCCGTATCCGGGCTTGCTGAGGGTGATGTTGTGATGCCCAGGCGCGAGCGCGGTCAGATTTGCGGGAGTGGAACCAGGGGAAACCTCTTTTCCGTCAATCTGCAAACGCGCGCCGGATGGCGTCGAATGAATACTTAACTGTCCGGGAAGAATCGCGGGCGCGTCCGGCTTAAGGTTCTCTTCGTGCGCGTGCTTCGGCTGCGCTGGAACTGTACCGGGTTGGGAGTCAATGGGCTCGACAGCGACTTGCTCAGGCGTCTGATCCGCGGGCGTAACATTCGCGTCCGAGGGAGTGGTGTTCACTTCCGGACGGACGGGCGCATTGACAACTGGTGGCGGCGCAGGAGCAGGTTCCTCGTCGACCTTCTGCGATTGGATATGCCACGCGATTGCACTCGCAACCAATAAAATAACGGCCATAGCCATGGGAACCATGAACGATCGCGGTTGCGGCTTTTTGATTTGAGCGACGGTCATCGGCACGGGCGGTTGCGGTTCTGCAGCCTGCTCATTGCTGATCGGTTCTGGTGGGGAAGTGGGCTCGACTGCTTCGACTTCCGGCGCTTCAGGTTCGGAAAAAGATATCTGTCCGGTTTCGGTGGCAGTGGGGCTGGCGGATGCGGCAGCGGCTGCAGCCATAGTCATTTCGAGAGCTGGGATACTGAACTCAGGTTGGGCGTCTGCTGAGTCGGTCTCGGGCTCCGGTGGATTGGCCGCGGTCATTCTCTTGGGTGGAGCAAAATGCTGATTTCGCAGGACCGAAGTTCGCACCAGGCGCAGGACTTTGTCGGCTTGTTCGAGCGTGACCGGCTTGGTCATGAGGAAATCGGCGCCGAAACGAAGGGCGTTGGCGGCGGTTTCACGTTTAACGACCGCGACGGCTAAGGCGGTCCGGTTCAAAGCAGAATGGCTGGCGTTCTTCAGGAACAGCCTTCTGGTGGGTTCATCCTCGCAATCAATGATGAGGAAGGCGAAGGATTCGGACATGAGACGTCTGGTGGCGGAAAACACTTCGGTTTCGTGGGTAACTGAGATGTCGGGCGCCTCGACGAGGGGGATCAACGCGCCAGCGGATTTCTCGTCCGGGCAGAACAGAAGGCATTGCATAGTGGTCGAGCATCTATGGTAGGAACCGGGGGTGTATCGGAGCAAGTTACAGAAGTCACAGGAAAGAAACAGGGGACAGGGGCCAAGGGCGCGAGAGTCCGGCCTCCCGATCTGGCACTAACCAAGGCGATGCTCCTCAGCAATCCCGCTTGCTTTCTGCTCACGGCTTGATGTACAAAGCAGCCGAGCGCGCCTTCTCAACCATGTCTGTCCTAAGCCTGCCGACGAATTCGGATTGGCTGTGTCTGTCCGCCCACAAACGCCAGGGCACCTTCTCGTCAATCATCTCTTTTTGGAGAAAAGTTTATGACCATGCGGAAGCTTATCTCGCTGACCGTCCTGTTGCTGGGGATGACCACTTTCGGTTTCGCCCAAGGGGCAGCTACCGGCGATCTGCACGTGACGGTGAAGGATCCCAAGGGAAACGTCGTGACCAATGCCACGGTTACGGCGCGGGATCAGGCGAAAGGCCTGGAGCGTTCGGGAAACGGGAATGGGCAGGGGGAGTACGGCATCCTGTTACTGCCGCCGGGCACATATCAGGTTACGGTGGAAGCGGCGGGCTTTGCGAAATCCACGGTGGAGAATGTGGCCATTACGGTGGGGCAAGTGGCGGATTTGCCCATTGCGCTGGCGGTCGCGGGTACACAGGAAGTGGTGAATGTCAGCGCCGGAGCTGAGTTAATCGAAACCAGCCGCACTTCGACTACCGACACAATTGAGCAGCGGGCGATCGATAATCTTCCCATCAATGGACGCAACTACATTAATTTTGCGCTGACGGATTCGCAGGTGCTGCGGGACAACGCTCCGAACATCGGTGCGGCGCCCACTTCGGGACTCAATATCAGCGGGCAGCGAGCACGCTCGAACCTGGTGAATGTGGATGGCGCGGATGCGATTGACAACTCGACCAATGGCGTGCGGTCGACGGTTTCGCAGGAAGCGGTGCAGGAGTTCCAGATCGTTACCAATAGTTATGCGGCGGAGTATGGGCGGGCGGCCGGGGGCGTAATCAACATCATTACGCGCTCGGGATCGAATGAATTCCACGGCGATGTTTATGGTTACCTGCGGAACCGATACATCCAGGCGACCAATCCTTTCAGCAATGTTTCGCAGCCGGCGTATACGCGGGTGCAGGCGGGGACGGCGTTTGGCGGGCCGATCAAAAAAGACAAGACTTATTATTACTTCGCCTACGAAGTCACGCGGCGGCATGAGACCGGATTTGCCAGTATTGGGCAGGACAACTTTGGTTTGGTTCCATTTGACGCGACCAACATCTTTGCGCCCGGGCTGGCGCCTCCGGGGACTTTCGATATTCAGGTTACGCCGCAGCAGGCGGCATTTTTGAGCACGCCGGGACTGCCTGCCCCGCTGTTGCAGCAATATGCGTTTCTGGCGGGCGGTTCTTCTGCCATTGCGTTGAATGGGTCTTATCCGGCGTCGTTTGGCCTGCTGGCACAACTGGGGGCCATTCCGGTTCCGGCGAACGGAAGCAGTCCGCTGACGCAGTTTCCCAGTTCCTGCAATCCGGGAAACACGCAATGCAATGGATTGCCCGCGTCGTTCCAGACGCTGAATGCGCAGGTCGGGAACTTTCCCATCTTTGAAGGGACGAGTCTGTATTCGTTGAGAATCGATCACAACATCAACAACAACAATCGGATCACGTTGCGTGGGAACGTCAGCCCCAGCACGGTGACCGGAATCGAAGTAAACGGGGAGGGTCAAACCTTCGGGCAGAACGCGTTTTCGCGGACCTCGCAGCAGACTTATCGCGACGTGACCGGAATGTTTCAGGACACATGGACCATCGGCAATAACAAGGTCAATGAGCTTCGTTTCCAGTATGCGCGGCGTGGGTTGTCGTACTTTTACGCGAATGCGCCCGGGGGATCCGATGTGGCGGTGAACATTCCTGGATTCGCGTATTTCGGGCGCGAACCCTATTCCTATATTCAGCGCACTGAGGGGCGCTACCAGTTTACCGACAACTTTTCCTGGACGCGCGGACGGCATGGCATGAAGTTTGGCGTCGACTTCAACTACATTCCAGTCACGGCGACATTCACCGTCAACTACGGCGGTGTGTATGATTTTGGCGCATTAACCGCAAGCCAGGTGATCCCGAGCGCAATTTTTGGTTCGCTGCCACCCAGCTTGCAGCAGATTATCCCGGGCTTGTCTGGGCTACAGGCCTATGGTTTGGGAGTGCCGCAGGATTTGATTCAGGGGATTGGCAATCCGAATGACACGTTCACGAATAAGCCTCTGGGAGTTTATTTCCAGGACTCGTGGCAGGCGTCGCCCACGCTTACGTTGAACCTGGGCGTGCGCTATGACGTAGAGTTTCCGCCGCAGTTTGCGCCACCGAATCCGCTGGCGGAGGCAGCTTACAACTCGCTGGGGCTGCAGAAGGGCATTCATACCGATTACAACAACGTGCAGCCGCGAATCGGAATGGCCTGGGATCCGAAGGGGAACGGCAAATCGGTGCTGCGCGCGTCGTATGGCATGTTCTACGATCATCCCTTGCTGGGACTTTATTTTTTGGGTGATGCTTCGGACGGCTCGAAGAGCGGACAGTTGCTGTTTCCCGGCGGAAGCCCGTGCAATCCGGGAGTCGTGCCGGGCGCAGGCAGCTTGAACGGAACCAACATTTTTCAGGGCATTTTGAATTCGCCGGACTGCCTGCCCACCGTTCCCGGGTATCAGGCGGGAGGGCAGCGATTTAATCCCGCGCCTTTCACGGGAAATTCTCCGGCCAATCCATTTCTCTTCGTGAACCAGAACTATTTGAATCCCTCGACATTTTTCCCGTTGGCGTTTCAGCCGTTCGGGTATCCGCAGTCCAAGAATTTTGTTTACGCTTACTCGGAACAGGCGAATTTGACCTTCGAGCAGGATTTGGGCGGAGGTTACGCGCTGAGCCTGGCCTATAACTTCAACGGCGGACGGCACCTGAACCGGCCGATCAATGCCAACACCGTGCGGGGAGACTTGCTGGTGAAAAACTGGCAGACGGCTTTGAGCGATCCCACTTCGAACGCGGCGGCGGGTCCGCTGAGTGTCGGCGCGGGCCCGGCACCTTGCGGGGTCAATCCCAGTGGGGCGCCGTGGGTTTCGCCGGCGCTGGTGAATTTCTTTCGGCCCTCGGGTTTGAATCCCGCGATTGCAGGCGCGTTGCTCACCGTGCCGGCGGCGGCTCCTTGCGTGGGATTGGCGCAGCAGATTCTACAGGCCGAAGGGCTCAACGCCAGTTGCAATCCCGCCACGCTGGCAAACTGCGTTCCCTTCGGCGATATGGATGCCAACTATTCCAACGGCAGCTCGATTTATAACGGCTTCACCGCGAATTTGCGCAAGCGCTTTCGCAAGCACTACGAGTTTCTGGCGTCCTACAGTTTTTCGCACGCGATCGACGACTCGACCGACTTACAATCGCCGCTGGCCCCGCAGGACAGCTACTTCCCTCAACTGGAGCGCGCCAACTCATTGTTTGATCAGCGTCACCGGTTTGTATTCAGCGGGGTATACCAGTCGGGAAAGCTGGGCGACGGGTTTGCCAGGAGGTTCTTCAGCAACTGGACGCTGGCGCCGATTGTCGAGGTCGCGTCCGGGCGTCCATTCCTGGTGGTTACGGGCGACAACACGAACTTTCAGTTCGCACCCACGGCGGCGCGCCCGAACGTGGTGACTGCGTCTGCCGCGGGGGACGGCTGCGGTCCGGTGGTGGCGTCCAGGTTCTCGCCGACCGGGTTCTTGCAGGAGCCCTGCTTTACGGCAACCTCCAACACCACGCTGCTCTCACTCGATGGCAATCTGGCTCGCGACGCCGGGGTGCAACCGTGGACGGTGTTCAACGATCTTCGCGTGGCTCGCCGCATTTACTTTGGCGAACGCATGAATCTGGACCTGATCGCCGATGTGTTCAATATCGCGAACAAATTTAACGTGGCTGGCGTGAACCAGCTATGGACGAATGCTGGACAGCCGACGGCGGCTTATGATCCCAGGCAGTTCCAGTTCGCGATGAAAGTGAATTGGTAGGAAGGCAGCAGTTAGCGGTTGGCAATCAGCACTCAGTGGTCGGTGGTTTGACTGAATGCTGAATGATGATCTGTGATTTGCTACACGCTTTTCGTCTTTCCATTCTTCGCGATTGCCAGGAGTTGTTCCTGAATGCCACAACCGAATGCCCCGAGTGCGCGGACGCGACTGGTCCGCGAAGCTGGTCGTGCGGTTTACGATCGTGCCGCTGCCTACAAGATTCTGGACGAAGGCTTCATCTGCCACGTGGGATTTGTGGTGGAGGGCCAGCCCTTCGTAATTCCCACCGGCTATGGGAGAGTGGGTGACAGCCTGTATATTCACGGCTCGGCCGCCAGCCGCATGCTGCGCCGCGTGGATGAAGGTGTGGCGGTCTGCGTCACGGTTACGCTGCTGGATGGGCTGGTGCTGGCGCGCTCGATTTTCAATCACTCAATGAATTACCGGTCGGTTGTGATCCTGGGAACGGCGATTGCGGTGACCGACGCGAATGAGAAACTGGAAGCGTTGCGTCTTTTGTCCGAGCACATCCTGCCAGGGCGGTGGGCGGAATCGCGCCAGCCTAATGAAAAAGAACTCAAAGCCACGCTGGTAATGCGCCTGCCGATCGAGGAGTTTTCGGCGAAGGTGCGGCAGGGCCCGCCAATTGATGATGAAGAGGATTACGCATTTTCTGCCTGGGCGGGGGTGATCCCACTAAACCTTGTGGCAGGGGAGCCGATTGATGACGCGCGACTTATGCCCGGGATTAAGGCGCCAGAATACGCGCTAGGCTACAGTCGCAAACGCTAAGCTCTGAGCGCTGGATGTGGCATGGCAGGCGGTGTGATTCCCATTCTTGGGGCAAAACAGATTTGATTGCATCGGTAGATCTGATATTCTTTACTGTAAGGACATCAAGTAAAGATGAAGAATTCGAGCACCATTAGCAGCAAGGGCCAGGTGACCGTACCACAGGAGATCCGCAATCGCATCGGCCTCTCCGCCGGCGATCGGGTGGAGTTCGTGGTGGAGAACGGCCAAACCCTAATCCGCCCACTTCGCAGCGAGACCAATCCTTTTGAGAAATACAACGGGGTGTTGAAATCCTTTCGCAGCCGGAAGGAGATTAATGCCTGGATCAGTGAGATGCGTGATGAGGAGAAGCACCACGATTGAGAACGGCACTGGATACGAACGTTCTGTCCGCGCTGTGGTCCGGCGAGCCGTCCGCGCGAGATATCCAGTCGGCATTGTTTAAGGCGCGAGGGGAGGGTGGCCTGGTCATTTGCGCACCTGTTTACTGCGAGCTCCTCGCGTATCCATCGGCGACTCAGGGTTTTGTTCAGGAGTTTCTGGGCGAGACTGGCATCTTTGTGGACTTCCTCCTTGATGAGCAGGTCTGGCAAAGGGCGGCCCATGCGTTTGTTGGTTATGCTCAACGGCGCCGCCGCTCGCGAGGCGGATCGCCCAAGCGGATGTTAGTTGATTTTGTGATAGCCGCCCATGCCCTGCTGCGCGCCGATCGCCTTATGACGCTGGACGCGTCCCGCTACCGGCAGGACTTTCACAGGCTGCACGTCGTCTAGTTTCGGAGGGCCGAAATAAGTGCAAAGAGCGAAAGAGTCTGCGGCTGCTTAATGCAAGATGCGTCCTCTCCGAACGAACGGTTAGAATCAAAAAATACCTTCCATGCGCAAGGTCTTCCATTTCGCCTCTCCGTCCGGCCAGTATGTGGCCGATGCCGCCGTACTCTGCTGCTTCGATCACCGTATCGGTACGGTGGTGCGAGAGTTCCTGAAGAAGCAGGGCATCGAGCGGCCGGACATGATCATCGTCGCCGGAGGAGCTAAGACGCTGGCCTCGCCGCGTAACGACTTCGAACAGGACTTCATCCTGGAGCAGGTCCGCATGTCCATCCGACTGCACCAAACCAAACGTGTCATCGTAATGAGCCACTCCGATTGCGCCACTTACGGCGGCCTGGCTCATTTCAAGGGAGACACCGAGGCCGAGGCCAACCATCACCGCGGCGAGCTTCTACGAGCCAGAGAGCTTCTCACCACAACCTTCACAAAGATCTCGGTCGAGCCCTACTTTGTGAAGTTCGATGGGATCTGGCAAGTGTATGAAGCGGTTCCATTGGAATCTGAAGCCTAGGGTGCCGATACGATTCGCAAGAACGCATCCGGGCTTGGCCTGCTAGGGAATCAATAAAAGCTTGCCCGTGGTCTTACGGCTTTCCAGATCACGGTGGGCCTGGGCCGCATCGGCCAGCGGATATGTGTGTTCGGTTCGCAGTTTGAGTTTGCCATCAGCGATCATCTTGAAGACAGCGCTCGAGCGCGACCTTAGCTCCTCCGTCGTGGCAATGTAATGAAACAACGTGGGACGGGTGACGTAGAGCGAACCCTTGGATGAGAGTTGAACCAGATCGAACGGAGGCACGGCTCCGCTGGACCCGCCGAATAGAACCATCATTCCGCGCGGCCGCAGCACGTTCAAACCTTTCTCGAAAGTCGTCTTGCCCACGCCATCGTAGACTACGTCCACGCCTTTGCCGCCGGTCAGGCTCTTGGTCTCCGTCTCGAAGTCTGTCTGGGTATACAGGATTACCTCGTCAGCCCCGGCATCCCGCGCAATCGCGGCCTTTTCGTCGGTTGAGACGGTGGCAATCACGCGGACCCCAAGGTTGTGCGCCATCTGCACCAGCAGAGATCCCACGCCGCCCGCCGCCGCATGCACCAGAGCGGTTTGGCCGTGGCGGAGAGGAAAGGTGTCATGACTCAGGTAGTGCGCGGTCATGCCTTGCAGCATGGCGGAGGCCGCTTGCTGATCGCTCACGCCTTGCGGAATTGGAACCAATCGCTCTGCCGATACCGCTGCGTCCTCGGCGTAGGAGCCGAGAACGCCCGTCCAGGCGACGCGGTCTCCGGGCTTTACCGATTTCACTTCCGGGCCCACGGAGGTAACCGTACCCGCGCCCTCTTGTCCCAGCACAAACGGCAGCGGCACCTTGTATCGGCCTTCGCGCTGATACACGTCAATGAAATTCACGCCCGATGCGGCGATCTTCACTAAGGCTTCATTGGGCTTCGGCTGCGGAGCTGGCAAGTCGACCAATTGCAAAACTTCCGGTCCGCCGGTTTGCTTTACCTGGATGGCTTTCATCTTTGGTTTCGATTCTCACAGGCTTGCGGGAGATTCACCAGGAGGCGCTGAGGCCGTGTCGCTTCGGATAGAGAGATCTGGGACGGGTCACCCCCCCCGAAACATTCTTGCAGAGGTTAGCATCGCTGAAGTAACATCCCGAGCCTGTCCCTAAAGTAACCGGGAACAACCGACTTGCGGATTGACCCATCAAAATGTGGGGCGTAGCATGAAAGGGTCTTTTGAGAGCACGGGAGATCGCGGTAAGTTATAGATAAACATGAGGATTCGAGAACTCTATCTTCTGATCGTGGCAGTGGTCGCCCTAGGCGGCACGGCCTGTCAGACGTCGCAGCGACCGGCGACTTTGTTGCCGCAGAAAAACTCCACGGCGCCAGCTTTGTCGGCGACGACCGCTCCTGTTCCCCGGTCCACGGAAGCTGCTAAGACCGCTCCCGCAGCCAAAAACCAGAGTGAGGTTAAGCCTGACCCGGTTGCCGAGTTGATTGCGCAAGTCGAAAAGGAATACGGGATTGGTCAGGATAACTATCACGCCGGGCATCTCGAGGCTGCCAAAGAGAATTTCGATCATGCGTTCAATTTGTTATTGGAGAGCCCATTGGATGTGCGCTCCGACGAGCGGCTCCAGCATGAATTTGATCGCGTCCTGGATGGAGTGAACGGCCTCGAATTGCAAGCTTTGCAAGAGGGCGATGGTTTTGCCCAGCAAAAGTCGGAACCGGCGCCCATTGATGAGGCGAACGAGGCTGCGGTCCCGGTCGATCCCAATGTCAAGGCGAAGGCCGAGGCCGAAGTGGCGGCTACGCACTCCGATCTTCCCCTGATGATGACCGACCCGGTGGCCGGCTACATCTATTACTTCTCGACTCGCGGGCGTGGGACTCTGGAACGCGCGCTGGCTCGCAGCGGACTTTATCACGACATGATTCAGCGGGTGCTGAAGGAGGAAGGCGTTCCTCAGGATCTGATTTACCTGGCGCAAGCGGAATCGGGCTTCCATCCGCTGGCGCTTTCCCGGGCTGGAGCTCGAGGCATGTGGCAATTCATGGCCAGCCGGGCCAAGGGTTATGGACTGGAGCGCGACTGGTGGGTGGACGAACGCCAGGATCCTGAAAAGTCCACTCGAGCCGCGGCCCATCACCTGAAGGATCTCTACAACGAGTTTGGCGACTGGTATTTAGCCATGGCCGCGTACAACTCGGGTCCCGGCACGGTGCAGAATGCGGTCAAGCGAACGGGTTACGCGGATTACTGGCAGCTCTACAAGCGAAACGTATTGCCCAAGGAAACGCGGAACTATGTGCCCATCATCCTCGCCGTAACCATTATGGCCAAGAACCCAGGACAATATGGGTTAGACAAGGTGGTTACGGAGAAGCCGACACCCTACGATGCGGTTAACATCGACTACCCGGTCGATCTCCGCCTGGTGGCGGAATGTGTGGACGTTTCGGCTAGCACGTTGCAGGATCTGAACCCCAGCTTGTTGCGCTTGACCACACCCAAGGATCGGGAGTTTGAGCTGCATCTGCCCGCGGGCACGAAGGATCGTTATCTCAGTGCGATTACCGCCATTCCGCCTGATATGCGGGTGTGGTGGCGCTATCACAAAGTTGCCCCAGGCGATACCTTGGCCTCGGTGGCCAGGGCTTTTCACACCAGCCCGCAAGCTATCGTTCAGGCGAATAACCTGGACGGAGTTGAGAACCTGCCGGCTGAAGCGCAACTCATCATCCCGGTTGCTCCGGGCAAACACCCTGCGGACGAAGGGGCGAGCTATTCGCGCCGGGCGACCAGCTACAAGGTTCGTAAGGGGGACACAGTTCAGACGGTGGCCGACAATTTTGGCGTTCCTCCTGCCATGGTTCGCCGTTGGAACCACCTGAAGGGGGACAGCGTAAGAGGGCGTCGGGTCTTATACGTACATTTGCCGGTGGCGCCGGACGCCAGTGAAAGCCAGCAAGCGGCGTCAGCTAACCCTCATTCGCATAAGAGGTTGCAGGCTAAATCCGCGGAGTCGATCGTGCATCATAAAGTGCAGCGCGGAGAAACCCTCTCGTCGATTGCCAAGTCCCACAATACGACGGTCGACGCGCTGAAGGAAACCAATGGAAATCTAGCCACCTTGCGGCCGGGGATGATTTTAGTCATCGCCACTCCCGGTCGATAGCGTCCTCGCTACCCAGACTTTTCGAAACCAGCGTCATCCCTCAAAATCCACAGCCGCAGTTTGCAAGCCAGAATAAAAACAGCAAATCAATTCGGTGTAATATGCATTGGTGAGGTGGGCGGCAACCGGTTTTCGGTCACTGCCCGCGAAAAACTACTGTGCTATAATCGCGACCCGTTCAGTCGGGCAAGGGAATTTTTCAGTAGTCTTTTTAAGTTCTTGACGCATTCAGTTGGAGTGGAGCAACCGGCGAGGAGTGCAGCCGGAAATTTCAGGAGGAGCCATGAACGTAAACGAAACCCTCTATCTACGAGATGACGAAATAGACGAGTTTGGCGACAGCGGCGCCTACGGCGAATCGCTGGAAGAGGATTACGAAGAAGAAGAGGAAGAAGAAGAAGCGGAACTGCCGGGCGTAACCGATTCCGAGACAGGAACCGGGATGCCAGCGCCCCCGCCCGCGATGCCAACCGGAGGCGGCGGTGGAGGGTCTTCCAAACCTCCTGCCCGGAAAACGGCTCCGAAAAAGAAGGCGAAGAAAGCGGCGCCTAAGAAGGCAGCCAAGAAGAAGCCCGCGCGCAAAGCCGCGAAAAAGAAGTCCGCAAAGAAGAAATCTGCAAAGCGAAAACCGGCGAAGAAGGCCAAGAAGAAGGCTGGCAAGAAGTCCTCACGCCGACGTCGCTAATCAGGATTAAAGACGCCCGCTCCTCTGGTTGACCCGTTCAACCTGGTGTCATTCAGAGGAGCGAAAGCGTCTGGGAATCTAGGCTGCGGCTGGCCATACCATAACCAAAATTTCTTCACTTTGTCCGCTGACGCATATGCTGGCGGCGAGGGACACCTCCATTCAAGCGGACTCGAGTTGGCTGCTGCGCGATGGCCGGATGGCGGACATGCGCGAGATGGCCGCGACCATCAGGCTCGATAGCAGTTGCATCGTCGCCACATCGCGGTTATCGAAAGCGTGAGGAGCGCCGGATAGAACCTCGAATACGCCCAGGGTTTTGCGGAAGTGGCGCAGCGGCGCGGCCAGAATCGAGCGTGCGCCCAAACGGCGGCAACTGGCCAGATCGACCAGCGGGCTTCGCTCGGCGTCGTGGCACAGCACGATCTCGCCCGTACGAACACAGTCGGCGGAAATTCCAGAGTCTGTCTGCAGACGCACTCCGAGATCGGGCGCGGTTCGACCGGTGCGGGCGCGGCAGATGATTTCGCTTCCCTGGCGCAAGGCGATGGCGGCGCCGCTGGCTCCGGTCAAAGCCTGGGCCCTTTCTGCAATGACGCTGATCGCGGGCTCCAGATCCATCTCTCCGGGATGAATATCCAGTTCGTTGCTGGAAATGTGCGAGCCTACGGATCGAGCATGGCTTCGCGAAGGCGCGAGGGTCGCGAACGAAGCGGGAATACGATTTTCTGAAGTAGCTGCGGGTACGGTGCGGAGCAACTCACGCACCAACCGGTCCAATTCGGCGTCCTCGATCAAATGAGCAGTCTGCTGCCCCCGCAAAGAACCTCCCAGTACTCGCGACAAGCTCATCACAGCCCGAGAGCCGCACGCCAGGCAGTATGGAGTGTTGTTCTTGCTGATCAACTCACATGCAACGCAGAACACGGCGGTCGGCAAAGTGAGAAAGGTGATGTCCTGCCCGGTAAGCTTTTCGGCCATCTTTTGGGATTTCCTCTGGCGAGTTTCTTTTTTCAGCGAACGAATGAAGAAAAGTAAATGGCAGCGGTGGCGGGCAGAAGTAACAGCGCTGGTTCCGGGCTGTGGATAAAACTCTTTGGCCCTGAATTGTGAAACATTTTTGCATCGTCACGAAGAGGCGAAGGGAAAAGGGAAGAATAAAACCAAGCACCATCTGATTAGAAACAGGCTCACATTGCCCGCGCTGCCACCAATTCAGAACCCTGCTCGGCCATGGGGATCAGCTCAACCTTTTGAGCCGAGGCACGATGCAACGCGTCTGCCAATGCAATCGGGAATATAGAAGTGAGCAGGTTGATGTCGAACTGCAATTCACGATCATTGTAGAGGCGATAGATGGTCATCGAGCCGCAGCGGCCATTTCTGGTAGTTACGAGGTCCAGAGTCAGCGACCAGGCGCCGGTCGATTCGCGGGCCAAATTGATACCCGGCTTGGTCCAACGTAGGCAAGGAATTTCTCCCCAGCGGGAAATGAGATTCAACCCGTGGATGATGGGGACTTGGGCGGATTGGGAGTCCAGCCTCAAGTCGAAAGCATCGAAGTCATTGCCGGTGAGTGCAGCCACCAGAATGCGACAGAGCTGTGCATAGTCGCTAGTGACCTTCAACTCTTCTGTAGCCCTGCGGATGGCGAGGTTATTTATAAGAGCCTGACGCTCGATAGTACGGAGGGCCACACGCCGCAGTTCGCCGAACTCCAGATAGCCAAGATGCTGTACGCCAATCCAGATTCCGGTGCCTAGCACAGCCAGAACCAGGCCCAGCATGTCGCCGGTCGGCCATAGCAGAAAAAGGCTGAGCAGAGCGAATAGCGCAGAGACCGCGTAAAGCGTAATCACAACCTGCCGTTGAGAAAGGCCGCGCTGCAGAAGTTTGTGATGAATGTGCTCACGGTCTGCGGTGAAAACGGGACGTCCACTAATGAGGCGGCGGACTACAGAAAGAGCGGTTTCCAGGATGGGCAGACCGAAGGAAACGACGGGAATCGCGACTGCAATAATAGTGGGGGCTTTCTGAGCGCCCTGGAGAGCGAGCGCGCTCAACATAAATCCGATGAATAGACTTCCGCAATCTCCCAGAAAAATTGTCGCAGGGCTGAAATTAAAGCGGAGAAATCCCAGGACCGAGCCCGCCAGCGCCAGGGCCATGAGCGAAACCAGAGCCGAACCTGAGACTAAGGCTACGGCGAATACCACCATGGTAGAAAACAAGGCGGAGCCGGCCGCCAACCCGTCCAAACCGTCAATGAGGTTGAAGGCGTTGGTTATGGCAAGCACCCAGAGCACGGTAAGTGGGAGACCTAAAAACCAGGATAAGTGGCGAACCCCAAAAAATACCGGCAGATCAAGAATGCGAAGGCCACCGGCGAATAACATGGCACCCGCCACCGCCTGAACGGCAACCTTCACATAGGGGCTGACGGAATAGACGTCGTCATAAACGCCGAGCGCGAAAATGAGGCATCCAGGCAGCAGAATGGTGAGCAGGGTTCTGAAAGAGAGGCCGAAAATCGCAGTGTGATGGCGACCGGCGGCCAATGCGACTGCAAACGTCAGAAGAAACGAGAGAAAAATCGCAACCCCGCCGAATCGCGGCAAGGGACGGCTGTGCAGATGGCGATCCAGAGCCGGGGCTGCTACCCATCCGTGCGCGGTTGCCAGATCACGCACGCACTTGGTCAAAACAAACGAAATCAGCACCGACCCTGCGAACGTCCCGAGGTAGAAAAGTATCAACGAACTCCTCTATCGCAGTGAAGCGCAGGCAGCCCGAGAATTCTGCTGCGCCTTCCTCGACCTGCGATTTCTTTCCTAAGAGTACACATTTGTCTTCCCTGGGGTCTGTTGCGATAACCTTCTTAGATCTGCTACACAGATGCCCTCGTGCCGGGGGAACCACGCTTATGGCGGCTCGAATCGGCATGGCAGAAGCCATGCTTCCCCCCAAAAGACCCTGTGGTACCAGTTCTAATTCAATCAAATGCTACAACCGTCAACTCCGCGCCGCTATTCTCTGTCTTGGTACCTGGGCCGGCAGAAGTTGATTGGTGACTGCGTCGACTGATGCTGGATGTTTGCGATCTGAGCACAGGGCCAAGGCCATAGCTCCATTGCGCGTATATGCTGTGCTAGACTTCTTGCAAAAATGGTGACAGCTTTTTGTACATCGTTTACTCGATGGAGTTCGCTCAAGTTCATCTGGATCTTCTTGCTTCTATGGATGGCGGTGGCCCCAACCGCGCAGACCATGCAGTTGGGCGAACCCGCAGGGTCTTCTTCACTCAGACTTGGAGCGGGAGATCTGATCGAAATTGGCGTGTACAACGTTCCGGAACTCACGACCAAGACTCGAGTCAGCAGCAAAGGCGAAATTTACCTGCCACTGATCGACTACGTCCGCGTCGCAGGGCTGACGGCGGAAGAAGCTGAGGGCCTGATCCAGAAGCGGCTTTCTGACGGCGGCTTCGTGAAAAACCCCCACGTCAGTCTGTTTGTGAACCAGTACGCATCGCAAGGCGCGAGCGTATTGGGCGAAGTAGCGAAGCCGGGAGTATATCCAATACCGGGGCAACAGCGGCTGTTCGATGTGATTTCAGCCGCCGGTGGGTTCACCGATAAGGCCGGCCGAAGCATTACGGTTTCGCATCGCGATCAACCTGACAAACCGATCACTCTCCCACTGTCGCGCAATGTGGCGGACAATCCGGAGAGCGACATTGCCATCCTGCCCGGGGACACGATTATTGTTCGCAAAGCAGACCTGGTTTACGTTGTGGGCGATGTAGGGAGACCCAGTGGATTTCTCATGGACAGCGGCCATGTTACGGTGCTGCAAGCCATCGCTCTAGCGGGCGGCACGACGCGCACTGCGAATCTGGGCGGCGCCAGAATTATTCACCGGGGGTCCGGGGGACTAAGCGAAATTCCCGTCGAACTGAAAAAGATTCTCAGGGCGAAAGCGCCGGACGTGACGATGCAGGCGGACGATATCCTTTTTGTTCCAACCAGCGCGACCAAAATTTTTGCTGGACGAGCAATGGAGGCAGCGATGCAAGCCGCCAGCGCAGCCAGTATCGTCGCCATCCCATAGCCGATGTAGAACTCGCCCGTACGTTCCTCCGCATGCCAAATCGCTAAGCTGCGGCTGCCGCGACACGTTCACCATTCCCCAACAAATCCTGCAACACGTAGAGATATACCTTGGCGGTGCCGTGACGAGAAAAATTGCGGACAATATGTTGGCGGCCACTGCGGCCCAGCGATTCGCGCAACGCCGGATCAGCCGCCAGGCGGATGACTGCCTCCGCCAGCGCGACGGGATCTTCCGGTTGGATGTAAATCCCGGCATTGGCTTGCTCCATAACTTTGCGCGCATGACCGTCCACGCCGAGAATCACGGGACGTCCGCACGACATAAACTCCAGCATTTTCGTGGGCAGGACAGTTTTGAAAAGCTCGGCCTTTTTGAGCAATACGAGACATGCATCCGAAGCAGCAATGTACGCCGGGATTTTTTCGCGGGGCTGCTGATCGACAAAACGCACATTGGTGAGGCCCCGGGAACGAGCCAAAGCGAAAATCCGTTCTTTTTCGGCGCCTTCGCCCACCAGCAGGAATAGAATCTCGGGCGCTCTTTCTCGCAGGCTGGACGCCGCCTCCAGCAGCGTTTCCAAACCGTGCGCGGCGCCGATGGTGCCAATATACGAGACCACAAACTTTTGGTCCGCGCCCAGTTCGCGTCTGAGAGCAATGTTCGGAGGGAGCTTGCTGAACAGAGTCGTTTCGACTCCGTTTTCAACTACGAAAATCTTGTCCGCAGGAACCTTCCACTGTTCGACCAGATACTTCTTGAAAGCTGGAGTGACGACTACTAGACGGTCGCAATTGCGATACAGAAATCCTGCGATCGCGGCCAACAACCGATGGAGTGGCGACCTGTTGCTGCCCATGCCCACCGCGGCCAGAGACTCCGGCCAGAGATCGCGAACCTCGAAGACAAATGGTACGCCCTTGCAACGAGCCAGCCACCAACCCGAAAGCCCGACCAGCAGTTGAGGTGAAGTGGCGATGACCAGGTCGGGCTGATCGATGAACAGTCCGGTGGTGGCCGACGAAATGCAAAACGAGCTGTAGTTCAACATGCGCTCGTAGGCTTTGCGATTAGGGAAGGGCAGAAGCCAGGTTCGAACGACGCGGACGCCGTCGAGAGTGTCGCCCGTTACTAATCGGCGAAACTTTCGACGATATTCGGGCGGCACGAGTCCGCTGGGATGGTTGGGGAATCCGGTCAGCACCGTGACCTCATGGCCGTCTTCCACCCAGAGTCGCGATAACTCCGCAACGCGCCCAGCGGGAGCTCCCATCTCCGGCGGAAAATATTGTGACACGTAGAGGATTTTCACAAGATCTTAGTAGTAACAAAGCTTGAACGCGCCTTTGTAGCAAAGAGCACGCGTGCGCTTGGCGCGGCTACGCGCATAGGCCTCCCATTTAGTGGCGTACCGAGCGAAAGTTTCATCTCCGGTGAGACGATGCATAACGCCCAATTGGACGACGTGCAATCGATGGTAAAAGGGACTGGCAACCATTGGCAGCAAGGTGCCGGATTGCTCGTACAGCGACCAGAAACCGAGATCATAACGATCAAGGTTTGCGCGCAGGGTAAGCACGGCCTCTCCGAACAACTCTCGCGCTGCGCTGTTTCCCGTCGCCAGAAAATAGTCGTAGACGCCCCAGGCTGCCCAGATGAACCCGTTAAGAATGTGGGTAGGCGGCGAAACGATGTATTCTTCAAACCAAATGTTACCGTGCGCGTCGGTGAAATGTGACGCCGCCTTCCTGGTGGGTTTAATGAAACAGATAAACGCGCGTTCGGCGGCCTCGAGATAAGCTGCACTTCCTGTCTTCCGATAAGCGCGGACCAACAGAGAGATTCCCTGGCCTTGAGCTAGCGCGGAATACCAGGGAGCCCTCAAGGGCGAACGGTACTCCCAATCGAAGTCGTGATTCCAGACCCACGACCCAAAGGCATTCTGCTCTAGGTGTGTGCAAAGCCAGTCGCTGGCAGCCAGGAATTTCCTTTTGCGGTCCTCCCCCCCGCCGCTGGCAAAGAGGTTGTAGTTGCCCAGCCCCCACTGCGCAATCGCGATGGGATTGTATTGCAAACCAATTTCGCCGCGGTAGTTCAGCAGTGGAATACCGGCAGGGTCGCGGTGCGCGGCATAATCGGCCTTCTCGCCAAACAACATGTAGTACTGGCCGAGTTGATGAATGCTCGTGTCAGGATTTGCTTGAGGCGCGTCGTGCCAGAAGGCGAGGTGGCTCTTCGCAGGGGCTAGATAGGCACGAAGAATCCGTCGATAGTATTGCAGGGAACCCACAACTGGACATTAGCACGAGAAAAGTGCGGCATTGATAGCGTGCGGGATTCCCCTGGGGTAGCTGGTTACATGCGCCAGATGCTGGTTTCGAGGTCGGCTCGATTCACAGCGATAGTTGTTAACGCAAGCAAATTCGTGGTGTTGTTGCCATCTGGCAGAAATACATTGCCGTATTGAAATAGACCCATCGGCCAGTGATCTTTTTTCCATTGCTGCAAACTTTGCCAGTGGTCGCCGTCCGCGCTGCCATACAAACCCACATCGCGGGTGGAATTGATCGCACTTGGTTCAACCATGGTGGAGAAAAAAACAGCGCGGCCCACGCGGCAACCATAGGTCGAGGAACTGGCTAGCGTCGCGAGTTTGCGAAAATTTCCCCGGCGATCAAGAAGATGTACGTGGTTGCTTTCGAGCGGCGTATCCGAAGAAAAATAGACCCCAACGCGGGTGGGAACCAGCGCGGCACGACCGGACTTGCTGGTTGCCCGATAAAATCACCTCAACATTTTTGAAATCGCAGGAGGCGCGCAGGATCCGGCATTCCGGGCCATCGTCACCGGTAAGCACCCAAAAGCAAGCTTCCCATTCGTCGTAGACGATGTTGTGTACGTGACGAATGTCGCCTTTGGGAAATGTGTAGGCCACATCCCAATGAGCGCCTCGGTCGGTGGACACGTAAATGTAAACTTCATCGCGTCGCGGGTTGTCGAAGTATTCTCCCCAAAACATGTGCCCGGTCGGATTGGTGGAAAAGTGCAGCGGGCGCGTGCCGCGAAGCAAACGATGAGATACGTGAAATTCGGCATCCCCTGGCTCCTGAGTGACGATGGCGTGCGGAACTGCGCCGACCCGATGCCCCGAGGGCAAAGTAGCGAGCGCGTGAAAGCCATCGCGACAAAAACGCGATGCGAGATTGAAAGATGAAGTGACCGATCTCCATGCGGCGGGCCGGTATTTTCCAACTTGCTCCCATTCGATCGGGCTGGCGAGTGACTTCACCGTGGCACGAAGCAGCACGTATCCTCGAGACGCGTAAAGTACATCATTGCGCCAGGTCAGGACGCGCAAGCCAGAAAAAGCAGCGATGCGAACTGGTTTCAGTTCGGCATTTCGGTCCGCCGCAAGTGCGCAGGTCGAATGAGCCGCCATGAGGTTAGCAACTGCTGGGTTCAGTTCTCCGTTTTCAAACTTAGATAAGGCCCGATGACCAAAGCGTCCATCCGCGTGCGTTTGAAGCAATCAATGGCCTCGGCCGGCCGGCAGACGATCGGCTCATTTTCGTTGAAGCTGGTATTCAAGAGCACGGGTATACCAGTTTTGCGCTCGAAGCTGCGAATCAAGTCGTGGTAGAGCGGATTCTCTTCGCGGCTGACGCTTTGCAAACGTCCGGTATCGTCGACATGGTTGACCTCGGAAAGCTGGGCCCGTTTTTCCGGACGGATCTTATACACATGCAACATGAACGGAGACGGATGGCCATGTTCGAAGTAGTCGCTCTGGCGCTCTTCCAGGATCGACGGCGCAAATGGCCGAAACCACTCGCGCTGCTTAATGCGAGAATTCAAGGCATCTTTCATACCGGGCAAGCCGGGATGAGCCAGAATCGAGCGATTGCCCAGCGCCCGCGGTCCCCACTCCATTCGTCCCTGAAACCAGCCTACGACACTGCCTCTGGCGATTCTTTCGGCCACGCAGTCGAGCAAGGGGTCGCGAGCGAGCTTGCGGTAGTGCAAGTTAGATTCCTTAAGATCGGATTCGACTTGCTCGTCGGAAAATGCGGGGCCCAAGTACGAATCCTTCATCACAAAACGGCGAGGCTGATTGAGAACAGCATGGCAGGTGTGAAGCGCTGCGCCAAGGGCTAATCCTTCATCGCCGGCGGCAGGCTGAATCCATGTGCGGCGGAATGGAGTGCGGGCAAAGATTTTCCCATTCGCAACACTGTTGAGCGCACATCCGCCGGCCATGGCGAGATTCTGAGACGGCACCCGCTGGTGGAGTTGGGCGAGCAGATGGAACAGTACATCTTCGAAGCGACGCTGCATAGCATAGGCAAGATCCATCTCACGCTGAGTGACTTCGCTGTCTGGCACACGGGGATCGCCAAAAGCCATCGTCATGCGGTCGGAAAAGTGCCGCGCCAATCGAACAGTGCCGTCTGGCAATACTTGCATCCCCTGATTGCTGCCAATTGGCTTGAAGAAACTATTGTCGAGATTGAAACTGCCGTTTCTCCAAGCGACGACCTGAGCGAGTTTTTCGCACAGTGCGTCTTTTCCATAGGGAGCGAGACCCATGACCTTGCCTTCATCGCCATAGCGCGGGTAACCGATGAACTCGCAGAGCATAGTGTAAAAGGTGCCCAGCGAATCGGGCAGAAAAACACGATCGAGCACGTCGATCTGATTGCCCTCGCAGCGGGCCATCATGGTGGACACGAAGTCTCCTGAGCCGTCGTAACTGAAGCCCGCGGCCTGGTCCAAGGGAGAGCCGTAGTAGGCGCTGGCAATGTGCGCGATGTGATGTTCGAGGTGATGCTCGCGAAATCGAAGTGTCTTGCGATCCACGTCGAGCGCCTTGGAGAGCAGCGAACGCACGTCACGGAGAGGCTGCTTGCGCTGGCGCAAGCGAATTAGGTTCAAAATCCTGGCGGGATTGGCGAGAGCGTATTGGACTTTCTTGGCCAGGTTGGCGTCACTATCCTGGCCGATTGCGACGTGATCAACTTCTGTAATCTTTACTCCGGCGAAGTCCAGGCAAGCTTTGATGGCTAGCGTAGGGAAGCCGGCGTAGTGCTTCACACGGTTCAGGCGCTCTTCGGCGATCGCGAACACGACCTCGCCATCCTGCACAAGTGCAGCCGAGGCGTCGGCGTGAAACATGTTTAGTCCTAGGATCAGCATGGGCCTAAGCCGGTTCCTTGCTTCAATTCGCTGCGTTGTATTTTCATGCAGGCTTTTGAGCAACAAACATGAGCAACGGCGCCCAGTAGCGGCTGCGCTGCGCCAAAGCAGGCAAGGGACTGCCGAACGGAACCAGTTTTTCACCGGAGAAACCAGCCTGCTCCAGTAATCGTTCAAACTCGGGCGTTGAGTACTGATGACGCGAATAATCCAGAAACTTGCACCAAGGTTGTCCTAAGAGAGCGCCCACGCGGTGACATGCACGTTGAACTCGACGCACTACCGAACTGCGGTTCGGTACAGACACCAGCAGCAATCCTCCGGGTTTGAGAACCCTGGCAAATTCGGACAGACAAGCTTGCGGGTCGAGCACGTACTCCAAGACACTGGAGCACAGAATGCCATCCAGAGAGTGGTCGTCGAGAGCCAGACGGGCAATGGTGGTTATGCGGACAAAGCTGAGGCGATCAGAATACGTTTGGGAAGCAGACCGGGCCACAGCCACCATTTCGGAAGCGGCGTCGACTCCGAGCACGCTGCAGCCGCGCCTCGCCAGCCAGCGTGCAAGCGTACCGGTGCCGCAGCCTGCATCGAGCCAAAGAGTTCCGGTCAAGTCAACTCCGCGCAAAGACTTTAGTAGAACACTCTGGCGCGTCTGAAACGCGCGCTTTTGGTAGCGCCGCTCCCACCCTTCCGCCAGAAGAGAATGGTAACCGACCGCGTCCGAAGCAAGGCTCGTTTGGGTTGCGTTCATTGCCCTCTCTTCATTTGCGATTCGTACATTTTCGCTTTGATATGGAAAAACTGGATACCCTGGAACCCGCAGTAGAACAGTCCCGGCACGCCATCCAGAAATCCCATGCAAAGTAAATACTTGTACAGAAAAAAGACGAGAGGCGAGCCCGGGAGCCCCAGGAATTTTTCTTTCAGCCAGCGACGCCGTTGCGCCTGCGTACCTCTGAGCGAGGGTGGTAAGTCGTTGTAGCTGATCTCGCCCTGCGACCACACTTGTGCTTCCCAGGTCGAGTATTCATCGTGCTTGCGTATGTAATGCGAGAGGCTTTCGACATTTCGGTGAAGCAGCGAGGCTTGCAATTTTGCGGTTCGCCCTTTGACTACAACGTGCTCGTGGACTTCCATGTCACCCATGGAAGCATCCTGCTCCTTGAGGCGGCACTCAAAGCGGCCCTTATCGCGACGGAACAGCGAGAGCTTGTAGAAGCTGGCATTGCCATGGCGAAGCACTCGTCCCAGAAAATGCATGTGCAGACGAATGTAATAGCCATCGCACGAGGAATCACAAGTAGCCCGCCGAATTTCCGCCGCCAATTCAGGAGTGAGAATTTCGTCGGCATCCAGGAGAAGAATCCATTCATACGCCAAGGGAAGTGTGTTCATAGCCCATTGACGTTTCTTGGGCCAACCACCCTGGTAGTAGAACTGGACGACCTTCGCGCCAAAGGAGCGGGCAACGTCGGCAGTTTCATCGGTGCTACCGGAGTCGATAACAAAGACTTCACCGGCGCCGCGCAGTGATTCCAGACAGCGAGGCAAATTGCGCTCCTCATTGCGGACGGGAATGATCACGCTCACCGGCAACGACACGGCATGGGTGGCGGGCTGCGAAAGTCTCGGTTCGACGAGGGTTTGCATAAGGTCAAACCACCAGGCAACATACTATCGCCGAAATTGGCCGCTCCATATGACAGAAGAGGAACACATCTCACGTGTCGCACGGAGGGAGTGCGGTTTGCTTCGGGATGCGAACTGCTAGGCTGCTTCAGCGTATCTCAGGCCGGAGCGTCGCAGGTTATGAGCAAGCGAAACGATCTGATCGACGTGGTCACGCCAGGAAAAATCACGCGAGCGCTGCAAGCCATATTCGGCAAGTTGCTTTCTTAACTCCGAGGATTGTTCGACCTGCACAATTCGGTCGGCCAGTAACTGGGGCGAAAAACAAGGGAAGTAGATGGCCGCGTTCCCGCAGACTTCGCGGTGCACGGGCAAATCCGACGCCACCACAGGCAGCCCGCAAGCCATCGCCTCGATGAGAGGATGCGCGAAAGTCTCGGCATAGGCAGGAGTGACGTAGATATCGGAAGCGCGGAGTAGATGCGGAAGAACGTGAGATGGAATCGTTCCGAGTTCGACGACCTGGTCAGAAATGCCGAGGCGTTGGAGGAGAGCAGCTGCAGTTTCTGCGCGATAAGAGCCGGGATTGTTTTTGGAGGAGAGCTTGCACGTTAAGAGAAGTTGAACAGCCCTCCCGCCCAGGCGTTCTTGAAGATAAGGAATGGCTCGCAGCAAAGTTTCGAAATTACGGTAATAGTTGTAGTGGCTGACGAAGATGAGGCGCAGCGCGCCTTTGGCAGAATCGATCTTATTCTGAATCTCATGTGGCAAGGGGGCATCGTCCCCGAAGAATATATGCGGATCGAAACCGTGATAGACGTTGACGGCTTCGCGCCCTGTCCAGAGCCGCAGGGTATCGGCAAACGTCTTGCTGGGAGCCACCGTACAGTCGGCCCAGCGGACGGAGCGCCGAGCGAAAAAGGCTCGAGCCCGGGTGCTGAGCCAGACGCCATATGCCTTACGCGCCCGAAGGTCGCGATAAAAGTCCGGAGACGTGTAGAGAGAATTGCCCGAGAGAAGGATCTGCGGGACGGGCGACTTCCGAAGCGCGAAATTGCCAGCCGAGATCAATACATCCGCGCCGGTCCTCCGGATCATCCCGGGCAGCAGCGACTGTTCCCAACAAAACCGCCCCACTGCACCAGCCGGAATTTCCATTTCCACGAACGAAACGTTTAGTCGATTGCCAAGGCCGCTCCTTAATTGCGGGCTGAGCGCCACAGTCGCACGTAGCTCCGGTCGCGCCGAAAGTTGCGGAACGACGTTGCGCACATAGGTCAATCCGCTTCCAGCACTGGCGGCGAGACAATTGAAAAAGAGATGCATTATCGACCGATGGTCGCGACGTCAAAACTATGAGTCCATGCGGGCCGGGCACTCTGTGCGACGGGCGCAGCCAGAGGCGCGGTTGCAGGAAGAACATCTACGATAATGAAGGCAAGGGCCCAGAAAAAAACGCACAGATAGTAACCGGGAGCGAAAAGCCAGTCTTCGAAGGCCGCATGGACCAAACCTGCCGCCAAGACACCCGCCAATGGAACTGCGGGCGAGAAGACATCCCCAGTCCGGCGCATCTGCGCCAGTGCCCGGCCGATATTAAGAGCGACTAGGAAAACCAAGACGAAAAACGGAATATCTCCGACTAGCCCAACCCATTCCGTGATGGCCAGATAGCTGTTGCCATGCTCCCGCGTAGCCTCGCGGATCGATTCAAAGGTGCCAGGTTGCTGAACAACCTCGCTGCTTGTTGGGCTGGTTCCAAAGCCAGTCCCCAACCATGGGTGGTCTTGAATGGCGGCAACCGTCCCATCCCAAATGGAGCGGCGAGACGCCAGGATGCCGTCTTCGCGCCGTCCTTTGTATACGAAGACAGAGGTAAGCGAGTCCGAAGGTTGCTGATGCAGTGGAACCAAGGTCGCCACAACTGCGGCCAACACCAGAGCGATGCCCAATCCTTTGAGTAGCAGCGCGTATCGGCGCAACGCGACGCATAACAGAATGCAGGACACGACGGCCGCAGCAATGCCCGCGCGCGCGTAACTGCTAAAGAGCAAAAGGAGCGCGAGCGTAAAGGCAAGTGCGCGCCGCCAGCGAGTCGCTGGCCGTTCGCTTACCAGGATTCCCCACAGCAAGACCGGTGTTGCTGCCACGCCCATCACCGCACCCAAGGAATTTGGATTGCCAAAAATTGCCGATTGAAGGATGAAATAGGAAATTGCCGTGACGTAGACAAGCAACTCGCAACCCATTACCAACCACGAGAGAAAATTCGTTTCCCTTGCTGTTATCGCCAGCCGCGCTCCAAAAGAACCGTAAAGGAAGAGGAGCAACAAACTCATCGCTTTGAGGAACGCCATACGCGGATAGGCCGATATCGCGGCCGAGAGCAGAGCCGCCATCACGCAAAACAACGCCACCAGATGGAATGTGGTGAATTGGTATCGCCGGTCCCGGGGATAAACAACTAAACCAGCAAGCGCGCCCAGCGCCAGAACAAGCCATCGGCCGGAAGTCCAGACTACGCTCAGCGGCAGCACCATACCGGCCCACAGAAAAACTACGAGCAACAAAGGAAAGAATCGTGTCCGATAATTCCAAACCGACGCCAGCAATACTTGCAAGAACAGCAGGGTTGCAAGCCCCTTGAAACTGCTGAAGTATGCCGGGCGGATGGCCGCTGCGCACACCGCGATCAGCCCAATCGCAACCAACACTGACGGCAGAAAGAATCGGGACCAGCGGTCGTTCATGCGACGCACCTCCTTTCCGGCAGTACGGCGCTGGCCATGCCCGCTGCCCACGCTTCAGGCGAATATTGCTGAATGCGTTGCCTGCTGCGCCGACCCATGAGCAATCGCAGTTCAGTATCCCGGGCAAGTTCGTCCATGGCGCATGCGAGTTGGCTGACGTCGCCGGTAGAAATGACCCGGCCGTTCCATCCGCTTTTGACCAGGTCGGCAACACATCCTGCCGCCGCGGACGAAATAACGGGCAAACCGCACGCCATCGCTTCATTCACCACCAGACCCCACGGATCAGTGTGTGTGGGGAAAACCAGAACGTCTGCAAGGGCGTAGTAAGCAGCCAGTTCCTCGCGATGGGCAAAGCCCGCGAGTTGAATGCATCCAGGATTCACAGCCTCTACCCGCTGAAGCAGCGCGGATCGCGCGGGCCCATCTCCCACGAACACCAGTCCGATATTCTTTCTGACCTCGGGTTCCAGTGCGCCGTAGGCACAGAGAAGATCGAAAATACCTTTTTCCGGCACCAGGCGTCCGGCAAAAAGAAAGAAGCGAGCAGGCAAACCCAAAGTTTTTCGGTGCCTAACCGCTTGCCTGCGAATCTCTTCAGCGCGCTGCGCAAAGAACTGCGTGTCCACCGCGTTCGGTGCGACAAAAATCATTTCTCCGGGCACACCGTAGTTCTTCAAATACTCACCTGAAGATTTTCCAGGAACAACAAATGCGGAGCACTTGCGCAGAAATCTGATCTTCAGAAGCTCTACAAGCGCATGACCGCTGCGTAAGTCTTTGGTCGTGCTCTCGGTCCACAAACCAAACGGCACATGATTGCGCCGCGCCCAAGCCAAGAATTGCCAGGAAGCGATATAGTTGTAGCCGCCGCAGACGATAAAATCCGGCGCCGCTTGCCGCAGTGCCGTTTCCGCTCCCCAGTTCAGTAAAATGCTGTGTCTGCCGACCCTTCGCCTCCACGATCGAAGGACCCTATAAGAAAAACGAATCGCATTCTTGTAGACCAGCCACTGGCGCTGGGTGCGATCGTTTTCTGCTAAAAAGATCACGTGGAGATCGATCCCGTCGTGCTGCGCCAACGCATTGAAAACAGGAATTCGATAGGGTGCGATGATCTCCGTAATGATCACAACTCGGCGGCTCATGCCAGGGACTCCCGGTAGAGCGCCGCCAGCTGCGCCGCGTGATGCGCCGAGGTAAATCGTTGCAGGATGCTGCGGCGAGCTGCCATGCCAAGTTGACTTCGCAGGCGTTGGTTTTCGAGAAGTAGCGAAAGCGCTTCGATCTGTTCCTGCAGATTGCCGGGATCAACCAGCCATCCGTTGCTTCCATGCACAATAACTTCATCAATCCCCTGGCCACGGCAGGCTATCACCGGCTTTTCTGTGGACATCGCTTCCAGATAGACACAACCGAGACCTTCGTAGCGGCTGGGCAGGGCGAAGAGTATGCAGCGCCGCATCGCATCCGCGACCTGCATTCGGGTTTGGCGGCCGAGAAAGCGAACTCTACCGGCAAGGTTGCACTCGCTCGCCAACCTGGACAGGCGCCGATGTTCGGGACCGTCGCCAATAATCTCATATGAGATGTGCGGATACTGGGGAAGCACGGACGCAAGCGCTCGTAACAGCAGTTCGTGACCTTTAATTGGAATCAGGTTCCCAACGCTGAGAATGGTATTCGGCTCGAAGACGGTCGACGCCGGTGAAAACCTCTCCACATCCACACCGTTGTAAATCACTGTCGCATTGACCTGAGCTCCAGCGCCTGCACTCACCCTTTCGGCAACTTTCTTACTAATACAGATCACTTGCGATGCCGATCGATAGACGAATTGCGCAATCTGCTTGCACCCTTGGCCGGCGTATCCGCGAACCTGATTGTCAAAGAATGCGTCCAATCCGTGGACCGTAACAACACAGGGGATGTTTAGTTCGCGGCTCAACAGCACCGCAGCGTGGCCGCAGGGTAGAGCAGCATGAGCATGAATCAGATCGATCCGTTGAGACCGGTGCAACTCGCGCACGTGCGAAATCAGACGCGCATAAAGAAACGCTCCGGCGGAAGCAAGGCCGATTCCACCTGGCAGGCACGGATAGCGGACCCAGGTTGTACTGGGAGTAAGAGAAGTTGCTCTTGCCCAGCGGCGATGCAGCGGCTCAGCGGCCACGACGCTCGAACTGACCCCAAACTCTTCCATCGCCCGCAGCGGTTCTGCGATAAAGTTGCCTCGAGCATCGTCGGAGGTCGTGGGATAAAAAGGAGTGAGCGTCAAGACGCGTATTGCCGAGTGATGTGCGTTAACTTCGAACCGGCGCTCTGCCATCTGCAAGCCCGGTTGCGTGCTGGCCGCCAATGCATGCATGAGTGGCTCAGCCCTTCCTGGAAATGGAGATGAGGTATGGGCTACCAAAGCAATTGCCGATGTCATCGAGGCGGGAAATCTGCAACACTTTTCGAACCGCCCGTACAAACAAATCGACCATTTTCGGCAGTTTGTAAGTGGGACGAAACGTTTTGTGATATTCACAATGCAGTACCTGCAATCCTGCCTTCTGCAGCGTCTGGCGCATTACCGCTCTCCGCATCAGAGAAAAGCGGTGGACCCGTAAGACTTCGGGGGCAAACCAGCCACAAAGCAGCCTGTGAATGTGGGTTAGATTGGGGACGATAATGACCACGAGTCCGCCTGGCTTTGCCCATTCCGCGTGCTTCCTCACCACTAGCTCATGGTCGTCAAAGTGTTCCGCGAAGCCCGCGGAAAAAACGAGGTCATACTTTTTATCGGGGGCGAACTCAAAAAAATCTGCGCTAAAAAGATTTGCGTCATGGATGCCGTTGAAAAACAAATTCGCTCGCACATAATCCATTTGATCCGAGTAGTCGAGCCCGTCGACGCGGTATCCAAACTCTTTGTTTATGTAGACCATGAAATTGCCGGTGGCGCATCCGATTTCAACGGCATCGCCTCCGCCAGCGTTGTAAAGAAACCTGGAGAGCACGGAATGGTGCTCATGGACCGGGCCCTCATAGCGCTCCACCGGGGGTAACTCTTCCCAGACTGAGTTCCAATAGCTCTTACCGGCAGCGTCTCCCGCACGGCAAATCGATTGCTCTTGCGCGGACATGTCGGCTTCGCAGGCCAGGGGCGCGCTATTCATCAGTCATGACTCGGTTGCGAAAGATTATCGAACGCCGATTCGATTCCACAAACCCAGGCTCGCGGCGTAAACACCAAGGTATGCCAATGCTCCCAGCGTGACTAGTGCCAAGACATGAACCGGAAACAGGAGTCGAATGGTGACAAGACCGGCTGCCATAACAGCGGTTGCGGGAAGGGACATAGCAATCGCATTAAACAGGTGGGGCTTGATCAGGTCCCTGACGAAACGGTAATTCAGAAATGCCACAACGGCTTGACTGACGGCGGTTGTAAACGCAGCGGCGATGGCGCCGAACCTAGGAATAAAAAGTAAATTCAACGTGACATTGGTCAATGCTCCCGCGAGAACGGAAAGCAGATATTTCTTCTCCCGGCCATTTGGAATAAGTTGCGCTCCGCAGTAACTCGCGGCTGTCCCCGTGATGATGGTCAGCATCAGCCAGCGGAACAGAGTCTCCGACCCCGAATATTGGCTGCCAAAAATAAACTGGGTCAAAGGCGTTGCCAGGATAAAACCGCCCACCGCTATGGGCAGAGCCAGACCGACCGTAGCGTTTCCGAACCAGCGCAAATATTTCTTTTCCGTATGGGATTTCTCACTACTGCGACCCAAGGTCGCAGATTCCGAAAGCAGCGGCAGAAATACCTGGCTCAGAATCGGGAGGAAAGACATCGCCATCGTCATCAGACCATAGCTGGCCACATAAGTTCCCAGTTCTGCGTCGGCGCAAAAGTACTTGAGCATGACCACGTCGATCTGGTCATAGACCATTGACATGAGGCTGGAAAATCCCATGACCAAGCAGATCGGGAGAAAAAGTCCCCAGGCTTGCGGCGAAATCTCTGGCAGGGGAATCTGATACTGGCGGCGTGCAGGCAGCCAGATCAGCACAGCGCTCAGAGCTAAAGAGAGCAGGGTTGCGGATGGAATAATCCACGCGTCCCTGGAGCCGCGAACCAGGGCAAGGATCAACCCAGCGTACGCCAACTGCGCCAGCGCACCCTGGACTGCGATCACGGACATGCGCGAGCGCGCCGCGAAAATCCATTGCGTGTCAACACTGCCGGCCACGAACGCCAACCCAGAGAGCATAATCAAAAGACGGGTCTGGCCGTCCGGCGGCGTAAGGAACAAGGTGAAGAGTGCCAGCAGCGCGTACGCACCGGTTGCAAACACGATCCGCGCCCCAAGAACATGTTTCACGAGGAACGGGACTCTTCCGCTGTTCCTGGCTGCTTCTCGCAGCGCATACGTGGAGAAGCCGGGCGAGGCCAGCAGTCCAAAAAAACCGGCGACTGCGCCCGCAAATCCAAGTTGTCCGTAGACCGCTGGCCCGAGAGCGCGAAGCACTCGCGGAAACACAATCAGCGGAATAGCCTTATTCAGCAGGTCAAGCAACACCAAAGCGACGGAGTTGTTGACGATGCGAGGCAGGCCCACCGCTGGTGGGGAAGATTGCTCCTGCACAAATTGGGTGGTTGCGCTCAAAACTACGTCTCTCTCATGCCTTTTCCTTGCATATTAAGAAACCTGACGTTGGGCGACCACATTTTGGAAAACCTCCGCCCACTGCTCCGTTACTTGATCCCAATTAAATTTCTGTGAATGTCTGGCCGCCGCCGATGCCATCGATTGCCGCATTGCTTGATCGCGTAGGAGGACGTCCAACTTTTGCGCCAGCTCCGCATCGGATTCCGCCAGAAATCCAGTTCGCTCGTGGACCACATACTCCGGACGGTATAAATTCATGGCGATGGCCGGAAGGCCACAAGCAGCGGCCTGTCCGAGCACTTGAGGATGGCCTTCGAGGATACTCGGAAAGAGAAACAAATGCGCTCTCCGCATTTCTTCCCCAAGTTGCGCAGAGGGCAGATGCCCCAAAAAAGACACGTTGCGGCACCCGTACTTTCGGCACAAGTCACGACAGCATTCTTCTGTCTCACCGCAACCTGCCAGGCGGAACTGAGCGCTCGGCCATCGGGCGGCTTGCTCAATCACAAACTCGACTCGCTTCCATGGTCGAAACGACCCCGCATAAAGAACGGTCAAGGGTCGAAGGTTGTGATGGTCGCCGGGTTCCTCGTCGGGGAAGAAGAACCGCCGGTCGATGCCGTCATAGATCGTTCCCGCCCTGACTCCAAACCTCTGATGTACGGTCTCTGCTACGTAAACTGAGTTCGCGAGCACGGCATCGCCCTCGATGATGGAACGGGCGGTCAATCTCTTTGTCGCTGCGTTGTTCATGATCGAGACGACATAGGTGACGATCGCCGTCTTTAGGCGAAGACTCTTGCGCAGCGTGAATACTGCCTGATCGAGCGGCCCCACTCTCGGAAAGAAGTACACATCGGGCTTGAAAGCTAAAGCTCGCATCAGTAGTTGAGCTGTGTTTCCGTGCCGATAGTAGGGCAAGAGCCTGGTATTCTGACGCGCGACTATGCGGGGATCGGCTTTGCCTTCGGAAATCATGATCACGTGAAACCGGCCCGGGGGCAAGCGTGCAACAAGCTCTTTCACGGTGAGATTTTGGGCGTTGGTATCGTTCTCGTCCGCAAACGAAGGAGTGAAAATCGTAATGGGTCGAGTTGAGATCGTTTTCATTGCTCGTCAGTCAGCGAATCGAAAAGCAATCACGCGTTGTTGTTTGCAGCCAACGCGTGGGATCCTGGCATCAGATGTGCAAACTCCTCAAGGCCTATGCCAGCCCGAATCGACTGCGGCGCGGAAGGTCTTTCGTTTTGGGTCGCCAGCAGTTGAGGAATTGTTGCCATCTGTTCAGCAGATTCCAACACGTGACCGATACCAAACCGCGCGTACTGCTGAACATATCCGGAAAAAACATCTCGGAGCCATCCACACAGGAAGATTGGAATGCCCAAGGCGGCGCATTCCAAGGCGGTGGAAGATTGCACAGTCAACGCCACTCGCGTGTTATTCCACAAGTAATCCGATGGCGGCCCCGCAAGCACTTCGATCCCTCGTTCTTGTTTGGGAAGTAGGCGGCGTAACATTCTCCGGTGCCCTTTTATGCTTTCGAACGGGTGAAGCTTGAAAACCAGCTTCAGTCCGCAGTTCTGCACGAGCGAACACAAATGCGGCAAAAGGTCGCGGTAGACTTCATCGCGGCGCCAGCTGTAGGTCTGATATGGTTCGGTAAAGAAAACCAGCCATGGAGCGGAGCCGCGTGCCCCACCTGGCAACCGCGACGATTTCGGGGCTGGCGCCGCGTGGCCCATTCTCTCTGGAGCAAGACGGCAAACACGCGTCAGATAATCCCGCTCCATCTTGCTCTTGACCAGGTATGTGTCCGCGTGGTTCCGCTTGATCGCCATCATGTAATCCAAAGCGCCGTGATGACAGGCAAAAGAGGGAAGGCCGCGCTGCCTGGCCATGATGAGCGGAATGCGTGAAGGAGGATTACTGTCATCGGCGCACAAACAAGCGGTCACATTTTCGAAGTCGAAGACCTGGTTCCAGGCATCGCGAAGGGCGATTCCCCAAGCCAGAAGCGCAGGAAAGCTTTCCAGCACTCCCACCTCATTCGCAACTTTGAATTCGTCCGCGCCCTGGATCAGGTGTTTTCTTAAGTTGATCCATGATTCGAGCAGGAAAGCGGTCTCTCGCTGGTCGCTCGGAACGAAGTATGGTGTCAACGATGCGGAGCGGGTATTTCGTGGCAGCGAGGAAATTTTGGCGTTGCTCCTGCTGTGAACCAATAAAAATTCACGGTCCGGCGACTGTTGTGCGTAAGAAAGCGCGGTACGCGACACGTTCACGTAGGCGGAGGGCAACAAAATGACTGGCCTCTCTGACGTATGAACACGACGCGTGAAGTGGCGGCGAATCCGATGCTCGCCATCGAATCTGTCTTTAAGCACCTGAACAAGGTGGGGAGTATCGAGCTGGGAGAAAGCGTCCTGATAGTGGCGCGCTCGTTGAATAATTGATTGGAAACCGCTTTCCAGGATCGTCAGCCTGGAGTCAAGAAGCCTTTGCAAAGTCGTAGCAAAAGGATGGGGCCTGCTTGCATAAAGTTCGCACCCTTCGCTTAGTTTCTTTGACAACCGGTGGACCAACATCAACTGTTGAAGCTGTGGGACTATCTCCATCGACAGCACGTCCCACCAATCGATTCCACAGCGGTCTACGATGAATCCCATTCCCAGTTGCAGGAGTTGGCGAATCTGGCCAAGGTCCGCGATCTCTTCAGCAAATTGAGAGAGGCTGACAGTGGGGCAGCCAGCTTGCCTGCTCCAGCTTTCATACGCGGATGCTGGCGCACGCGCGAAGTCGACGATCAAATCCCAATGGGGTCGGGCTTTGTGCAATAGGAATGTGTCATCGGAATGCAGCAACAAGATTTTCAACCTTGCCTGCCTCCCACCGGCGCACGCCCGAGCGCCCGTCGAATACTGTGCTCCAGACTTGGAGACGATTTGATGGCAGCAACAACGTGGTAGCGAGCCGCCTCTCTGAGGTAATGGACGGTCGACGCCGTCATCGTAAAGTCGAGTGTTTGTCGGGCGCCCGTGGCAAATCGCTCCTTGTAACCCTCCGCGCCCAGGCCCATGTCGACCCGCCCGATTTCAAGTTCATCACACGCAGCTTCTACAATTTTGGAAAGAAGGCAAAATCCGGGAGAATATTGCCGCCACTTGCTATCAAAAGTTGGCTGGTAATAAAACCAACTTCCCGAAAACTTGAATCCATAGTTCCACGCGACCGAATGGTCCCCGACCCGCAGGCGTGTCAACGTTATCCAACCTGCGGCGGAGAGCAAGCGGGCTAACTCTGCAAGAAAGACCTGGCGCTGTGGTTGTGCCAGATTACTGAGCCGGCCCGCACCCGAAAACCGGGCGATGTGTACTTGCATAAATTCCGGCAGGGCGCCCTTGATACTTTCATCGGACTGCAAGTGGTCAACACCGATAGGCCCGTGTTTTGCCAGGCTCTTAAGCGAGTAACGGAAGGCCTTGCGACTGGCGACGAAGTTTTTTACATTTTGTCGTTCCGCCACTGATCCCAGCGCAATCTGAGCGCAAAGATATGCCGGTCGGGAAAATGTTTTGAGGCCATGCAGACCAGCGGCCACCTTGAGAGCCTGACAAGTAGCGGAATCCGCGGGTACGTTCGCCGCCCCTAACGCAGGCATTTTGCACCTTCGCAGTTCACCCAGGACTAGATCCACGAACTCTGAACGGCGGGTGGGAGCTGAAACAAAATCGCAATAGTCCGCGGTCGTGCTTGCCAGAAAAAATGTTCTCCGTCGTGCGATGTCAGTTGCCAGCGCCACGACTCCTACCAGGGAATCTTGTTCATATGCCAGCATCAACACAGGCACGCTGGACGCTCGATAGGCGCGGTTCACGGCCAGGGCCCACTCGTACGTGTAAAAAATCTCGGGGCACTCCATTTGCCGCACCAGTTCATTCCAGTGGCGGGCAAGAATCTCACCCTCCGGAATTTCGTTGTACGAGATTAGGCGCACGGGTTCCTGGTGATCGATTGGCGATCGTTTTCTGCAAATACATTTACCTGTGGGTTTCTCCTCAAGCGCTCGACTCCACGGCGTCATCCAAATGCGTTCGTCTGAATACTTGCTGCACCGCTTGATGAAACCCAGCGATACGCGCTTCCAATTCCGGCATCGTCATTTCCGCTGTAATGTGTACCCGCGGCAAAGCAAATTGTCGAGTTGAATTTCTCGAACCTGTACTCACGTTGAGGAACGCGCACCGGAAGCCGGCCTGTTCCGCCATTCGTACTTCCCGCGTAGTCACAGATAACGAATTACCGAACGGATAGGCGAACGCCCATATCTCGCGCTCCAAGACCTGTTCGAGATTGCGCTTACTTTCCGAGATTTCGCTCCACGCCAATTCCGCCGAGCATTGCGACAACGGTGGATGAGAAAGGCTATGTGCCCCAATGCACATGCCCGCGCGACTCAGGCCTCGGAGTTCGCACTGGTTCAACACCGCGAATCGCCGGGTCAGTACGGGACATTCAAGATATTCGGCATTCCATCGCTCAGAAAGGTCCAGCTGCATTCTGATGGTCCCAAGTTGCGCGCTGCGGCAATTCGAGTCGTAACGCGAAAGGATTTTCATCAACGTCCACCACAATGAAACCTTCTGGCGACGGCTCGCCGTGGCTTCCAATCCGATTTCGCGCAATTCCAGGGTGATGCGATCCGGGGCCGCGAGCAACATCAGATACAGTTCCTCGTGCCACAACATTGTCGGGCTGGCGGTCAGCGAAGCGCCGGTGACAAACAATAAACAGGTGAATCCTGCCTCTTGAAGAATTGGCAGCATGTCTAGCGAGTTTCTCAGGCCGTCATCGCAAGTCAACAGCACGGAACGCGGGGGCAACTCATGTCCGGCCTCGCACCAAAGCAGAAACTCTTCCGGAGAGATTACGTTGAACTGACTTTTAAGAAACCGTAATTGGCGACGAAACAATTCCGCACTCACCAGATTTCCATCCAGTACGCGATCGACGATTTTGTATCCTGCTGGCAAAATGCCGTGATACGTCAGCACCACCGGTGCTGTCCGGGCTGGGCGATGAAGATACCCCGCCTTCGACAGGCTCGGATAAACAATGTGCCTCAACAATGGACTGAGCAGCTTCATGCTTTCATCGCCATGGCGCTATTCGTGAGGTACTCAAACAGGCGCAGGAGGCTGGGGAAGTTCTTATCCCAATCCGCACGTGCAGCAACAATTGTTCGATTGCGTTGCGAGATCGCTTCAAGGTCATTCGGAGGTATGCTCGCCGCGCGAAGTAGCTTCGCGGCGAACTCCTCGGAGGAACCGGCGGCTGCCAGCCAGCCGTTTTCATCTTCGGCGATCCATTCGCGGTTGGACGCGATATCGGTAACGACGGCGGGAAGTCCGGTCGCCATCGCTTCCAGCAACGAAATTGAGGTCCCGTCTGACTTCGCACAACTGACGTACGCATTGGCAGCGCGAAACCAACGCGGCATGTCTTCCCTGGCAATCAACCCCGGAGTAATGACCGCTTGCTCCAATCCATGCTCGTCGATGAGAGCCCGCACCCGGCGGGCCTCCGAGCCATTGCCCAGCAAAAACAATCGTAGCTGGTTGTTTTTCCGGTAAGCCGCTGCGAAAGCCTGGAGTAGAGTCTCGATGTCATACAGAGGTTCCCACGAACGAGTGCTGATGAAAGCGAATGCCTCTGAGCCCAATCCTAATTTGTCTCGTGGTTCGGCAACCCCCTGCGGCGAAAACGAGCGGCGTTTAATTCCCCACGGCAACTGCACGATCCGCTCATGCGGAAATACAACCCATCGCCGAGCCGCTCTACCAACGGTTTCGCAGTCGCAACAAAATCCGTCCGCCGCGCCAAGGGCGATCTCTGTAGCCCGCATCCACTCTGTATTCCGATTCGCATGGACGAGCAGGTCCGAGCCCCAGGACATCACCACCATAGGATGAAAACCGGAAAGCGCTGCCACGTACCCGCAGGTCTGTATCGGCCCCGCGTGGACGAGGTCAGGTTGAATCTGTTTCAACAAGAACCGAAACTCGGACAGAAACTCGGCAAACTGGCCCGGATTGGCGTCTCGATGAATTTTCTTTTGGGTCGTCACTCGTCGGACGCCACCAAGCAACGAGTTCTCTGCTGACGATTCTTGTGTGACGTCGAGGAAAAAGACTTCGTGGCCGAAAGAAGAAAACTTCTCCAGGAAGCGGCGGTTATGGTCCGAACAGTTGTCTGAAAAATAGAGAATCCGCACTAGTGAACCTCACCGTCGGTGAGCATGGTCCATTTGAGATACTCCCCTGCCGGCAAATCATCAGTCAGCATTTTGCCAATCACTCGCGGCAGATCGAAGGGCATTACTGCATCTTTTGGAGCGGGCCGCAACGCTTCCAGCAGTTCAGGCCGCAGCACCGTTCCCGGGCCGAGATCAGTGGCGGCCCGTAGGCACCGGCGCTGCAGCACAACAGTCTCGCGCTCATTTTCCTCTATTTTCTTGATCCGAGAACCCAGCGCCCATTCGAGTTCGCGGGTACGATCCACCATTTCACGCCAGGCTCGCGGCGTCATTGAAAACGGGTGGTCGGGGCCTTCCCTGCGATTATCGTCGGTGAAGTGTTTCTCGATGACGCGCGCACCAAGCGTCACCGCTCCGAGAACGGTGGCGTGTCCTGGGGTATGGTCAGACAAACCTAGAATCACGTCGGGAAACATCGCCCGATATGTTTCCAACACTCTCAAATGAATGTGCTGGAAGGACGCGTCGCTCCCGCTGTAATTCGTGTTGCACTGCATCAGCACCAGTTGTGGGTTGATCTCTAGGATTTCCCGGACCGCACGTTGCACATCTGCAATATCCGATGCGCCCGTCGCCAGCAACACCGGTTTTCGTTTCTGGCTAACTCGGCGCAACAGTTCGGTCCAGGTAATGTCTCCAGAACCGATTTTAAAAAGTTCGACGTAAGGGTCCAGCATCTCAACCGCTTCCAGATCGTATGGGGCAGAAAAGTAATCGATGCCCCAGGCTTCACATTCCTGCTTCAGAGTTGGCGTCCACTCCCAGGGCAAAGCGGCATCCTCATACACCTGGAATACGCTTTTCTTCCACGCGGACTGGTGAGAGAGTTGCCCGCCCAATGACTGAAAGCCTCTGTCGCTGACAATCTGTGAAGCGCGGAAATTCTGGAACTTCGCCGCATCAGCACCCGCTTCCGCACAAAGCCGAATGAGGAGTTTGGCGCGCTCGAGATCTGCATCGTGATTTGCGGAAATATCCGCCACGAAGTAAGCGGGATTTTCCAAACCAACGAATTTTCTCCCCAACTTTAGCGAGGTCATTCAGCTAACCTTGACGGCCGATATTCAGCCCTCATGCAACGCTTTCTGCACGACTTCGCGATTCAATTCCATCAACTCCGGTTCTCGCTCCAAAAGAGCGAGCACGTCGCGCCACGAAAAGCGGACGTCGTTGTCGAAGCGGTAATAAACGGCGCGAACGAAAGCGAGATCGTCTGCTGTATCGACGGTCCAGCGATGCGCGCTGTAATCGGCCGCGCCTTTGATCGGAAGAATGTCGAACTGATGCGGATTCTCGTAAATGTAAGGTGTGACGTGCGCTCGCTGATAAGACAACCGTGCTTCCCTCCATGTACGCGCCAAAGCCTCCCCGCTAATAACTTCCGTATCGAGCCCTCTGGGATACGTCCGCTGTAGGACGTTGCTGGCGTAGTCGGGACGCTTCTTCAAAAACTCCCGGATCGTCTTGTCAATGATCTCCGGATCGATTAGAGGACAGTCGGAGGTGATACGAATAACCGTCTCGGCAGCGATGTAGCGCGCCGCATGGTAATAGCGGTCAAGGACATCATTTTCCTCGCCTCGAAAAAACTTTACCGAGAGATGCTCGCATTCGCGGACAATAGCGTCGTCTACGATCGCGTTGCTTGTGGCCACTATGATGTCCTCGACCAGCGTGGCTCGGCGTACACGCCGCACTACACGCGCAAGAACGGTTTCTCCGCCAAGATCCATCAGGACCTTGCCGGGCAGACGCGTGCTGCTCATTCGCGCCTGAATAATGGCAGCAACTTTCATGCCCATTTCCCATGCCTGATCACGCCCGGACGCGCCACTCTTGTTCCTGGGGGTCAGGCATTAAAGTCGGAGAGCTATCGCCGACCAATTCATATAGTTCTTCCGCGCTCAGCCACTGCGGGTTGTTGTCGCTGGTATACCGGAATCCTTCAGGAAGCGGGCGCGCTTGTTTCCAGTTATCTGTCCCCCACCATGGATGCGCCGGCTGGATGACGAACATGTCCTCCATCTCCCGCGCATTACGAGCCTCATCCTCCGAAAGCAGCACCTCATGCAACTTCTCGCCGGGACGGATCCCGATCGCTTCCACATCGCAACCCGGGGCGACAGCCTCGGCGATTTCGATCAGCTTCATGCTGGGAATCTTGGGGACAAAAATCTCACCCCCATGCATCTGCTCGAGGCAACGCACCACAAATCTGACTCCCTGCTCGATCGTGATCCAGAAGCGGGTCATGCGGGCATCGGTAATGGTGATCTTTCCGCGCTTGCGCTGCTCCAGGAATACCGGAATGACGCTGCCCCGGCTGCCCAGAACATTTCCGTAGCGGGCACAACTGAATCGGGTGTCCTGCGCACCCGAGTAAGAGTTCGCTTGAACGAATATTTTCTCCGCGCAAAGTTTAGTCGCGCCGTATAAATTGATCGGGTTTACCGCTTTGTCCGTGCTCAGCGCCAGAATGCGCCGTACTCCGCGGTTAATCGCGGCATCGATAACATTACGCCCACCCATAATATTGGTCTGGATGGCTTCGAACGGATTGTATTCGCAAGCCGGAACCTGTTTGAGCGCTGCGGCATGGACCACGACGGTGACCCCAGAGAAAGCTCTTTCCAGACGCTGCACATCGCGCACATCCCCGATAAAATAACGCAAGCATGGATGGTCAAGGCCCGCAGCCCGCATCTCATGCTGCTTAAGTTCGTCACGGCTGAAGACGATGAGTTTCTGCGGGCGATATTCGCGAAGCATCAGCTCGACGAACTTTCTGCCGAAAGAACCCGTCCCTCCAGTGACCAGTACCACTTGTTCGGACCACTTCATCCGTAAAGTCCTCGAAGCAAAAAAAACATTTTGCCAACCGAACCAGTGGGCCGGTTGGTGCCGCACGTAGGTCAGAATGAAATTTGTCACGCCAGTATAGCGGAGATATCCGCCAACCGAACCTGTAGGAACCCCCGTTAACACTAAGGAACCCATCTAATTTATGAGAGATCCGTCATCATTGCGTGGTTTAGACTGAGCCCACTCGCAATTGCAACTTTAGCCACTCGGGATCGACGATACGGTTCCGACTCGAAAGAGAGATAGGAGGCGAATCTGACCGGGAGTTCCGCGCCGCGCAGATTGTCTCCACAGGACTGATGGACTCGGGACGGCTCATACCGGTGGATGGCCACATCCTGCGCGAACTGCAGCCCGCTTTTCCGATTGAGTCCAACCGCAATGCCGCATCCAGCGCCTATCCTGGTGTTCCGTCCCAGGATTCGCTCCTCCGCGAATACACGCGGGTTCTCATCAAGAGCAAGTGGATCGTAATTGGAAGCTTACTAGCGGTCGTCGGAATCGTGACGATTTCCACTCTTCGCAGCACACCCATCTATGAAGCGGTTGGCAGCATCGCCATAAACAAGACGGATCCCGTCATGTTCAACCTGAAGGACTCATCCAGCGTCGATTATTACGATCCAACCGATTTAGATACTGAAGTACGAATTCTGAAGAGCGATCTGTTGGCTCTTCAGGTCATTCGGCAGCTGAAACTGGACCGGCAGCCGGACGTAGGGACGAAAATCAAGTCTTCGTCTTCATCGTCGTCCCTGGAACTGACCGCCCAGCCAGATTCAGCGAAGACTTCGACTGCTCTTGCCAACTTCAAAGGCAGCCTGCAAGTTTCGCTCATCCCTAATACCAGGATTATCGAGATTCGTTACAGCAGCCCGGACAGGAATCTCGCGGCACACGTTGTGAACACACTGGCCAACACCTACGTCGAGCAGAACTTTAAAACGCGATTCGAGTCCACCATGCAGGCGTCGGACTGGCTGTCCAAACAATTGGTCGATCTCCAAGTCAAAGTGGAAACTTCCCAGGAAAAACTTGTCCAATATCAAAAGCAGCATGAGATTCTCGGGATCGACGAAAAACAAAACATCACGACTGCTAAGTTGGATGAATTAAACCGGGAACTAACTTCAGCAGAATCCGTCCGCATGGAAAAGGAGTCGATTTATCGCCAGGTGCAGTCGGGCGACTCTGACTCAATCGTCGCGGCCGCGAACGTCGATGGTGAGGCGAAAGGTCCTCACGCCACCTCAACACTGCTGGAAAAGCTGCGCGAACAGCGAGCCGATCTGAAGATCCAAGTGGCACAGCTGAACACGCAGTTTGGCCCTTCTTATCCGAAATTAGCTCAACTCAGCAGCCAAATGAAGGAAGTCGAACAGCAGATTCAGGCAGAAATGCGCAAGGTAACAGCTGGTTTGCGAGGCAATTACCTTGCTGCCGTCGAGCGTGAAAGTATGTTGCGTCAAGCCCTGGACCAGCAAAAACAGGAGGCCAACAAGCTGAATGAGAGCGCCATCGAATATGGCTTGCTTAAGCGCGATGTCGACGCCAACCGTACGCTGTCGGAAGGACTGTTGGAGAAATTGAAAGAAGCCGGCGTGACCGCGGGCTTAAGGTCGAACAACTTCCGCATTGTCGATGTGGCCCGGATTCCGACCGCTCCATCCAGCCCGAACATTCCGCGAAATGTCGGGTTCGCCTTAGCGCTCGGGCTGTCAACCGGCGTTGGGCTGGCTTTCTTGTTAGATGGTATGGACAATACCGTACGCACTCCCGAGCAAGCGCAAGTTATCTCGGCGCTGCCCTCGCTGGGCATGATTCCTCTTGGGTCAAGAAGCAGGCGGGAAATCGGCAATAATCAACAGCTGGCTCTAGCCTCCTCCAAGGAAGCTGTCGAGTTGGTGACGCAATCGCGTCCCCGCTCGCAGATGGCGGAATCTTACCGTGCACTTCGAACTTCGCTGCTTCTCACATTTGCGGGCGGACCGCCCAAAGTCATTCTCATTACCAGCGCTCTTCCCGAGGAGGGCAAGACCACGACCAGCATTAACTCCGCGATCGTGCTAGCTCAGAAAGGCACACGGGTTTTGCTGATCGATGCCGACTTGCGCCGCCCCAGCATCCACAAAGCGCTTGGCATGGCTCCAAAATTCGGGCTCAGCAATGTTCTAACCGGCAGTTCGACTCTGCAGGATGCGATTGTTCCTTCAACCGTTCTCCCGGACCTTTTCATACTGCCGGCCGGAACGCCTCCGCCGAACCCGGCTGAACTCCTGGCTTCCAACAATATGAAGGCCGTTCTGGACCAATTGCGAAAACAGTACGACCATATTGTGATCGATACTCCGCCGACGCTTTCAGTCACCGACGCCGTGGTTATGTCCACCAGCGCCGACGCGGTCGTTCTCGTCATTCGTTCCGGGCACACTACGAAACCAGCTTTGCGGCACGCCCGTGACATTCTGCTGCAAGTCAATGCGCGGGTGTGCGGCGTGTTAGTGAATGCTGTAGATCTCAGTTCGCCGGAATACTACTATCGCTACGAATATCAGGGAAAATACGGCCACCGTTACTACCAGGAAGATCCAATGAGCACGGAGGAAGCCGTTTTTGCAGCAACGTCCAGCGGAGCGTAGGGTGGGGCAGATTTTACTGGAGCGCCGTTGCAAAAACCCTGCCATGAAAATCGCTCTCGAAAGCTCAGCTCGTAAAATCACATTCTTAGTGGCGTGCCTGGTGCTTACTTTGGTTTACATCGGATTGTCAGCCCGCGAATTTGTTGCTGACAGCCTTTCCCGAAAGCTGGACCTCCGCAGCCTGCGACTGGCAGCCCGACTGGAGCCCGGGAACGCAGAATATCAATACCTCCTCGGACACAATTTCCTGCAGATGCAGCACGAACCCGAGACCGCTGCACAGTTCCTCAGGTCAGCAACTACGCTCAACCCGTATAACGCCAGCTACTGGCTCGAACTTTCCAGAACCTACTGGCGGCTCGGAAACTTCGATCAGCAGAAGGTTGCTTTGCAACGTGCGCTAGCCGCTGATCCGTCCACTCCGAACGTTGCATGGGAGGCGGCCAATATCTACTGGGGTCTGGGAGACACGGATAACGCTCTGAGAGAATTCCGCTTCGTTCTCGAGCACGATCCTTATTTGTCCTCCGTGGCCTTGGATCGTTGTTGGCAGCTCAAGCCTGACGTCGATGCTCTTTTGCGCGACGTGATTCCGCATAACCCGGCTGTCTATTCGACATTTTTGAGTTTCTTAATTTCAAAGAATCAGCCGGATGCCGCAACAAAAGTTTGGGCGCAAATGGTCCAACTCCAGCAAACGGTAGAGACGCGATATGTGTTCGAGTATGTCCGATATTTGATTGGACGGCGCGCTGTCGCACAGGCTCAGGAAGTTTGGCACCAGGCAGCAAACCTGAGCGATCTTTCCCACTATCAGCCCTGGGCGGAGAATCGTGTAATCAACGGCGATTTCGGTTTGCCTTTGCTGAACGCCGGATTCGACTGGCTGTATGAGAAATCACCCGATATCTCACTGGAACTGGATCCGACGGAGCCTCATTTGGGCCAACGTTCTCTCTCTATCGTCTTTGACAGTCGTGGAATCGAAGACGCAGGGATCCGGCAACTTATTCCGGTCGAGCCGAATACGAAGTATGCCTTCTCTGCCTATTTCAAGTCGAAAGATTTAGCAGGTGCGGGCGGACCGCGATTCGTGTTGGAGGACCAGTTTACCGGAATAAATTACTTTGCCAGCGATTCGCTTAAAGACGCGCCTTCTTGGACCCGGGTGTACGGGACATTTAACACCGGCCCGGATGCGCAGTTGCTCGTCCTGCGCATACAGCGCGTGCCCCCGGGCAATGCAATTCGTGGCAGGCTTTGGATCGACGGCATTCGTCTGGCGCAGTTTCGCGGAATGCAGAATCAATCAATGGCAGGTGGCAAGTGACCACATCGCTTTCGCTCGCGATGGCTGAGGAGTCGAACGTTTCTCGGGTCGTGTCGGCCGCCCCCTTGGATTCGTTGATGTTGTACGGTGTGCTTGGCATACTGCTGTTTGGGCCGCTTGCATTTGGCGCAGTCGAGCCTCGGTCGATTGCAATCATTCAAGTGAGCACCGGTTTGCTTTTCACGCTTTGGGCAGCGCGGCAAGCCGCAGATGGCGAACTGGAGATCGTAAACCATCCGCTGTTTCTGCCCATGTTGTCGTTCGCCGCTTTAATCATTTGGCAGCTTGCAACTGGGCGAACCGCCTATCGCGCCGAAACTTTGTCTGCTGCCCGCCTGTGTTTCACTTATGGCTTGTTGTGTTTCCTGACCATTCAGTGTCTGGTCAAAACGTCGCAGGTAAAGACGCTCGCGTGGCTCCTCTCCGGATACGGTTTCACGGTCGCAATGTTTGCCTTGATTCAGGGGATCGCTTCAAACGGCAAACTGTACTGGCTCCGTTCTTTACCATCCAGCGGCTGGATCTATGGCCCATATGTGAACCACAATCACTATGCCGGCCTGATGGAGATGTTAACGCCTATTCCTCTCGTCATCGTTCTGTCTCAGGTTTCAAGCTCCCGCAAGGCACTCGCCGCTCTGGCCGCGGCAGTGATGGCCAGCACGATTTTTCTTTCGGGATCGCGAGGCGGAATGGCCGCCTTCCTGGTGCAGATTGTCTTGCTCGCAGTTTTCTTGATTAAGCGAGGAAAGACCGGGAAGGCGCCTATTGCGTTGGGCGCGTTCCTGGTCGTTGTGCTGGGATTGCTGACGTGGCTCGGCGGTGGGGAATTGTCTGACCGCATAACCAGCCTGCAGAGCGCGCCCCGCACAGACTTGTCGGCCGCCGCCCGACTGAGACTGGATCGTGATGCGCTCAACATGTTCGCGCAAAAACCAGTTTTTGGATGGGGTTTCGGAGTCTTCGGGGAAATCTATCCAAAGTTCAGCACCCTCTCAAGCAACAAGCCGGTCGGGATGGCCCACAACGACTATTTGCAATTGCTGGTCGAAATGGGCGGGCTTGGCTTTCTTACAATGTCGTGGTTTTTGCTGACATTGTTTCGCCATGCTTTTAAAAAGTTGAGACATTGGCCGCGCGATGCCAGCACTGCTGTACCGCTGGCCACCGTGCTTGGTCTGACTGGAATCCTGGTCCACAGTTTCGTGGACTTCAACATGCACATTCCCTCGAATGCGGCACTCTTCTATGTATTTTGCGCGGTAGCCGCCATGGAACCACGCACCACCTCGCACCACGCAACCAAACACCTCGATCGTTACCCAGTCGCGCGACGGTTCAGCGGCGTAGATGCGTATGAACCCAACTTTTGCCGTGACCTGCTGGCGAGTCCACAGGTTGATTTCCCAGCCAAAGAATCACCCCACCAAGAGCGAGAAACACTAATAAGACCACGTCGAAGATCCATCGCCGGCTGGGGGCGGTCGTGGGAAGGGACGCCGCTGCATCGCCATGTCCCGGCTCAGGTTCTGAAGTTGAATCTGCAGGCGCGCCCACCAGGGCCGGGGTCGCCCTGCGCACTCGCCAGCTTCCTAATACCACCAAAAGATTTGTAGCCAAAATCACTGCAAACGCGAGCCCCGGCAGAAAGGCCAGTTCGCTCGGACGCGCCTCCGCCACTTGAATGGCGAGCACTACTGTGATCAGTCCGCGGGGCAGCATCCAGAGGATGGCCTCGCGGCCTTGCAATCCGATTTCTCTCCAGGCCCAGCGGCTGGAATGGACTGCCAGCCAGCGAGCCAAAAATAAAGCTCCTAATATTCCTCCTGTCAGCAGCGGGTGCTGACGAAAGATTCCCAACTCGGCGACCGCGCCTATCAATACGAAAAAGAATGTACGGACCAGAAACGCAAGTTCGGAATGGAAGGTCAACAATCTTTCCTGCGACTCGGCCAGCGCGGCGACTGGCCCCGTCAGGCCGAGGCTCGGGTCGACGCCGGGAAAATTGGAGAGCGTCAAGCCAAAGCCGAGCACCGCAATGAGACCGTTGGCTCCGAGCGCTTCCATGCCTCCATAAAGCACCAGCACGATTGAAAAGGTTAGTACTTGCCAGAAACGCTGTTCGGACAGAACATGCAGCATGCGAGACCACAGAATTCCGGCCATCAAGGCAAATAGAAGGGCGATACCAACCTGCACCAAGAACCGGTGTGCCAGTCCAGCAGCGAGCGGGCCCGATTGATATTCCAATCCCAAAAGCAAACCTACAGTCAGGACTGCCAACACGTCGCCCCACGAGGCTTCCAACATCAACGTAACTTTTACCGGCTCTTCCGCATCCATCTGCTGCAGTACCGGCAGGACAACCGTACTGCTGGTGCAGCCAAGGGTGGCCCCCACTAATAGACCAATGGCAAGCGGCATATGCAGACTCTTCACGACTATCAACGCGACCAGGCCGGTACTGAAAAGATACGCAAGGGACGCCAGCAATAAACTACCGGGAAAATGACGGAGCGTATCCCGAAGATCCAACTCCAGCCCACCCTCGAACAGCACGAGAATAATGGCGAGTGTACCCAGCAGATTGGTAGTTTTCGCAAGCCCCGAAGCGTTCACCAGATGGAGTCCAGGACCAAGCAAAACGCCCAGGGCCATCAGCAGAATGACATCGGGAATGCGAGTGACGCGGAAAACACGGTTAGCCAGAAATGCCAGCACCAGCAGTCCGCCTAGAAGCCCAAGAATCATTGGCGCCGGCATGAGTGGCCTCGGCCTGAAATAGTGGAGACGGATTGCACGCTTGAACATCTTATCGCGTGCTAGTCTCATTTACTCCGAGAGGAATGAACCAGGAATGGAATTGCTATCACTATCGGCGCCCACCGCCTTCAGCATGGCCGCCGTCGTCGCCTGGGGGACTAGCGATTTCACGGGTGGATTCGCTGCGCGGCGCGCCAATGCATTCCTGATCACGGCGATCGCGCACTTAAGCGGCCTGATCCTTATGACGGGAGTAGCGCTGGCAATTCATGCCCCCTTTCCCTCGCGCACCGCGGTGGCGTGGGCACTGTTGGCGGGCTTATCCGGAGGCGGCGCCCTGGCCATTTTCTATCGCGCGCTGGCCATGGGAAGGATGGGCCTGACGGCCCCCGTAGCAGCCTTGCTGGGCGCCGCCATCCCCACTGTATTCGGAATGTTTCGCGAAGGCTTGCCACAGGCCGCGCAAGTCACGGGTTTCGTCCTGGCCGCTGCCGGAATCTGGCTCATCTCGCGTACGGAAGATGACAGCCCGCCCGAAGGGATCGGAATGGCCGCTCTGGCGGGTATTGGCTTCGCCGGATTCTATCTCTGCATCAGGCAGGCGGGCGACGGATCGGCTTATTGGCTCGCGGCGACCTCGAAGATTTCGTCGTTCACACTTACCGGCATGATCGTTCTGCTAGGGCGGGGCACTCGCGAAATTGGCCTTCGTGGCGCCGCTCTCGGCGTACTGGCTGGTTGCCTCGACATCATCGGCAGCGTGCTATTCATTCGTGCCAGCCAGACCGGGCGGCTCGATGCCGCTGTAGTGCTCAGTTCGCTCTATCCCACGGTTACCGTGCTGCTGGCTCGACTCATCCTTAAAGAGCACTTCACGCGCTGGAAGGCTCTGGGCATGTTTGCGGCGTTATTGGCCGTACCGATGATCGCATGGCGGTGAAGGAAATCAGCCTGGATTGCACGGATTGAACGGATTGCTAGTTGGGAACAATCTTATCCGTGCAAATCCGCAGCTCGTCTTACTGTTACCATCTTCCTCGTGCCCCTGCTCGAAGTTCGCAATTTGACTAAAGTTTTTCCGCTGGGCGAATCCATTTTTGGCGGAGGCGCAAAGGGTGAAGTCCGCGCGGTCGATGACGTCTCTCTCGATATTCAATCCGGCGAGACCCTGGGCTTGGTCGGCGAGTCGGGATCGGGCAAGAGTACATTGGGCCGGCTAGTGCTCCGCTTGATCGAGCCGAGCTCGGGGGAGATCGTATTCGAGGGCCGCGACCTGCTCGCTGCCAGTCACAGCGAGATGCGTCGCCTGCGCCGTGACATACAAATTATCTTTCAAGATCCCTTTGGATCGCTCGACCCTCGCATGCGGGTGGCAGATGTCATTAACGAGCCGCTGATTATTCACGAACGCATGAGCGCTTCTGCGCGACGTATGCGAATTGGCGAACTGCTGCGTGCCGTCGGCCTTGACCAGTCCGCTATGCGCCGATTCCCGCACGAATTCAGCGGGGGCCAGCGGCAACGCATTGGAATTGCCCGGGCCCTGGCGCTGCATCCAAAATTCGTTGTGGCCGATGAACCTGTATCCGCTCTCGACGTCAGCGTTGGCGCACAAATCGTAAACCTCATGTCGCAACTGCAACGCGAGTTCGGCTTGACCTACCTGTTCATCTCACACTCCATGCCCGTGGTACGTTATCTCGCTACCCGTATCGCCGTAATGTATCGGGGCAAGATCGTCGAGGTCGGCGAAACCGAGCAAATCACGGAACGGCCACAGCACGCCTATACGCGAAGCCTACTGGAAGCAACCCCAGAAGTAACGGCATGAGGAAATGACCTTGGAGGGCTTCCTCATCGCCGTCAAGTCTGGCTAAACCGGCCTCTTTGGAGTTATTCTTTGGGGGCACACTGGAGACATCATGAAACGAATTCTTGTTTTTCTCGCCTTGTTCGCGTCAACGGCAATTCTTTTTGCCCAGGACAAACCAGAACCAAATAAAACTGAACCGAGCAAGGCTGCGCAGACGAAAGCAACTTCAACCAAGAATCCGGTAAGCGATACGGTGAGAGAACTTTTTGCGCGTCAGCAGAAGAATCTGACGGCCGCAGTCGATGAGATGCCGGCGGACAAGTTTGGCTATAGTCCCACTCCCGCGCAGATGACCTTCGGGCACATGGTAACGCACATGACGATGTCTAACATAGAACTGTGCAGCAAGGCCGGAAGCATGCCGCCGCCTCCGATGCGACCTGCGCCAGAGACCGAGAAGGACAGGCTGATGGTGAATCTGTCAAAGTCGTTTTCGTACTGCGAAGCAGCCTTGAACCGGGTGGACGATTCAAAACTGGGCGATAGTGTCGAACTCTTCGGTGGAAAGCAAACGACGGTGGCATTTGCCTTGATCGCCCTGACCAATGATTGGGCGGACCATTACAGCGCCGCCTCTATGTATCTCCGCCTGAATGGCTTGCTGCCGCCCTCGGCCCAGCCGAAAAAATAGCGCGCTGCTGTTTGGCATCACACTGCTGTCAGGAAATCTCTATTCGATTTGCACTAATCCATGCGCGCTGGATGTGCTCTGTCCGGCATATTGCGGAGCGCGCCAGGAATCGAAGATCGATACCTGATGCACGCACGATACCGTGCAGTGCGGAGCGCAGGATTTTTCGGTCACGATACTCGCGGCGGATGTCTCGCACAGTGTATTTCTCCAGCGGAATTCCGGGATAGCCGCGCTGCTGCGAGCAGTAGTGCACCAGCCCGTCTTCGCAGATGTAAAGATAACGCGCGCCGGCCCGGCAGCGCCACTGGTTCGGCCGCCCCTGCGCGATGTTGTCCTGAAAGCCATTGATGCGGGTGAAGCTGCTCTTCTCCATCGCCTTCATCTCGTGATAGACGCGCTTCTCTTCATCCGCGAGCGGCTGCAGCTGCCCGCCGCCGTCGTGAATGATGCCGATGGTCGAACTGAAGCCCAGCTCCAGCGCCCGCTTGCCGATGGTCAGCGCATCCTGCGGATTGCATACGCCGCCGCCCACCACGGAGTTGATGTTCACGTGAAAATCGGCGTGCTCGGCCAGCAATTCGCAGCTTCTTATCCAGAACCTTGAGGCTCTTCTTGGAAACATCGTCCGGCGTGACGTTATCGATCGAGATCTGCAGCCATTCGAGTCCGGCGCGATTCAGCCGCTGAATGCGCTCGGCAACCAGCAGATAGCCGTTCGTGATCAGCCCCGCGATCATGCCGCGCTTGCGGATACGGCGGATGATCTCGTCCAGTTCGGGATGCAGCAGCGGTTCGCCACCGCTGATCGTGATCACCGACGTGCCCAACTCGGCCAGCTTGTCCACGCGCTCGGAACATGGTCTCGGTCGGAACCGGCTTGGAGAAGTCGTCGTACTCGTTGCAGTACTCGCAAGCCAGATTGCAGCGCCGAATGGGAATGATGTGCGCCAGCAGAGGATGATCGGTGGACACGAGCGCACGCGCAATCATGCTCGCTCCGCGAAGATTTCGGTGGAGCGCTAGCAGACGGCGACGCACGCTTGTACGGCTGGATGGCATTTGCGATTTGTTCTATTAGACCATACCAGGCCCGCTAAGTTCGCGGCTCCAACATTGATCGGATGTTTTTCAAGGTCGAACGGCTACATTCGCGAAATCGCGGTCAACTATCGCCTTCGCTTGACCTGACGGGCGAGACGCCCGTCCTCCATGGTTGCTACTTGGCCGCCGCCGCATCGAACATGTCCAGGAATTGCAGTTTCTTCTCTGCCGGCAAGAACGATGCTTCGAAAGAATTGCGCGCCAACTCGCGCAGGTGCTCATCTGTAAAACCGAAAGTATCCTGAGCCAACTGATATTCCCGGTTCAACGAAGTCGCGAACATCGCCGGATCGTCGGTGTTGAGCGTGACCATCACGCCCTGATCAAAATAATTCCGTACTGGATGATCCGCCACCGCCGCACAGATGCCAGTCTGCAGATTGCTGGTGATGCAGATCTCGATCGGAATCTGCCGCCTTGAAAGCTCCTCGACCAGTTCGGGATCTTGCGAAGCCGTAAACCCGTGCCCGATCCGCTCTGCGGGCAAATTAAGCGCCCCCCAAACCGATCCCGGCCCGGCCGTTTCGCCCGCGTGTGCGGTTAAGCGAAGCCCATTCGCCGCGGCATACGCGTACACGTCGCGAAAAAGTTCCGGTGCCGCTTGCCGCTCGTCACCGCCAATGCCAAATCCCACCACGTTCCGGTCTCGATACCGCACCGCCAACTCGGCAACCGGCTGGGCTTTGTCCACGCCGAACTGGCGCACCGCGTCGAAAATCCACAGCAACGAAATTCCGAAATCGCGCTCTCCCCGCTCTCGTCCGCGTTCCAGGCCGGCGAAGAGGGCATCGAAATCCTGCTTGCGCCACAGGCAGACACCCACCGAAACGTACACTTCGGCGTGCAGCACATTCTCCGCTTTCAGCTTCTGCATCAGGCGATAAGTGATGAGTTCGTAATCCTCGGCAGTCTGCAACTCTTCGGTCACGGTCTTGAATGCCATGAGAAAACCGGTGAAATCTTTGTAGCGGTAAAGCTGCTCGGCTTCGGCGAGCGTACCTTTTTCCCGCGACGCTTTTTCAACTCAAGCAAAGTTGGGGGATCGATCGAGCCTTCGAGATGAAGGTGCAGCTCGGCCTTGGGTAGAGAAACGATAAAGGCGCTCGGCGCAGTGGACGCCATACCTCGATTCTACAACTCCTGCCCCATCCCCAAAATGGCGGTTTACTCGTTCTCTCACGCTTTCTTTTGACTTCTTCCGTCCGGCGGGCCTAACATCGTGCCCAAAGGATTGAGGCCTTTACAACTGCTTAATCAAACCATCTCGCACTATCGCATCGTGGAAAAGCTTGGCGGCGGCGGGATGGGGATCGTGTACAAAGCCGAGGACACACGCCTTCACCGATTCGTCGCTTTGAAGTTTCTCCCCGACGAGGTAGCCCGAGATGCCCAGGCCCTGGCGCGTTTTCAGCGCGAGGCCCAGTCCGCTTCGGCTTTGAACCATCCTAATATTTGTACGATCTATGACATTGGCGAGCATGAGGGAAAGGCCTTCATCGCCATGGAATTCCTGGATGGAGTCACGCTGAAGTATCTGATCAGCGGCCGTGCCCTTGAAACGGAACAAGCGCTTGGCCTCGCTATTGAAATCACGGACGCCCTAGATGCCGCCCATAGCGAAGGCATCGTGCACCGCGACATCAAGCCCGCGAACATCTTTGTGACCAAGCGAGGCCACGCCAAGATTCTGGACTTTGGTTTGGCTAAAGTTACCCAGGGCTCGACGCGAGCCGGGGCGGTGGCTGCGATGGCCGAGGCGACCGCAGCGGTCAGCGTGGAGAATCTCACCAGTCCAGGTACCGCAGTGGGGACCGTCGCCTATATGTCGCCCGAGCAAGCCAAGGGTAAAGACTTGGATGGCCGGACCGATCTATTTTCTTTCGGCACCGTGCTGTATGAAATGGCCACCGGCACTTTGCCTTTTCGAGGAGAAACCTCCGCCCTCGTCTTCCAGGCAATTCTCGATCGCGCTCCCACCTCTCCTCTGCGGCTAAACCCCGATCTGCCCCCCAAGCTCGAAGAAATCATCAACAAGGCTTTGGAGAAAGATCGCGAGCTGCGTTACCAGCACGCTTCGGACATACGGGCTGATTTGAAACGCCTGCAGCGTGACACAAGTTCCGGGCACGTCCGCGCCGTAAGCGATCCCGGGCAATCCATTGCGCCGCCTGCTCCTGTCCCGGTTAGTTCGGCATCGGTTCAAGTTCAAGCTTCACCGGCCAAACGCGGTGGCCCCAAGGCCATCCTGGCAGTGGTCGCCGTACTCGTGCTTCTAGCCATTGCATTCGGCGTCTACAAACTACTCACGCGTCCGCGAGGTTTTAATCTGCAGGCCATGCAGATGGCTAAACTCACGGAGAGCGGCAAAGCAACCCAGGTCGCGATTTCTCCCGACGGCCGCTTCGTGGTTTATGTTCTCCGCGACGGCGAACAGCAAGGCCTCTGGGTGCGCAACGTCGCCACCCGGAGCGACGTCCAGGTGCTCGCCCCGGAGATTGTTGAGTTCGGGGGCGTCAGCTTTTCTCTCGACGGCAATTACATCTATTTTGTCCGCTCGGACAAGAGCAACAACAACTACAGGTATCTGTACGCGATGCCGGTCCTCGGAGGATCACCCCGTCAACTCATCCGCGACGTCGACACGCCCATTGATTTCTCTCCCGACGGCAAGCAATTCGTCTTCGCGCGCGGCTTTCCGGAGCGCGATGCGATCGAAGTCCGCCTCGCCCAGGCCGACGGAACCGGCGAGCATCTCCTCGCCATCCTGCCTTCCGCCAATGCCGGCTTCGATCCCGGAGCAACCTGGTCCCCGGATGGCAAGACCATCGCCGTTCCACGGTTTCAGACCGGCAACACGAGCCAATGGTTATTGAATACAGTTAACGTTGCCGATGGCGCGGTCCGGGTTCTGGCTTCGGAGGGCGATCGCTCAATCGGCCGGCCGGTATGGATGCCGGATGGAAATGCTCTGGTGGCGTCCGTATCGGACGCTGGGCGCGGCCAGTTGTGGTCTATTGATTATCCCAGCGGGGAGATGCACCGCTTTTCTAACGATCTCTCCGACTACGCGCTTGATCTGGATTTGACCCGCGACGGCAAGGTTCTGGCTGGAATTCAGAAAACCAGGATCGCTGACGCGTGGATTGTCGCCGGGGGCGAGGCTGCGCAGGCGCGACAACTCACCGCAGGCGGAACCGCTTACGACCGCGTCGCACCCGGTCCCGCGGGCAATGCGTTGCTCAGAAGCGATAACGGTGACCTGTGGTTCATTAGTACGGATGGCGCTGGGCCTAGGCTAGCCGTTCCCCAGGCTCATAATGTTGTTTCCGTTTCGTCGTGCGGTGATCGTTACGTTATTTTTGACAGCTATCGCGATAACAAATTGCAACTTTGGCGCGCGGACGCCGACGGCTCCAATGGGACAAAACTCGCCGACCAGACTGGGAGCTCCGACTGTTCGCCCGATGGGAAATGGGTGTTCTATTCTGCGGCCAAACATCTGTACCGCCTGCCCGTGGAAGGCGGTACTCCGTCAGAGGTCCTGACTACCACTCCAGAGGAGGGCGTCTCTGCACCGGCAGTGTCTCCCGATGGGAAAATGGTCGCAGTGCGTTATCAGGAAGGCAGTCCTGTGCCGGCGTTGAAAATCGGAGTCGCCCCTGCCGCCGGAGGGCCTCTTCATTATATTGCCCAGTTGCCCATCGGCACCGTCGGACTGCGCTGGTCTCCAGATGGCAAAGAACTTCAGTATCTGCTTACTCGATCCGGCGCTACCAATGTATGGGCGCAGCCTCTAACCGGGGGCGATGCACGCCAAGTCACAAAATTCTCATCGGGAAAGATATTTAGCTTTGCCTGGTCTCGTGACGGCAAGCAACTCCTGCTGTCAAAAGGCAACGAGAGCAGCGATGTAATTCTCATCAGCAATTTCCGCTGAGTCTTTCGCCCTACGACTCTAATCTTTCAATTTCAACGAACTGCTTTCTGGGAAAATTCGCTGTGATGGCGGCTGTAGAGAACGTACACGGTTAAGCCGATGGCCAGCCAGGCGAAGAATCGCAGCCAGGTAAGAATCGGCAAGCCGGACATCAGCAGAACGCAGAAGAATACGCTCAGCACTGGCGCCGCAATGCCTCCCGGAGCACGGAATCCGCGGTGACGGTCCGGGTCGCGGTAGCGCAGGATGATCACACCGATCGAGACCAGCACGAAGGCAAAGAGCGTCCCGATGTTGGAGAGATCAGAGAGCGTGCCGATGTCGAGAAAGCCGGCGGGAATGCCGACCAGGAAGCCGGCGATCCAGGTAGCCGTGGCAGGCGTGCGAAAGCGGGGATGCACGCGCCCGAAGAGCCTTGGCAGCAGGCCGTCGCGAGACATCGAGAACCAGACGCGCGCCTGTCCGAGTTGGAAAACCAGCAGCGACGAAATCATCCCCATCATCGCGCCGAAGAGCACCCCCAGGTGAATCCAGCGCAGGGTGTGCGAACCGGTGCGCACGGTCAGTAATTTCATGGCGTTGACTACGGGAGCCGCATCGTCGCGCACGGACTGCCAAGGCACGATTCCGGTGAGCACAATCGCAACGCCGATGTAAAGGATGGTGCAGACCACCAGCGTGGCGATAATGCCGATGGGCAAATCGCGTTGCGGATTGCGAGCCTCTTCAGCGGCAGTCGAGACGGAATCGAATCCGATGTAGGTAAAGAAAATAATCGAACCGCCCGTCAGGATGCCCGACCATCCCATGGGTGCGAACGGCTGCCAGTTGCCGGGATTCACGTAATGCGCGCCGACAATGACGAAGGCCAGAATGGCGGCAATCTTCAGCAGAACCATGATGTTGTTGGCCTCCGCCGACTCGCGAATGCCACGAACCAAAATCACGGTCAGAATCATGACCACGAGAAATGCGGGGAAGTTGAAACCAAAGTGGAGACCGGGCGGGTAAAGAACGTCGCCCTTCAGATTCGTGAGGCCAGCTGGCAGGTAGGCCGGCGAAATCCAACGCAGGGCGGGATGAAATCCGAACCAGTCAAACATTCCAACCAGGTGAGCGGAGAAGCCCACGCTGACGGCCATGTTGCTGACGGCGTATTCGAGAATCAGATCCCAGCCAATGATCCAGGCAATCAACTCGCCCATGGTTGCGTAGGTATAGGTATAGGCGCTGCCGGCGATCGGAATCATGGACGCGAGTTCGGCGTAGCAGAGCCCGGTGAAGGCGCAGACGATGGCGACCAGCACCAACGACAGCGCGAGGGCTGGACCGGCGCCCGGGCGTCCCATCGAGGCATGGTGGGTAACGAGAAAATCCAGCAACGGCGCGTTGAGAATGGAAGAGGTGTCGAACTTCTGACCGCCGATCGCTGTGCCGATGACCGTGAAAATGCCCGAGCCGATGACCGCGCCAATGCCCAGCGCGGTGAGCGAGAGTGGGCCTAGCGTTTTTTTTAGTCTTCGTTCGGGCTCTTCGGAATCGGAGATCAACTTATCGATGGACTTGCAACAGAAAAGTTGATTGTCCGAGGTGCGGGGACTGCCCGCTGTCGGGTGATTGGAAGTGGTCGGGATTTGAGCCAAAGGGCGTTGTCTCCAAGAGCAGCAGTTGGCACTCTGCACTTCGCAGTCGGCACTCAGCCGGATATTCAGGCCAAGTGCCAACTGCCGAGCGCTGTTTTTATCGTTTCGCTGCGCCGCGCACCATCTTCTTCACTTTGCGTTTTTTCGAGCCACGGGCGTATTCCCGCGGTTTCAGCGGCTTTTCAGCCTTCACTTTTTTGCGCGAGGTGCGCTTCGCCTTCTTGCGTTCTTCCTTGGTCAGTTTCTTCGTGTTTGCCATGAATGCTCTGTGTTTCTCCTTAGGTGATTCGCAATAACACTGCCGAGGGCAGACTGTCCCACGCGTCTTAAGCCCGTTCCAGCTGAGCGTACTTCTCTACCAGCTTCTTCAAACCGAAGCGAGGGAATTGTACCGTAATCTTGGCCTCTTCACCGTCTCCTTCTCGATGATAAACCGTACCCTCGCCATATTTGGGGTGCCGCACCTTCTGCCCGGGCCGGAAGCCCTTTCTGCCTTTGGGTTCCTCAATGGGCAGCTTCGGCCGGTTGAATTTCTTGCCGCGCGAGGCAAAGAACTCAGCGATGTTGTCGATGGAATTGTAGCTCTGTCCGGAATACGCAGGGGCACGCCGTGGCTGCGGGGCCGTCCAGTTGGCGCTGCTCTGATCTTCGTCTTCGTAGGCGTAATGGGGTTGCTCGCCGGGTTCGTGGGGGGAGGGGGTCCTTGCCCGAGAATTCGTCCGCGAAGACTCCTGCTTGCGGCGCGATCCTCCGAGTTCTTCGATCAGTTCAGCCGGAACTTCTTCCAGAAAGCGTGAAGGCACACTGGCCTCGGGCAGATCTGTGCCATACCTCCGGCGATACACGGCGCGGGTCAATACTAAAGTGTCCATGGCCCGGGTCATACCGACGTAGCACAATCGCCGTTCTTCTTCGATATCGTCTGGTTGCAGGAACGTTCGCGAATGCGGGAATAAGCCCTCTTCGAGCCCGCACAGAAATACCAGCGAAAACTCGAGGCCTTTGGCCGCGTGGAGGGTCATCAGCGTAATCTGGGCGCGCTCGTCGTAAGCGTCCGCGTCGCTGACCAGGGCGGCATGATCAAGAAACTGGTCGAGAGTTTCGCCGCGGTCGCGCGAATCCATGGCGGCATTTACCAGTTCGCGCAGGTTTTCGATTCGCGAGTAAGCCTCCGGCGTGTCTTCCTCTTCGAGCTGCTTGATGTAGCCGGTGCGATCGATCAGGAACTTCAGAAGTTCGGCCGTGCTGGCTGGACCGCCGGGGGTGCGGAAGGCGGAATCCGTTGCATCCGCTTGTGTAGAGCGGGCGCCCTCGCCCGCTTCAGGCTGGACAAAAGCTTCCGCGGCAGGCTCGACATCCGGTGCTCCGAAGTCGAATGAAATGTTTTCATCGTGCTCGGGATCGAAGGAAACATCCGCGTCATGTGGCGATTCGTCCGGCGGGACTTCGCCATCTTCTACCTCGTGCGCCGTCTGGTCGAGCCGCTCCACATAAGTTCCGGCCAACATGGCGCGACCATCTTCGATCAGCCTCTTAAAACTTTTCAGTGCACCCAGCGCGCGCTGCGGCAAAAGCTGGCGCTTGATGACTTCGCCTAACGCACCCCACAAGGAAAGTCCAGTCTCCAGCGCGACTCGCTCCAGGGTCTCAATCGTGGTCTTGCCAATCCCACGCACCGGTGTGTTGATGACGCGCAGCAGAGAGATCGAGTCATCCAGGTTGTGAATGACCTTCAAATACGAAATCATGTCCTTGATCTCGGCGCGCTCGTAGAACGAAAACCCGCCCACCACGTGATACTTCAACCGATACCGGCGCATGGCTTCTTCAAACAGTCGCGACTGAGAGTTGGTGCGGTAGAGTACGGCGGCACGCGCATTCTCGCCCTGGTCTACTGCCTCGCGTAGGTACTTCGAAATGTAGTCCGCGGCAAACAGAGCTTCGTTCTCGCCGTCGGGCGCCTCGTAATAGCCTAGCTTGGTGCCGCCCTGCCGCGCCGTCCAGAGGTTCTTGCCTTTACGCTTGAGGTTGTTCGCAACCACTGCCGACGCCGCCTGCAGAATGTTTTGCGTCGAACGATAATTCTGCTCCAGCCGGATGATCTTGGCTTCAGGAAAATCTTTTTCGAACTCGAGAATGTTGCGGATGTCCGCCCCGCGCCAGGAGTAAATCGACTGGTCTTCATCGCCGACCGCGCAGACGTTGTGCCGGGTTCCGGCCAGCAGCCGCATCAATTCGTACTGCGGGCGATTGGTGTCCTGATACTCGTCGATCAGAATGTACTGAAACCGCCGGTTGTAATACTCGCGAACCTCAGACAGCGGCCTTCAGCAGGCGCACGGTTTCGAGCAGCAGATCGTCGAAATCCAGGGCATTGGCTTTCGCCAGTTCTTTCTTGTACTCAGCGTAGATCTGGGCCACGCGCTCGGTCTTGGGATCAGCCGATTGCAGATAGACCTCCTGCGGATCGAGCATGTGATTCTTGGCCCACGAAATATGCGCCAGAACGGAGCGCGGCGTAGTCTGCTTGTCGTCAATGCCCAACCGACGCATGACCGACTTGACTAGTTGCTGCTGATCGTTCTCGTCGTAAATCACAAAGGTCTTGGTGTGACCGATTGGCGGCGTGCCGGGAACGCTCGATGGAATGCGCAGCGCTTCGATATCCCGCCGCAACACCCGCACACAGAAAGAATGAAACGTAGAGATGACCGGCTTGGCGATGGACAATCCGCCCACCAACTTGTCCACGCGCTCGACCATCTCGGAAGCGGCTTTGTTGGTGAACGTCATCGCGAGAATAGATTCCGGCATGACGCCGATATTCTCGATCAAATGAGCGATGCGGTAGGTGATGGCGCGAGTCTTGCCACTGCCGGCGCCGGCAAGGATGAGGACCGGCCCTTCGGTAGTTTCGACAGCCTCACGCTGCTGCGGATTGAGTTGAGAGAGAAAAGACAATGTCGGGAGTGGCTCCAAAGTCAGCTACATCGATTTTACAGGGAACGGATTACTCAGCGCAGGTTGAGCAAGAGCACAACGAAGGCTGGGGCATCCATCGCTCCGAGTTTGTCGGCAACATTCTACTCTTCGTCCAGCACGCGGGCAGGATGCTTAGGGCGATGGGTTATTCGGGACCGATTGTTATTAGCACGGCATTGGGGCCAATGCTTGGGGTTCGATGGTTCTACGACGTGGCTCGTAGCGTGTTAGAACCTAGGAGGGGATCGGAGCTTGATGACAGGGTTTTCTTTTCGATTACCACAACGAGTGAAGCCCTCATAGGGAAGCCAGACGGCATCGCAATGGATGTGCTGCGATATGTTCTGTATTCGGTTAATGCACCTGAGCTTGTGGAAAAGCCTGAAACGTTCACTGCGCTAATTCAAAAAGGCTACCTGCACAACTGCTGGCCTCAACCGCGGAGCCTGCGGATTTGATTAATGCGTGAGAAGCAAATGCAGGAATAGCTTCCCTATAAAAGTAACTTGACTAAGAATTGTGGCAAAGAGTCGCCGGGTGCTGTACGTACCCAAGAATTGTTTGGCCCCGAGAGATCGGGGCCATCGCATTTTCTAGCCGCATTTCTAGCGATGAGCGCCTGCCTGGTTCACGCGCGCCGCCTTGCACTCCTCGCACGGACACCAATCCCGCAAGAATTGCCACGAATAAATCCCCAACTCGTGCCCGTCGTTGAAATGAAATTTGATCGCGTACTTGCCAACGCCGTCCGCAGACGTCGCTTTCACGGCAGGCTTGAACATGGGCAGGGTCCCCGGCGCCGTTTTCGGAGGCTCTCCCGGCTGCTGGTGGGTCTTGCTTCGCTCCTCGTCGCACAGCGCGCACGGACAAGCATCGCGCAGGAACGGAAACGAATAATGCGACTGGTGGCCGTCCTTCCACTCGATATCGAGACCCGTACCGGTGCTCAGGTTCACTTTCACCGACTTGGGGTCCGCCACAGCCGCCATAAATCCAGTATCGCACAGCAGACGTTTAGGCATTTTCGCGAGATTTGTTTCTGACTCGACCCTCCTAGAGTACCGAAAGTAATCCGACGGGAATGACCGAAACGCTCGCGGCGTGCTATCTATAGTAAGCGCTGGAAGCCAGCGGTCAGCCTCCGCAGGTAATCCTAATGCTCGATTCCACCCAAATTGAGGCGCCCATGCCGCCCGAGGTTGGTTCTGCCGAGGATGTATCTCAGCTTTCCGGCAGGATCGCCGACCGTCACGGCTATGTGACTTCCTCCGACCAGACTCGCCTTTTCTACCGCCACTGGCCTGCGAGTCCGGCGTGGAATGGCCGCGTGGTCGTGGTGCTGCATGGCATTGGATATCACAGCGCTCCTTACAAGGTCATCGCGGATGCTTTGAACCCTCACGGCACCGAAGTCTACGGATTGGACGCGCGAGGCCACGGCCTGTCCCAGGGACGGCGCGGATATGTGGGCACATCGGTTGAAGTCGGTGCAGACGTGGAGTGTATGATCCGCTGCGTGCGAGAGCAGCGGCCCGGGGCAAAGATTTATTTGCTCGGTGACAGCATGGGAGCTGCCCTCGCTCTCAACTATGCCAAGCGCAACAGCCGGGAGCTTTCCGGCCTCATTCTTATGGCGCTGGCGCTGAACCTTGACCTCAGCCAGTTCCTCAGCCTCGAGAGTTTGAGCCTGATGCCGTACTTCCTGCTCGCACATCGTAGCCCTGTCATCAGTTTGGTGGGCAAGCGATTGGAGGAAAGTTCACGCGACCCGGAGTTTATTGCCCGGCGTCGCGTGGATCCGCTGGCATACAAGAACGTCAGTTTCGGCTACTTGCTCGATGTGCAACGCATCGTCTTTGGCTGGAGATGGAAAATTGCGCCCCGCGTGCACGCTCCCACGCTCATGATCAAAGGCGGTAAGGATAAAGTGGTCAGCCACAAGGAATGCATTGCTTTCGACAAACTGTCAGCATCCCCCGACAAGTCTTTCAAGATTCATCCTAACGTGCCGCACACGACGCTCTGGGATCCGGAAACGCCGGAGATCCTGGCGTTGGTTAACCGGTGGATTCTCGAACACTAAGCGACTTGCGGTTTGATAAAGCATGGGCGCCTTGCCGGTCCAGAGTTGTCGAAATCAGCCAACTCCGGTAGAATCTATCTTTTGCACACCAAGGTCTGAATCTATCTGGAGTCGTTATGGCACAAGTTTGTGATATCTGCGGCAAAGGGCCGCAATTTGGAAATACCATCAGCCACGCGCACAACGTCTCGCGGCGGCGCTGGAACGTCAACCTGCGTCCGGTTCGCGCTAAGGTAAAGGGTGGCGCCAAGCGTATGCGCGTCTGCACTTCCTGCCTGCGCAGCGGCAAAGTCGTCAAAGCCTAAGAAAACCCAACAGAGTTCACAAAGGAAACCGTACGTTTTCCTTTGTGTGCTGTCTGTTTTACCTTTGACGCCCAGCAATTCCACGTCGAAGATCAGGGTCGCGTTGGCGGGAATCACGCCGCCTGCGTCCGCGATCTCCATAGCCAAGCGCGGTGGGATTCGCAACTGGCGCTTGCCGCCGACTTTCATGCCGGCTACACCTTCATCCCAGCCTTTGATCACGTTGCCTGCGCCCAGGTCGAAGGTAAATGGCTCGTTGCGGTCGACTGAACTGTCGAATTTCTTGCCATTGGTGAGCCATCCGGTGTAGTGGACCTTCACCGCGTGGCCTGTGACCGCGACCGCACCGGTGCCAACCTTAATGTCCCAGTACTGCAGGCCATCAGCGGTCTTGGTGCCGTCTCCGGTGACCTTCGTGGGCGCATTGGTATTCGGTTTCGTGGAACCGCCCTGGGCAAAAAGGGTCGTTACTACAAAAGTGACAATTGCAATCAAACACGAACTTCTCAGCATTCAGTTTTCTCCCGGATACTTGATTAGAGCGATCTTGTAAATTCTAAATTGCCCATTGAAAATCGCAAATTGCCGGCTTCGATCTTCTACGTTCTACGCCAAAGCGATCACGTCAATTTCGACCATCACGTCCTTCGGCAGACGCGCCACCTCGACGGTTGAACGGGCCGGTGGCGATGAAGTGAAGTAGCGGCCATAGACTTCGTTCATGGCGGTAAAGTCGTTCATGCTTTTCAGGAAGACAGTGGAGCGCACAACTTTTTCCAGCCCGGTTCCTGCTGCTTTCAGAATCGCGGCAAGGTTCTTGAGCACGCGGTCGGTCTGCGCTGCAATGTCACCGCTGACCACCTGCTGAGTCGACGGATCAATCGCCACCTGTCCCGACACGAAGACGAAGCCGTTGGCTCGAATCGCTTGTGAATAGGGCCCAATCGCCTGCGGGCCTTCTTTGGTAGAAATCACATCTCGCATCCATCCTCCAGGATTGGCCTGCAGAAACAGCGCCGTGGCTGATTAATGCAGATCAATACAGATCATGTCAAATACGTGGAACATCAAAACAGTTTTCAGGCTAAACTTTCTGCAGCCTCTGTACTTCGTGCACGCCAGGGATTTTACGCACGCCGTTGATGATATTTTCCAGATGTTTCAGGTCGGCAATATCGAGAATCACATCGATGTTGGCCTGTGCATTCGAGCTGCGCACCTGCATATCACGAATATTGGTTTTGGCATCGCTGATTACGGCTGTGATCTGCTTCAGCATGCCGAAACGATCGTCGCAAAAGACCGTAAGCTTGACCGGATACGAACTCGGGGCGCCTTCATCCTGCGCCCACTCCACGTCGATACGGCGCTCCGGTTCATACAGCAGGTTAACGACGTTGGGGCAATTCACGGCGTGGACGGCAACGCCTTTGCCGCGGGTCACGTAACCCACGACGTCCTCGCCGCGGATGGGATTACAGCAACGCGCACGATAGACGAGCAGGTCGCCGTGGCCTTTTACGCGGATGGCATTATTGCTGCTGTCTCCGCCGAAGACGCGCCGCACTACACTGGCAATGCCGCCCGATTTCTCTCCCTCAGCGTCGCCGACAGGGGCGGCCGAAGCCGGCGCCAAACGAGCCAGCACTTGTCGCGCGGAGTATTTGCCGTATCCGATCCCAGCCATCAAATCGTCAATCTGACCCAGGCCGTAGTCGGAGGCGACCTTGCGCAGAGCTTCGTCCTTGATCTCTTTCAACGCGACACGATACTTACGGGCTTCTTTCTCAATCAGCTTGCGGCCTATTTCGACGGCGCGTTCGCGCTGATGAATGTTGAGCCAGTGTTTGATCTTGTTGCGCGCTCGCGAGGACTTGACCGCGGCCAGCCAGTCACGGCTCGGCTTATGCCCCGGCTGGGTGAGAATCTCGACGATGTCTCCACTATGCAGTTTGTGACGCAACGGCACCATGCGTCCATTGACCTTCGCGCCCACGCAGCTGTGGCCGACCTCGGTGTGAATGGTGTAGGCAAAATCGATGGGTGTGGATTCGCGCGGCAATACGACGACTTTGCCTTTGGGCGTGAAGGTATAAACCTCTTCAGGATAAAGATCGATTTTGAGGGTGGAAAGAAACTCGGTGGGGTCGGATACGTCGCGCTGCCATTCGACCACCTGCCGCAACCAGGCGAGGCGTTGCTCATCCTGGGCCGAAACCGGCCCGTCTTTATATTTCCAGTGTGCCGCGATTCCTTCTTCCGCCATGCGATGCATTTCTTCGGTTCGGATCTGCACTTCGAAAGGCGTACCGTCTTCGGTGATCACGGACGTGTGCAGCGATTGATAAAAGTTCGGCCGCGGCATGGCAATGAAATCTTTGATGCGTCCGGGCACCGGCCGCCAGACGTTGTGAACGATACCCAGCACGGCATAACAGTCCTGCAGTGATTTCGTAATCACGCGCATCGCGTACAGGTCGTAAACCTGGTCCACGCTGATTTTCTGCCGCACAAGCTTCTTGTGAATGCTGAACAGGCGCTTGATGCGGCTTTCAACATCGGCGGTAATGGCTGCCTCTTTCAGCTTGTCGCGCAGGGTTTGCTCAACCCGGGCCAGGAATTGCTCGCCTTTTTTGCGGCGCGCTTCAACCGCTTCATGCACTTGCTGATAGGTAAGCGGATCGAGATAGCGAAATCCCAAATCTTCCAATTCTCCGCGAATCTTGCCCATTCCAAGGCGGTGGGCAATGGGGCCGTAAATCTCGAGCGTCTCTTTGGCGATTTTCTGCTGACGTTCGGGCGGAAGATGCTCGAGCGTGCGCATGTTGTGCAGACGATCGGCGAGCTTAATCAGGACGACGCGAATGTCGTCGACCATTGCCAGCATCATTTTGCGCAGGTTCTCGGCTTGCTGCTCCTCTCGCGTGGCGAAATCAATCTGGCCGATTTTGGTGACACCCTCGACGATGTGCGCCACCTGCTCGCCAAATTCTTTGCGGATGTCAACGATGGTGACCGAAGTGTCCTCGACCGAGTCGTGCAATAAACCGGCGGCGATGGCCACCGCGTCCATTTTCATTTCGGCGAGAACCTGGGCAACGCTGAGAGGATGAACGAGGTAGGGTTCGCCCGAGGCGCGGGTCTGGCCGGCATGGTTTTTCTGGGAAAATTCGTAGGCTTTGCGCACCAGTTCCAGATCGTCCCCAGGGCGGTTGGCGCGCATAGTGCGCAGCAACTCCCGGAACTTGGTCACCGTGAGGGCGGTGGTCGCGATCTGTTCGCGCAGTGTCGCCATAACGGATTATAGCCGGGGACCAGACGTAGCAGGCAAGACGTTGCAAGCAGTCGAAAAGACATAGTTCCCGCGTCTGTCCCGGGGCCCGACGAACTGATAAAGTTGATTCTATGCCTGGCAAAATTCTCGTGAGCGGGTCTTCCGGTCTCATAGGCGCGGCTTTGCTGCCCGCCTTGCAGTCGAGCGGATACGAAGTCACGCGCCTGGTTCACGGCGCCGCATCGGGTCGAGGGCAGATTCGGTGGGATCCGGGACAGCCGCTGGCGCCTGAATTGGTATCTGGCTTCGACGCCGTTGTGCATCTGGCCGGAGAGTCTATTGTCGGCCGCTGGACAGAGGCCAAGAAACGGCGCATTCGGGAAAGCCGGGTGCGGGGCACGCGTAATTTGGCGACCGCCTTGGCTGCGGCTCCGCAGCCTCCGCCGTTGCTGATTTCGGCCTCGGCCATCGGATATTACGGGAATCGCGGAGAAGAAATGTTGCGCGAGGAGAGTGCTTCGGGGAATGGCTTTCTTTCTGAGGTTTGCCGCGAGTGGGAGAGTGCTGCTGAACCAGCGGCCAAGGCTGGAATCCGTGCCCTACAGGTGCGCTTTGGGTTGGTGCTAAGCCCGTCCGGCGGCGCGCTGCAAAAGATGCTGCTGCCATTTCGCATCGGGTTGGGCGGCAACATGGGCAACGGGCGCCAGTGGTGGAGTTGGATTGATATCAGCGATGTTGTGGGAGCGATTCAGCACGTGATAAAGACTGACTCGCTGCGAGGGCCGGTCAACGTGGTAGCGGCGAATCCGGTGCGCAACGCGGAATTCACCAAGACTTTGGCTTCCGTCTTGTCGCGGCCGGCGATTTTCCCCATGCCCGCTTTCGCCGCACGTCTTGTATTTGGACAAATGGGGGATGAACTCTTGCTGGCCAGCCAACGGGTCGAGCCCGCGAAGTTGATGGCGAGCGGCTATATATTCCAGAAGGCGGATTTGAGAAAGGCGCTGGAAGATATTTTGAAAACTTAAGCAGCGACTGATCGGCCAAAACCCATCGCCGATTTTATTTTGATTGCGCCTTGGCGAATTCCTCCACTCGCTCATGCACGCTGAGCACGTGTTTGGGCAGATTCAAATGGCTGCCGGCTTCGAGGATGGGAATCAGCCGGTCGAAGTCCGGACCGGAATGTGAGCCGGTGATGACGATCCGTATGGGATGAAACAACTCCTTGCCCTTGGCTCCGGTTTCAGCTTTCACTTCGTTGATAATTTTCTTGAATTGTTCCGCCGTCAGTTTGCCAGCCTTGGCGGTTTCGTCCTCCATAATCTTGACCATGAATCTCGCAAACACTGCGTTGCTGTTTGCCCAGCCGAGCACCTCGGCATTATCCGGCGCAGCCAGCGCAGCTCTGGCATCGTAGTTGAAAATCGAGGCCGCGCGTTCCGGTAACTGGTCCAGTCGGTCAACATACGGAGCCAACAAGGCTGTGACCTGCGAAAACCAGATTTGCAAGTCATTGTTCAAATGAACTGCCGGCAGTCTCTTGGCACATGGCCAGTCGGCATCGCTACAGTCGACTAGCCCGGCTTTGACAAAAAACCATACTCCGACCGAACTGATATCCTCCGCGGGCCATGTCTTGATGTATTGCCGGTTGAGCCAGTACAACTTTTCCATATCGAAGACCGCTGCAGAGGGCGTGATTCGCTCCAGCGAGAACTCTTTCATCAGTTCTTGCAGGGTGAATATTTCCCTTGCGCCTCCACTGGGCGCCCAGCCCAGCAGCGCCAGATAGTTCACCAGCGCTTCAGGCAGAACACCCATGTCGCGGAAGTTCGCTATCGAGGTGGCGCCGTGGCGTTTCGAAAGCCGCTCGCGGTCGGCGCCGAGAATTGTTGACAGGTGGGCAAACTCCGGCACAGGCCAGCCCAGCGCCTCGTATAGCGCGACCTGCTTGGGTGTATTCGAGAGGTGGTCGTCGCCGCGAATCACGTGAGTGATCTTCATCAGCGCGTCGTCAATCACCACCACATAGTTGTAGACCGGCATGCCATTCGAGCGCAGGATGATGGGATCGCTGACGACCTCGTTCGAAAATTCGACGTCCCCGTGAACAATGTCGTGAAAGCGAATGGGATGCTCGGGAATCTGCAGCCTTATGGCACAGGCTTCACCAGCCGAGCGGCGGCGCCGGGCTTCCTCGGGATCGAGTGCGCGACACTTGCCCGAATAGATTGGCTGGCGGCCTTCAGCCAGAGCCTTGTCGCGTTCTTTCTGCAGGTCTTCCTCGGCGCAAAAACATAAATAGGCTTTGCGTTCGTTCAGCAGGCGCTCGGCCTGCTCGCGATAGAGTGGCAGCCGGTCGGATTGACGATAGGGAGCGTAGGGTCCGCCGACGTCGGGGCCTTCGTCCCAGTCGAGGCCAAGCCATTTCAGGTCTGCAATGAGTTGATCTTCAAAGCGAGCCTCGCTACGTTCGACATCGGTGTCTTCAATGCGAAGGATCATGGCACCCCGCTTCTGGCGGGCAAAGAGCCAGTTGAAGAGGGCGGTGCGGGCGTTTCCCACATGCAAATGACCTGTGGGCGACGGCGCGAAGCGCACGCGGACTGGAGAGTCTGGGTTCACAAAGTTGGGTTCACAAAATAATGTTAACAGGAGAGCGTAGCCGCAAAACTAAGGTTTTGGAGAACAGAAGCCGCGAACCATCCGCTGACTCTCAAATCTCCGGCTTCGGCGTGTCATCTCTGTGCATTTCATCCAGCAATTTTGCCAACACTTCGGCTCGCTGGTCGCTGTTCAATTCACGCCGCAGTTCCTCCAGAGCTACCGCCACAATGTGATAGTGGTGAGCGCCGGCGTATTTGGGATCGGAGGTAATGTCGAGCCATACTTTGTGCATGAGTTCGAGATCCTGTGGGCGCATGCGCGGGGCATGGGGGCCGAGAGGATACTCGCGAATTTTTCCATTGGGCTCGTGAACTTCCACGGTCAACCGCGGCCTGGGTTCCGGCAGACGTTCCCAGGCGTCGCCAGTGAGTTTCGCCTGCTCGTCGCTGGTGAGCTTGTTGGAGAGTCCACAGACAATTCGGCTCGAGTCCAGCCGTTGCGCGGTTACGATGATCGCGTCAAAGACATCCGTGGCGGGGACTACGAGCAGCGAGACCGGTTTGCCTTCTTTTTCTGCGACCGCGACGGCGGCGGTGAATAGTTCCTGCTCGTAATGATCGAAGACTTGCGATGCCTCGACCACCGCGCTGCCACTGAACGAATGCTCGCGATGGTAGAGACGTCCGGTCATCACGACTACGTCCTGCCGGGTTGTGTCGGTGGTCCTCAGGATATCGCGCAAATAATAAAGATTGCGAGGGTCGCGGACCGCGACCAAAATGTTTCCAGGCCTTACGCCCAAGGCTCCAGAACCCAACTCCTGGTTTCCGTAGACCCGGAATTGATCGAGATTCTCCGGCTTGCCATGCCTCTCCTTCGCGACGATATGTTCCGAATAAGAAAAAATAGCAAAGAAAATCGCGCTGAATGTGACTCCGGCAATCGTGGCTTCGGATTTGGTAAATAGATTTACCAACGCTGTGGTTAAAAGCACGGCGGAGATCAAAATCAACCCTGCCGGTACCTCGTGCGTGCCAATATGAAAATTGCCCGGAACCTTCCATTGGCGATTCTGCGGCTCGGTATAACGTAGTACCAGAACGGCCAGCGACTTCAGAGCAAAGCTCCAGATCACACCGAAGGCATAGAGTCCGGCCAGCACGTAAACATTGCCTCGGCTGAGGATGATGGTCAGCAGTTGCATTCCAACGATCAAATTGATAATGCGATAGCTGGTGCCGTATCGACTCTGCGGCTTCTGAAACCAGTCGGTGAGCACGCCGTCTTCCGCCACGCGGTTTAAGACGCCGTTCGCGCCCACGATCGAAGTATTTTGCGCTCCGGCCAGAATCAGCACGCCAACCAGCACAACGAAAGCGTGGAAAAACAGCTTCAGCACGGTGGGACCAACCAGATACATGGCGATGCCGCCGATAAGGTTCGCGAAATAGTCGTGCCGCACATGATCCGGGATAATCATGACTGCGTAGAATGAGACCAGCGAAGTGAACAGCAGGCTGTAAATGAAGATGACCAAACCAGTTTTTTCCAGGTTCTTCAGCTTGGGATGCTCGATCTCGCGGTTGACCTGGGCAAGAGTTTCTTCGCCGCTCATGGCCAGGACGGAATGCCCGAATCCGACAAACAGAATGATCCAGGTGAAATGACTGATCCAGGTTCCGTATAGCCATCCCAGAGATTCTTTGTTCACCTTCACCACGCCGCTTTGTAAGGGGTTCGGGGGCAAGTGAATGGGCGCGCTGAAGACGGTGATGGTGCACCAGACGATCAGGATCACCACCATAACGGTTGTGATGATCATGATCTGCAGGGCTTTCTCGCTCGACTCATGCATGCCCTGGATATTCTTCCACCAGAAATACACGACGATCAAAATGGCGAAGCCGGCGGAAAAATGGTCTTCGGAAAAAACCAGCGGGTGGTGGACGTACCTGCCGATGTCTTCGATGAAGCCAGCCAAATACTGGCCGGCGGAGACAGCGCTAATGGGACCGGTGAGAACGTAGTCGAACAGCAATGCCGAGACCGAGAACTTGGCCAGCGTGCCGCCCATGGCTTCCTTGACTACCCGGTAGACGCCGCCCCGCACGAACATGCTGCTGGACTCGATGTAGAGAGCGCGTACGGCATAGCTGAAGAGCATCACGGCCAGAATGAACCAGGGGGCACTCTTGCCGATCACCTTCTCGGCATCACCGCCTGCGTAATAAGCCGACGAAGCCAGGTCGGCGAGGACAATGGCAGCCGCCCGCCAGAAGGAGATGAAAGTCAGCATCACCGTGGTGGCGACGAAAACCTTTACGGCGGGACGCCGAATGCTTGGTATCGATGAGGACATTTAAAGAAATGGCGCAGAACGTAAGTCTAAGAATTTAGCACAGCGGGGAGAGCCTAGTCTGTAACCGGCGAAGCAAAGTCCGAGAACCGTAACTTTCGATCAGGATTCAATCCGATGTCGAATCTTCCCGTCTCGAGTCCTGAGGCGCCATGTAGGTGTGGGTGATGCGGTCGTGCCAACAAAGCCGATCCTCGTCGAGGAAACACCAGGCGTAACCCAGCGCCAAGGATAGCCCTGACAACACTGAAGCCAGCACGCGCCAACGCCGGATTCTTCTGGGAACTGGCGCGCCATCAAACCGGCTCAGTCGCAGATGCGCCAGTTTCAGTCCCGGTGTGGTTCCCGTATAGACCAGGAGCAGGTATTGATAAGCGGCCCAGAATAAAGCTATCAGGCTTGTGGAGATACCTGCGGCTTGCTGCAGGGTTGGAACGATCGAGGTAACCCGAAAAAAAATGTACGCAAAGCCGGCGAATGCCGAAGCCACGAGCAGGCCATCGATCGCGACTGCCAAGAGGCGCCGCGACATAGGAGCCGACTGCAGTGGCAGTTCAAATCCGGGGCGCCGCTCCCGCGGGGGTTCTTCTACGGGTTCCATCAGGATGCCACCCAGAGCCGGGGGAGGCAGCACAACCTCGGGCACGTCGAGGATACGTGGCTGGTCCATGACAGGCTCCGCAAGTCCATCGAACAGTGGTGGAGGCGGGGCCGCGGAGCGGGGAAATTCGAGAATTCTGGCGCCTGCGTCCGCCAATCTCACGTCGTCCGAGTCTTCACATCCCGGCTGGGTCGATTGATCGTCCTCAAGAATAGTATTCTGTCTGACTACCGCGACTCGAGCAGAAGCCGTGGTAATCGGAGTCTGACAGGCACGATCAGGAGCCGTCCAGGATGACTCGCGTGACTCAAACTTGAGTTGCAGTGACGGGTAACGCGGCTCGCGTGGACGCCTGCGAGATCGATAATTGTTGACCCTATCTGCCACTTCGCGACGCCAGGCCTCGGGCGGTCCGCTTGGCAGCGAAGCATCCACAGCCAGGGCTTCCAGTCCCATCTGAGCACCACAGCCGTTTTCTTTGTTCCCGCCCGAAGCAGGATCTCCCGTGGGCTGAATTCCTTCAGCCGCGAAGCCGCCGTCCTTGCCGATCAGGGTGCTTGGGGGGCGTTGCCCGGAATCCGCCACAAATCGGGGGACGGCAGCCTTTTCTTCGACGCTGGCGGCAAACTGCTGTTCGCTGGCATCGTATGCTTCAGGGTCGACCAACCGTGCGGAAGCAGCAAAGCTCTCGGCGGACTCCCCATCGGGTTGGAATTTGGGTTTCACGTCTACAAGCAGTGCGGCGGATTACCGGGCGGCGAACGGCGCCGCGCGGAACGGGCAACACAGGTACCGGTCTTGCGATGCACGCCTTCAAATCGTGAAGTGCCAATCGCTTTGCCTCTCGGGGCAGCGCCGTGCTAACTTCACGATACCCCAGCGTGGACTTCACACTCGGGGAGTTCGTGCGCTTTCCGATGACTTCCCGCACTCGATTCCTTATCACGGCGGCGTTAGTTTGTCATCTGCTACTCGCGCCTTCGCTAGTTACCAGCCAGTTGCTTGCTCCCGCCGCCAGTCCCGATCCGGCTCAAAGCCTGCCGAATACGCCCTCTGTTCTGAAAGAGGAGGAAGTGACGATATCCGCAATCACGCAGGAAAAAAGCGGCTCGATCTACCAGTTGCATGGCAAAGCCGAGATTCACTACGGGGTCTACATCCTGCGTGCGGACGAAGTCGCTTACAACGCCGAGACGGGCCAGGCCACAGCCGATGGACATGTGGGGCTTGAGGGCGGGCCCAACGACGAGCATATTCAGGCAAGCCATGGGACCTACAATGTCCGCGCGGAAAGTGGGCGATTCGAGAATGTAACCGGCACGATTGGAGTTCGCAGGCGCGGAACCCGACTCATGCTGACCTCTTCGAATCCATTTTTCTTCACCGGAAAGGTGGTGGAGAAAACCGGCCCAGATCATTACATGGTCTATGACGGCACGGTGACCACCTGCGACTTGCCCAGGCCCAAATGGCAATTCAATGCCAACAAGGTTGTAGTCAACGTGGGTGGCACGGCAAAGATTTACCACAGCACATTCGGTCTCAAGGGCATTCCGGTTCTATATTTTCCGTTTGCCACGCTTCCGGCCCAGCGTTTGCCTCGGCAGTCTGGGTTTCTGATTCCCAATGTCGGGACATCTTCGGTGAAAGGAACGATTCTCGGCGAATCGCTGTTCTGGGCCATTAATCGAAGCATGGATGCGCACATTGGAGCAGAATATTTTTCCGCCCGAGGATGGGCCCCGCAAGGGGAATTCCGGGCTCAACCCAGCGACAGCTCTTTTGTCGATTTAAATTACTACGGCGTGCTCGATCGCGGCACCGGTCACCCCCCAGTGAATCAGGGCGGCGAAGAAGTGCGTTTAAATGCTGAAAGCGCGTTTGAACACGGCTTCCGCGGAGTTGCCAACATTGATTATCTGAGCTCATTCGTCTTTCGCCTCGCGTTTAATGATGTCTTCACCCAGGCCGTGAACTCCGAGGTAAAGTCTGGGGCTTTTCTATCCAATACGACGCACGGCTTTTCCTACAACGCTTCCATGCAGCGCTATCAGGATTTCGAAAGCACGACCGCCGGAGATGTCATCACCATTCTTCATGCTCCGAGTTTTGAAGTTTCAAGTGTCGATCGCCCACTAGGCCACACGCCTTTCTACTGGTCCTATGAGGCGGCGGCCGAGGGAGTCTCCCGCAGTGAGCCTGGCTTCAGCACTGCGGCTTTGGTGGGGCGTTTTGACCTGAATCCGACGCTGTCTCTGCCGCTGAGGCTCGACGGCTGGTCGTTGCGTCCAGAATTTTCGCTCCGCGATACCAGTTATACCGAGCAGCTGGCAACTTCCGGCGGCGCGGAACCCCAACCGATTAACCGCCGGGCTCTCGACGGTTCCGTAGAAGTGCGGCCCCCCGCTTTGAGCCGAATTTTTGCCGGGGAGTTCATGGGACGGAAGTGGAAGCACGTGATTGAACCTCGCGTGATTTACAACTACGTGACGGGGGTGGACAACTTCTCCCATATTTTGCGCTTTGACGAACGCGACATTCTCACCGATACGAATGAAGTCGAATACGGCTTAGTGAATCGCCTTTACGCGAAGCGCAAGAACGTGGGAGCGGAAGATTGCGGAAAACGAGGCATGCCTTCTTTGTTTATCGGCAGCGCGCCAGTGCCCAGCCACATCCCCTGGGAGCACCAGGGCGAGGCTGCGGATGAGCCCTGCGGCACCGCATCGCAAGTGCAGGAGATTGTGACCTGGGAGCTCGCCCAAAAATACTTTATCGATCCAACCTTCGGAGGAGCATTCATACCAGGACGCAGCAACGTCTTTACCAGCACCGCGGATTTAACCGGCACTTCATTCTTAACCACGCCTCGTCACCTGTCACCGCTCATCTCGCGCTTGCGGGTTCAGACCAGCGCCCGTACCGATGTCGAGTGGGATATCGACTACGATTTTGTGCGGGGCGGCCTCAATGCGAGCACGGTTTTCGCCAATTATCGCTTTGGCCCGTTTACCGTCGGAGGCGGCGATGCCTATCTGCAAGTTCCTGGCGAGTGTGCTCAAAGTAGTTGTATGTTCAACACGACTACGGATCCAAATATCATTTTCTGGCCGCAGCTTTTCAACCAGTTCCGCCTGTTGCTGGGCTACGGCCACTCTGGCAAAACGGGTTTCAGCACAGCGGCGAATGTTGGATTCGACGCCAAACTCGGTTTTCTGCAGTATGCCGCGGTGCAAAGCACATATAACTGGGATTGCTGCGGAGTAAGTCTGGAATTCCGCCGCTTCGCCCTGGGCTCGGTGCGCAATGAGAACCAATATCGCTTCACCTTCGCGCTGGCGAATCTCGGATCGCTAGGCAATCTGCGACGCAATGAGAGGCTGTTTTAACCACCCGGAGACCTCCGATATGGCTCACTGCACAAAGGGAAGACGGATGCGATGTGGCGACTTTTCGCAGCGACCCGGACCTCCATCGTGAAAACGCGAGACTTCACTCCCGGCGCTCACCAGCAGAGGGCGACGGAATTTTCTCCAGTTGGCACTCAGAATAGCTCCTCACCTCTGGAACTGAGCTTGCTTGCGCTCATTACCGGCGTGGCGGCCATTCTGCGTTTTCACTCACTGGCCGCGAAATCCTTCTGGTTCGATGAGGGAGTAAGCGTCGCCATTGCACGACTTGATTGGTACAATTTTGGTCGCATCCTATGGCGGCGCGAAGCCAACATGTCGCTGTACTATTTTGTTCTTCACCTCTGGTTGCGCTTTGGAGGCAGCGAGTTTTTCGTCCGATCGCTTTCAGTTATTTTCGCGATTGCGTCAATACCAGTAACATACTGGTTGGCTCGCCGCCTGTTTGATTCAAAAGTCGCCCTTATTGCAGCCGCATTGCTCGCCGTCAATGCTTATTACGTCCAGTATTCACAAGACGCGCGCAGCTATTCGCTGATGGTACTTTTGTGCTCGTTGTCGAGTTTGTATTTCTTGAAGTGTTTGGAGGACCCATCCCGTAGCAACCGCGTTGCTTATGTTCTCAGCAGCGCCTTCGCGATTTACGCCCAGTTTTTTTCAGGACTGCTGGTGATTGCTCAGTGCCTTTCTCTGATTTTCGTCGATGGCGAACAGGGCATTCCAGCGGTCAAGACAAAAAATGACTGGCGCTGGATCTTATTCCTGGTGTCACCCATCGTTGTTTTCGTCGCCACTACCGGAACAGGTCCGCTTCGCTGGGTACAACGTCCCGGCTTGAAAGACCTTTGGATATTTGCTTTGCATCTTTGCGGAAATGGTGGCCCATTGTTGCTGACGGCATACGCGGCGGCGTCCCTGGCTGGGTTGTTTCCTTTAAGACAGAAATTTGGTGTCCGACGAGTGCTTTGGAAAATCTGGCGTTACCGTTTCCTCATTTGCTGGCTTCTTTTCCCGCCACTTTTTACTCTGGGGCTTTCATTGGTCAAGCCGCTCTTTGTTCCCCGGTATTTTATTTTTTGCTTGCCCGCAGTTTTATTGCTGGTGGCTTGCGGGGTCGCCCGTCTTCGTCCTGCCTGGGCGATGGTGCTTGCGGTTTTGTTTTTGGTGATTTTTTCATTGCGAGGAACAGTTGGCTATTACCGGCAGGACTTGGACATTCAGCGCGACGACTGGCGAACCGTGAGTCAATACGTACTGGAGCATGCCCAACCGGGCGATGCCGTCATATTTCACGTTCCCATGGGACGCATGCCCTATGAGTTTTATCGTTCCACGCTGCAAGCCGGGTCAGCGGCTCCAGTCGTGTTGTACCCGAGCCACGGCGATCGCATTACGTTCCGCGATTTCGTCGAGAAACCTAACGACGCCGAGCTTGAAAGTTTAATCGCCCAACATTCGCGGACCTGGCTCGTCCTGACTTACGCGGAAACCAATACGGGTTCGCCCGATTCGAGGACGGTGGAACTCTCCAAACTGCTCCGGAGTGCTTACTCCACGGTCGAGCAGCACGATTTTGCCGGGATCGCGATTCTGCTTTTCAGCAAGCGAAATGCCGGACGCGACTTGCTCGCGCCGCTATCGCCGCAAGGCTCGACGTATTAGGATATCGGTATGACGCTTGCCGCCGCGACCCGGTCGAAGCACGATGCGCTGTACGCCAAGATTCGTACCCTGGGTCGAACGCTCGTCGCTTACTCCGGGGGCGTGGATTCGGCTTTTCTCGCCTGGGCCGCTTATCAGGTTTTGGGCACGAACATGCTGGCGCTGATCGCCGATTCGCCCAGCCTGGCTCGCACTCATCTCACGGATGCTGTCGCTTTTGCTCACGAGCAAGATATTCCGCTCGAGGTCATCGCCACCGGCGAACTCGACCGGCCAGAATACATCCGCAACGATGGCTCACGTTGTTTTCATTGCAAGGATGAGCTGTTCACGGTGATGGAAGCATTTCGAGCCGAGACACGGATTCGACTCGATCGCGTACGGGGTCAACGTGGATGACCAGGGCGATTTTCGTCCCGGACAAGTTGCCGCCAGCGCAGCACCGCATCGCCGCTCCGCTGCTCGACGCTGGACTGAGCAAACAGGAAATCAGGCAACTGGCAAGAGAGGCCAGCCTGCGCGTTTGGGATAAGCCGGCTTCGGCTTGTCTCTCCTCGCGTATTGAGTATGGGCGTCCAGTTACGCGCGAGGCTCTCAACACGGTAGAACAGGGCGAAGATGCGCTTCGCGCGCTCGGCTTCCGCCAGGTCCGCGTGCGCCACCATGGCGAGATTGCGCGCATCGAAATTGCCGGCAACGAACTGCCTCGCGCTCTCAACTCGGAGATGGCCGCGGAATTCACCCGCATTTTCAAAGCTCTCGGGTTCAAGTTTGTGACTCTTGATCTCGAAGGATTTCGCTCGGGATCGATGAACTCGCTGCTGCCGGCCGAACAACTCTTGCGCCGGGGCTGATCGGCTACACATTTTGTTCAGAAGAGCGGTCGCAAAACCCGCATGACTAGCCTCTCCTCCGTGATTCCTGTGAGATAATCGTATTTATTCTCAATGTATAGGCGGTTCCTAGTGACGCTATTGCGACGTTCGATCCTTGTCCTCATACTTGTTTGCCTGGGCTGTTCGGCTCAGTCCGCGCCTTCCGACCTTAACCAGAAAATCGAACGCCACGTACGCGCTGCTTTCGGCGTTCCGGCGAGTGTGAAGATCACCATCGGCCCGCTTCGGCCCAGTGAATTTGCGAATTATGACGCCACCACTATCGTCATGGAGGGCGAGGACAAAAAGCGAACATTTGACTTCTTGGTTTCCAAAGACGGGAAGACTCTGGCTCGCCTCACCAAGCTGGACCTGAGCACGGATCCTTACGATGAAGCCATGAAAAAAATTGACCTGGCCGGGCGTCCCACGCGCGGAGCCAAGGATGCAAAGGTTGTGGTCGTCAACTTCGATGACTTCCAATGTCCCTTTTGTTCCCACATGCACCAGACACTCTTCCCTGAACTTCTGAAGGAATATGGGGACCGGGTAAAATTCGTCTACAAGGATTATCCCTTGTCAGAGATTCATCCCTGGGCAACCCACGCCGCCGTGGATGCGAACTGCCTGGCGGCGCAAAACAACGACGCCTATTGGGATTTCGCCGACCATATCCATGCCAACCAGCGGGACGTGAATTCAGAAAAGGGACGTGACGCTCAATTCGCCGAACTCGACAAGTTGACGCTCGAGCAAGGACAGAAGCACAGCCTCGATCAGGCCAAACTTCAGTCCTGTGTGAAGGCGCAAAATGAAGATGCGATTCACGCTTCCGTGCGCGAAGCCGAGAGCGTAGGCGTGAATGCCACGCCTACTCTGTTCATCAACGGACAGGAAATGGATGGTGCGCTTCCCGTCAGCGAAATGCGGGCGGCACTGGACAGCGCGCTGGCACAGGCCGGAGTGCCGGCGCCGTCACATCCGGCAGCCCCGGCTACACACGAGTCACAATCGCCCAGTAAATAGTGCCGAGAGGAACAATTGAAAACTAATTCGCCCTTACGTTTTTTCCGGACAGTAGTGGTTGCCGTTTCACTTCTCGCGTTCGGCGCCGGCTGCGGGACCAAACTAGCAGGGGACGATGTCGCAGCTACGGTCGACGGGCGTAAAATCTACCGCGCCGATGTCGAGAAGTACTATGAAAATCAGACCACGGGTTCCCAGCAGCAGCCCGTCGGAGAACAAGCCACCAGCCTGCGGCTCAGCATCCTGCGTGAGCTGATTGAGAATGAAATCCTGATGCGGCGCGCTGAAAAGCTTGGCCTGCTGGCCACCGACGACGAGGTTGACCGCAAACTGAACGAGATCAAATCGCCGTATACAAAAGAAGAGTTCGATGCCCGCATGAAGGAAAAGAAGCTGACGCTCGATGACTTTAAGCGCGACTTGCGCCGCTCACTCACCGTCGACAAGGTTCTGAACAAAGAGGTGACGTCGAAGATCAACGTCTCCGATCAGGACATTTCCAATTACTACAACGCGCATAAATCCGAATTCAACCTGGTCGAGCCTCAATACCATTTGTCTCAAATCTTTGTGACCACGGCGCCCAATCCCCAAGTCCACAATCTGAAGAACGACAAGGCGCAAAACGAGGCTGACGCGCGCAAGAAAATTCAGATGATTGTAAATCGTCTGGACAGCGGCGACGATTTCGGCACCCTCGCCATGAACTATTCCGAGGATACCGAGACTTCTGGGAACGGCGGCGACCTGGGCTTCACGCCGGAATCGTCCTTAAAAAACACCGATCCCGTTACTCGCGATGCCGTCACCAAGTTAAAGCCGGGGCAATACAGTACGGTCATCACCGTCGTCAATCCGATGACCAAGCAACTGGTCGGCTTTCGCATCGTGAAACTGATTGCGAAGGAAACTGCGGGACAGCGCGAATTGTCCGACCCTCGGGTACAGGAGGCAATCCGCTCCCAGCTCCGCGACCGTCGCGAACAACTCCTGAAGGCGGCATATTACGAAGTCCTGCGCGATCAGGCTAAAGTGGAAAACTACTATGCCCAGAGAGTGCTGGAAGGCAACGGCAGTGCGAAATGAGCGCGCCCGACATTAGCCGGCCTACTCCACGATCGCTAATATATCCCCAGCGTTCACATTCGCACCTTCGGACACTACGATTTTCTGTACCGTACCCTTCTTGGGCGATTTGATTTCATTCTGCATCTTCATCGCTTCGACGACCAGGATGCCTTGGCCCGCCTCCACCGGCTGCGCCTCGCCAATCAGCACGCGCACTACTTTGCCGGGCATCGGCGCAAACATTTTTTGCGGGCCCTTTTCATTCGCGGCTGTACCTCGGCGCCCACGCAGTGATCGTGGATCACGCAACTCTGTGGCGTAACGGACATTATCGACCCACAAGTGCATATCAGTCGCGACGCGCTCCCGCTTAATTTCGTAGGCTTTTCCCCCGATCAGAATTGAAAGCACATCGGGCCGGGCCAGCACCGCATCTATCTGGATGTCGCGATCATCCAACCGGCATCGCCAGCCGGCTTCTTTCCGCTCCAGTTCGAGGCGGTAATCTCTTCCATCGATGGTGATGTCGCAGATCATAAGAAAATTTCGGCGTCCTTTTAACTCAACCCCTCTGCCCGTGCCACCGTCTTCCAGCCTCGTGCATTGCTTCTACTATCGGTTCCAGCCCCAAAAGTAGATGCATTTCCATTACCCGCAACCATCGACGCGGAATCCAGAATAGCGAATATCCCCGCCGCAATCGCTGCCACGTCCCCGTCTGCGCCGCGTACGTCGGGAGGCTTAGACTTCAGCAATCGATCAAGGAAGCCAGTGTCTAATTTCCCCGCTCGAAAATCTGCGTCGGTCAGAATGCGTCGGAATAATGAGATGTTGGTCTTGATGCCGCCTACAAAATACTCATGGAGCCCGCGATTTAACCGCGCGATCGCCTGCGCCCGGTCAGTTCCGTAACCGATCAGCTTGGCCAGCAACGGATCGTAATCGATGGGCACCTTCCAGCCTTCGTACATGCCGCTATCGCGGCGGATTCCCGGCCCCGAAGGCGAGAGCAATAACGTAATCTTCCCTGGGCTGGGAAAATAATTGTTGTCGGGATCCTCCGCGTAAATGCGGCACTCGATGGCGTGTCCGCGGATGCGGACGTCTCCTTGCCCAAACGGCAACCTCTCGCCGGCGGCGATCCGAATCTGCAGATGTACCAGGTCCAATCCTGTGATCAGCTCGGTTACAGGATGTTCCACCTGCAGCCGCGTGTTCATTTCAAGAAAATAGAAATTCTTTTTCTGATCGACCAGGAATTCTACCGTCCCTGCGTTGGTGTAGCCTGCGGCCTTGGCCACTCGCACCGCGATCTCGCCCATGCGCTGCCGCATGCCGGCGTCAACCATCGGAGATGGCGCCTCTTCCAACACTTTCTGATGCCGCCGTTGGATGGAACACTCGCGCTCGCCCAGGTAAACCGTGGCGCCGTATTCGTCCGCCAGCACTTGCATCTCGATGTGACGTGGATTAACAATCGCCTTTTCGATGTATACTTCGCGGTCGCCAAATGCCCGTTCGGCTTCGCTTTGCGCCGCTTCCAGTGCAGGTTTAAGATCATTCGGCGTATGCACCAGACGCATGCCTTTTCCGCCGCCGCCCGCTGCCGCCTTCAGCATGACGGGATAGCCAATCTGCGCCGCCACCTGCTCCGCCTGCGCGGCTGATTCCAGGCCGCGCGATGTCCCCGGCACGAAAGGAATTCCGGCCTTTTCCATTTCTTGTCTTGCCCGCGTTTTCGACCCCATCATTTCCATCGAGGTCGGGCTGGGGCCGATGAACTTCACGCCGGCATCCCCGCACGCTTGGGCAAACTGAGAGCTCTCGGAAAGAAAGCCGTATCCCGGATGGATCGCATCCGCGCCACTTCGTTTCGCAATGTCAAGTATCTTGGCGAAGTTCAAGTAGGATTCCGCTGCCGCTGCGGGACCGATGTGGTAGGCCTCATCCGCCTTGCGAACATGGAGCGAGGCACGATCAACGTCCGAATAAACCGCGACCGAGGTGATTCCAAGCTCTCGGCAAGCGCGGATCACCCGCACTGCAATCTCTCCTCGGTTGGCGATGAGAATTTTCTTGAACATGCTTGCGATTCGGCGCCTGACTTACTGTGCCTTCAACTCCCAATTCTACTGGACATTCACCGAATGGAAGGGTGGGCGCGTGTCTAAGACGCGTTTTTCGAAATGGCCTATTCGGTGATTCGAGGAAACCGCGTTCTCGCAGGCCTCTTCGGCTTGAACGATCGGTCCCTCTTTATTTAGATCTCCAGCTTTCTTGCTAATAGCTCATTCACCATCTGTGGATTGGCTTGTCCCTTCGAGGCTTTCATCACCTGGCCGACAAAAAAACCGATCACCGTTTTCTTGCCCGCGCGATATTGCTCGGCCTGCTTCGGATTGGCCGCGACAATTTCATCGATGATCTTTTCGATGGCAGACGAATCTGTAATCTGCTGTGGTTTTTCTTTCTCGTAAACCGGCCCGAAGTCCTGATTCCGCTCAAAGCAAAGATCGTACAGGTCTTTGAGCATCTTGCCCGAAATCGCGCCGCTCTCCACCAGATCCGCAGACAGCGCGACGCCTTTCATCGAAATGGGCGACTGCTCAATTCCAAGACCTTTGGCTTTCAGGCGACCCATCAATTCACCCTGCACCAGATTCGCCACGCGCTTGGGATTCTTCGCTGCCCTGGCTGCCTCCTCGAACTGGTCTGCAAACGACCTTGTAGCCGTTAGCACCTGCGCGTCGTAATCGGTGATGCCATAATCGGCAACCATGCGCTTGCGTCGTGCTTCAGGCAATTCGGGCAGAGTTCTGCGAATTTCTTCCTGCCATCTCTCGTCGACCACCAGCGGCAGCAGATCGGGTTCGGGGAAATAACGGTAGTCGTGCGCCTGTTCTTTCGAGCGCATGCCATAGGTTTTGCCTTCGGTCGAATTGTAGAGCCGAGTTTCCTGCGTGATCTTGCCGCCGGATTCCACGATCCCGATCTGACGCTCGATTTCGTATTCCAGGGCCTCGCGAATAAAGCGAAATGAATTTACGTTCTTGATTTCGGTCTTCGTACCGAACTGCTCCTGTCCGCAAGCGCGCACGCTCACGTTGGCATCGCAGCGCAGCGAACCTTCTTCCATATTGCAATCGCTCACCCCGGTGTACAGAATAATTTCCTTCAGGCGAGTGAGGTATTCGTGCGCTTCGGCTGGCGAAGCGATGTCCGGCTCACTGACAATTTCGATCAGCGGCACTCCACTGCGGTTCAGATCGATCGCTGTGGTCTGTGCAGAATCTGCGAAGCCTTCATGCAGGCTCTTGCCCGCATCTTCCTCGAGGTGCACGCGGGTAATACCGATCTTCTTCGCTCCAGTGTCGGTGGCAATTTCAATCCCGCCAAACTCGGCGAGCGGCTTGTCATACTGCGAAATCTGATACCCCTTGGGCAAGTCAGGATAAAAGTAATTCTTGCGCGCGAAAATGGAGGTCTGGTTAATTCGGCAGCCTAGCGCCATCGCCGCCAACACTGCGAAATCCACCGCCTTGCGATTCAGTACCGGCAAAGCTCCCGGAAGGCCCAAACAAACCGGACAGACATTGGTGTTTGGCGGGCTTCCAAAACGCGTGGAGCAGGAGCAGAAAATCTTGGTCGCGGTCAGCAACTGGACGTGCACCTCCAGCCCGATCACGGGTTCATACTTGGCGCGAGTGGCTACGGAAGCATCGGGAGTAGTGGCCATATCACGCGATTATATAAAGGATTCTCGATGCTGGGACAACGGCTTCGCCGTCGCTATTTCGGTTTGGAAGGCGCACTCAGATATTTTTCCAACGAGACTTCGAAATACATCAGTTCATTCCCCTTGGCATCACGCACTCCGGTCAAGTAGAAGTTCGCTCCCGCAAGAGGTGTCGTAATCCCAGACACATCGAAGAACAGGAATCCGGATTGGGTTCCGTGCGGCTCGACCGCTTTGGCGGCAAACTGGGCGTTCTGAATCTCCTCCATCGCATCTTTGCTCACGCTGCCCTTTGCCTTTTTAGGCCAGGGCAGCGGGTTCGGAGAAATGTTCCCCGGCGGTCGAGCGATGCGCCGGTAAATATCGTCTTCCGTCGCGGGAGGAATCTTAGTCCGATCAACCGTGACGAGTTCCGCTTTCATTCCCGATAGCGCAACTGGCTGATCGCCGTCGTTGGTGATCACCACAAATATGGGCATGAGGTCCATCTCGCCATAGTGAACCGAGAAGATGCTTGCCTTATCAGGCATGTCGTAAGGGTCAAGCCCCACCGTGACAGCCTCATTGGAATGTTGGTCGTGCGCGGGATATGTCTTCGCCGGCTGCGCCGCAGGCATAACGAAGTGCTTCGCCGCCAGGCAAACGATGGAAGACAGCAATAGAACAAAAGCTGCTGCTATCTTTCGCTCCCGCGAAGAATCTGTAACCGTCGAGGACATGATCCTACGATTATAGGATGCAACCTTCGTAAATGGCGGTGCTTTCGTTGACTCGTATGCGGTTAGAATGTCCCTTCTCACATGTATTGGATCTACAGTGCGCTGCTGGCAGCGGGTCTGCTGGTGAGCCTTCCCTACTGGCTGCTGCAAAGCTTGCGCCATGGCAAATACCGCGCTGGCCTGGGCGAGAGATTGGGGAACCCTCCGGCGCGACTGGGGGCAGAACCGGAACGGCCCGCAATATGGATTCACGCCGTCTCGGTCGGCGAGGTTCTCGCGATCAGCGGTTTAGTGCCGGAACTGGCGAAACGATTTCCGCGGCATCGAGTCGTGATTTCGACGACCACGGATACTGGTCAAAGGCTGGCTCGAACTCGTTTCGGCGCGGAAAACGTATTCTACTTTCCCCTCGACTTCGCTTTCGCCATCCGGCCATATTTGCGATTGCTGCGGCCGGCGCTGATTGTCATCGCAGAAACGGAGTTTTGGCCAAACTTTCTGCGCCTTGCCCGCGACAGCGGCACCCGGATTGCCGTGGTGAACGCGCGTATTTCAGACCGCTCATGGTCCGGGTACCGGCGCTTTCGACCTTTGCTGGCTGGAGTTTTGCGGCACATTGATCTTTTTCTGACTCAGACGGCAGAGGATGCTCAGCGGCTTCAAGAAATCGGTGCGCCTGCAGAGCGCGTTCATGTGACTGGGAATCTGAAATTTGATGTGCCTGCCCCACCCGCGCCGCCCATCGTCGCCAGCCTGCGCGCTGCGTTCCAGCAAGCCAGTGCCAATCCTGTGATTGTCTGTGGAAGCACGGTCGAAGGCGAAGAACCGATACTTTTGCAAGCCTTCGAAAATGTTCTTGCAAGTCATCCTCGCGCCGTTATGATTCTGGCGCCGCGTCATCCCGAGCGGTTCGGCGAGGTGTCTGCATTGCTTGCCAAGCTTGGCATCCGGTTCTGGCGACGTTCGTTGTGGAGCGGCGATCCACTCGTCGGAGGAGTGCTGTTGATGGACACGATCGGCGAACTCGCATCCCTGTACGCGCTGGCCGACATAGCATTTGTCGGCGGCAGCCTTGTCCCCCGTGGCGGACATAACATCATCGAGCCGGCGCTGCATGGAGTTGCCATTATCGTGGGCAACCATACCGAGAATTTCCGCGACATCGTAGCCTCATTTCAAGGTCGCGATGCCTTGCGCGTGGTCGGTCCAGCCGAGCTTCCACTGGTGCTCATGGAACTTATATCTAACCACGCGGAACGTGCCGAGCTAGGCCGGCGGGCAGCGGAAACTCTGCACTCGCAAATGGGGGCAACGCAGAGGACCGTGCAAGCGTTGGAAAAATTGTTCGCGTCGGCGGAAGATGGCGCGGGCGTGGGTCGGGGCCTGTCCTGAGCCAAGTTGAAACCACTCCGGCGACGTCAAGTCGTGAGCGCAGCTCATGAATTTCTTGTCTTCCATCTTCGGTGCTGGTGTGCGGGCACGCAACGCGCTCTACGACCGGGGCATCGCTCGCGCGCGAAATGTACAGGGGACTGTAGTCAGCGTCGGTAACTTATCAGTTGGAGGCTCAGGCAAAACGCCGTTCGTCTTGGTTCTCGGGGAGTTGCTAAAGGCGCGTGGCGTGAGGTTCGATATACTCTCCCGTGGCTACGGCCGCCAGACGCGCGGGGTCGCGCTCGTGAACCTGGGGGGATCTTCTCGGGACTTCGGCGACGAGCCGTTACTGCTGGCTCGGCGGTTGAGCGTGCCAGTGATTGTGGGCGAGGATCGCCATGAAGCTGCCCAGTTCGCTGAAGAAACATTTGGTCCGCAGCTTCATGTTCTCGATGACGGCTTCCAGCATCGCGCCCTGGCGCGCGATTTCGATATCGTATTAGTTACGCCAGAAGACGCCCGCGACCGTCTGCTTCCCGCAGGGCGTCTGCGCGAGCCGCTGGCTTCGTTGTCCCGCGCCGACGTGATTGTCCTGACCAGCGGTGCATTACCGGAATCGTTTCCTTTGAATGGCAAACTGGTATGGCGGGCGCGACGTGGCATTTCATTGACGAACGTTCCCGCTCGTCCCGTAGTTTTCTGCGGAATTGCGCGGCCCCAGAATTTCCTGCTGCAACTGCGTACGGCAGGCATCGAACCTGTTGCGCAGGCTTTGTTTCGTGACCATCACCCCTACACCGAACGCGATATTCAGGACCTGTTGAAGCTCCGCCAGCAAAGCGAAGCGGAAACGTTTGTCACGACTGAAAAAGATGCGATCAACCTTGGCGGATATCTCAACACATTGCAGCCGCTCACCGTGATTCCTGTCAAAATGGAATTGGCGGACGCAGCTAACGCAGTCGATACCATGCTGCGGATGGTTGCAGAACGAAAAGCAAGGCGTGAGAAAATCGGGCCTGAGCTCAGCGAAACGTAACGCAAAATGACCAAGCACCCAAAAGAGACGGAGCGGCTTAGGAAGATCGTCGAGTCTTTCCCCAAGATAACGATTACCGTCGTCGGGGATCTTGTGGCCGACGAATTCATCTTCGGCGAAATCTCGCGCGTATCTCGAGAAGCTCCTGTGTTAATTCTGAAACATCGTGAGCGCACCGTTCGTACCAGGAGGCGGAGCGAATGCCATCAACAATCTTGCCGACCTGGGCGTCAATGTCCTGCCGGTAGGGGTGGTGGGCGACGATGAAGCCGGGCGTCTTGCTGCTGAAAGCATTTCGCCACAAACGTATTCCTGGCAGCGGCGTTTTGAAGGACAAGAGTTATACGACCGTGACCAAGACCCGCATTCTCGCGGGCATGACGCATACAGCCCGGCAGCAGGTGGTCCGCGTGGATCGCGAACCGGAAATGGAACCGAACCGTCACTTGAAACGCGAATTGGTGCTGGCCGCCCGACAATACGCGCGCGCATCGGATGCTCTGCTTATCTCTGATTACGGCTACGGCGCCGCGAGCCCCGCGATCCTCAATGCCATCCGCGAGCGAGGACGGCTGGACGGAGTTCCGGTCATCCTCGATTCACGGTATCGCATGCTGCAGTACTCGGGTGTGATTGCGGCCACGCCGAATGAGCCAGAAGTCGAAACGGCATTGGGGGTTCGGATCGGCAATGATTGGTCGCGCTTGTGCTCCGCTGGCGAGCAAGTGATGTCGCAAATGAAGCTGCAATCGCTCGTGATTACCCGCGGGCGGGATGGCATGGCGGCATTCGCTGGCAAGCACAAACCGGTGGACATACCCATTTACGGCTCAAATCAAGTCGCGGATGTGACCGGAGCTGGCGACACGGTGATCGCCACTTTCGCTGCGGCGTTTGCGGCTGGGCGCTGACACCGAAGAAGCTGCCCAGCTGGCGAACTATGCCGGCGGAATCGTAGTGATGAAACGCGGCACGGCGACCGTATCGCGACAGGAATTACTGCGATGCGCTGGAGCAATCGCCGCCGGCCACAAGACCTCACTGAATGTCGACGCAGAAAACCTTGGACCGCGAAGAATTGAAGCAGCGGGTTGCCGCATGGCGCCGGGCGGGCGAATCCATTACGCTCGCCAACGGCTGCTTCGATCTGCTGCACGTCGGCCATGTGCGTTACCTGCATGCAGCCCGGCAACTCGGCGGACGCTTGATCGTGGCCATCAATTCCGATGACTCCGTACGCGCACTGAAAGGAGAAGGCCGCCCGCTTATGCCCGCCGAGGAGCGCGCCGAAATTCTCTCTGCCCTGGCTGACGTCGATGCAGTCGTAATTTTTCCTGAGCGCGATGTACGGGCATTGATCCGCGAGGTCCACCCCGATATTCACGCCAAAGGAACGGACTACACTGCTGACACTGTCCCCGAGCGGGATGTAGTTGCGGAGTGTGGCGGCCGGGTGGAAATAGTGGGCGATCCCGAAAGACCACTCAGCCACCGAGATCATCCGTTCGCGGATCGGATCACGGCGATCCTGAACATGCAAACGCCGGCTACAGTCCTCTCGGACAATACCTCTTTATTTGCTCCTCAGAGATTGCTGATCGTGCGGCTGGGCTCGATGGGCGACATCATTCACACCCTGCCTGCAGCGACCGCGTTACGTCGAGCATTCCCGGATGCGAGTTTCGGTTGGATGGTTGAGGAGCGCTGGGCAGAATTGCTTTGCACGTTGCCTGAACCGCGCTCGGGATTCCGCTCGCCCCGGCGGCCGCTGGTTGACCGGCTTCACACCGTGAATACGAGGAAGTGGCGCAGGTCACTGTTTTCCATTCAGACCTGGGAGCAAATTGCGGCGGGCCTCAGCGAACTCCGCGCTCAACGATACGAAGTGGCAGTGGACTTCCAGGGCGCGTTCCGATCCGCTGTGCTGGCGCGTTGGTCGGGCGCGCCCGTAATCTACGGGGCGGCGCAGCCTCGCGAAAATGTGGCCAGCATGTTTTATACGCGCCAGGTGATTGTTCGCGGTACGTCACATCGTCGAGCAGAATCGTTCTTTGGCCGAGGCGGTTGCGGGCCGCTCGTTGCAGATGCCTGAAGATAGAATTTCCGCGCGATCCAGCGGTCGAAAAGAAATGTGAAAACGCAATTGCAACCGAATCGGCGATTTCGCAGTGCTTAATCCTGGCGCGGGATGGGGCGCGAAGCAATGGCCCGCGGAGCGCTACGGAAACGTGGCCGGCCGATTGGCGCAGGACGGCCTCAAGACGCTGATTAATTTCGGCCCAGGCGAAGAACCCCTGATGCGAGCAGTCGAGTCGTCGAGCGAGGGTGCTGCAAAAGGCGTAGCCTGTTCGCTTACAGAATTGATCGCGCTGACGCGGCGCGCGCGCCTCTTTGTCGGCGGTGACACAGGGCCGATGCACTTGGCTGCGGCTCTCGGCGTTCCCGTCGTCGCAATCTTTGGTCCCACCGATCCAGCGCGTAACGGGCCATTCGGGACAAGAAGCATAGTGTTGCGAAACCCTGCGAGCTCGACCACACATTCCCGTCGCGCCGAACCCGATGCTGGCATGCTGGAAATCAGCGCCGATCAAGTCGTGGCTGCCGCTCGGAAGCTCCTGCGGAGCGACCGTGGCTAGCCTCACATGGACAAAGATCGCTCGCCGCATACGCGTACCTCTGGGCTTCGCTTTCGCCGCGATCTATTTTTGGCTCGCAGCTCCGACCGCAGTATCAATGGCGATCGGTTGTGCGCTTATCATTCCCGGACTCGCGATTCGCGCCCTGGCGTCCGGCCACCTGCAAAAAAATGAACAACTCGCCACGACCGGACCTTATGCCTATACACGCAACCCGCTTTATCTGGGCTCCTTGGTTCTCGCGGCAGGCTTTGCTATTGTTGCTCGTAATTGGTGGATTGGCATTGGGATGATTTTGATTTTTCTGCTGATTTACTTGCCCGTCATCGGGGGCGAAGAGGCATTTCTAAAAGAACATTTTCCGGAATTCGCGGAATATGCAACCCAAGTTCCTCGGTTGCTGCCTCGGCTCCGTTCGGTTAGCGCGGGTCGCGAGACATTTTCCTGGGACTTGTACCGGAAGCATCGCGAGTACAATGCCACTCTAGGTGCGTTGGCGCTGCTGGCTGCATTGCTGTTCAAGATTTTGTGGATCCGATAGCGTGACCGCAAGTGAGTGCCAGCCGGAATTCGGCATGTCGCCACTTGCATCTAAACAACATGTGCGTTTTCATAAAGCCCAATCCAACGTGGTGTTTGTTCGCCATGCTTTCTGTTTCGTTGTCATCGGGCCAGGCTCGCCCCTCGACCGCGCTGAACCCACCTCCCGCTTCGACGATAAGCGCCGCTCCCTCTTCCCGGGTGGTTCCGCCGCCGCCGAACTATGTTTTTCCCAATGGCCAGACATACCTGTACGAAGTCGAATGGCATATGTTTAACGCCGGAACGGCCAGAGTAGGCCTGGGCCTCGACGGCGGCCAGCAGCATGTGACCGCGATTGCCGACTCCGCCGGAGTGGTCAGCTCGTTGTACAAAGTGCACGATCGCTTTGAGGCATTCTTCGATCCGCGTACTTTCTGTTCGCTGCGTGTTTCGAAGCATACGGAAGAAAATTCCCGCTCTCGCCAGACTGAACTTCGCTTCGATTATTCTCGAAGCAAGAGTGTGCTCGATGAAGACAATCTAAAGACGGGTGAAAAGAAACACGTGGAAAACGATCTTCCTGCCTGTGTTACGGATGTCGTCAGCGGATTCTATTACCTGGCGTCCTTACTATTGCAGCCGGGTAATAGCTATACCTTCCCGATCAATGACGGGAACAAAGCGACCGAGGTGACGGCGCGAGTGGAAACTCGGGAACAGATCAAAGTCCCTTCCGGCACATTCCATACCGTGCGCGTTAAGGCGGAGGCGGTTTCAGGCGCCTTGCAAGGCAAAGGCACGGTCTGGGCATGGTTCACGGACGATGCCAATCACACCCCGGTGCAGATGCGATCGAAGTTAGGATGGGGCACTCTTCTGTTTCGACTGCAGAGGATAGAGAAACAATAATTCGTGTTCGTGAGCTATTTCCGCGCCAGTAACGACTTTGCCCGGCTGAGTTCTGGCCGGTCCGAATTCGATCCATCACATACCTTCACCAGCTGAGCGTAATACATGTTCGATTTGTCACTCTTGCCCGCCATCTCCGCGGCTCGAGCAGCGCCGTACAGACCATTGAAGCGATTCGGATTGAACTTCAGGTCGGCCTCGTACTCCGCCAGCGCTTGTTCCGGACGGTTCATGTCGAGCATCATGTCGGCCAGCATCTCGCGCGCGGGAATTGCCAATGGCTCGTCGCCCTCAGATTCTTCTTTCTCCGCGACAGCGCGCAAGGCTTTAAAGGCTTCGTCGTTGTTGCCTTCCGCGTGATCCGACCAGGCGACCGCTTCCTTACGCGCCTGCTCGACTGTTTCCGCAAAATCATTTTTCTTTTGTTTCAGCAAGGTAGCGTGAATCGCGTCGATCTCGGCTATATCCCTGCGGGCATCCGCCGCCTTGCCCGTGCGGGACGAGCCAATCGCACGCGCCCAATCGGTAACGGCGTTGTCGACGGCATCCGCTCCCGGAATCAGCCCTAAAGAAGCGGCGTCTGACCAGTGATGCAGCTCGAGCACATACCTCGCAGAAAATGCTACCAGCGCATCAACACGCGGGTCGGAGTCCATCCCATACATGTTGTCCTTTTTCGACGGCATGGCCTTGACTTCGTCGATTACGCGTTGCGCGTCCGCTTCCCGTCCGGACTGCAAGTAGGCGTAGACGAGAAAATCCATGGCATGGAACTGGTGACCCTCGCCGCCCATGTGCATGGCTGCTGTCTTGCGAGTGGCCGCAATGGACGCGAGGTTGGAATCGATATCGTCCTGCCACAGGCCGAGGCGAGCAAAGATGTGCGAGGGCATATGAAGCGCATGCGGGGCGGCCGGAGCAACCTTCGCATAGCGGCGGGCCGCGGGTAGTCCCAGTTCTGCCAACTGCGGCTTATCGTAACTGTGAATTAAATAGTGGGCCACCCCCGGATGGTCGGGCTCCACGGCGAACAATTTCTCCAGTACCGCGGCCGCCTGCTTTCGATTGGCAAAGGTTGTGTCATTGTCCGGTTCAGAAGCCAGCAGTGAAAGCGCGTAGAACGTGGCGGCCTCGCGATCATCCGGAAGACGCTGGTAAGCGGCTTCCATAGCCCTGGAATAGGCGCTGGCTCGATCGTGATAGTCGCGCTTTTTGCCGTGGTAAAAGCCATCCATGGCGGCAATATACTCACGTTCGCGATCGGTCTTAGGATGCAGTGACTTTGCAGTTTTGACTTCCGCCTGACCCCGCTTAATCGTAGGTGCATCCGGCTGGTTCCAGAGTTGATGCCAGATGCTCATGGCAATTCCCCAATGCGCCATCGCGCACCGCGGATCGTCTTTTGCGATCTGTTCAAATTCCTTTTGCGCTTCCTCGTACCAAAACGAATGCAGCAGCGCGACGCCCCGTTCGAATGGCTTTTGCACCGGCTCTGCGCACGATACCGGAAAGTGCACCGTGCCCAACTGATCTGGCGTCAGATCTTCGTGATGACGGCCTTCATCGGCCAGAACTCCGATTGAAAGGAACATCGTTGCCACTAGGGCCAGCGCAACTCGCTTCATGGAATACCTCCGGCTGAAAAGCGAGTCTAGCCCGTTACGCGGAGAGAATCAAACGAAAGGGTTTCTTATTGCAAGCGGAAACGCTCATTCATCAATCGCTGAAGCCGAGGCTTGTAGAGGATGTCGTAGGCGAATTCTTTGTCAGGAAACATCGTGAGGGCGGCACGCTTCGCACCTGCCACCAATTCGGAAGCCTCTTCGATGGTGAGGTTCGGGTCCTGGCCAATCACCGACATCACCATGCTTATCATGATTTGCAGGCGGCGGATATTTCTTGCTTCCTGGTCTCTTTCTCCGCCGTTTGCCGGCTGTCCATGCCGTTCCAAACTACTCATCGGACCCCCAACACTGCAGTCTGTGCGATTAGATGTTCTTGGCCGCAGGCGCGTTGCGCCCCGTTATTGCGGTTATTTTCGCGGCAAAGCCAGGGAAGCGCAATAGCCTCATTGATGTAGACCTTCGGTTACGTCACAAGCAGACCCGCTGAAACACATTGGGGTTGACGAATGTACACCCAACACCACGTTCGGCGGGTTAGAATCAAACACACGCGCCCTTTCCAATTCGGGCGGCTGTGGTCCAGATATCCTGATCGGAGACAACGATGGCAGACTCGACTTCCGGAGCTAAAGCGCAACATCCGAACCCGAATGAGAAATTGGTGCGCGTGCTCGACACCGAGCAGGAATCGGAAGCCATGGTTGTGCGCGGCCTGCTCGAATCTGCAGGCATTGATTCCGACTTGACTTCTCTGGACGCGCAGCAGGACATTCTGCCCGGCGTGGGCGGGACTGTAATTCTTGTGCGTGAGGAAGATGCTGCTAAGGCGAGGCGACTGATCGAAGAATACCGGCAGACGCCGGAGGAAATTGAGACTGCGGAAATCGCTCTCAATGAAGAGCCGCCAACTGAGCGCTGACGCTTTTTCCGTCGAGATAAAAAGTGACAGCTCCGTCCATATCAGTGCGGTAGATAAGAACGTGCGCTGCCGCCAGCCGGTCTAGAACTTCCCGCCTCGGATGCCCGTAGACGTTGCGTGTGCCCACCGATATGATCGCAAACTTGGGGTGTACGGCGGCCAGTAGATCTGGAATCGTCGAAGTCGCGCTGCCGTGATGAGCTACCTTTAAGAGATCCGCCTCCGGGTCTTTCTCCGCGACCTGCTTTTCTGTTTTCTTTTCCGCGTCCCCTTCCAGCAAGGCCGCCGTGGCGCCATAACTAACCTTCATCACCAGAGACTCGTCATTCGGTCGCGAAATGCGCGTCTCCGCATTCCGTGGCGGGGCCAGCACCGCGACCTTTGCGCCACCTATTTCAAGGCTGTCGCCAGCCTGGTGAAGAACGACGGGAATTTTCAGTGCCTTCGCTTCGCGCAGTAGTGCTTGCAACTCCGGGCTTGGTGAATTTACCCCCAGCCATAACTCGCGCGGATGAAAGTTTGCCAACACTGCCGCCATACCTCCCATGTGATCGGCGTGAGCATGCGTAAGTGCCACGACGTCGAGTTGGTGGAACCCCCGCGCCCACAGGTAGGGCGACACCACGTCTTCCCCGATATCCAGGTCCGAATGCATCCAGAACGGTATTCCTCCCGCATCCACCAGAAGCGTGCGCCCCTGTGGCGAAATCAGAAGAATTGAATCGCCCTGGCCAACATCGATGGCCGTGAGTTCCAGTACTCCAGATCGAAGTTGCGGATGCGGCGGAACTGCGCAGATCCAGAAGGCGCTGAAGACCAATGCCGCCCATCCAGCGGCGACGAGCAACGGGCGGCGGCGAGTAAGAACCATCGCCAGCGCCACGGCTCCCGCGCCCAGCAGAACGGCCGCGAGTTGGGGCGTGGGCACGCGCATGTCGGCGATCCGCAAAGCGCCCAACCATCGCACGGAGCCATTCATCATATGAAGAGCGACGGCTGCGATGATTGCCGGAACTTTTGCGAGAACCAGCGAGATGTAGCTTGCGCTCAAGGCTACGATGACGGCAACCATAATGATTTCCGTCAGCGGCACGGCCAACACATTCGCTGGCAGCGAAACCAAGGTGGCGCGATGGAAGTAGTACGCCATGGGCAGTGCGAATCCTGCCTGAAGCACCACGGAAATCACAAGAAACTCGCAGGCCAGCAGCAGCGCCCGCGCACTGACCGAGAGCACGACCAGGGGGATACGCTTTCCGAAGAAGCGCTGCAGCCGGCCGGCAACCATCCGCATGTCAAGCCGGACCTGCGTCAACAGCGGAGGTAGTGCGGCATCATAACCAATCGCGTCGATGCTCCTTAAAGCGCGAGCTAGAGGTTGGGTCGTCCGCTCGAGAAGAGGAGTTCCGATTCCTGCAATAACCAGCACACAGAGGAAACTAAGCTGAAAACTCGCTCCCAGCAGTGCTGCCGGATCGACAATCATTAAGGCTAACGCGGCTGTCCCAATAGTATTGAGAATTGATTTTCGCCGATAAAGCAACCTGGCGAACAAATAGAGTGCGAGCATCAGCGTGGCACGCCATACCGGAGCGCCGACATCGGTCAGAAGAGCATATGCAATTGTGAACAGAATTGTGATGGCGCTGGCAACACCATCGCTCACCCGCATCCGCCGCAGCAGCCAAAACATTACCAATGCCAGAACGGCAACCTTCAGCCCGGAGATCACCAGGACGTGGTACGTGCCGGTGCGCTGGAAGTCGGTTAGGATCTCGCGCCCAAGGAACGAATTTTCCCCGATCAGCATGGCGTCGAGCAACGAGGCTTCTTCCGGCTTCCATAGGACATGGATTCTCTCGATCAGATTTCGACGGATGCGAGTGCGCGCGCGTTCGGCACGGTTGCCGGCGAACCCCGGCAGCAATTCAACCGCCCCAGCCTTGGTCGATCCGAGTGCCACGATTCCTGCATCTGCCAGATATGCCGTGTAATCGAACGCGCCCGGATTTCGGAAATTGTGCGGCGGATAAAGCTTTGCAGGAAACCGCAGGCGCTCCCCGTAACGGAAGAGGTGCATGGGCAAAGCAGCAGCTTGCCCAGAGTCATTTTTGTCTTCCTCATTTTTCGTCTCATGACCGTAGATGCTTACGCGAATGCCAGAATGAATGGCGGCGCTCTCGCTCCCCGTATCGCTTGTGGTTTCGACCTGCTCGGTCTTGAGGTCCAACCTTTGCTGGGCATCGCCGAAGGTTTTCTCTCGCAGATTTCCTTCCTTGACCACGTGCGCGGTGATGACTACTTCGCGGCCATCGGCGAAGGCGAGAACATCCGTACTGCCACGGCTTTCTGGGACACGCACTTGCATGATCAGCGTCCCCGTCAGGAGCAAGGCCGAGAGTGCAAGCGCAAAAGCCGACCGAGCACGGCGACGCAGAAAATAACCTGCCGCGCAGAAAAAGAAGATCGCGGCCACCAGCCACCAAAGTGGAGGTCGCCAGACGTAGAAACCCGTGACAATTCCGCCGGCGTACGCCAAAGCGGCCCAGAGCATGGGTTGTCGTGAGAGCGGCTTTTGAGCAGGGGAGAGAGGCGGATTCACAGGCTAGCCCGGGGACAGAAGCCAACGGTCAGGGGAGGTGCTCGAATATTGGGCCTCACTGACTTTCAGAAAGGAAAACCACAGCTCCTTGCTTGCAATAGCCTATCGAGCCAGACGAAATACACTCTCTAAGTGGTAGGTCTGGGGGAACAGATCCACCAGGTGCACCTGCTCGATGCGATATCCAGCGCAGAGCAGGCTAGCCAGGTCACGCGATGCAGTCGCCGGATCGCAAGAGATGTAGGTCATCCGCTGCGCTCCCAACCCGACGAGGCCCCGGACCACAGTTTCCCCCAGACCGCTCCGTGGCGGATCCACCACCACGAGGTCGGGCCGTAATTTACTCCTGGCGCTCCGCAAGAAATCGGCGCTAGTCGCCCGCACAGCCTTCACGTTTACCGGTGAATTCTGCACCAGATCAGCATGAGAAGTCTGTGACGATTCCACCGCGATCACCTGTGCAAATCTCGGGGATAAAACTGTAGAAAAGAGTCCCACACCGGCGTAGAGGTCGAGCGCCGTTTCGCCTGAATTTCCCTCCGTAACGATCTTGATCAGCTCTTGGACTAAATGCCGATTAATCTGAAAGAAAGAGTCGGCGCTCACCCGATAGGAGGTGTGCTCAGTCTTGTAAATAATACTTCCGGCGCCGGAGATTACTGCTTCCTTTGGTTCGGCCAGCCTGGTTGCGCCGGGCGACCCCGTTTTGTAAACCACGACGCCTGCGATTTCTGCCAGATTGCGCCGCGCGGTCTCTGCCCATTCTTTCGCCGCGACACTCGAAACCTCCGGTTCGCAAAACACTTCAATCAGGAGTTGGGTGTCATCTGCGCTGGCGAAGAACTCTATTTCGTGCATTCCGTCCAGCAGCACGCCTTCGCGTCCCATTTGCCAGCAAGCTGCGATCGCACGATTAACCAGCGGCGAGCTTACCGGACACTCCTCAACCGGAAGCAGGTCGTGAGAGCTGAATTTGTAGTAGCCCAGCGCGAACTCCGGCGCAGTTCTGACTTTAAGGCGGCTGCGGTTGCGATAGTTCCAGGGCGGCGAAGGATGAATCGTAATTCGCGCTTCCAGCTCCAGCTTGGCAATGCGGCGAAAATTTTCTTTCAGGATCGCCGCCTTGATCTCCAATTGATGCTCATACCCAGTGTGCTGGTAATGGCATCCGCCACAGCGGCCAAAGTACGGACAGTTTGGCTCGATTCGCTGGGACGAGGCTTGCACAATTGCGTTCGCCTCGCCACGCGCGAAACTGCGCTTCTGTTCGACCAGCGAAGCTTCGATGGTTTCGCCTTCCAGCACAAAGGGTACGAATACAGCTTTGCCGCGACCGTGTTCATCCGCAGGCAGGCGGGCGAGGCCGTCCCCTCCGTATACGAGTTTTTCGATGGTGAGTTGCAAGCGAGGATTCTATTCTGGAAATCGAAATGAAGGTTAAAAGAATGCCGATCGTCAATTGAAAATCAAATTAGCGCGTCACATATAGAACAAACTCAGCCTCGGCAACCCATATCTTTCCAGCAATCGCTTATGTACATACTGTTTCTGCAATTGCTCGATTTGTGCTGACTGCATTTTGCGCCGATACGGCGCCAATTCACGATCGGCCTCAGCCCGCACCTCGACGATTTGTTCATCCGGCGTCGCCGCCAGCAGAACGGCAAACAGTTTATCCTCAGCCACGGAGAGACGGCGTTCCAGATCTTCCAATCGCGGTAGAGTCTTCGCTGCCTCCAGTTCGGCGGCGAGTTCGCGCAACGTATTCGCCGTCTCTCTAGCCAATGGTGCCGCGGAAATTCCGTTTGCTTCGGGAAGCTTCGCAACCACTAGTTGCTCGGCGTTAAACCGGAGGAACGAAGTGATTTCCGATGTTTGAAAACCTGAATGCCCGGACGAGTGCTCCTGCGAGCCTGCGCCCACAGCAGCCTCTTTCATTTCCTCCGCCGCGACCAGCACGGCCTGCGCGCAATAAGCCAGGCTGTTCACCTTCTGCGCCTTCGACGGTCGCTGTTCATATTTATCAAAGGCTGCGTCGACGCCGCGCAGCACAGCTTCCAGGGGAATGCTTGCATCCTTCCAGGTTTCAATCAGCGCCCAATCGAGCGGAGACAGATGAATGCGCCCACGCCTCCGCTGAAAATGTTCTTCGATTTCGGTGAAGTAGTTGAAGTAGTTTTCCACGACCACTCAGCGCGAGCGTGACTTGTTTCCTGAAGATGATTTGAAAGGGACGGCTTCCCGCGTAGACTTTGCTGCTGCGTTCCGCTCCCAGATAATGCGCAAGCCTTCCAACGTCAAGAATTCATCGACTTCCTTGATGTGCTTCGAGCCTGCGCCAATCAGCGAAGCCAGGCCGCCGGTCGCGATCACTTTGGTTTCCTTCCCCAATTCCTGAATCAGTAACTCCAGGATTCCATCGACCAGCCCAAGATAGCCATAGTAGAGACCCGACTGCAAACTGCCCACGGTCGTAGTGCCAATAATATGATCGGGCTTGCGGATGTCAACGCGCGGCAGGCGCGCAGTTCGCTCAAACAACGCATCTGCTGAGATTCCAAGCCCAGGGCAAATCACGCCGCCTGTATATTCGCCCTTGGCTGACACGCAATCGAACGTGGTCGCGGTTCCAAAGTCTACCACCACGCACGGACCGCCATATTTTTCAAATGCAGCAACCGAGTTCACGATGCGGTCGGCGCCCACTTCGGCGGGATTGTCATAGTGAACCGGCATTCCCGTCTTCACTCCGGGTTCGATGAACAGAGGTTTCGTGCTGAAATATCTCTCGCAAACCTGCTCCAGAGTAGAGTCAAGAGGCGGTACGACGGAAGAGATCACAATGCCGTGAATGCCCTTGGCCTCAAGGTTGCCCATGGCGAAAAGATTGCGGAAGAGTACGCCGTACTCGTCCACCGTTTGAGTGCCAACGGTGGCAACCCGCCAATTCGCCACCAGTTGTTCATAGTGTGACGATTCAGCTGCCGACGCCGCAACTTTCCTGGCGAAGACTCCCAGCACCGTGTTGGTATTGCCGACATCCAGAACTAGAAGCATAGAAGCCATTCGTGTGAGGACGCGTCGCTGCAGCGTATGCAGCAGCCGGCCGATCGTCGTAATTCAGCGAGGTCTCACCGTTCCGCTCAATACGGTACGCATCCCCCGAACCGTGCGCACCTGCAGAAACCCGCGCGAATCAAGGCCTTCCGTCACGCCCTCAAAGCCGTCGTTTTCGACAATTTCGACCCGCTGTCCCCGAGCCGAAGATGATCTTTCCTCAAAGCGGCGCACTATCGAAATAGCCGCATCCGGATTCTCCAGCAAACTGCGATACTCCTGGTCGAGCGATTTTAGCAAAGCCGTGCATAGCTCCACCCGCGACCACTCCGTGCCTGTGGCCAAGCGCAAAGAAGTTGCTCCGGCCCGCAAGTCCGCGGGAAAACTTGATTGATTCACATTGATTCCGATTCCGACCACGACATACCGCACTCGAGTGACCTCGGCATTCATCTCCGTCAGGATGCCGCAGAACTTTTTCCCGTCGATCAGAACATCATTGGGCCACTTCAGGTCGGGAACCACTCGCGAGTCAATCTCCTGCACCGCGGAGTACACGGCCAGTCCGGCAGCGAGCGAAAGAATGAGCACATCCGAGGGAGGCAGAGCCGGACGCAAAAGGGCCGAGCAATAAATTCCCGACGAACGCTCAGAGTGCCAACAGTTGGCCCCGCGGCCTCGTCCCGCAGTCTGCTGTTCAGCCAGAAAAACGCTGCCTTCAGGAGCGCCCGCGCTCCCCGCCGCCATGGCGGCCGTGTTGGTCGATTCAATCTTGTAATAGTGATGAATATGTTTGCCGAAAACTGTGCCGTGCAGTTGTGGGGTCAGCATGTCCGGCAGCAACAGATCGGGCATGGACTTGAGGCTGTATCCCGTTGAAGGATGTCCGGCAATGTCCACACCAAGGTCGCGAAGTTGCTGAACCAGTCGCCACACCTCCGAGCGGCTGGTGCCAATTTCAGCCGCGATCTTTGTTCCGCTCACCACCACAGTCGCGTGGCTCATGAGCACACGCACAATGCGTCCCAACAAGGCATCCGTTTGTGGCGCGAGCTTGCGTGCCTTGGCCGCTCCTGCTGGCGCTCTCCGATTTGTCAGTGATTGCCTGATCCGGGAATTATGAGGGATAGGCCGACAAACAGCAATCGACCGCCCCTCAACCGCTAAGCGGGAGCCATCCGCATGCTCATGTCCATTGCCTTCGCCGAATGGGTGAGCGCACCCACCGAGATGAAATGTACCCCCGTATCCGCGTAGGCGCGCACATTTTCCAGCGTGATTCCCCCCGAAACCTCCAGCGGAATCGGGCGTTCCGCCTGCGAGCAGCGCGCGACCGCGCGCTTCACATCGTCGACCGACATGTTGTCCAGAAGAATCGCCTCTCCGCCGTGCCCCAGAGCTTGCTCCAACTCTTCAAGAGAACGAACTTCGATTTCAATGATCTGCTCGCCGCGCCGGTTCTTGTGAGCCCGTTCGAGCGCAGGCACGATGCCGCCGGCCAGGGCAATATGATTGTTCTTGATTAGAACGCCGTCCGACAGATCGAGGCGATGGTTTTGTCCGCCTCCGCAACGCACGGCATACTTATCGAGCGCGCGCAGGCCGGGCGCCGTTTTGCGCGTGTCCAGAATCCGCGCCTTGGTGCCCGAAACTGCATCCACGAACTGCCGCGTCAGCGTGGCTATCCCGCTCAGCCGCTGCATAAAATTAAGAATCACGCGCTCGCAGGAAAGGATCACGCGCGCGTTGTGGCGGATAACGGCAATCGATTGCCCCTTGTGCAGACGAATGCCATCAAATATTTCGGGATGAGTCGTGACCTCGTAATGCGATGAAACCGCGCCATCCAGGACGGCATACACGTCCAGAATGCGCGAGACACCACCAATGCCCGCAAGAATGCAGTCCTGCTTGGCCAGGATTGTGGCGGAGGCACGCTGGTTCGGATCGATGCAGGCGTAACTGGTCGCATCGCGCGTCGCCCGGTCCTCCAGCAGCGCGTTCTCAATGACAGCGGTAATGCGTCGGCTATTCCAATCCATGATTGCTCGTCGATGAAGCACGGGCGTCCTCGCCCGTCCCCCCATTATCTCAGTTCGTTCAGCTTACTCTCGGTTTTCTCCCTCAACACTGCCAACTCTTGCGCACGCTTGCGAATTCCTTCGACGACCTTCGCGGGTGCCTTAGCCAAAAACTGTTCGTTAGCCAATTGACGCTGGCCATTGCCCATTTCTTTTTCAATTTGCTCCAGTTCTTTTTTCAGCCGCTCCCGTTCGGCTGCGAGGTCGATCTTTCTTTCATAGATGACATGCACATCGAAGCGCGCCGTATGCCGCGCACCAGACAATTTCGCCAGCGAATTCTCGACAAACTCGATTTTCTCAACGCCTGCCAATCGTTCAACCGCATTCCGATTCTGTTCGATTAATGTACGAATCGGTGCGTCCGGAACAAAAACACGAATCGGCACGCGTTGTTTCTGTTCGACTTTCAATTCCGCTCTCGTATTACGCACGCTGACGATCAAGTCCTGCAATATTGCCATCTCCGTCTCGGCAGCCGAATCCAATCGCTTTTCATCGGCCTGCGGATACGAAGCCAGTGCGATCGATTGCAGAGGCGCATTCCCATCGTAAATCGCTTGCCAGATTTCTTCCGTGATAAACGGCATCACAGGATGCAACAGCCGCAACGCAGCTTCAAAAATACCCAGCAAATTGGCGCACGCCACGCGAGCGGATTCCGGGTCAGCCCCCTCCAACAACCGCGGCTTGATTAGTTCGATATACCAATCGCAAAATTCGCCCCAGAAGAAGTCATAAATCTGATTGGCCGCTTCATGGAATCGATATGTTTCCAGCGCCTCGTTCACGCCTTTGGTGACGCGATTAAATCGCGAGAGAATCCAGCGGTCTTCCAGCGCAACCACATCAAATCCCGAAAGACCTGAACCGGCGGCTCCTGTGCGGGACCGGCTCTCAGAACCGGCCCCGGGTCGAAGTCCCGGCGCCACCCGGTCGATATTCATAAACATGAACCGCGCCGCATTCCAGATCTTGTTGGCGAAGTTGCGATAGCCTTCAGTCCGGCTTTCACTGAACGCAATATCCGTCCCCGGCGCAGCCATCGCCGCCAGCGTGAAGCGCGTGGCATCTGTTCCAAAGCGCTGGATGATATCGAGCGGATCAATGACGTTGCCTTTGGTCTTCGACATCTTCTGCCGCTCGGCGTCCCGCACCAGCGCGTGAATATAAACCTGGCGGAAGGGAACGCTGTCATCTTTTCTATCGCCCCAGCCGCTGGCTTTTTTCAGCTTTGGATCCTGCTTATGTCCCTGCATGAAATGGCAGCCAAACATGATCATGCGGGCGACCCAGAAAAACAGAATCTCGTATGCCGTGATCAGCAGCGTTGTCGGATAAAAAACTTCCTGATCGCGCGTCTTCTCCGGCCAGCCCAATGTCGTAAACGGCAACAGCCCAGACGAGAACCAGGTATCCAGAACATCCGTATCCTGCTTGAGTTCGGACCCACCGCATTTCGTGCACTTCGCCGGAGTCTCGCGAGCCACAATGATTTCCCCGCACGAGCAATGCCAGGCCGGTATCCGATGCCCCCACCACAGTTGCCGCGAAATGCACCAGTCGTGAATGTTATGCATCCAGTTCAGATAAATCTGCTTATAGTTTTCCGGAACAATGGTGATTTCGCCCTGCTCCACCGCCTCAGTCGCGCGTTGCGCCAGTGGCGCAATCTTGATGAACCACTGCGTCGAAAGCCGCGGTTCAACCACCGTGCCGCAGCGATCACACTTCCCAAGCGCGATGGTGTAATCCTTCTCGCCAACCAGAAACTCTTGCTGTCGCAGGTCTTCAAGCACCCGCTTCCGCGCTTCATACCGGTCCAGCCCCACATACAGGCCGGCATTCCGATTCATGCGCGCCTGGTCATCGATCACTTCGATCTGCGGCAGATTGTGACGCAGCCCCGCCTCAAAGTCGTTGGGATCGTGTGCCGGCGTCACTTTCACCGCCCCAGTCCCGAACTCCGGCTGCGCCAGATTATCCGTAATGATCGGAATCTCGCGGTTCATCAGCGGCAACAAAACCTTCTTCCCATGCAGATGCTTGTAGCGCTCGTCTCCCGCATTCACCGCCACCGCCGTATCGCCCAGCATGGTCTCCGGCCGCGTGGTTGCCACGGTAATGAACTCGCTCGTACCGATCACGGGATAGCGAATCTCATACAGCTTGCCCGCAATTTCTTCGTGCTTGACCTCGAGATCGGAAATCGCCGTCCCGCATCGCGGACACCAGTTCACGATGTACTTCCCGCGATAGATCAATCCTTCTTCATACAAGCGGACGAAGACTTCGCGCACCGCCCGCGAAAGGTTCTCGTCCATGGTGAAGTACTCGCGATCCCAATCCACCGAGGCGCCGAGCCGCTTCATCTGGTCGAGAATGGCGCCGCCGTAAAGCTTTTTCCATTCCCAGACGCGCTCGATAAACGCCTCGCGGCCCATCTCGCGCCGCTGCTTGCCTTCCGTCGCCAGCTGCCGCTCCACCATCATCTGGGTCGCAATGCCCGCGTGGTCGGTGCCAGGCAGCCACAAGGTCAGAAAGCCGCGCATCCGATGCCAGCGCACGATAATGTCCATCTGCGTCTGGTTGAGCATGTGTCCCATGTGCAGCCGCCCGGTCACATTCGGAGGCGGCAACAGCAGCGTGAACACCGGACGCGTCTCTCCCGGCGGAGGCGTGGGGACGGAGAAAAGTTTTTCTTTGACCCAGTAATCCGCCCAGCGCGTTTCAATCGCACCCGGCTCGTACGTTTTAGGAAGATCGTGGGCCATGATGAAATTCAGCTCTCAGCCATCAGTATTCAGCAATCCCCCAGCCCAGCTTCGATTGCAGGATGCAAACAAATTCGCAGGGCTGAGTGCTAACCGCTGAGAGCTGAAAGCGTGATCTTTGATCTTACAGGCGTGCAGAAAACCCGGTCAAACGGCCAAGGGGTGTATGTAGGGCGACGGCAAAATGCTCCCTCCCCCGTTGGGCAGCCTTACGGCAGCGGTTCCGTCGGTACTCCGATGACTGGCTCTGGAAAGTGGATTTGACGCTCAAACTGCTGAATTCGGGAAAACTAGGGCCGTATAGCCCGTTCTGGCCATTTGCTTGCAGCCGCATCAATCGCTACTATTCCTTGGTACTTGCTTCGAGGGGGAGCAAGTCACTCTCACTAGAGGGAGAGGACTGTGCGCCCACTCAGACGACACGCACGATTTTCCGCTCATCTTTTCGAATATTTGTTCCGTCAAGCTGAAATTTGTGCGTCATTGCCTCCGCATTCCAAAACAACGATCATGGCAGATATAGGAATTTCGGAATTCACATTTGATTACGCGTTTCTATTCGAGCAGACACAGGCAAACTGGGAAAATCTTAGGGCTGCCCCTATGTTTCCGAGCTTCCACCAGGAAGAGCTTCATTGATAGTAATGAGAGCCGTCAGCCGAAATCTCGGAAAGAGAACATCGCGTGGTAAGCAGCAACGAAAAAGTGTGCGGGAATCCCCTCTCCACAGTGCTAGATCTATTTTGCGGAGCCGGGGGGTTTTCTGAGGGATTTCGATCAGCTGGCTATCGGATCGTGGCCGGTATCGATCATTGGCGACCTGCTGTTGAGACATTCAACTGCAATTTTGGACTCAAAGGAAAAGCTGCTGACATTTTGTTATTTGAGGGCAATGCGCAACTAATTGACGAACTACCGGACACAGATGTCATCATCGGAGCCCCCCTGCGTTAGCTTCTCTACTCAAACAAATTGGGCAACGCGGATAAAACCCAGGGTCTTCGATTAATGAAGATTTTCTTCTCGATAGTAGCCATGAAGAAATTCAAACGGGAATCGAAGTTGCTAGCGTGGTATATGGAGAATGTCGCGAACGCCATTAAATGGCTACCGGATTCGTATAGCTTCACGGATCTCGGACTTTCGCGCTGGGCGACCGAGCGCGGACTCCGGCCCAACGCGATTGCAATTAATATCAAAGACAACGCGTCTGTCCTCAATGCTGCTGATCTTGGTGTTGCACAAACACGCAAGCGTCTTTTCGTCAGCGAATTCATTAGAAAGACCGCGCGGCGGCGTGGGTTCGATGCTGCCGACGTTGTACCACTCCGCAAAGTCACGAAGCCCCGTTCAGCAGATGCTGTCCGTTCCTTGCTGCCTGCCCCAAATTGCAAGCCTTCGTCACGCAAAGTCCGGGATCCAATCAATAAGAATATCCGCATACCCCTACGGCACCTGACGGACCACTTCTACGAAACGGGTGCATACGAGATTCATTGGCGCGATAGTAAACTGCTGAAGACCAGCCACCCTTACATGGGTAGAATGGCCTTCCCGGAAAATGAGGAGAAGCCGAGCAGAACAATTGTTGCATCTCCATTTCCGCGTTCCAGGGAAGCGCTGTTATACAAATCGGAATGGAAGCGTGTCGGTGATGGCGAATACCGGGGACCGACAATTCGCGAAGCTGCAACTCTAATGAGTTTTCCGATCACCTATCAGTTTATCGGCAGTGAGGGAGCGAAGTGGAAACTCGTCGGAAATGCAGTATGTCCCCAGGTGGCGAGGGCTTTAGCAGTTCAGGCGCTGAAGGCTCTCGGTGTCAAACCTTATCACATTCCGCGAAAACAACTACCTAAACGTGTAGCCGAGCTGCCGAGCCTCAATACGTTTTCCTCGAAGAGCTACGATAAGCCTCCAAGACGACAGAAGTTGGCGAGGTTTAGAAGTCATGCTTTCAAAGCTGCGAGCATGACAGTCGCACTTACCAACTACGATGTACAGACTAAGGGTGCGCGCGCCGATGGGCGCTGGAGATGCTTCGTAACGTATGGGATAGGGGATGGATATAAGGTACAACGTGTCGACCTTAGGCACTTCAAGTTCCTCAAGCGAACTGTAGAGCAAATGTTGCCGAATGGAAGTGCATTTGTGGAACATATGACCAATGGGTTCTCACGGAGGATTCCTCCGGAGCAGTTCTCCAAGATTTGTATGAGAATAATGTGGCGGAGCGGAACCGAATGCTCAGCCCTCACCGCTTGTTGGAAGAAGTAAAAAGCATGGTTTTCAGGTTTACGGAACCTGACAAGCACTTGGGTTCCGAGAGCAGCCTATTTCTTCGTAAGTCTGTTCCTGTTAGTCAACTCTACGCTCTGTTTGCAGTATGCCACATCTTAGCGACTGCAGGAGCAAAATGGAGAGCGGCACAATGAACGAAACGCTCAGGACTCAGAGGCTGGACGAAATTAGGAAAAAAGACGCCTATTCCTACATGGAAGTGGTGTACAACACGGCCAGGAAGAAGCTCCCAGTTCACGAAATACCTTTAGATGCTTTGATCTACAACAAATACAACGGTCGGATCGCTAGCATGGTCAAGTCGTATGAGCGACAGAATCGCGATCTGGACGCTACCCGTGCAGAGGACAAGTTGGTTATCGAAAGGTTCCTGTGGGAATCCAATCCGGGCAGGAACAAACACACCGAAGACGATTTGGAGAGACGTAAACAACTTCGTTACGGGATCGTAACTCGCGATGGAGTAATCATTGATGGTAATCGCCGCGCTTTGCTGCTGGCAAAAATTGCGGCCAAGAACAATGAGTTGCCCGGATATTTCCTCGCAGTCATTTTGGAAGACACTCTGGATGGAAACCCCAAAGAGATCATGCGGCTCGAAACCGCGTATCAGATGGGGGAGGACGAGAAACTCGGTTATAACGCGATTGAGAAATACCTGCGGTCAAGATCTGGAAGAGCAGGGATTTGATCTCGGCGAAATAGCAAGATGATGTCTGAGGACGAAGAGATATTAAGAAAGTGGAAACGTACGATGGGAGCTGATGGATTCCTATCTCAAGCTTCTGAACTACGAGCGGCATTTATACGAGACTGGACGATACGGAAGGGCTTTTCGTTGATCTGGATCAATACCTGGAGAAGATATAAAAACGAAACCGCCCTAGCCACCTGGGCATATAAACCGAGAGTGATGTGTGTGATCTCCAGACGATCTTCTTTGATCTTATACGGGCGAGGTATTTCGGGTGACGGGAAACGGTATCGTTCTCGGAAGGCCGAGCAAGGACAGCTTCTTCTGCACCGAACAGGTGTGGAAGGATTTCCGGGACTTCCACATCCCAAAGCGTCGACCCAATCACCGCGGTGAGAAGAGCGTCGATGATCTCAGGAAGGAGAATCCCATGACAACCTCGACGAGCTTCTGATGCAGCGAGACAAGGATTGGGAAGCGAAAGTCAGGCCTAAGCTTCAGGAGAATTTCGGTCGGTCGCAGCGTCGGCTCGACGATTTCAACGCGAAGAGCGCCTCCCTTAGAACTTCTCGCGAGGGCTCTCAATACTCTTCAAACGATAGACACGGCCGCTGAATCGTTCTGGAGCGATCCTAAAGTGGAAGACGCTGTTGCTGAAATCAACTCCTTAACTTACGACTTCAAAAAGATCATCAAACGCAAAGGCCATTGATCGAAATGCAATCGCTGATCATAGGACAATCGGCTGACGGTGCGAACGTCACACTGACAGGGAGCACGCAGGAGGTTTGGCGCAGCAGGCGGATCGCAATTTACTTTCGCGATTACCTACATGCATCGCGCTTGCCCGATGGTAGAGAAATAGTTGTTCCCGCAGGAGGTGCACTGCTTGGGCCGCTACTTCGGACGATCGAAGACTCGTTGACGAAGGGTGGGTTTCAATTTGCCCGAACCGTACAGCTAGCAAATTCTGTCAACGACTTTCAACGAGCAGAAGAGGAGTTCGTCGAGTTTTCCATTAAAGCAAAAGAGATATGGGCCAACAATGTGCAGCCGAAGAATTTCGTCGTTTTACCGATGTTCTTGCCGAAAAGCTACCGGGCAGACGGCTCTACGACTTGCAGCTGTTGGCGGCATATCACCTCGCATTTGCCCACAATGCAGCAAACTTTTCGTCGCCAGGTGCGGGAAAAACGACCACCGTCTATGGGGCATATGCGTATCTAAATAGCTTGGGCAAACAGAACCCCCGCTATGTAAACAAGTTGCTGGTGATAGGTCCGCTGAGTTCCTTCGGTCCCTGGGAGTTGGAATTTCGCGAATGTTTCCTGAGAGCACCCACAAGCCATCGGCTTTCTGGTGGAATCTCTCAAGATCAGCGCAAGCGTGTACTGTATTCGGAATTGCCGAAGTTTCGTGATGCAGAACTAGTGCTAGCGAGCTATCAATCGGTAGCGTACGACGTCGAACACCTTCGGCATTTCCTTACACGTTCGTGGAATAAAGTGATGGTGGTATTGGATGAAGCGCACAAGATCAAGAACTCCAGCGGGGGGGTATGGGCAGAGTCGGCCCTCGCGCTGGCTTCAGGATTTTGTTCATCGAGAGTTGTTCTCACTGGCACCCCAGCGCCCAATGGTTATGAAGATTTGTTCAACCTTTTTTCGTTTCATCTGGCCTGAACACGACATAATGAAGTTCCATTTACAGCACTTGCGTGACATGAGTCAAAATCCGTTCGATCCACGCATCGACCGCTTGGTCGAGAACGTATCGCCATTCTTCATTCGAATTCGTAAATCAGATCTCGGCCTCCCAAAACCCATCGAGAATCCGCCGATATCGGTTCCAATGGGGCCCAAGCAGGAACACATTTATCGCTTCATTGAAGAGAAATACGTTGGTTACTTTGAGAGTAGAAGCAGTGATTCGTGGGTGAGAGACACCCTAATGCGCGCCAGGCTTATTCGACTGATGCAAGCAGCGACCAACCCTGGTCTACTACGAGCACCTTTGGATACGGCGCTTCTGGGTGAAGGAGCCGAACGCTCTTCGACCCTATTCATTGACGATGCTGAAATCCTTTCGGAAGTTCACAAATACAGCCAGACGGAGATTCCCGCGAAGCTGGCCGCAGCCCTGAAACTCGTAAAAGACATTCTTGACAAAGATATTAACAATAGGGTGGTGGTGTGGTGCATCTTTGTCGCAAATCTGTTCGCACTTCGCGATTTGTTACTAGAGAATGGTATCGAAGCAAGAATACTCTATGGCGGCACTCCGACCGAGACGGACGACGAGGAAGCGGATATCGAAACCAGGGAAAAGATAGTTCAACAATTTCAGAGTGCTGAATCTGCTTTCCGGGTCGTTGTTGCTAATCCCTTCGCAGTCGGCGAGTCGATTTCGTTGCACAAGACTTGCCATCATGCAGTCTATCTCGAAAGGAATTTTAATGCTGCTGCCTTCCTTCAGTCCAAGGATCGTATCCACCGCTATGGTCTGCCTCCGGACGCTAAAGTGAACTACTACTATTTGATGGCCCAAGATACTGTGGATGAGACGATTCATGACCGTCTTCTTCAGAAGGAAGCAGCCATGATGAAAATCTTGGAGAGTCGAGAAATACCGCTGCTCAGTCTAAATATGGATTCGGGCGATGCTCAAGAAGACACCGACGATGTGAAAGCAATTATTCGTGACTATATCAAGCGTCGTGCCGCGAGCGCGGTCACTAGGTAGCAAAACGCTGTACGAGACTCTTTTCCGCAGCGTATTTGCGACGGGGGAATCGGTCTTGGTACAGGATTTACGGTCGTATTTCTTGGCCACAAAGTACCGATCCGGTTTGCATCTTGAGGGAGCCTTGGAGCTCCTTCTCAATATAGGCGTGTTGACGGCGAATGGTGATTACCTAGAGCCAGATGCTGGGTTTGTTCGGCTAGTAGAGAGCGATGAAGTTGGTTTTGCCTTATCAGCAAGACTCATCGACTGTCTTGTCGCAGCTGGAGAGATCGACGGTCTGTTTCCGGTGGGGTCGCTCAGTTGGGGAATGTCAGAAGGGGAGTTGAACGTTCACCTTTCCCAAATCCCAATGCGCAGCCTTCCGGTAATCAAGCTGCTACGCGATTTGGACACTATCCTCGATACTGAAGAAGGAAACGTAATACTTAGAGTGCAAGAGCCGTTTTCTAGCCGACTCCAAGCGGCAGTGGCCTTAGCGTTCAAACATAGGCAGATTTCGCGAATCCTATCTCCGGAACAGCTCGAACATTTGCAAGATGCGCAAGCTAGGCAGGGTGCCGAGGCTGAAGAGTACGTGCTTCAGTTTGAAAGAAATCGGTTACAGGGGCACCCACAGCTTCAACTTGTACGACGCGTATCGCTTGCAAATACTGCTGCCGGGTATGACATTGAATCGTTTGAAGGGCTAAGGTCATTCCTGCCTGACAGATTTATCGAAGTGAAGTCGTATCGTGGAACTGAGCACTTCTTTTTGTCGCTGGGCGAACTTGAGGCTGCAAGGGAACTCGGCGAGAGGTATTACCTCTATCTGATCGACACGGAGAAATGTGGTTCCCAGAAGTATTGCCCTTATATCATCCGGAACCCAGGACTCGAACTGTTCGACCGGAGTTCGGACTGGTCAACGAGGGCAATCTCTCTCGAAGTTCTCAGGAAAGTCACCACAACGGTATAAGAACACCATTTAGAGGAAAGTGGCGATCCGAAGAACGGCTGCGTGAACGTCCCGATGTATCTCGTGCTCCCATACCCGTATCACGTTCCATCCTGCTCGTCGCAGCCTCGCATGGTAGCGACGATCACGCGCTCTGTTATGCCGAATCTTGTCTTGCCAGAACTTAGGTAGAGACATGCCCCATTGCGGAAATCGGTAGCCATGCCAAAAATCGCCATCCACAAAAACGATAAGCCTCGCTCGGCGAAACACGATGTCGGGCGTACCGAGAAGTCCCTTGACATTTTTCTTGAACCGAAAACCTGCCCGATGAAGTGCTGAGCGCAAGATGATCTCAATGGCCGTGTCCTTTCCGCGAATCCGGGACATGACGCTGCTTCGTTGCCGCTTCGTCAGGCGGTCTGCCATTGCTAAGGATCTCCGAACGGTTGAAATATCTGCAGCAACCCGAGCCTCAGTTGAAAACGTGACTCTGGCGCCGGAGGCTGCGAACGCATCAAAATTTACTCCCCGACCAGAATCTTTGCAAGAAGCTCAGGTCCCTATCTGGCAATCTATTGCTAAGGCTTTAGTTCAACCTGCCGAAATACCAGCCAATTGCGCCAGTAGCTGCCAGTGTCGAGGATGCGGGCGATAACCGCACCGAATCTTTCTGGCATACCAGCGAGAAACGCCGATCCGTGAAGCAATGACCGACGTGGAAACCTCAGCTAGTAGAGGCTTAATCCTTTCGGAATAGACATCGGGGGTTAACCAAGGTGGTTGGCTGGACGCGTTCCACGATAAACGCGCCCTGGCGTGCATACGCTGACTTTTTCCCTCTTTGGCACGCGCCTCGGGACTATGCCCTACAATTCTTCCGACCCGCGCAGCCTCAGCCAGGCGTTTCGTTGCACCGTCTACAGCGCATTGGCCACAATCGCTTCGTCCAGCCCTAATGCTCTTCCCGCAGCCACGACAGACACGCTCGGGTTTCGGGGACTCAACTGCCGGTATCGGCATACCACCTTTCGCTTCCCTCCTGTGCAGTTGTGTCAGTCGGGTAGGAGCTTTCCCTAACCGTCCCGTTGTCGCCCAAACCGTGCGAGCGACGTATTCAGCCCATGGCGCAACAAGCTTGCCCCAGATAGATGTAGTGCCGCTCAGCTTGGCGGTAAGTGTTCTCAAAAGGCGGCAATTGCCGTTTCGTTCCTCGAAGAAATCGGAACGCCGGAACGGTTCTCGCATGATCCAGTCCAGCAACCACGCATCCACAGATGGACGTACTGCTTCCATGATGTCGCATGCGAGACTGTCGCGAGCAGAAGTGTCAACATGCAACATTCCCATGCCGGGATCAAGTCCAACTGCCGCTGATGCTAAGCGTGTCTCGCACTCAAGAAGGGCATAGCAGTAGTTAAGAATCGCGTTCGGGGGATTCGTCGCCAATCTTGGCGATCCTGTGATTACAGATTTCCGCGTCCCGAACGTGCGCCAATGTTCAGGCACCCGTGTTACGTCCCGTCGTGGGAAGTTGATCGGCAGTTCACGCCACGCTGACCAATAAGCGCTAGCGGCATGTGCTTCAAGCCGTGCGACCGCGTCCAGATTCTCGGCAGAAGATAACGATTCTTCCAACGTCGCGATAATGTCTGCTGCCGTCGTGTCGGCGAGCTTACTCCGTACCAGTTGTTGTTGACCGTCAAGCTTTGCCCGCATAAGGTCGCGCATGATTTCGAGTGCTGCGCCAGTCTGGTGAGCCAATGCCTGCGCCCTTCGCAATCGGGCATCGGACGGAGCAGTCGGCCCAGTGACCAAAGTGACTTTTCCCGACCGGTCGAGCATGATTAGTGATGCATCTTGGTCGGCGAGCCATTTCAAAGCGTCTAAGGTGAAGAACCCGTCCTCTGAGATACAAACCAATCTGCGTAATCCGTGGCCGACGCGCGAGAGCCTCACCGTTCGACGCTCATCGGCTACACCGTCCTCGATTTCAAGATGACCAGACTGCATTCGTACGCGCACGCCGAAGCCGTGGATTGTCAGAACTCCGCTTTTGCTGATGGATAATTTGCTGGAACTCGAAACTTGAGATAGGTTTTGCCAAGCTGCCATTTGGAGTCGTACCTCCTTTGGTGGTTAGGGCTTGTCGTCTGCTGATAACAGTCGGCAGGCCCGTCTTTCGTTTCAAAACATTAAGAACTTAATCCATGAGCCACTCCTCTGGGATCGTTGCGCCACACATAAGGCAAGCATGATTTGCGGACGGCCCTTCGTATCCGCAAGAGCAGGCGACATAGTATTCATATCGAATGATGTGATGGGTGCGATTCCGTTTGACCCTTTCCTTCGCACAAATGTCGCGAGAGCTGCGAGGAGTAACGATCCCCAACCCCGCCAGTGAATCTGCCAAGAAGCTGATCTGGGCCTCTTTCCTCTTAGGGAAGTTCGGATCGTGCCGGACCTCAAGCATCAGAGGAGCCAATGACTTGAATTCACCTTCGTATTCGCGGGCCTTCTTCACCGCGTCGTGTACATCATCTTCCGACTGTGCATTAGAAAACGAAGGCCAGAAAGACTCCCAAACATGTCCAAAGATTCCACGCCAATTGTCAGCTCTGTTTGTAACAGCCGACGCGCTAACCGTTGGAGGGCGTCCGGGAGCACGCTTTTGTGAAAACGTGTCAAGGGCTTTCTTAGACTTTTTTCGGTCTTTCTTGTTGTTTTCCATTATTGCGGGAAGTTCCGGGAAACAGCTCCACAATTATACGTTGAATTCCGGACTTTTCGACATATTTATACGGAATATGTCCCGGTAGAGTTCTTGTAAGTATATGTACATAAGATAGTTATTATCATTTCGCATGATATAAATCCGACAGGACAACATTATGCGAAAACAGACAATTAGACCGTATAACAAACGACAAGCCCAGGCTAGGGAACGTTCCCTAAGAGCGCTCTCCGCTATGCGGCATGGCGCATCGATCTCCCGTGCAGGCCGCGAAAATGGCGTCACCCCTCGAACGATCAGACGCTATGTTGGCTCAGCACTCGTGCAAGATCGCCCCGGCACGCGCATCCGCGCTACGAAGAGTGACAGCCTCGTTCGTTACCTGCAAATCCCAGGACTGAATGGACCGATAGAAATATCCGTTCGCGGATCAAAGGCAGCAAGTGAGGTTGCGAACTACAAGGCTGCTGTCAATCGACTCCTTCGCGGTGATCGGAATGCCCTAGTTCCGTGGCATGGAAAAAAGATTGCGGGGGTCGAGCTAGTAACCGACTCGAAGCTTCTTGTTGACCACGCCGATAAAGGATTGCTGCCATATGCGCTCTACCGTTCCCTCTCTGGGGGCGCAATCTGAAAGTTGCGCTCCAAAAGCGGTCGCTCGGCCAGCCCAACGCAGTTCCGCGATGCGTGATCTGCGGATCGTCGGAGGGTGTCGAGCATAACCACGTCGGTGCGCGAAATCATGTGGCGTGGTTCACTTCCCCGCTGTGCCGTAAACACCACGTTGCTTTTCACGTGGCCCTGCGACGAGCAGGCGTTGATCTGACTTACACCAACGACAAGCAAGAACGAATCAGGCGAGCACGAATGGCAACCCTGATTTTTCTCTGGATGCTCGAAGAGTGCTCGAAAACCCAATCGGAGGACCAATAGACATGACTATAACTCACGATATCTTTCTTCGCGCCTATGCGATTTCGGCGGACCAGAAGAAAGAGCCTAAGTGCAAGACCCGCACAGCTTACGACCCAAAATGGCCGGAACAAGCACTCGTGTTTGATACTGAGACGCGAATCACAGCAGATCAGTCGTTGACCTTTGGCGTCTATCGACTTTGCAAGCGAGCAGGCAACAAATACAAACTCACAGAAGAGGGAATCTTCTACGCCGACGATCTACCAGCGAAGGAGCTTGAAGTCCTCAAAACCTACCTGCAAACAGCGGTTCCCGATCTGAAGTCCTTCCCACCACGATTCCTGTTGTACTCCCGCTCCGAGTTCATGCAGAGCGTGTTCTGGTCTGCGATTCGGCGAGGCGCTCTTATCTGTGGACTGAATCTGCCGTTCGATCTTTCGCGCCTAGCAACAGCCTGGACGAAAGGCGAGAAGAACGAATGGTCGCTGACGATGTCGCAGTACCCGGACGGAGCCGAAAACGAAATTATCCTCGCCTTCTAATCACGCCGATAGACAGCAAGAAAGCATTCATCAAGCTGGCAAAGCCGTGGAAGCCGGAGGAATGGAAAGGGGATCGGAAAAGCCATTTCCTCGATCTGCGAACGCTCGGATGGGCACTATTTAATCATTCATTTTCGCTGAGGCGTCTTTGCGAGGAACTCAAGACCGAGCATCAGAAGTTCGACCACGAACCAACCGGCGAAGTCACTCCCGAAGAAATTGAATATGCCCGACAGGACGGGCGCTGTACCGTTGATGCACTCAATGCTCTAAAACAGGAATTCGACAAGCACCCGATTGTCCTTAAACCGTATAACGCCTACTCCCCGGCGAGTGTGGCCAAGAGCTACCTGGAAGCAATGGGAATTAAGCGACCAGCAGAGAAGTTCAAGATTTCCAACAGAAGAACTGGGCATCGCGATGCAAAGCTACTACGGCGGGCGCTCCGAAACGCGAATTACGCGTCGCGCGGATGTCCCCGTTGTTCCCGTTGATTTCACCAGTGAATATCCAACCTGCTGTGCACTGCTAGGGCTCTTCGATGTTCTCATCGCAGAAGGCGTGACCTTTTGAGGACGACACCTAGAACATCCGTCGCTTCCTCGGCAGCATCTCCCTCGAACAGTGCTTTAATCCTGCCGAGTGGGAAGGCTTCAAGTTCTTTGCTCTCGTGCAGCCCGATAACGACATCCTGCCCGTTCGGACGGTTTACGACGGGGTGACGCAGAACATTGGCAACAACTATCTCACTTCCGACACTCCACTCTGGTTTGCAGGCTGCGATCTGGTTGCCTCTGTCATCCGCACGGGAAAGGTACCCCATGTCGTACGAGCGATTCGCATGGTGCCCCATGGTAAGCAGGCTGGAATGAAAAACGTGAATCTTCGCGGAGCATGGTTCAGATTGATCCGTACAAAGACGATCTTTTTCGCAAAGTGATCGAGCAACGCAAACTGCACAAATCCGACGATGCTCTCTATTACTGGCTGAAGATTCTCGCGAATTCCATCTATGGATTCTTTGTTGAACTGATACCGGAGATTCAGAACAAGAATGTGCCGGTCAAGGTATTTTCAGGCGAGAAGAAGTTCACGGATTCTTCGGATGTACTTGAGAATGCCGGACCGTGGTTCTTTCCGCCGTTGGCTTCGCTCATTACTTCTGCCGGACGATTGTTGCTTGCGATGACGGAGGCGTGTGTACAGGAAAAGCGGGGCACCTACTTGTTTTGCGATACCGATTCTCTGGCAATCGTAAGCTCCGGAAACGGCGGCGCGCTCGACATTCCCGGCAGTGAAGGAATCAGAATTCTGACCTGGAAAGACGTGCAGGGCATCGTTGACAGATTCGCCTCGCTAAATCCCTACGACCCCAAAGCTGTGAAAGGTTCAATTCTTAACCTCGTTGATGCAAATTACGTTGACTCCGACCCGAAGAAACGGCAACGGCAGCTCTACGGCTACAGCATCGCTGCTAAACGCTATGCACTTTACGAAAAGTTGGGCGATAAGGATATCAAGATCGTCGATCCAAAAGCGCACGGTATTGGTTTCCTTTATCCACCGAAGGACTCCCCGAAAGACTGGGACGAGGATGTTCCGCAATGGATTTACGAGATGTGGGACTACATGGTTCGAGGTGCTCTCGACTTCCGACGCGAGGCACCGTCATGGCTCGACATTCCGCAGATGATGCGTCTGACAATTACCACGTACAACGTTTTAAAAATGCTAGGAGAATGGGAAATAGCCCGCCCGTACAATTTTCTCTTCCTGCCGATGGTTGATCCGACCGTCGGATATGCATTCGACCGACGAGCCAACGAAAAGGTTCTACTGGTATGCCCATTCTCATCGAAGCAGGATGGTTGGATGCAGATGGAATGCGTAAACGTTCATACCGGAAGGAAGTACAAAATGGTGGACTGCACCAAGGAAAAGAATCCACCGCACAACGTGGTCTTTCCGTCCCAATTCGCTCGCCTTCTAATTGAGTACCAGGAGCATCCCGAAGCCAAGAGCCTCGCGCCCGATGGTACGTCATGCAAGGCCGACACACGTGGACTACTACAGCGTGCACATATCGTCGCGGGAGAGCTTCGTTATGTGGGTAAAGAAACAGATCGTAAATGGGAAGAAGGCGACGACCTCAGCGTACTGGAATTCAAGACTACGGAGTACGGGAGAGCGACCAAAGTTGTCGCAACCAAAGAAGTTAAGGCAGATATCGGGAAGATTGGCATCAACAAATGCGCTCGCGAGAGCGGGTTTGATCGCAAGAACTTTATTAGGAAACTAGTTCGTGGATTACCTGTCAAACGCAATTCTTACGATGAATTTGTACGCTGGCTTAACAGGTACCGACATAAGCATTAACTTGCCAACTTCAATCCGTAGTCTTAGTGCTGTTTTTGGCATCAGGAAGAATCCTCTCAAGCAGGCAGCAGTTTTCGCGGATTAGGTGCTGTGCGGGATTGGGCTCGACAAATTCAAAGCCGTGACGATATCCATTCCTGTTTCGCATCCTGGCGAAGACTGCCACACGCCCAAGACGCAACTGGAAGTTTAGTTGTACGACTTCCCCAACCGGGAGTTCAACAGGCATCGTGGCTGAGAGTCCGTGGTCGCTTAAGTCCAAGCTTTGGCCCGAAACAGAACCCTTTGAGGGAGAATCAATTTCCACGTCAACGTCCAGCCTGAACCTCAAATCTCTGCGGGCTTCGCGCAGAGCATCGTCCGGTCTGGGGATACCAGTGGGCTCTTCCGCAGGCTCTCGGTAGGGTTTGGACAAGGGGGCAATCTCCTTGGCTTGCAGAAGCCCCCTCAGCCTTCTGCAACAGTAGTCTTGATACTCCACAACCATCCCTCGGTCAAGCTAGATCGTGACTGCGAGCCCTACGGGAGTTACCGGGAGCAATACCTCAGAACCTCGATCTGCCGTCCTAGTATGGCGTCGATCTCACGAATGATCTCAAGGCGTCTTAACCGTCGTGCCTCAATTTCGCCCTCGGGGGCGGGCTTCAGCTTTTCTCCCGTTCGATCCCACAATTCGATTGCTTGTAGCTCAGCCAGTAGGGCATCTAGCTTGTCATCACACACACATTTCCCCCTCAATAAGCGCCTGTGGCGGACGCAGCAATACGCCCCCTAAGAATGCAGCATCAATCAGACATCCCGAGGCACAGCCAGTAGCGCGTCCGCCCGAGAAACGCCAAGCAAGCTAGTTGCCGCAGCCAAGCTCAAACATTTCACGAGTTCATACGTGCCGAGCGTGCCGAAATTTTCGGCGCGGCTGCCGGAATATCGGCAATTAAAGTTCTTCCAGAATCAGCCGATGTGACCTCGGAGGAGCACACAATGACCCACGGTTTGCTTGTTCCCGCTGCTCAATATCTTCGCATGTCCACCGAACATCAGCAGTATTCTTTCGAAAACCAGTCAACGGCAATCCATAGGTACGCGGAGTCCCAAGGTTTCGAGATCGTCCAAACTTATTCAGATGCTGCAAAGAGCGGCCTTGTTCTGCGCAGAACGGGGCTTCGGCAACTTGCTGCAGGATGTCGTACGGAACTCCAGCCTATCGGGTAATCCTTGTTTACGATGTCAGCCGCTGGGGACGTTTTCAAGACACAGACGAGTCCGCGCATTACGAGTTCCTGTGCAAGTCGGCGGGCGTGCCCGTCCATTACTGCGCCGAGACCTTCGCGAACGATGGTAGCCTTCCCAGTCTCATCATGAAGACGCTGAAAAGAACCATGGCAGCGGAGTTCAGCCGCGAATTAGGCGTCAAGGTGCTAGCAGGCCAGAAGCGGCTTGCGCATCTCGGATTCAAGCAAGGGAGGTATGCCGGGTTACGGCTTGCGGCGATTGCTCATCTCTTCAAATCGGCGACCAAAACATCATCTCCAAAGCGGTGAACGAAAAAGCATTACAACGGATCGAGTGATCCTGGTTCCTGGTCCCGCCCACGAAGTGCAGTGCGTCCGGGATATATATCGGATGCTCATCTGCGAAGCTGTCCGTCCATGCCATTGCTTGCGAACTGAACAACAAGATATCGCTTACGTCGGTGATTCCATATGGGACTACGCAGCCGTTTATAAGGTACTTACCCATCCGAAGTATGCTGGGTGTCACGTCTTCGGTCGAACCTCCTCCAAACTCTATACGCCGATGGTGAGGCTTCCAAAATCGGCATGGGTTCTCACACCTGGTGCCTTCCAACCAATCGTCGATCACGCGACATTTTCGAAGCGCAGAGAATCTTGCAGAACCGGACGATCAACAAGTCGGATGAGGCCCTGCTGGATGGTTCGAACTCTGCTGGCAACAAAAGGAAGACTGTCTCTGAATATAATCAAGAACTCCAAGGATGTCCCATCCCCGTCCACCTACCGACACCGCTTCGGAAGTCTGCGCAGAGCTTATGAACTAATAGGCTATGGCCGTGCCGATCAGTTCGGACCTATTGATCTTCGCCGTAGGACGCAGGCCTTGCGCGAGGATCTTATCTCGCAGATCGCGGCGATGCTTCCCAACGATGTGTCGGTTGTTCGTCGCGGAGGAAGATGGCGAAGCCGATTGCAAGTGGGCAACGGGTCGATTGTCTCGGTGCTTGTTGCCCGGTCAGTGCGAATTTGGAAGAGCCGTGCGATGGCGGGTTGATCCGGTCCTGCACGAACACGGGTTTGTGACGTCTGCTCGCGAGGCTGGGGGAAGGACGACGACTCATTCCTTGATTTCCATATTCTTCCCAACATTGATCGTTGCATCGACATATCTCTGGGCGACGTATGGCTGAATCGTGGGGAGCCGCTGAGTGATTTGAGTGCGTTCTGTGCGGTCGTAGCCCATGTGGATGCAGTCCGCCGCGACAATTGATAAATCGGCAAGAGGGTGCATCCGTTTTAGGGAGTATGATCGGCGTCTACTGCTAACCGAGTCTCTAAGGCGGCACGGTGGGAGGGCCCAAATGTCAATCCTCGCAGCCCAGTATGTCAGGATGTCTACCGACTTTCAGCAGTATTCAATCGAGAATCAAAAGGCGCGATCCAGCAATATGCGCTACAACATGGATTTGCCGTAATGAAGACCTACACCGACGCTGGCAGGAGCGGCGTGGTGCTCAAATCGCGAGCTGGTCTTAAAGAGCTTTTGGCCGATGTCTTGAGTGGAAATGCTATCTTCCGGGCGATTCTGGTCTACGACGTGAGTAGATGGGGACGATTTCAAGATTCCGACGAAGCCGCCCACTACGAGTTTATATGCAAGAACGCAGGCATTCCCGTTCACTACTGTGCCGAACTGTTTGAAAACGACGGAACACTGCCTAATTCGATCTTCAAATCTCTGAAACGAGTGATGGCGGCAGAGTACAGTCGCGAATTGGGCGTCAAGGTATTCGGAGCACAGAAAAGATTGGCGCAACTTGGTTTTAGGATGGGCGGCACTCCCGGCTACGGCCTTCGACGATTGCTCGTTTCTAACAATCCCAAACTCAATCGACGGTTGGATACAGGTCAACGCAAGGACCCCGCCGATCATACAATTTTGGTTCCCGGCCCCAAAAAAGAAGTTGAATGCGTTCGGGCTATCTATGCGATGGCCCTAACTAACCTCACCATGAGCGAGATTGCACGTAGACTCGGTCGCCACGGCATGCCGTTTCTTGGGGGCAGGCAATGGACGAGTGCTGCGGTTGGAAGGACTCTTAGAAACCCAAAATATGCAGGAGTCAATACTTGGAATCGGATGACTTGCAAACTCCACAGCCGCGCGACGAACCTCCCTCGGGAGGAATGGATAGTGACGCCAGATGCCTTCCCGCCAGTTATCGACCCAGACACTTTTGAACGAGTCCAAGTCGCTTTGAAGAAACGTTTGGCGAAGAAAACAGACGAAGAAGTCTTGGATTCCCTACGACGCTTGTTTCGCCGCAAAGGGGAATTGACCGAGAGAATCATCAAGAATGCCCGGAACGCCCCGACACTCTCGACGTGTTTTCATCGCTTCGGTCGCTTTCGCGAGATGTACAGGCGAGTTGGATATGACCCGCCTGCGGGCCATTTCGCGATAGACTGAAAGCAGAGCTATTACATGGAAGGCTTCGTGCTCAGGTCCTATCGAATATTGCCGAACTGTTCCCTCAAAGGGTCCAGTTCTTTTGTCTCTGGAGGCAACGACTAATGGTCCATTTGGACAAATCTCTGACCATTTCGCTCCTGATGTGTCGGAGCGACCGAACGCGAGGAGGCGGACTTGGCTGGAACATAATTCCGGCTCCTAGTGAACGCGATTACCTCAGTCTGCTATGCAGGTTTAACAAAGAGAACACCGGGGTCCATAGTTTCTACTTGTTTCGCAGGATCGGCAAAGGCGGCCACTTCTTGGTGGATGAGAGAGACTCGTGGTGGGCGAAAGGCAAGCGCATAGAGCTTTCGCAACTGTTCGACTATGCGAACGAAATGGCACGATCTGAGAACGCGGCTTGACGGACGGGCCGCGAACGTTTTCAAATTTATAGGATGTGAGAAGAATATATTAAAGGGTGTAGAGCCATTCCGGTTGGTGGCGAAAATTGTGCTATGCCATCGGCAATCCCATAGGCAACAGCTTCTTTCGGCGGAAAACCAAAGATCATTGTGGTCGAAGTGCGCCCACTTCTCATCGGGCATGTCGATATGTTCCTCAGAATGGCTTCAGGTGTTCTTGTCGAACAAAACAGCACTCTATGCGAAGGCCTTAACAGTCTGTGTATTTGCAGCAGTCGTAGTCGTCTGAGTTCGATGAATCATGAAGGATGCGTATGCGCTAACCTTTCTTTGCTTGGCACCCAGATAAGCGACTACAGCAATAGAGGCCACTGAGCCACTATTGTACAGAGTTAACTCAAAGGGAAGGGTCTGGAAGAGATTATGGAGACAGATTCCTTCTCCGATGCCGCCTCCCTGCGATTGAAACATTAAATGAACGTTCTTAACGTTATTGGCAGATGCAGTTGTGAGGCTGTTGATGAGTCTTTGCGATCCAGCCTGATCAATTGGGCCAGAGAAAATGCCGTACACTTCGGATGGAATCTGCGGAGCGGTTGCCATACCTTCTCATTTCTCCCCCTCGGATGCCTAGTATACGCTTAAAAATCCAAGCTCCTTGATCTCAGCTTCATCGTCTTTTCGAGACATGGCGTAGCTCGGAAGCAGGGAGGGAGCATTTTGCCGTCGCCCTACATACACCCGTCAAACGGCCAAGGGGTGTATGTAGGGCGACGGCGAAAGTGACCCCCTCTCCCGTTCCCGACTACAAGGGTGACAACGAACGGGCTTCCGTGGGGCGTTCAAGTCGGGGGTTTTGAGTGATTGAGAGAGTCGCCGCCTCAATGGTACTGGAACACTCGGCTCTTCAACGTTGCGCTACATTAACAATCTCGCTGGTACAAGACATCGCGCAGGCCATCTTCGCACTGCTCTTTGATGAGAAGATACAATATAAGACCACATGATTGTGCACGAGCTCTGTGAAGAAGATCCTCTCGAAAACGACCATCGTGATCGCTCCAACTTCGTCCGAGAGCTAGTCCAACGTCCCAATGAGCGCCCGGGTGCCCGCGGGGCACCTAGCCCCACCTCCCAGACGTATAGTGCAGTTTTGGGACGATCTTGGTCGATTGCCCGAGGATGTTAGGGAGTGCATGGAGTCGTGGAAGAAACTCGAACGGTTCGGATTCGAGCTTCAGGTTTTCGACGAGAGTTCTGCGAGGGAATTTATCCGGATCCACTTGGGTTCGAGATATGAGAAAGCCTTTGACAAGTGCTATCACCCTTCAATGAAGTCAGACTACTTCCGTTACTCCTACATCTTCGTGGAGGGAGGATTTTATGTTGACGCTGACGATGTCTATCACGGAACGACAATCGATCACCTCTTTACAGATGGGCGATTGAAGCTTCAACCTTTCTGCTACGACATTGCGACAGCTCAGATGGTTCCGCCCTCAGTTTTCGTCAATCCCGGGGCAAACCAGTTAAGTTGGATTTTCTACTTCAACACTACGCCTTTGATCGCGGTTCGCAATCATCCTATTGTGGAGCGTGCACTGCTGAACGCTACGACATCGCTTGAGCAAGAATCAAAAGGCTGGTA
>CAVPMC010000004.1:0-144427 GCA_963706465.1 Terriglobales bacterium
CTTCCCCAGGCAGGGAGTTTGCGATGCGGCAGATGGGGGGCCGCGAGGCCTCTTCTGGGAAGGCTGGAGGTGGGCAGGGTGGGGGTGGATTGAAGTTCGAACTGCACTCGGTGTTTTACTCCCAAATGGCTGATTTGTTTCATTATAGGGAGTGCCGGGACGAACGTCCATCCGGCCACGGCACCTTCGTGGAGGGAACCGGGAAAGCACTGTGGAAAAGAGATTGAAAACGTGTACAATTTTATAGCAGACGCTTTCCTGCGGCTACGCATCTAATTGTGCGTTGATGGAAGTTCCAGTTCCTGATGGCAGGGGATGTGACGGGGCGGTCTCAAGGGAGTTAATGGGGCTGGGCGTGCAACTTAGTGGCTCCCAGGTTCATCAAGTTCGGTGAACGATAACTTTCGGGATTTTAGCCGCAACACCAGGAAGTCGGGTCAAATATGGCAACTAACGAATTTCAGCCCATACGGGGAAGCGAACCGCAATTGAATCTGCTGATGTCCAAGAGCGACTTGGATCAGCCGCTATGGCAGTCGCTGGGTCAGAATTTCAAAGACTTTTTCTTTCCGAAAAAGCAGCCACCTCTGGTGCTGACGTCCAAGCCGATTCCGGTTAAGGACATCTGGGGATTCTACGACTACAAGAAGAACGGCGTGCTGGGTTCGACGGTGGTGCACCTTCTGGCGGTGGTGTTGATCATCGGAGGAACCATCCTGGGCCGGCGTGTAGTACAGCAGATCACGAAACCGCACGAGGTGATTGCGCTGGTGGCGCCGCTGGAGGATACTCCTCCTTTGCCGCCTTCGAAAACACAGGTGGGCGGTGGTGGTGGTGGCGGCGATCGCGATAAGTTTCAGGCACCCAAGGGAAAGCTTCCGAAGTTGGCAATGGAGCAGATCACACCGCCGATGATGGTGGTGCGCAATGATCATCCGAAATTGGCGGTCGAACCGACCGTGGTAGTTCCTCCGCAAATCAAATTGGCGTCGAATAATCTGCCGAACCTAGGCGATCCGATGTCGCACCTGCCCTCTGGTCCGCCCTCGAATGGTACCGGTTCGGGCGGTGGAATTGGTTCGGGCAATGGCGGCGGAGTGGGTTCTGGCGAAGGACCCGGAGTGGGCCCTGGCCACGGCGGTGGAATTGGCGGCGGAGCATTCAAGGTAGGTGGCGGAGTATCCGCGCCGAAGGCAATTTACGCGCCTGATCCGGAGTACTCGGAGGAAGCGCGCAAGGCAAAGTATCAGGGCACGTGCGTACTGTGGTTGATCGTCGGACCAGATGGCCGGGCGCGCGATATTCGCGTAGCTCGCACACTTGGTCTTGGGCTGGATGAGAAGGCGATGGAAGCGGTGAAGACGTGGAAGTTCGAGCCTGCGATGAAGGACGGCAAGCCAGTCGCAGTGCAGATCAATGTGGAAGTAACGTTCCGGTTGTACTGAGTTCACTTTGGTTGCGAGCGAAGCGGCTGCGAGAAATCGCGGCCGCTTTTGTTTTGGGGGCGTGTCAGTGAATTCTACTGAGCCTGAGGGCGGAGGACCGCGAAATGCAGCATTGCGCGCCGGGTGAATCCGAGACGCTCGTACACCTGAATTGCACGGGTGTTTTCAGGAAGCACGTGCAGGAAGGGCCGGTCTCCACGGGCGAAAATGCGGTCCACGAGGAAGGCGATCAGCGCGCTGGCATAGCCGTGGCCGAGGTGGTCGGGATGGGAGCAGACGGCGCTGATCTCGGTGTAGCCGGGCAGCCGCAACCGCTGGCCAGCCATCGCCGCCAATGATCCCTCGCTGCGGATGCCAAAATAGTCTCCCATTTCGTGAGTGCGGGCGCCGAAGGGTCCGGGCTTGGTGAGCTTGGTTAGAGACAGCATTTCCGGAACGTCAGACAGACCGAGTCGAAGGAATTCCGGCACGACTTCATGAGGGTGGCGCCTGGGGGAAGAAGAACTGGGCTCTTCACAAGACATTTGGAGCAGTGGGCCGGCGCTAAAGATGGTCCACGAAGCGGGCGGGTCTGGGGCCCGCTGCAGAAAGAGGCCAACACGTTCGTCGGGTTTCACCAGAGTGGTGAGGGCGTGGTAGTGCTCGGCTGTCGGCTCGGAGAAACCGGCGAGCACGCTGACTTCGTGAGGAAACTTTCGTGCTCCGTGGCACACTTCGGCGAAGTGCGACTGAGTGGTGGTAAGGGCTTGCCAGATTGGATTGTCGAGTGGATGCATGGGTAGAGGTCAGATTAATTTCGAGCGGGCACGGCTGTCCATCCGGGTCTTGCTTGCAAACTTGGAAAACTGAACACTAAGACTACTCGGGCAAATCCACGTGCCGCACATCGTCGATGGGGTGCCCGAGAAACTGTGCACCGAGGCGGCGGAACTTTTCCGCGGAATCGGTAGCGAAACAATTCAGGCGGGGCGAGCGGCGGCGCTCGGCCTCGGTGGCGGAGGGCAGCGGAGCGCGGCGCAGCCGTTGGACGACGGCATCGGCCGTGGAGTCGGCGGAGTCGACGATCTTGACATGCGCGGGAGCGACGCGACGCAGAACTGGTTTGATGAGCGGATAGTGGGTGCAACCGAGCAGGAGCACGTCGGCTGATTTGAATTCATCGCTGAAGGCCTCGTTCAGATAGATGCTGGCCACCTGTTCGGTTACTGGGTGATCGATCCAGCCTTCCTCGACCAGCGGAACCAGCAAGGGACAAGCCTTTTCGCGGGCTTGAATACCTCGCGCTTCCAGAGCTTTGAGATAAGCATGGCTGCTGACGGTGGCTTCGGTACCGATCACCACAACTTTCTGGTTGCTGCTCTCCCGGGCGGCGCGCTCGGCTCCTGGCTCGATCACGCCGACCACCGGAACGCTGGCTGCGTGGGTGATGTTGTCGAGGGCCAGAGCCGTGGCGGTATTGCAGGCGATGACCAGCATGTCAGCGCCATGCTGTTCGAGATACTGCGCTGCACTGGTCGCGTATCGGGCAACGGTCTCGACCGATTTCGAGCCGTAGGGCAAGCGGGCGGTATCGCCAAAGTAAAGATAGTCGGCGTCGGGGATGAGGTGAAGCAAGGCCTTGAGGACGGTCAGGCCGCCAAAGCCGGAATCAAAAACGCCGATGAAGGTCTGCGGGGCATTTGGAAAGGCTCACGCGGGCCGTTCGGAGCTGGCCGAGAAATGTTCGCAAGGTGTGCACTTCTGCCGCAGCATGGGCCCGGAGGGATCGGCGCGCCATGCGGGCAGGTGCGCGGATGTCCCAGGAAGGTGCAGATCTTGTCGGTGGCTTCGGGCGACAGAATGTGCTCGAACTTGCAGGCCTGCTGTTCGATTTCGGTTTCGCTGTCCAGGGCGAGGCTGTCGGTGAAGAGGCGCTCGGCCAGGCGATGACGGCGAATGATGTCGGCCGCGCGCTGGCGTCCGCGCGGCGTGAGTTCGACGATCAGTGCTGCCATCGCCGATCGAGACTCCGGCCGGCTTCAGGGCGTCGTGGCAGGGATTCACGAACGGCTTGTGATCGTGAGGCTCGGGCGGATGCGGCTCGGTGGTGACCAAGCCCAGCTCGACCATTTTTTCGACCGCGATGCTGACCGGCAGCGCGCCGTGCACTTCCATGCGTCCGATTTCGGCGATCTCGCCGTGCTCTTCGAGCGCCCACAGTTCTTCGAGCACTTCGTCGAACTGCTCTTCGTCGGCCATGGCGAAGACTTCCTGGGCGGCGATCTTGCCGTGATGCAGTTCGATGCGGCGGTCGGCCAGGCGCGCAACCACCGGATCGTGCGTGACCATCACGATGGTGCGTCCCTGCTGGTGCAGTTCGCGCAGCAGGCGCAGGACGATTTCTTCGTTCACCGCGTCGAGGTTGCCGGTAGGCTCGTCGGCCAGAACGATCTTGGGATCGTTGATCAGGGCGCGCGCGATGCAGACGCGCTGCTGCTCGCCGCCGGAAAGCTGCGAGGGCAGATGATGGGCGCGCTCTTTCAGTCCGACGCGCTCCAGCGCTTCGAGCGCTTCCTGCTCGTCGGTCATGCTGTGGAAGTACTGCGCCAGCATGACGTTTTCGACCGCGGTGAGATAGGGGATCAGGTGGAACTGCTGGAAGACGAAGCCGATTTTTTCCGCGCGCACGCGGTTCAGTTCGGCGGCGGAAATGTTGGCGACGTTCTCGCCGTCGAGCCAGATCTCGCCGGATGTGGGACGATCGAGGCAGCCAATCAGATTCACCAGCGTGGATTTGCCGGAGCCGGACGGGCCCATGATCGCGACCCATTCGCCGGGATCGACGGTCAGGGAGAAATCGTCGAGCGCGCGGATGACGCCGCCATTCGCTTCAGCCTTGGCGGGATAGAGCCGGCTGACATTTTTGAGCTTGATCATCTCACTCCCCTCTCAAGAATCATAGCGGGTTGCACCCGCCGCAGCAGACGAAATCGGCAGCATCGCGGAGACAGCAGCGCCACGGCCACGCTGCCGGCGAAGATCGCATGGCAAGACGCTGAAGCGCGGAACCACCGGCGCATGGAAGTTTACCCGGCCGATCCAGGCGGCGACGCCGACGCCGATGACGAATCCGAGCGACCGCTCCGACGGCGCCCAGCGCGGCGGCTTCGGCGGCAAAGAATCCGCTGATCAAGCCGTTCGGAGGCGCCCAGCGCTTTCATGATGGCGAAGTCGCGGCGCCGGTCAAAGACCCATCCGATCAGCGTGGCCAGCACGCACAGAGCGGCGGTCAGAATAATCAGGATGGCCGCGGCCAGCAAGCGTGGCGCGGGTCTTGCCCAGCACGCGCGCTTCGCCTTCCATGATCTGCCGGACCGGCCGAACCTCGCGCACGGGAAGCGCCTGCGCCAGCTTCTGGATCAGCGCGTTGACTTCCTCCGGATGACCCGGAGGCGGCAATTTCAATGGTGGAAGGCTGAACGCCGGTCCAGTTTTCGAAATCGCTTAGCGAGAGATAGACGCGGCTGTCTTCGGCGGCACCTGTCTGCAGAGTGCCGGCGGGATTGAGGTGAATCGTGCGTCCCTGGAAAGCTCAGATCGAACGGCTTGCCTTGCGGGCTGACGACCGCGGCGGCGCGCATGCCGACCAGCGCCTCCTGCGACGCGATTGGGCCACGCGGTCACCGACCACCAGCTGATCGAGCTTGCGCACCTGCTCGAAGTCGGTTCCGGCAACAACTACGGATTGTCCGTCCGCGGTGCGCGCGACGACGTAGGCGAAGGGAACTGCCAGGCCGCGTCCCGCCGAGCGTGGACTCGACTTTCGCAGAGCGTTCGGCGGGAAGCGTCTGGCCATCTCTTGCCGACGACCACCACGTTCGCGCCGTAGTTGCGAAATTCCTTGCGCAGCTTGGCTTGCACATCGACGTACAGATTCAGCATGGCGGTGGCGACGGCGGCGGCGACGACCATGGCCAGCAGGGCGGAGGCGGCACGTCCTCGGCGAAGCACGGCGGCGCGCATCAGCATGCGCAGAAACATGGAGGTGTGCGGCGCCTGCGGCCGGCGGTTCGACCACAGTTGCGCGAGTGCGCGATGGCAGCTCATGCTTCACCTCGCAGCGCATAGACGGGATCGAACTTCACCGCGCGGCGAATCGCCGCGGCGCTGCCGGCGAAGGTCACGATCACGGCGATCGCCAGAATCACGGGGAAGAGCACCGGCTGAATGGTAATTTGAGAATCGAAGATGGAGCGGCCGATCTGACGCGCCAGCAGCGCTCCGCCGGCAAAGCCGACGACGCCGCCGATCAACGCCAGCAGCAGTGGCTTCGGCGAAGAACAAGCGCCGCGACCGAAACATTGCCGGCGCCCAGAGCCTTCATCAGTCCAACTTCGCTGCGGCGCTCAAAGATGGCCGTCGCCATGGCAGCCGAAACCGCCAGCGCGGAGGCGAACAGCGCAGCCAGCGTGACCAGCAGCATCAGTCCCTTGATGCGCGAGAGCACGGTGCCTTCGTTCTGCGCGACCTGGCGAATCTGTTCGGCGTGCGAATGCGGAATCGCTTCCTGCAACTGGTAGGCAATCGACTGCACGTACGGCGAGCAGTACCAGCGATCGTACATTTCGCGGCTCATGCGTCTTCGGATCGCGACGGGCGAGCGCGTCTTCCGGCTTGGTCAGCGCGCTGACGTAAACGCGGCGCACCGCGCCGGGCTTGCCGAGAATCTGTTGCGCCAACGCGCAGCGGAGCGACGATCTGATCGTCTTCCGCTCCGCCGGTCGAGAGAATTCCGGCGACGCGATGCGACTTGCCCGGCGATATCGATCTCATCGCCTGGCTTGCGACTGCAGCCTTGCGGCCAGGCGCTCGCCCAGCAAGCACGTCGCGACGAATCGTCGTCCGGCCATGCGCCTTGCACCTTCCACCACGGATGCGTGATCCGCACGCCGGTCGTGAAATCTGTCTTTGCCGAAGCGTCAGCTGCTTGGCGAAGTAGGTTCCGAGCAGGGTGACGTTCTGCGCGTTGACGCCATGCCGACTGACGTTACCGGCAGCATGGGCGCAGAAGCCGACAATGTTGTTTCGCCAGAACATTCCCTTGATCTTCGGCAGGTCGGCTTCGTTCAGGTAAGCGCCGTCGCTGGGCGGCTTGCAGGTTCACGCCGCCGATTTCGACGATCGAGCGTGTCTTCCTGCGGAGTGACGACCAGGTTGGCGCCGTAGCGTGCGCAGTTCGCGGTTGATCTTGTCGCCGATGTCGGTGGCGACGGCGATCATGGCGGTGGCGACGCCGACACCCAGCGTGATGGCAACTCCGGCCAGCAGCTTGCGCCGCTTCTGCCGGCGGAACGATTCGTAGACGAGGCGGACAAACATGGCTATTGCTGGAACATGCGGCTGCCGGCCGCGACGTCCGCCTCCTGAGATGATGACCGCGTCGGAGGTGACTGCCGCCTTCAGCGGAATGGGATTGCATCCGCCCGGCATGCCGACCGACTGCGGATTGATGGGCGCGGCGCAGTTCTTGCAGACCACGCCGTTCGGGTCCTTTGTAGAAGCCCACCGCACCGCAGATTTCGCAGGCGTCAAACACGGTGGCGATCTTGCCGTCGGGCTTCTGATAGAGCCAGAAGCGCACTGTCGGCGCCATTCTCCTGCGCGGCAGAAGCGATGCAGATCGCCGTCGGAAACCTGCGTCAGCGGAATGCTGAGCTTGCCCATTCACGAACGTGACCTCGGTGGCCGGCGAGAGCGCGCTCACGCTCTTGGCGTAGATGAATTCCGCCGTCACCAGCAGGATGAACAGGAACGAACTGGCATACACCGAAGCCATCCACAGACGCTCGCGGCGCGCGCTCCAGAGCGCTTTGCGGCGCTCCGCGCGGAGAGTCGGGCAGAGTCACCGGCTGCGCGGCGCTTGACCTCGAACAGCACCATAAGCGCGGCCAGCGCGAGGATGGTGACGAAAAAGAACACGTCGTTGCGCACGATCGGGCCGATCATCGCCATCTCCTGCTTGGAGGAGGGAAGCACGCCGTTCTCCGAAAGCTCATGCAGTCCGGAGATGATCAGTTGCGCGGCCACGAAGAACAGAATCACGGTGGTGACGCGGAAGAACTTCTGCAGGTTGATGCGCACGCTGCCCTTGACGAACATCACGCCGAACAGGATGGCGACGATGACACCCAGCAGCGTGCCCAGGAAGCTCAGCAGTTCGGTGGAGTTCAGCGAGACGGCGCGAGAGAATCAGAACCGTTTCCACGCCTTCGCGCAGGACCATCAGGAAGACGAAGAGGAACAGGCCGAAGCCAGGCGTCTTCGCCCGCCAGCAGTCCGACTTTGCCTTCAATTTCGCCCTTCAGCTTGCGGCCGGTCTTCATCATGAAGATGATCATGGTGACGACGAAGAAGGCGGCCGCCAGCATGACCCAGCCTTCGAAGATGTCCTGATTCCACTGCAGTGCGGGAGAGCAAGATCGGCGACGCCAATGCTGCCGACAAAGGCCGAGATCAGGGCGGCATAGACGGATTTGCGCAGCTCCGGGCGGTTGATCTTGGCCAGATAGGCGAGGGTAATGCCGACGATCAGGGCGGCTTCGACCCCTTCGCGCAGGGTAACGATGAAGGCCTCTAACATCTAAAAATCAGTCACCTGCATTCGATTTTGAAAATGAATTTCAATTTCAATTAATAGGATAGTCTTCCGGCCCGCGGACGTCAACGCGCCGAATCACAAGCGCATGTGATTTGCATCACGCGGCAGCATCTGGCATGACCAGTCGACTCAGCTGGAGCTAGTCAGAGCTGTTTCAAGAAACGCTTGCGCCTGCTCCAGGTCGGGGAAACAGCTTTTCTTCGGCCTGGAACTCGCGCCGAGTGCACGCAACGCCGGCTGCCGCGCAGCTTCACCGGATGCTTCAGGTGCAGCATCTCGTGGTAGACGATGTACTCGACCGCGTAGCGGGGAACTCGCGGATGGTCGAAGATGCGGCTCACCACGATCGCGTTGTGGGCGGGATCGTAATGGCCGAGACGGTTGCGGGCATGATCGCGGCTCCAGGTCATCTGCGGGCGCGCCAGCAGGCCATGAAAGAAGCGCAGGTTCAAGTCTTCAAAGATTGCTTCCAGATCGTAGGTCCGGCCCTGGGCGACTGTCGATCCGCTTGCGGCCGCGCATCTGGCGCACCAGGTGAGCCTTCGTGCGCGATGTCGTGGCTGGAAACGTAGCGACGATAGCGGGTGGCGTGCGCGCGCTCGATGGGCTTGCGGTACATCTTGGCCAGCAGAATGTGAGCGATCGCGCGCAACACCGGTTCCGGCGCGCCTTCCAGCAGATCGGAAAGGCGCACCAAGCAGCTTTCCTTCGCGCAGACGGATGGTGTTGTTGACGTTGGCGAAGGCGAAGAATTCGACCGCAAGCTCGGGCATGGGCGCGCGCGGGCGCAGTTCGCGATAGGTTTCCTGGAAGATTGGAGAATGCGGTCTCTCACGTTGCGGCTAGAGTAGCATGGGGAAATCTCGAGGAGTGAGAAACACCGAGCAAGGCTCCGCCGCTCGGCACGAGTCTTATTTCTTCTTGTGCTTGACTGCTTCTTCCTGTTCGCTCAGCAATTGGCGATGGTCCTGGACGCTGCTGTCGACGGTATCCAATACGTCTGGTGAGCAGGAATTCGTACTGCCTGGCCTCGTCTTTGTTGGCGTCGGCTGAGCTCTTTGAGCGCGCGCAGCTTGGCTTGAAATTCAGTGTCGGCTTCGATAACCGCCTTTAACGGCCTTGCGCAGATCCGCCTTCCGGTCGGCAAACGTATCGATGTTGTCGTTCAGTTCGTCGTAGACATCGAGAAAATCCTGCAGCCGGTCGTGAGTTTGCTTGAGCCCGGTCGGTGACTTTGGGATCGGTGCGCACTTGTTCGAGCGAGCGTCCAGCCGGGCGCGGGCAAACTGAACGTACAACTTCAGCCGGACGTCGGGTTCCTGGGCGGCATCGCGCAACTGATCGATTTCTCAACGGGGTCAAGGGGATCGGGTGACGCTGCGCCCACACGGTCGAAAGCAGCAATACGGCATAGAAACAAGCGCGCGAACTTGCCCGAGCGAAGTTCATTTGTCCTCTTGCCGAACATGTGAGATAGCAGCTCAGTGCGCAAGCTTTCCAGGCGATCACGGCGGCTTGCACGGGCGCCTGATCTTCGAAAGTCAAGGCTGCGTTTGATGTCGCGCAGTTTGGCTGCCATTTTCCGCACAGCGATCTCCGTGTTCTTGAGTTTCTTGCCGGATTGAATGGCAGCATCGTGCGCTTTTTCGGAGTAAGTCACCACATCGTGCACCGCGGCCCGGCCTCCTCGACCTTGCCGGCGGTGTACAGCTGGTCGGCCGCTTTGAGCTGGCGTTCGGCGATTTCGATGTAAAGGCTGGGCGATCCTCGATTCGCGCCGAATCTGCCCGGGCCATCAGTTCCTGCAGAGTTTCGTCTTTGCGATGCGAGCGCGAGCGAGTGACGCCAACAGAGCCGCAACGATTGTTGTCCGGAAACGCATGCGCTTCATTTTTTCGGCTCGATCGCGATCAGGCGATGCCGAGCCTGCCACTCCTGATCAGGATACTTTCCGTTCGCGACTTCAAGAAAGCGATGATAATTCTGCGGCCGCCATTTTGTAGTCGCGCAGGTGATCGTAGGCGGTGGCGCGAAGAAAATAGCTGACCGGAATTTCCGGCAGAAATTTGGCGCGCAGCGTCGAGCGCCTTGATGGCCAGTTCATAGTTTTTGTTCTCATCCGCCGCCATGGCCAGATCGCCGTACGCCTCGCCCAAGTCGGGCTTGAGCTTGCACGGCCGTCAGCAGTTCCTGTTGGGCTTCGGGAAACTTGTGCTGCTTCAAAAACGCTACTCCCAGGTCTGATGCAGTTCGAGCATCTCTTCGGGTGTGCGGTCAGCAGCGAACGGTACAGCGCTTCTGCCTGATCGTATTTCCTGCTCTGACAGTAAAAGATCTGCCAGATCACGTCTGCACATCGGCAGTCTGCGGGATCAAGTTTCAGCGCTGCCTGAAGTTCAGCGATCGCGTCGTCATTCTTTCCGAGGACCAGCCAGGATGCGACCGAGCTGCATGTGGGCGGCAGACATCATCCGGATGCGCTGCGATCAGCTTGCGCAAAATCGTCATCGGCCTCGGCAAAGCGCTGCGCACGCATGTAGATATTGGCCAGCCCGTCAGAGCGTCGCTGGAATTGGGATCGAGGGCCAATGCTTGTTTGTATTCCTGTTCCGCGTCGGCAAAGCGATTTTCTTTCTCCAGCAGCAGACCGGCTGAAAGGTGAGGCTCAGGATCTTTCGGCTCAAGAGCAGAGGCTTGCTGATAGGCTTCGATGGCTTGGTCGGGCTTGCTGTTTTCAAGCACGTGAGCCAGAGATAACCAGGCTCGCGCGTGGCCTTCGTCGACGTTGGCAGTGGGTTTCAGCGTGGTCGCGGCGCGCAGAAATTGCTCGGCATCCGGCCGGCCAGTCTTCGCCAGCATCAGTCCGAGATTCAGATTGGACTCGAACACATCAGGCTTGGCAGCCACTGATTTGCGATAGGCCGCGATGGATTCGTGGGCTCTTGCCCAGCGCGTTGTAGACAAATCCCAGATCAAACCAGGCCTGAAAGTTGGCGGGATCGGCAGCGACGACTTTTTTCAGCAGCGGTTCCGCGGAGGTGTAGTCTTGCTTCTCGATCGCGCTCTCGGCTTGGGCGAGCTCAGGGGAGAAGGTGGATCCTGCTCCGCGACTTTGCGATGACGCACAGTTTGGCCGGTGGATCTGAGCGGAAGGCGCTCCCGCTGAGGCAGGGCCCCAGAAGCAGCAGCGCAATCCAAATTGGCTTATTTGCCGCCATTCCGTGCGCCATTGCCAGAGAGCCGTTCCCCAAGGATCCACTTCCGTTCAACACAGGCGCCAGAAACTTTCCCGTGTACGAATTCGGCAGCTTCGCAATTGCTTCTGGTGGACCTGAGCCGACAATATAGCCGCCACGCTCGCCGCCTTCGGGTCCGAGATCAATCACCCAATCCGCGGTCTTGATCACTTCGAGGTTGTGCTCGATCACGAGGATCGAGCCGCCGGCATCGATGAGACGGCGGAAAGCGGAGAGTAGTTTGCTGACGTCGTCAAAATGCAGGCCGGTGGTCGGCTCATCGAAAATGTAGAGAATGTGTTGCCGGCGGCGCGGTTGGCCGTCGGATTTCGCGGACGGCTGGCTTCGCGCGCGGCTGGCTGCAGGTGCGCCGCCAGTTTCATGCGCTGCGCCTCACCGCCTGAAAGCGTCGTGGCCGACTGCCCCAGTCGCAAGATAGCCGAGACCGACTTCCTCCAGCACGCGCAACTTCTCCACAATCTTGGGAGCGTCGGCGAAAAACTGCAGCGCTTCCTTGACGGTAAGGTTCAGAGACTTCGTGAATATTCTTTCCGCGATAGCGAACCTCCAGTACCTGCGGTTTGTAGCGTGCACCTTTGCATTCCTCGCAGATCAGTTCCACGTCAGCCAGAAACTGCATTTCCACCGTGACGGTTCCGTCGCCCTGGCAAGTCTCGCAGCGTCCGCCAGGAATGTTGAAGGAAAAATGTCCGGCGGTGAATCCGCGTTTCTTCGCCTCGGGCAGAGAAGCAAACAGATCACGGATGCCGTCGAATGCCTTGATGTAGGTCACAGGGTTCGAGCGCGGGGTGCGCCCGATGGGCGATTGATCCACCAGCACAACCTCGTCGATGAACTCCGCTCCTTCCACTTCGTCCCATAAAGACGCAGTCGCGAGGTACCGTTGGGCTGCTTCTTCGCGGCTGACAGAGCCTGGTACACAACGTCGTGCAGCAGAGTGGACTTTCCGGATCCGGAGACGCCCGTAATCGCCACCAGCATTCGCAGGGGAATCTCCAGGTCGATCTTCTTCAGGTTGTGGGCTCGAGCTCCATAAATCTTGATTTGCTGCGGTCCCGGCTTGCGGCGAGTGTTCGGTATTTGAATCTGCAGCTCTTTCGAGAGGTAGCGCCCGGTCAGCGAACCCGGCATTTTTCGAATCTCGTCGTAGGTTCCAGCACCGATCAGCTTGCCGCCATTTTCCCCGGCGCCCGGTCCGAGGTCGAGAATCGTGTCGGAAGCCTGCATGACATCGCGGATCGTGTTCGACCACGAGAATCGTGTTTCCCAGGTCGCGCAGATTGTGCAGGATCTTGATCAGACGATGGGTATCGCGGCTGTGCAGCCCGATGGACGGCTCGTCGAGCACGTAAAGCGTTCCCACCAGGCGCGACCCGAGTGAAGTCGCCAGTTGAATGCGTTGCGCTTCGCCGCCCGAAAGCGTGGACGCAAGCCGATCGAGAGTCAGATACTCCAGCCCCACTTCGTTCAGAAAGCGCAGGCGTTCGCGAATCTCCAGCAGCAGTCTCTCGGCGATGCCCGCTTCCTGCTCCGTCAGCGCAAGCGCTTCGAAGAACTTCGAGGCGGCTTCGACTGTCATGCGGCATAGGTCGCAGATATTCCTGCCATTGATTTTTACCTGACGCGCCTCCACCCGCAGCCGGCTCCCGTTGCAAGTCGGAGCAGAGCGAATATCCCCGATAGCGGCTTAGAAATACGCGGACATGCAGCTTGTATTTCTTGCGCTCCAGATGATTGAAAAATCCGCGCACTCCCAGAAATCGTTCTTCGCCATCAATGATGAGCTGCTGCTGCTCCGGAGTCCAGTTCGCTCCATGGCACATCCAGGGGAATGTCCTTCTCGCGGGCAAAGCGCTTTAGGTCGGTCAACAGCGCACGGTATTTGGGCTTGGTCCAGGGCTCGATTGCGCCTTGATTCAGGGTCAGGGATTGGTCTGGAATTACCAGGTCTAAGTCGAAGTCAATGGTGTTCCCGAATCCCTGGCAACGCGGGCACGCTCCGTATGGATTGTTGAAAGAGAACAATCGGGGCTCAGGTTCCTCGTAGCGAATGTTGCATTCCTTGCATTCGAAGCGCTGGGAGAAACGGAGACGCTCAGGCTCTTGTTCTTCGCGCGGCGCGGTCTCGAAAATAACCTCACCAGATTCGCGATAACTGATCTCGATCGCATCCACAATTCTGGCGCGAGAATCCGCCGATACTACGAGGCGGTCCACGAGCAGAAAAACTGGCTTGGCGAAGTTAATGTTGAGCAGGGATTCGGGGGTTGAGAACTCGAAAATCTCTCCATTCTGATAGAGGCGGTTGAATCCGCGGGTGCGGAGATCGAGCAGACGGCTCTTGAGTTGATCGGACAGAAGATTGTCGGCACCCGGCTTAGCCTTGTTTTTGCTTTTCCCCTTGGCTTTGGCGGTTGGATCTTCCTGCGCGCTTGCAGCCGGCGGCACGGTCCGTTGCAGCGGGAACAATACATTCAGCCGCACGCCGTCGCCGAGCCTGAGGACCGCGCCCGCGACTTCGTCCACCGTATCTTTTTTGACTTCTTTGCCGCACTGCAGACAATAGGTGCGGCCGATGCGGGCGAAGAGGAGCCGCAGATAATCGTAAATCTCGGTCGCCGTGCCGACCGTAGACCGAGGATTGCGAGTCGTATTTTTCTGCCGGATGGCGACGGCAGGGGCGATTCCATCGATAACGTCGGCGTCTGGCTTTTCTATTCGTTCCAGGAACTGACGGGCGTAGGCGGAAAGCGATTCCACATACCTGCGTTGACCCTCCGCATAAATCGTGTCGAAGGCGAGCGAAGATTTGCCCGATCCCGACACGCCGGTCACCACCGTCAAGGAGTTGTGCGGGATCTCAAAATCTATGTTCTTGAGGTTGTGAACTCGCGCACCGCGAACAACAATGGTTTCTGTGGACATCGATAAGGGAACACCCGTAAAGCGACTGCCGCGCCGGCTCCTGTAGTCTCACCATGCCGGATTAGCGTCCTGCACTACTCTGGCGGCCTCGGAGGGGTACGGAATCTTTCTATTATAAAGCAGGGTCGCGGGACGCAGAAGAGTAACCCAGCTTTCGCGCTGGCGTAATATCATAGCTTTTGAGCCATGGTATCGTCTCTTACTTCTACGCTCGCACGGGTTACTTCGCGCACCTTAGCGCCGAGCCTGATCGGCCTGCAATCTCTACTGCTTTTCGCGTTTCAGTTTTCCAGCAAGAAGGACAATGTTTACAACATCCTCTGGGTGCTGGTTTTCGGTTTCGCGACTTTAAACATTCTGGGCCTGGTGGCGAGGCGGTTCGAGCCTCGCCGAAGTAGCCTTAACCTCGGGGAAATCCTGGCGATCACTGTGACAATCGTGTCCGTAATTCTTCTCGGGTGGGAAATGCTCTCGGTTTTCCACATTTTTCCCATCAAGATCCAGCCACGTTGAGTTTCTCGATTAGAGGGTGGGATTTGCGCTATCATTCCTGCATGGCGGAAGATCCCTCGGCGTTCGACATAACCTGCCCGTGCTGCAGTGCGGTGCTGAAAGTCGATCCCACGGCCAAGGGAGTGATCGCCCATACGGCCGCTGTCAAGCCTAAGATGTTCAATGATTTCGAGGCAGCTGCCAAGGCCATGAAAGAACAGGACAGCCGCCGAGAATCCATTTTCCGCCAATCGGTAGAAGCGCAGAAGCACGCCGGAGATCTCCTGGAAAAGAAGTTTCAGGAAGCGGTAAAGAAGGCCAAAGAATCTCCCGACACCGGGAAGCCCATTCGCGATTTCGATCTCGACTAGCCAGGGAGGAATGGCGGCCGGATGGTCCAATGTAAAGTTTTGTGATTTTCCCATGACATGTACTTTTGTGTGCAGCGCAGCGCACAATCGAGGGTAAAATCACCGGGATGTCCGACCTCCCCCTTCTACTCGGTCATCGTGGCGCTCGTGCCGTCGCTTCGGTTCCGGAGAATACCCCTGCGTGTTTTGATCTTGCGTTGGAACACGGCTGCGATGGTTTTGAATTTGATGTGCGCTTAACCAGTTGCGGGTCCGCGCTACTTTCTCATGACCCCGACGCCGGAGGCATCACCGTTTCCCAGGCAACTGTCGATCAGTTGCCTCACCTTCCGAGTCTCGAGGATGTGCTGCGGCGCTATGGTCAGCGGGCGTTTCTCGATATCGAACTCAAGGTTCCAGGCCTGGAATCAAAAGTCCTAAACTCCTTACGCGAATGCAGGGTGGAAGAAGACTATGTGGTTTCGTCCTTCCTGCCGGAAGTAGTGATGGAACTCAAGACCCGCAGCGCGAAGGTGCAAACTGGAATCATCTGCGATCAGCGAAAACAGCTAGCCGCCTGGCGCGAATTGAACGTCGAGTACGTGATCCCGCACGCTTCCCTGGTCAACCAGAAGTTAGTACAGGAAGTGCACAGTGCAGGACGTAAATTGCTTTCATGGACGGTGAACGATCCGAAGTCTATGCTCCGCCTTGCGGAGTGGGGAGTCGACGGCATCATCTCCGATGAAACCGAGTTGCTGGTGCAGACGTTCCGCAAACCGAAGGCAAGCAAAAGCGCCCGAGTCAAATGTTAAAGCGGTGGGAAGGATGCCTGAGACGCCTTCCGAAGGAATCCATTTCGTTCGCTTTCGAACGCTTCCAACTGCAGCGCCGTGTGCTCGTCACTCCAGTTCATGACGGCAGCAATGCGGGTGGCGGCGTCGCGGCTGCATGATGGCGACCAGCACGCACCCAGAGCCACTGGTACGCGGCGCAGCAGCACATCCGCTAGCGTGGCAGCGCACTCGTTGTTGAATGCCTCGACCGCCTCCGCCACGATGTGGTGTGTATGCGCACACAGCGGAGCACGCATTTCTTGAATACCGCGCGCCTGCCCGGCAATAGCCAAAGCTCGCTTGCCATACCATTCGACAATGCTGCGTGCAGCGGCTTCAGTGATCCCGCCCGCTTTCGCGGCCTGAACCGCCCACTGCTCTAGCGTGGAACCAACGCTGTTTTCGGATGCAATCGCAATCGCCGGCGGCGTCGCGATCACGCCAATCTTCGCCGCACATTCACGCGCCAGGCTGCCCGCCGTGGTTAACTTTCCTCCGATCACGGAAATCATCTGTGCCGCACCGTCCGCAGTGTGATCGTGAAGATAGTGTTTCCGGCTCACCGCTGACGGATTTCTTTTCGGGGAATAGGGAAGTGGTCGCACACCAGCGAACGCGTACTGAATGTTGTCTTGCGATATCTTTACTTGCGGAAACAAACGCAGGAATGATCGCAGCAGATAATTAACTTCGTCCGCGGAAGGCTGTACTCGTCCTGGGTCGCCCTGGTCTGGAACCTCGGTTGTGCCGACCAACAGCTGTTCGTTCCACGGGATCACAAAGATGGGGCGCCCATCGACGGCTTCCGTGTACACTGCCGCGTCGGGCGCGCCGGCAAACTTTGGCAACACGATATGCGAGCCGCGTACCCCGCCAACCATGGGCTGATCGGTGCGAATGCTGGAATCCTGGCAGATGCCGTCCGCCCAGGGCCCAGTCGCATTGATGACCCAGGTAGCTTCGATGTGTTCTTCTTTTCCGCTGAGGTCATCCCGCAAAAGCGCACCCTTAACGCGTCTATCGTGAATTTTCACCGCCAGAACCCGGGTATGGTTGCGCGCCACCGCGCCTGCCTGAGTCGCCTCGACCAGCCACTGCGCAACCAAGCGCTCGGGGAATTCGCACTGGGCATCGTCAAAGCTGAAAACCGAAAAGCACCTTCCTTGATCCAGCAAGCGCTCCAGTTTTTCCTGCTCCGAACGACCTGCATCCACACCGAGGGGCGCGTGTCCCATTTTTCTATAGAGCCATAATCCCGTGCGCACAGCCAGAGCGCTGCGATGGCTCTTCCCATCCAGGGCCAGCAGAAACTGCAAGGGATGGACCAGATGCGGATAACGTTGAAGCAACCACTCCCGCTCCCGCAATGACTCGCGCACCTGGGCGAAGTCCGCGTGCTCGAGGTAGCGAAGGCCGCCATGAATAATGCGAGTGGAGCGGCTGGTTGTACCGCCGGCAAAATCGTGCTGCTCGACCAGAAGCGTGCGTCGTCCGGCGCGCGCGCATACGCGAGCGATGGCGACGCCGTTAATTCCGCCGCCCATCACTAACACATCGAAATGCGCATTCTCCAATGAAGCGCGCGAGACCATGGGCGAATTTAGATGCGAATCCATGCGTTTGGAAGCAGGCGCCTGCTGCTTCTAGTTTCGTCGATTTTCTCCCAATAGAAAAGTAACGTTGGTTTTGGTCAAATCGGGAGCGGAAATCCAACTCGTTCGAACGAGGTCTCTGGGACGGCTTGATTTACGCTTATTGCCCGTGCACAGGCGCGTCATTTACAGTGATTGCGCCTATGCCAAGTACCGGAGAGCGTTTTGAACGCGCGGTTTCAATTATGGCTCGCCTGCGAGGTCCCGGCGGATGCCCTTGGGACCGCGAGCAGACCTTCGACTCCATCAAACCCTACACCCTCGAAGAAACCTACGAAGTCCTCGAAGCAATTGATAATCGCGATTGGGATGAGTTGCCCGGCGAACTCGGCGACCTATTGCTGCAAGTGCTGTTCTACGCCCAGATGGCAAGCGAGCAGAATACTTTTTCGATTGACGACGTGATCGACCACCTTTCCAAGAAGCTGGTCGATCGTCATCCTCATGTTTTCGGAGATGTGAAGGCGGAGACCTCGTCCGAGGTGCTGCGCAACTGGGAAGCACTCAAAGCCGAGGAAAAGAAAAAGCGGTTGGAAGTTGGTGGCGAAAAGTCCGCGGCGACCGAACCTAGCCCTCAGTCTGTCCTGGCCGGAGTCTCCTCCGCGATGCCGGCCCTCCTGGAGGCTCACAAGCTCAGTTCGCGTGCAGCCCATGTGGGCTTCGATTGGCCGAATATCGAGGGACTCTTCGAAAAGCTTCTGGAGGAAACGGGCGAAATAAAAGAACAGCTCAAGAAATTCCCCGCCCCCGGCCCACAGCCGGTGGGGCGAGGCATCGCGGGTGCCGGCCGTCCGCAGATCAGCGAAGACTTGCGCCTGCGCTTGGAAGACGAATTGGGCGATCTCTTCTTTGTGCTGGTAAACATCGCGCGGTATCTTTCGCTTGATTCCGAGTCAGCGCTCAAGAAAGCCAACCGCAAGTTCAAGCGCCGCTTTCAATGGATGGAAGCTCAGCTGCTAATTTCAGGACGCACCCCCGACCAGGCGTCCATGGAAGAGTTGGAATCGTTGTGGCAGCGGGCCAAGCAACAGGAGCGGAACGCCGAGTGAGCGCAGATTCCATCGTCATTCGCAAATGCCATGAGCTCGATGAAATGCGGGCTTGCGTCGCACTACAGAAAGAGGTTTGGAATTTTTCCGATGCCGACCTGGTGCCCTTGCGAATGTTCGTTGTCGCCGAGAAAGTTGGTGGTCAGGTAATCGGCGCGTTTACCGGTAATGAAATGGTGGGCTTCAGCCTCGCTATACCAGGCTTCCGGGGTGGGCATTCATACTTGCATTCGCATATGCTGGCGGTGCGCAAGCGGAATCAGAATGAAGGGTTGGGCCGGCGTATAAAGCTGTTTCAACGCGAGGAAGCGCTTGCTCGCGGCTTCGAGTTGATCGAGTGGACGTTCGATCCGCTGGAAATCAAGAATGCATATCTCAATATCGAAAAGCTGGGTGCGATCGCTCGCCGCTATACCGTGAACCAGTACGGAATTACCTCTTCGCCATTGCACGGCGGTCTGCCCACCGACCGACTGATAGCCGAGTGGTGGCTGAACTCGCAGCGAGTGCAGGCGTTGTTGCAAGCAGGGAAGAAACCGCGCTTCGAAACATTAACTACGATTTCGGTTCCAGCTCAGGTTTACGATTGGAAGGCTTCACTGACGACCCAAAGTCAAGCCAAAGATGTGCAAGATCGCAATCGAGAGCAATTTGTAGAAGCATTCGCCGGGGGATTGGCGGTGCTCGGCTATGAACGCGACCAGCAGGGAAGCGGCAAGTTTTTGCTGGGCCGGTGGAAGGAAAAGTGGATGTATCCGGCAAGCTAAGCTCGCTTTCGATTGCAAATGGTTTACGACTATGAAGATTGAAGCCATCACCCTCCGCGAAATTCAGATGCCGCTGGTCCACTTTTTCGAGACTAGCTTTAAACGCACCTTCAGCCGCCAAATACTTCTTCTCACCGCGCACTCCGATGGCATCGACGGCTGGGGAGAATGCGTGGCGGGCGAAGACCCGTTCTACAGCAGCGAGTGGACGGAAAGCGCATGGCTCACCATAAAAAAGTATCTGGCGCCGGCGGTGCTGGGCCGCAAGCTTTCGGCGGCCCGGGAGAGTGTGCCTCTCATGGCGAGGGTTCGCGGTCATGAAATGGCCAAGGCGGCAGTAGAGAACGCGCTGTGGGACGCGGAAGCACAGGAGAAACAAGTTCCTCTGTGGAAGTTGCTGGGCGGTTCGCTGCAGGAAATTTCCTGTGGCGTATCGATTGGTATCCAGGATTCCATCGAGCAACTGCTGGAAAAGATTCAGACCGAACTTGCCGCTGGATATCGTCGCATCAAGGTAAAGGTGAAGCCGGGCTGGGATATAAACGTTCTGGAGCGCATTCGCTCACGCTGGCCCGAGATCGTGCTCAGTTGCGACGCCAACTCAGCTTACACGCTGGACCAACTCGAACATCTGCGAAAGTTCGACCAATTCAATCTTTTGATGATCGAGCAGCCGTTGTGGCACGACGACATCTATTTTCACTCCCGCTTGCAAAGAGAGCTTCGAAGCGCCATTTGTCTTGACGAATCCATTCGCCACTCGCGCGACGCGGCCAAGGCGCTGGACTTGAGCGCGTGTCGCATCATCAATATCAAAGTGGGGCGAGTGGGCGGGTTTTCCGAGGCGATCAAGGTTCATGATGTCTGCGCATCGCGTAACATTCCGGTTTGGTGCGGGGGCATGCTCGAGTCGGGTGTGGGACGCGCTCACAACATCGCGCTGTCCACGCTGCCTAACTTTCGCCTGCCGGGAGATGTTTCCGCCTCCAAACGCTATTGGAAAGAGGACATTATCGAACCTGAAGTCGAGGTCACGCCTCAAGGCACGATCAAGATTAGCGATGCACCCGGGCGAGGCTATCGAGTGCGCGAGGATTTGATCGAGAAGCTCACCGTTCGGAAGGAAACTTTTCGCGCCGGATCGTGAAGTGATAAACTCGCCCGCAGTGTGAACACCAGAAGGACAGGCTTCAGGTGCGCCGATTAGCGACGCACAGCTTGCGGCGTTGACCATCGAATATGGCGGCGTGCTCCACACTACCGACCGCGACTTTGCCCGTTTTCCCGGCTTGCGCTGGGCAAACCCGTTGGCGTAGGGACTCAGATTTCCAGTATCACGGGCATGATCAGCGGCCTCTTCTGCGTTTGCTTGGAAATATAGCGCTTCAAGTCCGCGCGGATTTTTTCTTTGATCACGCCGTAGTCGGCCTTCTCTTCCGCGCTTGACTGCTCAAGCGTCTGCATTACCAATTGTCGCGCGCCTTCCACAAAACCGTCTTCGCCCGGGGCAAACCCTCGGGTGACGATTTCCGGCGAACTCTCTACCCGGCCCGAAAGTTTGTTGATCGCGATGATGGGCAACACAATGCCGTCCTCGCTCAGGTGTCGACGATCCTTGATGATCAAATCTTCGACCACGTCGGTTCGCGAACCGGAATCGATGCACACGCGGCCCACGTTTACGCGGCCCGCCTTGCGAGCGCCCAGTTCGTCGAACTCGAGAACATCGCCGCTCTCTATCAGCATCACGCTGCCGACGGAGCTGTGCATCGCGCCTGCCATCTCCGCGTGCAACTTCAGTTGCCGGTACTCGCCGTGAATCGGAATAAAATACTTCGGCTTCACCAGGTTGATGATGAGCTTGAGTTCCTCCTGGCTTCCGTGCCCGCTCACATGGATAGGTGGGAACGATCCGTCTTCGTAAATCACGTACGCCTGACGCCGGAATAGATGATCGATCATGCGGTAGATCGCCTTCTCGTTTCCCGGAATGATTCGTGACGAAAGTACAACCGTGTCGCCGTTCTCGATCTTGGCGTGCTTGTGGTTGTCGACAGCCGCACGCGAAAGCGCTGACATGGGCTCGCCCTGGGTTCCGCTGATCATCACGCAAACCTTCTCGGGCGGATAATTCTTCATCTCCCCGGGATGAATCAGCAGCCCCTCCGGTATTTCGATGTAGCCGAGGTCTTCGGCAATCTCGGAAGAACTGGTCATTGAGCGTCCGACAAATGCAACCTTGCGTCCGTGCTGCCATGCCAATTCCACAGCCAGCTTGATGCGATGAATGGACGATGAAAAACAGGAGATGAACAGCCGCCGCTTGGTGTGGGCGAAAACTTCGTCAAACTTGCGCCGCACCGCCCGCTCGCTGGGTGTGTATCCCTTGCGCTCGACATTGGTCGAATCCTGAAACAGCGCGAGCACGCCTTGTTTGCCATATTCCGCGAAGGCGTGCAGATCGAACATCTTGTTGTCGGTCGGAGTGGGGTCGACCTTGAAATCGCCGGTGTGGATAAGCACACCCAACGGCGTATGAATGGCCAACGCCACGCAATCGACAAGACTATGCGTAACGTGGATGGGATGAATGGTAAAGGGCCCTACCTTGAAACGCTCACCGGAGCGGATCTCATGGAGATCGGCATCGTCCAGCAAGCCGTGCTCTTCCAGTTTGTCTTCCACGTACGCGAGCGTGAACTCGGTGCCCCACACGGGCACGTTGAGCTCGGAAAGAATCCACGGCAAAGCCGCCGATGTGGTCTTCATGACCATGAGTGAGAATGATGCCGCGAACTCGCTGCCGGTTCTCGATCAGATAAGAAATATCCGGAACCACGATGTCGACGCCGAGCAGTTCGGCCTCGGGAAACATCAGGCCGGCATCAATCACGATGATGTCGTCGCCCCAGCGCACGGCCATGCAGTTCATTCCGAACTCGCCCAGACCGCCGAGGGGCACAATATGCAGTTTTCCAGTTGGCATTTTAGGTGTCCATTGATCGTAGCACACGAAGGATGGTCGGACAGGCGCTGGGGAAGATCGAACTGACCCGGGAAACTGGAGTGGGAAAGGAGAACTGGTCTTTCTCTCGCGCCTATGAGTTAACGTCAAGTCAGATGCAAGAAATACAAGCCAAGTCGTGGATACGGCGCCGGGTCGAAAATGGTTTGCGGCGCGGCTTCCAGCATGCTTACGAGACGGTGAAGGTTGATCCGAACAAATTTCTCCTGCAACTTCGGGCGGCTTACGGAGTGCCCATCAACAGCTTTCAGGGCATTTACTCCGTTGACGTCAGCCTTCTGGACGATGTTGGCGAACCGCGTCATCCACAGCGGAATGAAGTTGGCTGCGGCCGAAGGCGCTGGACTCGGCATGGGCGGAATTCTGACCATGCTGCCAGACCTCAGTATTCTTGCCGGTATTACTCTGCGAACAATCCAGAAGCTCAGTCTGATATACGGTTTCGAATACAACACCGATGAGGAAACCGCCGAACTCTGGATGGCCGCCGCCAGCGCCGCTGGTGTAGACATCAGCCGCGAGGTGCTGGAAAAAGAGGTTGTGAATCGCTTCGTGCCCAAGGTTATCCAGCGGATCGCAGCCCAGGCCAGCAAAGAAGCGGTCGAGAAATGGGCGGGGCGCGTGATTCCGATCGCCAGTTCCGCCATCGGCGCCGGACTTAACTACTATTTTGTGCGGGCCTGGGGTGATCGCGCCAAGGCGCATTTTCGGCAAAAGCACCTGGAGGTTCGTCAGCGAAGGAATGTGGCATTGCCCCGCAATTTCAAATCCTGCGGCGCGGCTATCTTGAGTCAGCGCAGCAATTCCTCGAGTTCGATTCTCTCGTCGGTCTTTTCATCCCGATACTTCACAATGACCGGCGTATAGAGCGACAGATTCCACTCCGCCGCCGAGACCCTTTGTCACGGCTCGCGACCCGGGCACGACCACCGCATTCTCCGGCACTTCGAGTGGCTTATCGTCTGTAGCCCGATACACCTCGCCCGCGGACGATGTCATACAAGCGGCGTGGAGCGCGTCAGAATCGTTCCCGCCCCGAGCACCGCCCGCGCTCGCACCAGCGTGCCTTCGTAGACGCCGCAGTTGCCGCCCACCAGCACATCATCCTCGATGATAACGGGAGCGGCATTGATCGGTTCCAGCACTCCGCCGATCTGCGCGGCTGCGCTCAAGTGCACACGCTTGCCGATCTGCGCGCAGGAACCGACCAGCGCGTGCGAGTCCACCATCGTGCCTTCGTCCACGTAGGCGCCGACGTTAATGAACATCGGCGGCATGCAGATCACGGATGGCGCCACGTAGGAACCCGTCGCGCACCGACGATCCTCCGGGCACGATGCGCACGCGGTCCCGAACCGTAAATCGCCGGGCAGGGAAGGTGTCTTTGTCCACGAAGGAAAGGCTCACGTCTTCGCCCATCTTGCTGAGTTCGCCCAATCGAAATCCCAGCAGAATGCCTTGTTTCACCCAGATATTGACGACCCACTGTCCATCAATCTTTTCCGCGGCACGAATCTTGCCTTGGGTCAGTTCATCGCGAAAGTCCATGAAGATTTGGCGCGCGTCCGGATTACTGCTCGACTTCGAGAGAAGCCAGCCGTTCGATCGCGGATTGGAGGGATTCCATGCGGAGAAAAGTATACGGTATTTTCAGCTTGCCGATCTCGGCGATGCGGTTTTCCCGGTCACGCTCAGAGTGAAAATCGTCACTTGGCAATTCTTAATTTTCGAAATTGCTCAGATGCACTTGCACTCGCTGCGGATCAGCACTCCAGCCATACCTTGCGACGCTTCGCGGGCTTCTGTGAGGGTGGCGTAAGGTCCGTGCCAGCGCGCGTGATTGGCGTCATGTCCTGCGGGTCGCCCCTTGCCGTGGTTACACTGCCCGCAACTGGACCGGTGCAGCACGATCTTGTGCGGACCAGCCAGCCAGTTTTCATAGATGTAGAAATTGACCGCGTCGGCGGGCGGGCGCCGCGGGCTTGGCAATCAGTCCCGCTTCGCTAGCGATCTTCTGCAACTTCGAGCGCATATCGCGGCGCATGGGTAGCAGGGGCAGGCGATAGACCTCCTCGATTTTCCCCATCATCGCCAGCACTGCCTTTACCGGCATCGGATTGGACTCGATGAAGTTGGCCTGCATCAGAGCCAGGTATTTGCGATGAATGCGCCGAGCGGTCGTCCCAATCGTTGTTCAGCGCCGCCCGCGTCATATCCGCCATCTCGCGGGGGATTTCATTGGAAGCGACGGAAACGATGCCCACGCCTCCCAGCCCTATGACCGCCAATGTGATGGCATCATCACCAGAAAAGACAAGAAAAGTCTCCGGCACGACAGTGCATACTTCCGCAATCTGCGTGATGTTGCCGCTGGCTTCTTTCACCCCGGCGATGTTCGGGACCTCCGCTAACCGTGCCAGCGTCCCCGGCTCAATGTTCGCGCCAGTACGTCCCGGGACGTTGTAGAGAATGATTGGCTTGTCCACGGCCTCGGCGATGGCCCGAAAATGGCGATACTGCCCTTCCTGCGTCGGCTTGTTGTAATAAGGCGAAGCGGTCAGGATCGCATCGACGCCTGGACGCGCCGCCACTTCCTTTGCTTTCTCGACCGCATCACGGGTCGAGTTTGAGGTAGCGCCAGCCATTACCGGTACGCGTCCCGCCACAACCTCGATGGTGACGTCGATCACCCGCAGCCACTCGTCATGCGACAAGGTCGGGGTTTCGCCGGTTGTGCCGCAGGGAACCAGAAAATCGATTCCGGACTCGACCTGCCACGCCACCAGATTGCGCAACGCCGCTTCGTCAATGGAACCGTCCTGACGAAAGGGAGTTATGAGAGCGGTACCGCATCCACGCAGTTGCATGACACTAAGATAACGCGAATAGGCAGGCTTGCAAAACCTTGCGGTCGCAGCCTGCAGATTGATGCCGTTCGTTCATAGCTGCAGCTTGACCAGCCAATTGGGAGGTTCCGGCAGAATCGCAAATTTGGGCAGCTCACCCCGCACCATCGCCACTTCGTCACATGCATGAAATCGGGGGCAGACGTGGCAATCTTTGTAGATCTTATCGGGAAGATCTTCACGACGCGCGGTTGCAAAACCCATGCGAGCGAAGAAGTCGGGAGCGCGCGTAAAGAGGCAAGTGCAACTGACGCGCTGCTTTTTCGCCTCTGCCAGCAATGCCTTGACCAAGTGTCCGCCACCGCCTTTGCCTTGCTGCGAGGGCGCAACTGTAATGGAGCGGATTTCGGCCAGGTGCGGGCCGTAGAGATGCAGCGCGCCGCACCCAATGATGAAACCGCCGTCCTCCAGGACTACGAAGTCGCGCACGTTCTCGCAAATTTCCGCCAGGGTTCGCGGCAGAAGTGTGCCGTCGCCGGCGTAGGCGGAGATGAGAGCATGGATCCGCTGCGCGTCGGGCAGGATGGCTTTACGCGTGCGCATGGACGTCCTCCCGAATCGCCTCAACCCTCTTTCGAGCATCGACCATTGCTTGCCGTACGCGTGCCGGAGCCGTACCGCCGGGAACGTCGTGAATGGCTAACACCGAGTCCAACTTCACGCAGGCGTAAAAATCCTGGTCGAATTTCGGGTTTACTAAGCGCAGCTCCTCCAGGGACAAATCTTGAAGCTCGCAATGCTTCTCCAGGCAAATCTGGACCGCTTTTCCGATCTGTTCATGTGCCAGGCGAGACGGAACTCCGCGTTGTACCAGGTAAGTAGCTGCTGCCCAAGCGTTCATGAATCCTGACTGTGCCGCCTCTTGCATCCGCTGGTAATTGAACTCCGCAGCTTTCATCCAGGTCGTAACCAGGGGCAGCAGCGAGATCACGGCATCGGCTGCATCGAACAGCGGTTCCTGGGTCTCTTGCAAGTCCTTGTTATAGGAGAGAGGCAAGCCTTTCAAACAAATCTGCAGAGTAGTTGAACTTCCAATAACCCGCGCGCACTTGGCGCGTGTGAGTTCCAATAAATCTGGATTCTTCTTTTGCGGCATGGCGCTGCTTCCCGTGGAATATGCCTCAGGTAAGCGTACAAAACCGTACTCTTGCGATGAAAACAAAATCATCTCTTCCGCCCATCGGCTCAAGTGCAGAAAGAGCAACGACAGCGCGTTTACAAATTCGAGAACGAAATCGCGATCGCTGGTAGCGTCAATGCTGTTGCCAGTTGGGCCGTAGAAATCGAGATCGGCAGCCATGGTTCGACGATCCAGGGGGAGTGTCGCACCGGCAACGGCGCCAGAACCGAGGGGACAAACATTCATCCGGTTCCGGCAATCCGCCAGCCTGTCCGCATCACGCAGAAACATTTCGACGTACGCCAGCAGCCAATGCGAGATCAGCACCGGCTCCGCGCGTTGCAAATGCGTGTAAGCAGGCATGGCTCCGTTCCCCGATTGCTGTGCGCGATCCAGAAGAGCGCCGCACCACGCCGCCAGATCGGCTCGAATTTGATCAATAGCTGCCCGAACATACAAACGCACATCAGTCGCGATCTGCTCATTCCGGCTGCGTCCACTGTGCAACTTGTATCCCGTGTCGCCTATCAGTGAGACGAGTTGTTTCTCGACGAAGTGATGTACGTCTTCGGCCTCGTCGTCTTCGAGAAACGCCGGAGCCGAGGCCGCCTGCTCGCCGATGCGTTCCAGGCCTTGGAGAACAGCGATCAACTCGGTTGAATCCAAAATGCCCGCGCCCTTCAAAGCGCGCGCATGGGCGGCGCTGGCGGCAAGTTCGTGCGTCAACAATCGCCGATCGAAGCCAAACGAACGTTGCCAGCGTTCAAACGATGGATCTAAAGGCTGCCGAAAGCGGCCGGACCACATCTTCATTGCGCAACCTCCGATCTGGCAGTTTGTTTGTGCGCTTGCGCCCGCGACCGGGAGGGGAGCCCAAGAATGCGAATGAAGCCGGCGGCGTCCTTCTGGTCGTAACTGTCACCCATGGTGAACGACGACAGGTCGGTGCGGTAGAGCGAGTGCTCGGACTGCCGGCTCACTACCGAGACGTTGCCCTTATATAAGGACAGTGTGACCGACCCGGTCACGCTTTGTTGGGTCGTTTCGACGAAGGCATCAAGCGCTTCGCGCAGGGGCGCGAACCAAAATCCGAAGTAGACCAGTTCCGCGTACTTCAGCCCGACATGCTGCTTGAAGTGCATGACATCGCGCTCCAGGCAAAGTGCTTCGAGTTCGCGGTGCGCTGTGACCAGCAAAGTTCCGCCGGGCGTTTCGTAGCAACCGCGCGATTTGATTCCCACAAATCGGTTTTCGACCAGATCGACGCGTCCGATTGCGTTGCGAGCGCCGATTTCGTTTAGCAGTTCGACCAACGAGACCGGATCGAGCTCCAGTTCATTGACTGAAACCGGAACGCCGCTTACGAAGCCGATGCTTACTTGTTCCGGGCGATCGGGTGCCTCTTGCGGCGAACGCGTGAGTTGCCAGGTGCTAGCCAGCGGCGCGTTCGCTGCGTCTTCCAACTCCCCACCCTCATGGCTGAGGTGCCAAAGGTTCCGATCGCGGCTGTGAATCTTCTCGCGGCTGGCGGCCACAGGAATCCCGTGTTGCTCGGCATAGTCGAGGCAGTCTTCTCGAGACTTGAGCGACCACTCGCGCCACGGCGCAATTACGCGAAGCTCGGGGGCAAGAGCCTGATACGCCAATTCGAATCGCACCTGATCGTTGCCTTTGCCGGTGCATCCATGGGCGACCGCCGTGGCTCCCTCTCGCAGGGCGACTTCGACCTGATGTTTCGCGATCACTGGCCGCGCCAGTGATGTGCCCAGCAAATATTTATGCTCGTACACGGCACCAGCCTTCAGGGCAGGGAACACGTACGCGGTGAGAAATTCCTCGCGCAGGTCTTCTACCACTACTCGCGATGCTCCCGTGGCATAGGCCTTTGCGACGACGGCCTCAATGTCGTCTCCCTGGCCAACATCGCCCACCATCGCAATCACATCGTAGGCATAGTTTTCTTTCAGCCACGGAATAATAATGGACGTATCCAAACCGCCGGAATAGGCAAGTACGATTTTGTCAGGCATGAGCGCTCCTCGATGGCAGGCGGGTTTCGCCGCCCAGCAGTAAATACAAAATGGCTTTCTGTACGTGTAGACGGCTCTCCGCTTGATCGAAGACGACCGATCTTTCCGAGTCCATTACAGCGTCGGTGATTTCTTCTCCCCGATGAGCAGGCAGGCAATGCATGAAGACGGCGTGCGGCGCCGCTCCCGCCACCAATTCCTCATTCATCTGGTAAGGCGGGAAAATCTTGGCGCGTTTCTCAGCTTCGTGTTCCTGGCCCATGCTCGCCCAGGCGTCGGTGTAGATCGCATCAACCCCTTGAACGGCCGCACGCGGGTCGGAAAATATCTCAATCACAGCGCCAGTTTGTTCAGCAATCTCTCGGGCGTCGGCGAGGATTTGCGCGTTAGGGCCATACCCCCCAGGAGTGGCCACGCGAATTTTGGACCCGAGACAGGCACACGTGAGCAGAAGTGAATGAGCGACGTTGTTACCATCGCCGACGTAAGCAAGACGGATATTCTTGAGATTGCCGAAGCGTTCTCGCAAAGTGAAATAGTCAGCCAAGGCCTGGCAAGGATGCTCCAGATCGCTCAGCGCATTAATGACTGGAACAGAAGCGTGCTCGGCCATTCCTTCGATAGTCCCCTGAGCGAAAGTGCGCAGCACGATGGCATCCACCCACCGTTCGAGGTTGTGCGCGATGTCACTCAGCTTTTCGCGCGCGTCGAGTCGGTCGTGAGTCTGGTCGACAAAACAATGTGGTCCCGCCCAAGCTCGCCATCCCCGCTTCAAATGTCAGGCGAGTGCGCAGCGACGGCTTTTCGAAGAACATCGCCATCTGCTTGCCGGCAAGCGCGCTGCGAAAATCTCCCGGCCGCGCCTTCATAATTCCCGCCAGATGAAGCACGGCTGCTACGCCTTCCGGACCCAGATCGCGAGTTGAAACTAGATCCGGCCCCCAAAACGGATTGGGCACCCGCGCAGGGATAACGGAGGTTCTGTTCAATGGCTGACTATTCATTTGGACTCCTTGTCTGTCGGTTCTTGGCTTGCGACCATTGCGTCTTCGAAGCATTGCCGGTCAAAGCGGAATCGAGTGCGCGGATCACTTCGTCCACCTGCTTTTTACGAATGATGTATGGCGGCAAGAAGCGCAGCACCGTTTCATGGGTGCGGTTGATCAGAATTCTGTTTTGCATCAGGGCCGAAACTACTGCCTTGGCGGTGTCGGCAGATTCCAACTCCACGCCCAGCATGAGGCCCATCCCACGAACCTCCCGGATGCAGCTCTGCCTGGCTTTCAGTCGTTCGAGTTGCTCACGGAAATAGGCCCCGACTTCACGCACGTTGTCCATCAATTCGTCCAATACATTCAGAAACTCGATTGCGACCGCGCAGGCCAGTGGCCCTCCCCCGAAGGTCGAGCCGTGCATGCCAGCGTGCATACTCTTGGCCACGCGATTGGACGTCAGAATCGCTCCTAACGGCAATCCCGCCGCGAGTGGCTTCGCAATGGTCACGATGTCGGGCCGAACGCCGTAATGCTGATATGCGAAATAATGTCCGGTCCGGCCCAAACCACATTGGATTTCGTCAAGAATCAGCAAAGCGTCGTTACTCTCGGTCAACTTTCGTGCGGCCCGCAAGAACTCTGGACTAACCGGCCAGATTCCTCCTTCGCCTTGAATCGTTTCCAGGCAAACCGCACACACACCCGCGTCGAACTGGTTTTTCAAGTCATCCACATCGTTGAATCGTACGAAGCCAACTCCCGGCAGCAACGGAACGAAAGGATCGCGATATTTGGCCTGCCCGGTGGTGGCCAGCGAACCAAAAGTCCTTCCGTGGAATGAATTGTCGAGGGCAAGAATCCGCCACTTCGGTTTGTGTCCGTTGGTGTTGCTGGTGCGCGCATAAATCCGGGCAAGCTTCAGCGCGCCCTCCCACGCCTCGGTCCCGCTGTTACAGAAAAAAGCGCGGTCCAGTTCAGAAAGTTTGGCCAAACGCTGGGAGAGTTTCGCCTGGTACTCATGAAAAAACAGATTGGAAACATGAATCAGCCGTCCCGCCTGACGTTTCAAGGTCGCCTGAATAGCAGGATGCGAGTGCCCCAGAGCATTTACCCCAATTCCACTCAGGAAATCGAGATAGCGATTCCCGCGCGAATCCCACAGGTACACACCGCGGCCTCTCTCGAAGAGGATCCTGTGACGGTCATAGGTCGGGAGCAGCAACCGTTCTTCAGCGCGAATCACAGAGGCGAGACTCATGCGCCAATCACCTCCGTCCCACATGCCAGCCGGGTGAAGTAGAACTGCGGCAGAATCTCCACCTGCGCCGCTGGCAGAATCCGTACTCTGCCCACGCCCCGGTGCAGCGCCTCACTGCAGGCCTCGAGCTTAGGCAGCATGCCACCGCCAATCACGGAGGCACCGACCAAAGCGGCTACATCTTTCGTGTTCAGCCAGGGGATTACCACACCCTCGGCGTTCTTCACTCCGTCCACATCGGTAAGGAAAATTAGAGTGTCGGCATGGCAAGCGACGGCGCATGCAGACGCCATCTGGTCCGCGTTAATGTTGTAATACTCGCCGTCGGAGCCAAGTGCCACAGAAGAGAGAACCGGAATTCCTCCAGCGCCCCAGATGGCCTCGATCCAGCGCGGCTCGGCGTAGCAAATCTCTCCGACAAATCCCAGATCGCAGCCGGAAGTTCGCTTCTTGCGCGCGCGAAAAGCCATTCCGTCTGCTCCGCACAAACCCACCGCCGCACTTCCCGCAGCCACAATGGCCGCTACCAGACTCTTATTTACGATGCCAGACAAAACCATGAGAGCGACATCGCGAGTTTCGGCGTCCGTGATGCGCAAGCCGTTTACGAAGTCACTCTGCTTGCCCAGCAGTTTGAGCGTTCGCGTGAGCGCGCTGCCGCCGCCGTGAACAACAGCGACTTGATGGCCGTCCTGCGCCAACTCCACAATCGCCCGGGCACACTTGCGCAACCGGGATTTATCTTCGAGCGCTGCGCCTCCAATTTTGACTACGATTTTCACTGCAAGCCTTCCTCTTCTTTCCATCCATACATCAAGTTCATGTTCTGCACCGCTTGCCCGGCCGCTCCCTTGAGAAGGTTATCGACGCAGGAAACCAGAACCAGGCGACGGCCATCGTCAGCCAGACAGAAGCCAAGATCGCAATAGTTGGTGTGCAGGGAAAATTGAATTTGCGGCAGCTTCGGCGTCGCAAAAACCCGCACCCAGCGCCTGCCAGCATAGAAATCGCGAAAGCAGGATTCGACTTCACCCGGCTTGATCTCCCGATTCAAATGCACGTAGATGGTCGAAAGAATGCCTCTGGGAATCGGAAGCAGGTGCGGCGTAAAGATCAATTCACGCGCATTCAGCTTTAATTGCTCGAGCATCTCTCCCACATGCCGGTGACCGAAGACTGAGTAAGCGGAAAGGTTGTCGGCAACAGAAATGAAATGCGTTCGCGCATTCGCTTCCTTGCCCGCACCGGACACACCAGACTTTGAATCGGAAATAATTCCATGCTCGCAATCCACGATGCCAGCCTTAAGCAGCGGCGCCAGAGCCAGAATGACTGAAGTCGCGTAGCATCCAGGATTCGCGACTAACGCGGCATCCGGAATGCGATCGGAACTCAACTCCGGCAGGCCGTAAACCGCCTGCTTGGTGAGTTCAGCTGCGGTCACTGAATCCGCATCTTCGAAACCATAGACGGCACGGTTCTGAGCCTGCTTAAGCCGCCATGCGCCGCTCAAATCAATCACGCGAAGGCCCTGCGCCATCGCTTCGGGGACGAGTGAACGCGAAGCTTCATGCGGAGTGGCCAGAAAAAGCAACTCAACATTCTGTTGCTTGAGCGCCGGCCACGAGAGCGGTTGCAGCGGATAGCCTCCGTTGCCCGAAAGCGAAGGAAACATCTCAGCCAGGTTGCAGGCACTGTCGGCGTCACTGCGCCGGAGCAGGGCAGGTTTTTCCAGTTGAGGATGACGTAGCAAGAGCCGGGTAAGCTCCAGACCGGAATATCCAGTCGCGCCCAACACGGCCGTTTTGAGCTTGGCTGGCATCAGGCGAGCATCTCCTCAATGCGGGCAGCCAGCCTCTTTGCATCTTCCTTGTCCGGGCAAACGATCAGGATCGTGTCATCTCCGGCAATTGTGCCGATGGCCTCCTGCCACTCTTGTTCATCCAGCGCGGCGGCCACGGGTTGCGCACTTCCCACTGTGGTCTTGATCACAAGCAGGTTTTGCGCCGGGCGCACTTCCAGCACGAATTCCCGCACCAGCCGCGAAACCGGGGGCAATGCAGGCATAGAAGCATCGCCGTGAGACAAAGCGTAACCGTCCGCCGTCTTCGCTACTCGCAAATCGCGTATATCTCGGGAAAGCGTCGCCTGGCCAACCTTCAGCCCGCGTTTGCGCAGAGCCCGCTGCAGGTCTTCCTGGCTGGCGACTGGACCGCGTTTCAGCAACTCGAGAATGCCCCGCTGACGTAAGGATTTATTCATGATGAATAATTATGCGTTGGTATGCATAATCATGCACCTATAGTATCTGTTCGAACTCCTGTGTCAAGCAGAAACTCAAAAACAGATTGGGGAAGCGGATTCTGTTTTCCACGGGGCTCGAACGTTTCGTCCGCGGCCGGCGCGCTGGGCAAGCTTTCCACTGTGATAGATTGTTAAGGATGTGGGCGCGTAGCTCAGTTGGCAGAGCAATGCCCTTTTAAGGCATGGGTCGATGGTTCGAGTCCATCCGCGCTCACCAATCACTGGCTCGGGCAGAGCTCTTCGTTCTGATGGTGTTTGAGTCCATCCGTTGATTGATAAGAATCGCCCTGTCCGTCGGCGATCAAGACCCTCGCACCGAATTGCGATGAGCCCAACGCTGGCGCACTCCGGCCAGGAACTTCTGCTTATCGTCCCGCATTTGCCGGACCAGGTCCGGATTGCCGGTCTTTTCGTGCGCGTCTGCCCACAACACCATTTCCGTGAGCACCGGTGCCAGATCGATTCCTTTTGCAGTTAACCGATAAATCCGCTTTCGTCCGTCCGAGGGGTCTGGCTCCGTGGTGATGATTCCATAAGCAGCGAGCTTCCGCAGGCGGTCGGCCAGCACGTTGGTCGCGATGCCTTCATAGCACTCCAGAAATTCCTTGTAAGTACACGCTCCGCGCAGCATCATGTCGCGAATGATCAGCAGTGACCAGCGGTCGCCCAGCATCTCGACTGAAGCATTCAGCGGACAGGCCGAACGGCGTTTGGCTTTGCGCTTCCTCAACACAGTCCTAAAATACCATATATTCACTTGCAATTCACAAGTAAGGTGATGTAGATTTCCCAGCGGACGAAAGTTGAAGCAGAACCTGGTGATTCACGAAAACAATAGACTGATCAGGAGCTAAAAACATGGAAACAAAACCCACCCACGAACAAGCGCAACTTCATTTGCAGGTGTACGACCTGCGCCGAGAGGCCAGGCTGCGCCAGGGACGCGATTGGTTTTTCAAGAACTACTTCGTGGACAATCTCGACGACTGGATGCGAATTGCCGCGCCCGGTACGGAGAACGGGGCGCTTTCAATGATGGTGCTCAGCTACTGGGACCAGGCCTGCGCACTGCTCAACTACGGTCTGCTCCACGAAGATCTGTTCTTTGAAACCAGCGGCGAGTTTTTCGGAGTCTGGGAGCGCGTCAAACTCGTCGTTCCCCAGGCTCGGGAGCGCTTTGTGAATCAGCAGTTCCTCGCACACCTGGAAAAGGCCGCGCGGCGCTACGAAACCTGGATTGAAGGCCGCAATCCCGGGCATCTCGCTGGCATGCGCCAGTTTATGAAACAAATGAGTAGTCGGCCCGCAACCGCAGCCTGAAGACGAATGCGAAACGTTAACGAGCGAGCCTGCGCTTAAGTGCTTCAGCGGTGCAGTTCGCATTTTATCAGCGGGGAACGAATGCAAAAGATCACTCCATTTTTGTGGTTTGACAGCAATGCGGAAGAGGCAGCAAACTTCTATACTTCCATTTTCAAGAACTCGAAAATTCTGAATGTCGCTCGTTACGGAGAAGCCGGCCCGGGGCCGAAAGGATCCGCAATGACGGTGACGTTCGAGCTGGAAGGCCAACGATTCACCGGGCTGAACGGCGGCCCGCATTACACTTTCTCTCCCGCCATATCGTTCTTTGTGAACTGCGAGACACAAGCAGAAGTAGACGAGCTTTGGAACAAGCTCTCGGCCGGCGGAAAAGAAGTGCAATGCGGGTGGCTGCAAGACAAATTCGGCGTATCCTGGCAAATTATTCCCAAGGCGTTGATGGAACTCATGAGCGACAAAGATCCGGTGAAATCGCAAAGAGTCTTCAAAGCCATGCTGCAAATGACCAAAATCGACGTGGAAGGTTTGAAGCGAGCTTATCGAGGGGAATGAAATCATCGAGGGAATGAAATCAAGGAGCGAAGCATGAGCAAAGTGCGAGTCCTGGTGGGCACAAAGAAAGGCGCGTTCGTCCTAACTTCGGACGGCAAGCGCGAAAAATGGGATGTCAGCGGCCCGCATTTTGCGGGCTGGGAAATTTACCATATGAAAGGATCATCCGCAGATCCGAATCGTATTTATGCCTCGCAAACCAGTGCCTGGTTCGGACAGATCATCCAGCGCTCCGACGATGGCGGCAAAACCTGGCATCAGCCGGGGACGCCTCCAGGAGAACCGCTCCCACAATTTCCGGCTAAGGCTAGCAACAAGTTCGTCTACGATGCTTCCGAAAGTGGCAAGCCGCTTACCACGCACCAGTGGTACGACGGAACGCAGCATCCGTGGGAGTTCAAACGCGTGTGGCATCTGGAGCCGTCGCTCGCCGACCCCGACACGGTCTACGCTGGTGTGGAGGACGCCGCTATCTTCCGCTCGACCGATGGCGGCGAGAGTTGGAAGGAACTCTCCGGACTGCGCGGCCACGGCACTGGGCCGAAGTGGCAGCCGGGCGCGGGCGGCCTGTGTCTGCACACCATCATTCTCGATCCCAGCAATCCTCAGCGGATGTTCATAGCCATCTCAGCCGCGGGCGCGTTTCGTACCGATGACGGCGGCGACACCTGGAAGCCGATCAATCAAGGACTGCGTTCGCAATACATTCCTGATCCCAAAGCCGAGATTGGCCACTGCGTCCACCACATCGCCATGCATCCCAAGCGGCCGGGCGTGCTGTTCATGCAGAAGCACTGGGACGTGATGCGCAGCGACAACGCTGGCGACCAATGGATGGAAGTTAGCGGAAACCTGCCCACCGACTTCGGCTTTGTAATCGACGTTCACGCCCACGAGCCGGAGACGATCTACGTCGTCCCCATCAAGAGCGATTCCGAACACTACGTGCACGAGGGCAAGCTGCGCGTCTACCGAAGCCGCACCGGCGGAAACGAGTGGGAAGCGCTCACCAAGGGCCTGCCGCAAAAAGATTGCTACGTCAACGTTCTTCGCGATGCCATGGCCGTCGACTCGCTCGATAAGTGCGGAATCTATTTCGGCACGTCCGGCGGGCAGGTGTACGCCTCGGCCGATTCCGGAGACAGTTGGGCTCCCATCGTGCGGGATCTTCCGGCCGTGCTGTCGGTCGAAGTGCAGACGCTGGCGTGAGTTGCCCCCCAAACTAAAGTGATTGCCTCCTTCTCTGCTAAAGATATACAATGGCAATGTAGATCAATGGGATCGGAGGCAATATGCAGGTTTCAAAGTGGGGCAACAGTCTGGCGGTGCGGCTACCGTCGGAAGTTGTGGAAGCCCTCAATTTAAAAGAGGGCGACCAGATCGAAATCAGGATCACGAACACGCGGGAATTTGAAGTGCGCCGCGACCCCGCCCGACAGCGGGCTCTCGAACGCTTACGCCGGCTGCGTCGTCCTTTGCCAGCTGGGTTTGTATTCGACCGGGCAGAGGCGAATGCCCGGTAGACATTTCCTCGACACAAACGTATTGATCTACGCCGTGGCGAAAAACGATCCTCGTGCCTCCAAAGCCGAGGCCCTGCTGGCAAGCGGCAGCGTTGTAAGTATTCAATCATTGAACGAAATTGTCTCGGTGGCACGCCGGAAGTTAGGTATGTCCTGGAAACAAGTCAATGAATTTTTGGATCTCATCTGCATTCTGTGCCCCGACCCAGTTCCAATCTCGCTCGATACGCACAAAGCAGCGCTCGCCATTGCAGAAAGGTACGGATATAGCATCTATGATGCGCTGGTGGCTTCCGCCGCTCTGGAGTCTGGCTGCAAGACGCTTTATTCCGAAGATTTGCAGGACGGGCAGATAATCAATCGACAACTCACGATTCACAATCCCTTTCGTTGACGCTTGATTTAAGCTTGTTCCTGCGGGAGAAGCTTGTTATGCAAGACGTTCTGCGCGATGGCCGATGGACCTGCACCAGTAGTGCTCTCAGGGGATGAGCTACATGATCCGAGTGATGCTACCGCAGCATCTGCGAACCTTGGCCCACGTCGGCGCCGAGGTGACGATCGAGGTCAAAGCTCCGGTCACGCAGCGCTCCGTTCTGGATGCCTTGGAAGCTGCTTATCCCATGCTGCGCGGGACGATCCGTGACCACGTTACGCAGCAACGCCGGCCATTCCTCAGGTTCTTCGCCTGCGAGGAAGATCTCTCCCATGAATCGCCGGACGCACCGTTGCCCGACGTAGTCGCATCGGGCGCGGAACCGTTCTTAATTATCGGCGCCATCGCGGGTGGCTAAGCAATGGCATCATCTCGAACCAATGTCAAATTGCCGCCAACTGGCCGCGCGGTGATCGTAGGTTGACCGCGCAGTGAAGCGGGTCACCGACGGTCCAGCAGTAACTCCCGACTGATGTAGACTAACTCTACGGAAACGCCTTTCACCCGGCCCCGTAGCTCAGTTGGATAGAGCAGCGGTTTCCTAAACCGTTGGTCGGCGGTTCGACTCCGCCCGGGGCCTCCATAGTTTCAATCACATAGTCTTGCTAGTGGTCCCGCCGGGTGTCCAAGAGATGTCCAACTCCGATTTTGGGATGCTGTTTTCGAGCTTGGCCATTGCGCGTCGGACATCATCGGCGGCGGTCTTGATGTAGTATCCCGTCGTAGTGCTCACATTAGCGTGGCGCAGGATGCGCTGAATAACCACATCCGGCACTCCCAGTCGATAGAGGTTGCTACCCAATCCTCGCCGGCATGCGTGCCAGCCATGCCACTCAGGGAGCCGCGCATCGCGCTTGTATTCATGATCGCACAGGGCATGATCTCCTGCTGCTTTGAGGCAGGCTTCGCAGCGGTTAAGTGCGGGAAGGATTCTTCCCAGTAGGTTATTCATGTTCTGCGGTGTTCCTTTGCCAGTAGCGAAGATCGGACCGCTTTGCAAATTCTTGGAGCGCAGACGGTGCATTTCCAGGCGGTCGGCGAGCTGGCGAACAACAGGAACCGGTGCAGTACTCTTGCGCGTCTTTGGGTCGGTTATGTGGCCATTCCAGATCGATCTCGTGACGTGGATCTCGCCGTCCCGATAATCCTCCCAGCGCAATCCTTCAATTTCGCCGCTTCTTAATCCAGTGTACGCAGCCATAGCAAACGCGGTCGTCGCAGGTTCTGGAATGTGCGCTAACATCGAGTTCACTTCCTCCAGGCTGTACGCATAGGTTTCTTCCGGCTCTGGCGCCGCCGGGTTAACGGCGGTGTCTTTTGCGGGGTTCTCGCCCTGGAAGTAATCGAGTTGCTTGGCCACTTTGAATATGGCGCTAATCACGCTCTCGATGTGCTTCAGTGTGTTACGGCTCAAACCTTTTTGCCCAATCGAATTTAACCATCCTTGGACGTGAAACGTTCGGACATTCTTCATCCAGACGTCAGCGCACCGCACCTTCAAGTGCTCATCCCAGATATCGCGATAACCCTTGGCCGTGCTCGGGCGTTTGTGCTCGTCTATCCACGGCAGGTACACGTTCTCCCCCTTTTCTGATACGGAGGATGGTCGGGGAGAAAAAGCCATGACTCTCCCGACTTGCCGTCTATCGCCAACAGAGCGCCAATCGTGTTCTCAAGGCCGGTGAAGTAATAGAAGTAGGGATCTTGCCGGTATCCATCCGCCGCGATGTCCAACCGCGACACGGCGTGAACTATCAGGATGCCGTCATGAAACGCACTGGCGGCGCGCTTCCGGCGTGCGCTGATCGTAGCGCTGTCGGTCGCGCCAACGAAAGTAGCTGCCAGCAGGAACCAGACGATGAAACGTATGTTTCGCATGGACGCACACCGAGCACTAATCAATGCGCACGGACCTCATGGATGCTAGTCTCCGAACTCTTCTGCAGCCCGCAAAAGCGTCGCGAAAGAACAACTCCACTTACGGATGAAAATTCGTGAACTGGAGCGAGGTCAAAATCCCCGCCCTGTCCCTGCCAAGAACGCAGGGACAAGGACGGGGCAGCCCAAATGAGATAGGCGGAAGGGCCGAGCCAGCCCCCGAAGTGAAGAATTCGCATGAGTTCGGACGGAGAAAAGTTCAGTTACCATGAAATCAGAACGTAGCCACCACTGCCGGCGGCTCCGGGATCGCCACCGGCGCCTGCTCCCAGCGCGAGGGGTGGCGCGCCGTGGCCCGGCACGAAGAGTGGGGTTCCACCGATGAATGTAAAAAAGCCCGCGTACCCGTTGTTGCCTGCACGGCTGATCATCTGCGCCGAACTACCGGTGCTCGCTGCTCCACCCGAATCCTGGCCAAGGGACCCGTGGGCCACAGCGACTGTATTACTGCTTGAGTCCTGGATGGTTGTGTCGCCGCCGGGACCGCCATTACCAGTATTACCACAACAGGCGCCACCAGTACCGATGGTGATGGTGTAGGTGGATCCTGGGGTAACGCTGAGGAGAACTCGGGTGTATGCGCCGCCTCCACCACCGTCAAGGTCGCCGCTAGCGTTCGTCGCATGTCCGGAGCCACCACCACCCACCGCTTCCATTTGTACCGAGGTTACACCTGTGGGAACAGTGAAGGTTCCGCTGGCGGTGAACTCCTGCAGATTGCTGGGAATGCCCGCACCGGCGGGTCCGGTCGCTCCGGTCAGGCCAGTGAGTCCCATCATTCCTTGCAATCCCTGTGAACCGGCGGGACCCTGCGGGCCGGTAGCTCCGGCTGCGCCTGTTGATCCGGTGGGCCCTTGTGGCCCCGGCTGTCCCGGCGCGCCCGGAGTGCCCGCCGCCCCGGTCGCTCCCTGCTGCGCCATCAGCGTCCAATCCGTGGGATTTGTGTCGGGCGTGCCTCCGCCCTGATTCGCGACTGTGGCGACGTAGCTTGATCCGTTGTAGGTTGCGACGTCATCAACGTTGTAAGCGGTGGAGACGCTGAACGGCCCAGTGAAGTTGAATCCCTTGCCATTCGTGCCCGCCGGTCCTTGCGGACCAATGGGTCCGATCGCACCCGTTAATCCCATGACACCCTGCGGGCCTTGCGCTCCGGTCTGCCCGGTCTGCCCTTGCGAACCCACCGTTCCTTGCGGTCCTTGCGCGCCCTGTGGGCCTTGCGGTCCCGCTGGACCTTGCGGACCTTGTGGTCCCTGCGCGCCGGCCGACACCAGCACCAGCGGCAACTGTGCCACGTGACTGGTGAAGATGTTCTCTTTGCTGTCAAACGAAACGGAGATCGCGCTGCCCGAACTCGGCACCAGCGCGATTCCGTTATTCGCCAGCGTGCCGTCCAGCCAGGATTGCACGGTCGGAGTTAGATCTAGCGACAAAAATCCGGTTTTCGTCACCGACACCGCGCTGAATAGTTTCGTCCCCAACGCCGGAGCCGTGTTGTAGGTGACCGAGCCCTCTGACCAGGAGCCGTTGACCTGGTACACGTCCATGGTGCCTGAGGTAAGCACGAAGTCGGTGTACAGAACCAGCGTAGCTTTCGACACATTCGTGCTGGTGATTCCCGGGCCAAGATTCGCGAAGCTGAACTTGAGGTAGCTGTTCGAGCCCGAGCACACGATCAGCGCGATGCTGGTGCCATAGTTGGACTTCGGCTGAAGCGACGAGGTGTTGGCATCATCGGTGACCACGACCTGTGCGTGAGCCAACGTGGAGAAAACGGCCAAGAGCAGCAATATCAGTTTGGTAGCGATTCTGGCGCGCATAGAACACCCCAAGATTGAAATAACGACGACGAACTGGGAACCTAGCCATCAGACAGGTCTAGCAAGGGGAGGTGCGCGATGGCTGTCTAGCCTCTCCATATAGAAAAGCGAAATCGGAAGCAAAATTGGCTCACTAACTGCAAAAAGTATTACCTTTTCCCCGCACTCGACTTAGAGGACCGCCTATTTCACCCGAAACCTCACATTGCTGGAAAGCACTCCGCTGGGCGTCGTCACCTTGACTTTTCCGGAGGTCGCACCCGATGGCACAGAGGTCTTAATTTCGGAACTCGAAACCACGGTGAACGAAGCAGAAGTTCCGTTGAAGGTAACGCTGGTCGCTCCGGTCAAATTTGTGCCCAGGATCTTAACCGGCGCTCCGACCTTTCCGAAGGTTGGTTGAGTTTCCACAAACGCCCGCAGTCCGGTCGACAAACTGAAGACTGTGCCGTAACTGAATTGCTGGCCACTGTTGCCGCCATCGTGCGTAGTCCCATAGAAAATCCCGTTCGTGTCTTGCAACATTGCGGCATTGGGAGTGCCGCCATCGGCGCAGTTGCTTTGGCTGCAAAAGTTATAGAGAGTAGTGAACGTGCCGCCGGTGGTGATTTTAAAGATGGTGCCGCAGCCGATGCTTCCGCAGAATGACTCAGTATTATTGGTTCCACCGTGGCTGGTCGTTCCGTAGAAATTTCCGTCGTTGGCTTGAACCAGCGCCGACGTGGGATATTCTCCATCCGTGCAATTGGTTTGCGAGCAGAATGTATAAAGGAGCGTGAAGCTGCCCGCGGGAGTGATTTTGAAGGCGATGCCACTGCCCACGAAGTTACCGTTGATGGCACCGCCATCTTTCGTCGTGCCATAAAAGTTTCCATCTTTGCCCAGGATCAAAGCATTGGTCGGAGAATCACCATCGGCGCATGCCGGGGGAGTGCAAAAACTGTATAGCGTAGTGAGCCCGCCAGCCGGCTTAAGGCTATAGAACGTTCCTCCGCCGTGTTGGCCGCCGCCTTCCGTTACTCCATACAGGTTTCCATTCGCGCCCAGGACAAGGGCGGCAATTGGATAGAATCCGTCGGTGTATCCGACCTGGGTTCCAAAACTGTAGAGATTGGTGAAGACACCGGTCGGAGTGATTTTAAAAGCGGTCCCGTTATTTGTGGAGCCACCGAGCTGCGTGGTCCCGTAGAAAGCACCGTTATTGGCGACGACTAACCCCGCTACAGGAGTGTCGCCGTCAGGGCAACCGCTTTGCGAACAGAAGCTGTAAAGGGTGGTCAGAGTGCCGCTCGGCGTCACTTTAAAAACCGAGCCGTGGCCGTAAGTTCCGCCGCTGCCCGTGGTGCCATAAAAGTTTCCGTCGGCGTACTGCACCACGCCACCTTGGGGCTGATAGCCGTCGGTGCAGCCGCTCTGCGAGCAAAAGCTGTAGACCGTGGTGACAGCGCCACTTGTCGTAATGTTGAACACGGTGCCGTAGGAAATTTGATTGATCCCGCCATAGACGGTGGTGCTGTAGATATTTCCGTCGATGCCTTGAATCAGCGGAGCGCCTGGGTCGGCGCCGTCTACTCCGCTGAATGTATGCAGCGAGTTCAGGGTTTGCGCTGAGAGTGCAATGGTTGTGCCCACGCATAATACGAAGATGGCGAAGGCTCGCAACGTACGACCCCTAACGACTGCGATTGTATCTAATAACCAATATTGGCTTCTGGTATTCATACCTGCCTCCTGGCTGGCATTTTGGCAGGAGATGGTCCGGCGATCGTCCTCAAGACTCAGCAGTTCCCGCCCTATTGAATAGAAGCGAGATTTCTGGCAAGAATGGCTCACCGATGCCTGTTTTAGCGATACTTTTCTTGACTTTCCCTGAAACCGGATATATGTTCGCGCTTTGCAATGGACGGCAGTCCTTGGGAATCGGGATGGCACAGGGTTCAATCGGGCCGGTCAGCCAGTTACTAATAAGGTGGAGGGATGGGGATGCGGATGCCCTGCGGTCGCTAATCCCGCTGGTTTACGAGGAACTGCGTCGGGTGGCCCAACATCACTTGCGGAGCGAACGCGACGGGCACACCTTACAGAGCACAGCTCTGGTCAACGAGGTTTATCTCCGGCTGATGAAGCAGGAGCCGGAACTGGAAAACCGCGCCCACTTTTTCGCCGTGGCATCCGGGCTGATGCGGCAAATTCTGGTGGAGTATGCCCGCAGCCGCAAAGCCGCCAAGCGCGACGGGGGTTGGAGAATCACGTTGGAGGAAGCGGTTGCCCTTCCTGATCGTCGCGACCTGGATTTGGTTTCGCTGGACGATGCCCTCAACGAACTCAGCCGCCTCGATGCAAAACAGGCCCGGATTGTCGAACTGCGATATTTTGGCGGTTTGACCATCGAAGAGACCGCTGCGGCGCTGGAGATTTCCCCGGCCACGGTGAAGCGGGATTGGGCAACGGCGCGCATCTGGTTGCACCGGGAATTGGATCGAGCACGACAATGACGGAGCTCCGTAGCCGCACTTCTGAGGTCAATTGCGGCCACATGACACCGGAGCGCTGGCAACTCGTGAAAGAAAAGCTAGACCTCGTGCTCAACCTCGAGGGACCGCAGAGGGCGGCTTTCCTTGGGGAAATTGAAAACGCTGACCCTTCTCTCCGGCAGGAATTAGATTCTCTGCTCGCTTCCAACCAGGCGCTCACTGATTTTATGGAGACGCCTCCTCTGGAGTGGGTAGCTTCCCGACCTGATCCACAAGCACCCAATGCAATGATCGGGCGCCGCATCGGTGCCTACCAGATCATCGAGCAAATCGGCGCCGGCGGGATGGGCGAGGTCTATCGCGCCTTCCGCGCGGACGACCAATATCGCAAGGAGGTGGCGATCAAACTGGTGCGTGCCGGCCACGCTTCGGCTGTTTGTCCTGAGTCGATTCAAGCACGAACGGCAGATTCTGGCCAACCTCGACCATCCAAATATAGCTCGCCTGCTCGATGGGGGTTCGACGGAAGAGGGAGTTCCATACTTTGTCATGGAATTGATCGATGGTCAGCCTATCGATGAATGCTGTAAAAAGTTAACGGTTTCGGCGCGTCTGAAACTGTTCCTCCAGGTGTGCTCGGCGGCTCAGTACGCCCATCAGCGGTTGATCATTCATCGCGACATTAAACCCGGAAACATTCTGGTAACCGCCGACGGAACTCCGAAGCTCTTGGATTTCGGCATAGCCAAGATTCTCGATCCCGTCGCTGCAGAGGTTGCCGGTCCCTCCGTAACTCAATTTCAGGGACTGACTCCGGGCTATGCAAGTCCCGAACAGATCAAGGGTGAGCCCATCACCACGGCAACTGACGTCTATTCCCTTGGCGTAGTTTTATACGAACTGCTAACCGGACAACATCCATATTTCGCTGCAGGCGACACAGCCGAGAAAATTGCCCGCAAAGTTTGCGACACCGAACCGAAGAAGCCGAGCAGCGTGGTACGCGGCATAAAGACATCTTCCCGCAGTCCCGTCTCGGCATCGGACGACGGAAGTTCAGGCCAAGCCGCCAAGGCTGAGAAAAAACTTCGCAAGCGCCTGAGCGGGGATTTGGACAACATTGTTCTCAGGGCCTTGCGCAAGGAACCGCAGCGACGGTACCCGTCGGTCGAACAGTTTGCGGAGGATATTCGGCGTCATCTTGAAAATCTGCCTGTCAGTGCGCGGAAAGATACGGTTTCTTACCGGGCTTCCAAATTTGTACGTCGACACCGGGTCGGCATCGCCGCAACGGCGATCGTGCTGGTGGCGCTACTGGCCGGAATGGCAATCACGCTGACGGAAAAGCGTCGTGCTGACCGCCGCTTTAACGACGTCAGAAGCCTGGCTAATTCTTTGCTATTTGAAATTCACGACAGTATCCGTGACCTGCCGGGATCGACGCCGGCACGCAAGCTTATCGTCGACAGAGCTTTGAAATACCTGGACAGTTTGGCCGCCGAAAGCGGAAATGATCCTTCTTTGCTGCGCGAACTGGCAACCGCTTACGAAAGGGTGGGCGAGGTGCAAGGTCACTATCTGCAAAACAGCCTGGGGGACACGGCCGGGAGTCTGAGCAGCTATCAGAGGGCGCTGCGGACTCGCCAGAAAATTGCAGCACGGTCGAGGGATTGGAACGATCGACTGGCGCTGGCGAAATCTCATCGCATGGTCGCGAATCAACTATGGGCAACCGGCGATGCGCGTGGAGCGATCGACAATATCGGCAAAGCCATTAACATTTCAGAAAGTCTAGAAAAAGACAGACCCCGGAATTCAGATGTTCTGTATGAACTGGGTTTCGACTACTCAATGGCGGGCAGTTTCGACCTCAGCGCTCCTGAAAGTTATCGCAAAGCAATGGCCATAGACGGGGCCATGTTGAAGCTTGAGCCTAACAACGAAAAAATCCAGGGTGCGTACGAGCAGGACCTACTTGAACTTGGGGCAGTCCTTAAGGATCGCGACCGAGATCTGATTGGAGCTCTCGATAAGTATCAGCAAGCTCTACAGATGGCAGAAACGATACGTCAGCACACTGCAAGCACTCGGAACGTGCGCAACGTTGCAGTTGCATATAGCCACATTGCAGATATATACGATTCGCTCGATGATTCCCTGAAAGCCATGGAGAACAACCAAAAGGCTTTGGAGATTTATCAGCAGCTCGTAACTTCAGATCCTCAAAACAAGCTTCTGCAACAAGGCATTGCTATTGCGTACGCCAACGTCGGCACGCAAGCGGGAGTGGCGGGCAAGAAAGCCATGAGCTTGGAGTCGATGGATAAGAGTCTCGAGATCATGAAGGAGGTGGTCGCCTCCAGCCCGCAGAATGTGCCGCAACAAGACATTTTGGCGGCCATTTATGAGGCTCGGGGAGATAATTTCTTACGCTGGCACGAGTTTCAGCCAGCCAAAAGGGAGTACGAAAGAGCATTCTCTGCTTACGAAAAGATAAATGCTGGCGCGAGCAATGCCGGCACCCATGTGTCGGCCGCGAGCTGTAAGTCAGGAATGGGCAATGCGGCGTTACAAGCTGGGGAGGCAGAAACTGCAGCTGCTGCCTTCCAACAATCGCTGGATCTAGCGCAACCGTTTCTATCTGCCGACAAACCGGATATTGCGGCACTCTACGCGGCGGCAGATTCCTATGCCGGCCTGGGCGATATTGAATCTCGGCAAGCGACCGGTCGCTTCCCAGCAAATGTCAATCGAGAACATTGGAAGAAAGCACGGGCGTTGTATTCGAAATGTCTAGAGATTTGGGAAAAGGTTCCCTCGGATCGCCGGAAGAGACCCAGAAGTTCCACCGTTGTAGCAGACCCCGACGCAGTGGCGAGAGCCCTGCGCCGTTGTGAAGCGGCCCTGGCCGTTGGCGGGGCTGATCCGCTGCGCAGAGCGATCTCGTCGCCATTGTTCCATTGAGCTTGTCGAGCTCGCAAGTCCCTCAGAGAACCATCCCCAACAATTTCCGACCCTTAAGTTAGCGCTTATGAGGGGTAAGCCCCCAGTACGGCTTCACGGTCGATTCGCTCCGCGGTTCGCCGCTCTGCATCCGCGATGAGCACGTGCATCTCCCGCCATGGAAGGCACTCACTAAACCAACGAAGTGGGGCGCATACGCCGAGAGGTTGGCGGCGCTGAAGGTCGGCAAATCATTTGAGATCGTCGGTGCGCCGCCTTTCTGGCACAACCGGAGTCCGCATCACGAAGACCGGAACGTGGGAATCAAGGAGCACGGGAGGACGAAACCACGACCCGCTGGTCTCCCGTTACCCTTCTGGGAAGCGGATTTTGAAGTGTTTGTCTGCCGGGTTGAGGGGTTAGGTCGGCACATCGTTTCACAGTAAGCGTCAGAGCAAACACACGGTTGACAGATTGAATCCGCGGCCAGTGTGACTTCGCCACTTGATCAGCAATTGAGCAGCGGTAATTAGCACCTGGCAAGTTGCTTCTTTTAGGCAATTGGACTAAAGTCTGCTTGGCTGTAGCACCGCGCACTTAGTACAAGCGTAAAGGAGGAGAGGATATGTTGACTAAAAGATGGAAGTGGTCCGTAAGTGTATTATCCGTGATATTGGTGGTGGCGACGGTGGTTCCGGCTGCGCTAGCCAAGAAGGCGGATACAAAGAGCGTGGAAGCGACCATCACGAAGATGGAGATGGATTCAAGGAAAGCCGACATGGCCGGGCAGAACGGGTCGTGGATGAAGGCGCACAACACCGACGATTACACGATGGGCACTAGTTGGGGAGCATGGGAGGACAACGCCGAGTTGCAGAAGGATGCCGCCGATACGGTAAACAACAAGACTACCAAGCGGGATATCAGCGATATCAAGGTAAGCGTCTATGGCAACAATACGGCGATAGCGAGGTACAAGGAATCCTACGACTTGATGATCAAGGGCGAGCATCGCACGCGCACGATCCTGACGACGGACACCTGGGTCAACGAGAACGGTATGTGGAAGCTAGCGGCGTCGCACAGTTCGCAGGCGGACCAGAAGATCGGCGATTGAGGTTGGTTTTGCTGGGGCCGCTGAGCGATCAGCGGCTTTTTTTGTGGGTGGGAATTGGCGTCGCGAGCTACCGCGGCGTTCCTCCTTGCGATCTACGTTGGATATCTACCCGCAGGCAATTTCGCCTGCAAAGCACGCGACTCAACCAGCAGTTCTCGCTCTAGTGCTGTCTTCCGAAACGAACTCCGCAGCTAGCCGCGGAGATCGCAACTGTTGATAAATCGCGATATCGCTCATGAGGGGTTTTGAGTGTTATGGCCTCCCTTGAAAAGAGCCGTAACTGACTGCAAACAGATGGTTGGCAGGGGACCTCTTTTCATGCTTCGTTGTGACCGGATTCCGGTCATGCTGATCCTGGTTACATCAACAACCAGCACAATTGGGTGCTAGGCTTAACAAGATGGACAAACGGCGAGTGATACTAGCTTTCGTTGTCGCACCGCTTGTTGTTCCTCTCGTATTCTCGGCCCCTGCACTAGTACCTCTTCACGGGCGGGATTATTTGACAACCCTGATCGTGATGTCGATCTATGGCTTACCCGTCGCCTACCTATTTGAGATTTTGTTAGGTCTCCCTGCTTGGATACTTTTTAGGACCTGTCGCCTCACGTCACTACTGGCATTTGCCGTCGGCGGCGCTGTGATTGGTCTGCTTGTTGACGTCAACCGCGTAAGAGATATTGCCGTTGATATCGACGCCAACGCGCAAGAGTCTCTGAAAGACCCGGGTATTCAGGCCCGGCACGAAACCACTCTGTGTGCAGCCACCGTCATTTTGGGCGGATTTTTAGAATCGTTTCTGAGAGACGTGGCGGAGGAGGTGATCAGCGACATCTGCAATCGAGCTCTGCCCTTTGATACTCTGCCTTCCAAGGTTCGCATAACTCACTACTTGGAAGGCGCTCTCTGGTTGCGCGAAATCGCCCGGCACGAGAAATCGGAGAACCCGATCGTCCTGGCAGAAGCGCTGGATGTCGCAAAACGCCTCGCCTCGGTAGGAAATGCTCACTCTGCCTACGAGATTATCTGGGAAGCCTTCGGCGAGACGCAGGCAAATCCAGGGCCGCAACAGATCAGTGATTTCTTAAGGCGTTTTGAAATTGGCGATCCCTTGCCAACGCTTGCAGCAGCGATGAACACGACGCAAAACACACTCGTAATTAGGCTAAAAAGTTTTATGAAGGTACGGCACGAGTGTGCTCACACGGGTTCAGCCACAATAATGTCCACAACGACCGATGTGCAGGCTTATTGTGACCTCATCGAGCAGATCGGAACAGGCATCGTTGCTGTATTTCAGGACACCCTTGGCAAACCACCCTACGTTGTGCCGCCCCCAGCAGCACAAGTTGGGCCATAAGCAGATAGATTGCGATGGGTACCTACTGCGAAGATATATTGCCGGAATCAGGTGGGTTTACGCTATCAGGTCGAGAACATGCCGGCCCCTGGGGCACCAAGCTTCGGAAGGGCGGCGTGGAAGGTTATCTCGCTGAGGACCTTAGAGCGCGCGCCAGTTTCGTATGCAGCCGAATCGCGAACAGACACCACTACGGCGCTAGACCGTTGTCAAAGTTACTCAGAGCAACACAAAGTTACAAAGGCTACGGTAATCCGGCGTGATTTGTCGTGTATGTTCGCTCTTTCAATTCACAGCAAGGTTAATTGTGGCTCCAGGGCAAATTGCTGAATCATCCACAGAGCAGCGGCTTTACATGCTACGCAAGATTGACGAACTCGTTCGCGTGGGCATGCTGGGGAGCATCAGGTGATGTCCAAAGCAATGTCCAAAAAACGTCTAACGACGTAATGTAACGTCACCGGAGAGCCTCTAGCCTCGTTGTATCCCATTGACATTGCGTTGCGCTGCGTAACTTCAGAGATTTCCTAAACCGTTGGTCGGCGGTTCGACTCCGCCCGGGGCCTCCAGCGTGAATTCAGCGGCGCATTGAGGCCGACGCCGATTCGCTTATTCGTAGCGCAGCGCCCGCATGGGATCAATCTTGATGGCGCGAACCGCCGGCAAATAGCAAGCCAGCGCTGCCACGGCCAGCATGACTCCGCTCACTCCAACATAGGTCAGAAGGTTCGTTGGACTGACTCCGAACAAGAGGCTGGCCAGCATTCGCGTCAGCAGAAACCCCAGCGTCAAACCAATCAGCAAGCCAATCGATACCCACTGCAGCCCCTGGCCCATGATCATCCTGAGCACGTTGCCCCGGCTGGCGCCCAGCGCCATGCGCACTCCAATTTCGCGGGTTTGCTGTACGACGCTGGTCGCGAGCACGCCATAAATGCCCACGCAGGCGAGGACCACCGCCAGCCCTCCGAAGATGCTCATCAGAAACGAATCGAAGCGGCGCTGCCCCAGGTTGTCGTCGAGCACGTCCTGCATGGTCTGGACTTCATATACCGGCAGGTCTTTGTCGAGTGCCCAGATTTGCTGCTTAATGCTCGCCGTCAACCCGGTCGGATCCGAGGCGCTGCGAACCGCCAGCGTCAAATAGGTGTAGTCCGGCATGGCTCGCGTTATTTCCGGGCGGGTGCCGCTCTCCAGGGAAATCTGGCGCGTATCCCGCACCACTCCAATCACGGTCAACTGCACCGGATCTTTTTCCGCTCTCGCGGGAACGCTCACGATGTGCTTGCCCACCGCGTCCTGATCAGGCCACAGCTTGCGCGCGAGCTTTTGGTTGACCACGATCACAGGCAGATTCTGATTGATTTCGTCCACCGTGAAGTTTCTGCCCGAGACCAGCGACATACCCAGGGTCTCGAAGTATGACGGCGAGCTGATGCCGCGCATATCCGCCGTCGGTTCGCTGCCGCGCTTCGGCGTGGGCTGACCCTCAACCGTAAATCTCATAAGGCGGATGCGGGTCAGAGGCAAGCCGTCGGCAAAGCTCGCGGCCTTCACCCCCGGCAGAGCGGTGATCCGTTCCAGTGCTTGCCGGCAAAATGCAGCCGTCTGTTCGTTAGTCGAATACCGATCCGGCGGCATGCTGAAATGCATCGTCAAAAGATGGTCGGAACGGAACCCGGGGTCCACATCGAGCACGAACAGCAGACTGCGAATCATGAACTCCGGCGCCGATCAGGAGCACCGACGCCAAACTGACTTCGATCACAATCAGCGCCGCGCGCACGCTTCGCGGATGACTGCGAGTGAACTGCGCTCACCTGTTTAATGACGGTGATGACCTCCGTCCGCGACACATAAAGCGCGGGAAATATTCCGAACAGCAAGCCCGCAAGAACGCTGGCTCCAGTAGTAAAGAGCAGGACGGGAATGCCAATGTGGATTTGCTCCGGCCGCAGAATATCCGCCGGCTTCAGCGCGAGAATGGCCTTGATGCCCCAGTGCGCAACCGCTAAACCAAGCAGCCCGCCAATCGAACTGAGCACCAGGCTTTCCATCACCATCTGCGCGATCAGCTCCGACCGGCTTGCCCCGAGGGCCTTGCGCACCGCCAGTTCCTTCTGCCGCGCCATGGCTCGCGTCAGTACAAGGTTCGCCAGGTTCGCGCATGCGATTAATAGAATTAGCCCCACCGCCGCCAGCAACACCAGAAGATTGCGCCGAAGATCCTTGCCCACGTCCTCGATGTACAGGGGAAAAATATTCACGCCAAAACCCGCGTTAAGCGTGGGGTTCTGCTCTTCGAGGCGTTTGCCGATCACGGCCATTTCCGCCCGCGCCTGCTCCAGCGAAACTCCCGGACGCAGCCGCGCATACACCTGCATCTTGAGCCGGTTCAACTCCAGTGCGGCGCGGTGCGCGGTAGGTTCGTAAGGAATCCAGATGTCAGGTTTGCGTTGTTCCGTCCCCTCGCGAGTGGACGGCAGATAGAAATGCTCCGGAAGCACGCCAACAATCGTGTAGGGAACATCATTCAGCGTGATGCCCTGGCCCACCACACTGCGATTTCCTCCGAACCGGCTCTCCCAGTACGCATAAGTTAGCATGGCCGCATGCGTGTCGCGTTGCCCCCGTTCGCCGGAGTCGAAGTCAGTTCCGATGGCAGGCGACACTCCCAGCACCTGGAAGAAATTTGGCGAGATGCGCGCGCCGTTCACCCGCTCCGGTTCTCCGGCGCCGGTGCGATTCAGGTTCGCATCTTCCATTCCCGCGATACCTTCGAACGCGCTCGACTGCCGCACCCACTCGGCGAAGTTTGTATACGCTGCCGGGATGCGCTCGCCAATCGACGCTCCCAGCGCCGGATTCTTTTCCCACACCATCACCAACCGGTTCGGATCGCGAACCGGAAGCCTTCGCAGCAGCACTCCATCCACAACGCTGAACACAGCCGTGTTAGCGCCGATTCCCAGCGCCAGCATCAGCACCACAATCGTGGAAAAAATCGGCGACCGGCGCAACAAGCGGAAAGAATGGCGAAGATACTGCAGCAGGTTGGCAGCTTCCATGGCAACAAAGACGTTCGCGAATCCTCAATGTTAGCACCGGCGTGCGACAGGGCGAGCGGTCGAAGCACCCTCTGGTTTCAGCGCAAGGCAATTTATCCCAGACTGTGACCGGGATCGTCGCGCGATGGTTAGGGGGAGGTGTGAGCTATCGAAACTAGGCAGAGCGCAGTTCGTTTGACAACTTGTTGGTCGCAAACTCGGTTCGCTGTGGAGGAACCGCACTGAACTTGATTGGATCTTGGACGGCTGCGGCGCTTCGCCTCAACATCCAGAACAAAAAAACCAACGTCACCGTGCCCACAGAAAGCCATGCCAGCAAGAACATCTGAAGCCAATGCATTGTCGTGGTCCCCTGCGCGGAATGGGGCATCCGCGGAGCCTGATTATATGTTGGATTAACTGCCTTGGGAATGGTGCAAATGTTTTCACCCTAAATGCAATCGATTGGATCGACCATGGGGCAATCCGTGTGCAATTACTGTGCCTTGCCAATACCTTCCCGAACTAGAGCTTTAACTATTTTCAGCGCTTCCGTTAAATCAGGCGAACCATTGTAGAAAACGCCAACTCAGATTCGACCACGATTCGGGATCAAAGGGCGCTTCGTTACAGCTTCACCGTCGGCCAGAATCGCGGTGGTTTTCGCGCCTGCATCATCTGCTCAAATCCGTAGGCGATTTTCAGCAGCGTCGGTTCGCTCCATGCCCGGCCGAAAAACGAGATTCCCACCGGCAAGCCGAAGACGAATCCCGCCGGCACCGTGATATCCGGATACCCCGCCACCGCCGCCGCGTTTGAACTGCCTCCTACATCGTGATCTCCGTCGGCGAAATCAGTGAGCCATGCCGGACCGGCCGTCGGCGCCATAATCGCATCGAGATGAAATTGATCCATCACCGCGTCGATTCCTTCCTTGCGCGACAGTTGATGATTCGCCTCCAGGGCGTCCGTGTATTCTTTCGTAGTGAGCGGACCCTTGGCCTCCGCCTTGATAAAAATATCCTGCGCGAAATACGGCATCTCTTTGTCCCGGTTGCGCTGGTTGAACTCGATGACATCCTTCAGCGAACCCGGTGCTCCCGGACGACCCGCCAGGTAGGCGTTGAGGTCGGCCTTCAACTCATACAGCAGCACCAGAAACTCGCTCTTATCGAATTTTCCGTGGCTGGGCAAATCCGCGGGATCGATGATTTCCGCGCCTTGGCGTTTCATGGCGTCAATCAAATCATTCATCAACTGATCCTGAGCATCGTTGGCTCCGAAATACTTTCGCGCCACGCCAATGCGCGCCCCGCGAAGTCCATTGGGATCGAGAAACTTGGTATAGTCAGCCGCCGCTTTGCCTGCGCCCTCGGAGGTCGCGGCATCGTGAGGATCCGCGCCCGCAAGCGCGCCGAGCAAGATCGCCGCGTCGCGCACGCTGCGCGCCATGGGGCCAGCCGTGTCCTGGCTGTGCGCAATGGGAATGATGCCGGCGCGGCTGACGAGGCCAAGCGTCGGCTTGAGGCCGACCAGTCCGTTCGCCGAAGCCGGACAAACCACCGAGCCGTCGGTCTCGGTCCCCACCGCAACCGCACACAGATTAGCCGCGGTTGCCGCCGCCTGAGCCCGAACTCGATCCGCAGGGATTGCGATCAAGCGCGTAAGGATTGAGAGTCTGCCCGCCGCGCCCGCTCCATCCGCTGCTCGAATGGCTGGAGCGAATGTTCGCCCATTCGCTGAGGTTGGTCTTGCCCAGAATCACCGCTCCTGACTCACGCAGTTTCTGCGCCACAAAAGAATCCCTCGCCGGCTTCGACCCCAGCAGAGCCAGCGATCCCGCGGTTGTCTGCATGCGATCCGCGGTATCGATATTGTCTTTGATGAGAACCGGGATTCCATGCATTGGTCCGCGCACATGCTGTGCCTTACGTTCCTTGTCGAGCGCGTCGGCGATGGCCACAGCCTCGGGATTGACCTCGATCACGCTGTTGATCGCCGGACCACGCTTGTCGATCTCTTCAATCCGCGCCAGATATCTTTCGGTAATCGAGCGCGCGCTGAATTTTCCCGAAGCCATTCCCGCTTGCAGTTCCGCGACCGTGATCTCATCCAACTCGAAAGGCTTTACCTCGTTCATCGCCGTGGCTTGCGCATCCACCGTACGAGCGCCTGCGAAAGCTGGCATGGCGGCGCTTACACTGGCTAATACACCGGCTTGTAAAAAAAGCCGCCGCTGGGGAGACCCACAATTCGTGACTTTTTCATCTCGATAGCTCAATCTGCATTCCCCCAATTTCAGTAGAAGTGAATCGCGAATTATAGGCTATTGCAAAATTGGACTTGTCAACCGCCAGGGTGGACCAGGGAGTCTCGCTCTTGCCAGGGCTCTCTGCGAGTTTGTGCAGGGCAACGCGATTTCAGCCCCCCGCCGCGCAACCAAGCGAAATGCGGTTTAAAAAGGGTGATATGACCGAAGCGTAGAAACGGTAGCGTGAAAACGGCGTGCAGACGCGAGCGCGGTCGCGCCTAAGCCGCAGCATCGTCAGTTTTCAAGAAAGGCCTTTGCTACTTCGCGCCCAGCTTTTTTCTTATCCGCCGAAGTTCCATGAAGCAGAGTCCGGAAGTCGTACAAAGAACACAGCCCATCATGATGATCACTTTCATGTCCATTAGCGCGGGCTCCTGTCCCGCCTGTGCCCTGCAAATGCCTCAAACTTAAGACTGATCAGAAATACACTATCCCGAAAGATACAGCAAAAGACCTGCCTTTACTGTTGCCATTCTAGTTTCGTAACCTACCCCATCGGGTTCGAACTAGATCGGCAAAATAGCCTCGGTGCACGCTATAATAGCCTTTCATGCCCAGATATTCCATTGTTGTCCCCCTGCACAACGAGCAGGAGAATGTTACCGATCTCTACGACCGCCTGAAGCACGTCATGGAGGTGCACGGCGAGAGCTTTGAGATTGTCCTGGTCGATGACGGTTCCCGCGACCGGACGTTTCACTTGCTGCGCGAGATTGCCGCCGTCGATAGCCGCGTGACCGTCGTGAAGCTACGCCGTAACTTTGGCCAGACTTCCGCTCTGGCCGCCGGTTTCGATCATTCTCGTGGCGAATATATCATCGCCATGGATGGCGACCTGCAACACGATCCCGCGGATATTCCGCTATTCCTCGAGAAAATTGCCGAGGGTTATGACATTGTCAGCGGATGGCGCAAGCGCCGTATCGACAACCTCTGGTTGCGCCGCATTCCTTCACGCTGCGCCAACTGGCTGATGGCCAAACTCAGCGGCGTCAGCATTCACGACTTCGGAACTACCTTCAAAGCATACCGGCGCGAGATTTTGGAGCAAGTCCCGCTTTACGGCGAGATGCATCGCTTCATTCCCGCCCTGGCCTCGTGGTACGGTGCTTCGATCGTTGAGGTCCCGATTCGCAATGTCAACCGCGAGCGCGGAGCATCGCATTACGGAATCTCACGCACCTTCCGCGTGTTTTTCGATCTCATGACCATTCGCTTTCTCCTTCGATATCTGGCGCGGCCGCTGCACTTTTTCGGCACACTGGGAATGCTCAGCATCGCGGGAGGAAGCGGCGTCGCCGCCTGGCTGCTGGTTGAAAAATTCCTGCACCATGCCGACGTCATGACCCAGCATGGCCCACTCATGATCTTTTCTGCGGTTCTGCTACTTGCGGGATTGAACATGCTGGCGGTAGGACTGTTGGGCGAAATGCAGGTACGGCACTACCACGAACCCACCCGCCGCGCACCTTATTCTGTCGACCGCCTGCTTCGCGCCCAAAGCAGCGAAGAACACACCATCTCCGAGTAAGAATAATGGAGGACGGGCGCCTCGCACGTCGAAGCGGACCAGAGTTTCCCAGCATCTGAAGTGCGCGTTTAGAATGTCCTTGCGCGGAAGGCTGGGCCAGCCCGCCAAATCCGCGGACACTGAAACATCCCGTCTGGTCCCCGCGTTTATGCCAATTCCTTCCCCAAGGGCTCAGTGAGTGTGTTGATGATTGCGACAGTTATCCCTACATCCTTAGTTCCAAAATTGGCGTAAAGTGTTGACGTGAATAGTCGTGTATTGAGGCCCGAGATCGGATATCGCGGCAATCGTCAATTGCGCTGGAAACGTTGATTCCCAGAAGCGCTATCAGCTGACCCTACGGTGTGATTGCCCGCGTAGAAGCGGTGCAGCACTTTGAAATTGGGGCCGGCCGAAGCGAACATCGAGCAAAGCAGGAGCAGCAAGGCTGTCAAGATCGAAACTGAAGCGAATGAAAGCCGGGTTGTCGGCATTCGGCACCGCACCTGAAGTTATGGAGTGATTTCGAATACTACCCCGTAGCCGCCTGCGCCACCGATCGTCGTGGTCCCGTAGAGATTGCCTTTATCGTCGAGGATCAAGGCTGCCGCCGGATTGGCTCCGTCCTGGAAGTCGAACCGATGCACGACGCTGTATGTCCATTTGCCGCCGGCCCCCGGGGTCAGCTTAAACACCACGCCACATCCGTTCGGGCACGCGTTGTTGCCGCCGGTAGCCGCCGTCCCGTAGAGATTGCCGGCTTTGTCAAACACCAGGCTCGCGCCCGGCGAGCTTCCGTCGTAAGGCTTGGGAAAGTTATACAGGATACTTTCCTTCCAGCGTCCGTCCGTATCGCGAGTTAGCTTGAAGACCGTACCGCAGGTGTCGCAGGCACCGCCGCTGTTGGTTGCGCCATAAAGACTACCTGATCGATCAAATATCACTCCCGCGTATACGACCTTGCCGTCACCCTGAAAACTGGGGAAGCTGTGAAGCAGATGGTGCTTCCATCCCGTGGATGTGTGCTCCAGCTCGAAGACCGTGCCCCAGTCCCCGCCGACACCCTTGCCGCCAAGCTCAGTCGTTCCGTATAGGTTTCCTGCCGTGTCCCAAGTCAGGCCGGCATATGGGGCATCGCCGTCTGGGCAAGAACTGCCCTTGTGGCAAAAGCTGTAGAGCCAGCGTTGCTGCCAGCCTTGGCTGCTATGCACTAATTCGGTCACAGCGCCTTCTTCGTATTTACCTGGACCTATGGTTCCGTAGAGATTCCCCGCCTTATCCAGGGTCACGCCCGCCCGCGAACCGTAGCTGTCGATTACGCCGAAGGCCCAGCTACCCGAAGTGCGAGTCATCTTGAAGACTTTACCATTGGCGCTACTCGTCGTGCCGTAGAGACTATCCGAGGCGTCAAAGAGCAGGCTTGCCGAAGGGAAATATCCGTCAGTTCGCTCGTTGAAGCTATGCAGCACCTTCTTTTTCCAGAGGCCGTTCACCGAAGGACTCAGCTCAAAAACTGTACCGTAGCCGTAGACGCCCCCGCCCCAACTCTCCCCGTAGAGGTCACCTTCCCCGTCGAGAATGAGGCTGCTATAAAGCCCGCCCCCCACTCCGAAGGCGTGTAGCACTTTGTATTTGGGGCTCGCCGAGGCATCGCCTGACAACAACGTGACCGTCGCAGTTAATGCAAGGGAAAGTACGGCCTTCATCCGAACTGAGAAGCGCTGCATCGGCCTGCCTCCGTAGAGTATCTGAGTGAGGAAAGAAGCCGGGGGAAGGGCCAAGCCCCCCATCAATTTGTCAGAGTATATCAATAAATTTCCGGAGTTGTAACCGCAGGCGCTGGCCCGTTCGGGCCAGTGCCCGTAGCCCCGGCGACACCGGCCCGGTCTAATCATTTCCGTTCTTAGTCATCCGTTCTTAGTCATCGTCATCATCCGCATCGGGACCGTCCGGTGTTTCGCTGGGGTTGTTGACGAAATAGTTTTGGAAGTAGCTTGCGTCGAAACCGGCAGGCACCGAGATCGGCGTAAAGCCACGGTAGGGAAACTGGAAGAAATCAGCGAGGGATCCTCCTGGGAAGTTCTTTTGGTCGGGGGCAAAGAAGTCAGCAAACGGGTAGCCAGCCGGGCCGATACCTCCAAGGGGTAAGTTGAAGTTGCCTTCGATGAAACGCAGAATGCTGCCGAAGTCGTGGGTAAACTGCGGAGGCGGGGGATACGAAGGAGGCCCAGAAATAGCTCCCGAAACATAACCGGCCTTGGTGTAAGCCGAGACTACCAGCATCGGCACGCGGAACCCGTACGTATAGTTCGCCCCCCAGCCGTTGGACTGCCCACCAACCTTGAACGGCGGCACGTGATCGAACCAGCCGCCCCAATCGTCCCAGACGATGAGAATGGCGGTATCCTGCCAGTAGCTGTACTGCGTACCGTTTACTGTGTCTTTGCAAGTGGTGTTCTGGCCAATCGCATTGACGATGTTCGCCACATAGGTAACATCGCCTCTCTGACAATGTCGGCCCATTGTCAAGCACTTTTCGAGCGCACTACTGCATGCACTCAAAAAAGAGAGCGCCATTTCGCTCTCGTGGATGGTGTTGCCTTTCCAACCGTAGGCTCGCTCGTAATGGTTTTCCAGGTCTGGAACTCAGTCCGTTACACCTCATTGACCGCGCTCTAGGGAATTAGGGGACAGCAGGCGGCACGTTTCCCCATTGAAGCAACAGAAAAAGCCGCGTCTGTCGCGATTTATCCTCTACCTACGTTTTGCCAAACGCTTCCTTGTTCACCACGTAAGGCATCTTGGTAATATCGCCACCATAATTGCCCTCTAATACATCAATCAGTCCCTGCGCGCAGCGTCCTGCCATGCCTTTAGCCGGATCGGTAGACAATCGGGTAATTCGTGCCGCGCTGGCGAAATGCGGATACAGCCGGCACCGGTCCGCAATCGCCGGATCACGCAGCTGCGAATCTGCGGGCAACGGCTCCTTCTCGTAAACATCCAGCGCCGCCCCCGCAATCCAATTCTCTCGCAACGCCTTCACCAGCGCAGCTTCTTCCACCACTGGTCCTCGAGAATTGTTCACCAGGAAGGCCGTTGGTTTCATCAGGCGCAGCGTTCGTTCGTTGAACAAGTGATAAGTGGGCGTCGAGCTCTCGCCCTCGCGCAACAGTGGAACATGCACGCTGACAAAATCGGCTTCGCGCAGCGCCTCTTCGAACTCCACATACTTGATCCACGTCTTTTCGCTCGATATACCGCGCGCATGCCGCAAGTCCATGTTCTCTTGAATAGCTTTGACATACGAGTGATTCTGATAGGCGGTGTCATAGCAGAGAATGTTCATATCAAAACCGGCGCACTTCTTGATTAACGCCAGCCCGATGCGACCGGTGCCAATCACTGCAATCGTTTTGCCGGTGACTTCATCGCCCAGGAATGGCAAATACGGATGCCAGTACCCCCATTGGTTTTCCCGCGTAAGATGCTCGGCCGTCCACATCTTCCGCGCCAGCACGCCCAGCATGAAAAAGGCGAACTCCGCGGTGGCTTCCGTGAGCACGTCGGCGGTATGGGTAAAGGGAATCTTGTAACGATTGGCATCGGCCCGGTTGATGTTGTCAAAGCCAACCGCGATTTGCGCTACCACTTTGAGATGCCCCTTGCCCGCCTCGAAAATCTGGGCGTCGATGGGATCGCGCAACGTCGTGATCAAGCCGTCGATGCCGGATTTCACTTTCTCAAGAATCAGACTCTTAGGCGGTGCTTCGGGATTGGGATATACCTCAACGTCGTATCCTCGTTTGCGCAGCAGATCAGTCGATTCGCCGATATCGCAGGTGGCAAAAACGCGGAATTTCGCAGTCATTGTCCTCTCTATTAGCCCGCCGGATTAGAAGTCGTGCTCACCCGAACTACAGATTCTGCTTCGTCCACTGATCAATCCGTCCCAGCGCCTTGTTCAGGTTTTCCAGCGAATTGGCCACGCTGAAGCGCAGATAGCCTTCTCCATAATCTCCAAACGCGGTTCCCGAAAGGCACGCCACACCCGCATCCTCGAGCAGCGCGTCGGCCAGCTTCTTCGATTTCCACCCTGTCTTCGTGACATTCGGGAAAACATAAAACGCGCCCTTCGGCACCCGGCAGGAGAAGCCCTTGATGCGGTTCAAGCCTGCCACAAATACATCGCGCCGCTTTTGAAATTCCACCCGCATGCGGTCGACTGGCGACTGATCCCCGCGAATGGCTTCAATCCCCGCCATCTGCGTAAAGCTGGCCGTGCACGAAGTCGAATTAGTCATAAGCCGCGAAACCTGCGCCGCAAGGTCGGGCCGCATCACCCCGTACCCCATCCTCCATCCAGTCATCGCGTAGGTTTTGGAGAAGCCGTCGAGGAGGATGGTGCGTTCTTTGAAGCCGGGTTCGGACATTATGGAGTGGTGGCGGGCGCCGTCGAACATGAGGCGGCTATAGATTTCATCGGAGAGCACCATGATATTTCGGTCGCCGATGGCTTTGGTGACGGCTGCGATGTCTTTCTTACCGAGCACGCCGCCGGTGGGATTGTGAGGGGAATTCAAAATGATGAGCCGGGTGCGATCTGTGATCAGGTGAGACAGTTCTTCGACGTCGAGGCTAAAATCTCTTTCCTCCCACAGACGAATGGGGACGGCTTTGGCGCCGACGTAGTTGATCATTGATTCGTAGATGGGGAAGCCGGGGTTGGGATAAATGACTTCGTCACCGACATCGGCGAGGGCCAGCATGGTAAAAAAAATAATCGGCTTGCCGCCCGGGACCACAACTACCCAATCGCCGCTGACTTTGACTCCGCGGCTGCGTTCGACATCATCGGCAATGGCCTGGCGCAACTCGGGCAGTCCCGCCGCTGGACCGTAATGGGTCCAGCCAGCTTGGAGGGCTTCGATGCCGGCTTCGACGATGTCTTTGGGCGTATCGAAGTCGGGCTCGCCAATTTCGAGGTGGACGACATCTTTGCCCTGACGCTCGAGGGCGCGCGCTTTGTTCAGCACTTCAAAGGCGGTTTCTGTGCCGAGGCGGGACATGCGTTCGGCCAGGCGGAGTTCGTATTGCGCTGCTTTTTCCATGGTCGGAAGAGTTGTCATTGTATTTCCTGGCGGCTGAGTCGTTGGGTGCGTTCAACCGCTCGCGTGGTTCTCAGTAATAGTATGCCACGTTGCGGCGGGATTAATCGGCCTGCACTGATTAGGCAAGCTCTTATGGGGCCTGGGCACCCTCCAGGATAAAAAGTCGCCTTCGGGCGGGCTACCCTGTCGGCATGGCATAACCCAGGTCTCGAAAGGCGCGAGACCTGGGGCACCCGGTACCCGGTTTGGCGATTCTAGAATCCCCGCCCAAGCGGAGCTTGAACGGGGCACCCTCCAGAGTTAAACGAGGGCGATGCGTGGGCCATCCTTTGTCCACGGCCTTGACACATTATTCTCGCAGGGCGCGGATGGGGTCGATGCGGGTGGCGCGCCAGGCGGGGACGAAGCAGGCTGCCCAGGAGGCGATTGCCATCACCAGGAATGCGGCTCCGAAGGCTACGGGATCGTGGGGACTTACCTGATAGAGGAGATTTGCCATCAGGCGGGTCAAGGCCAGGGACGCGGCTGCGCCCAGGATCACGCCGCCGGCGGTGAGGGCAAATCCGTGAGAAAACACAAGCCATAACAGATCGGATGGAGCAGCGCCCAGGGCCATTCGCAGGCCCAACTCGCGCGTGCTCTGCGAGACCGAGTAGGACATGACACCGTAGAGGCCGACGGCGGCAAGCAGCAAAGCCAGTCCGCCGAAGATGCCGAGCAGGGCGACCACGATCTGTTGCGATGAGAGAGCAGTGAGATTAATGTGCTGCCGCATAGTGAGGACCTCGAGCGGAGCAACATTGGCATCGAGAGCATGAATCTCGCGCGCCAGGGCGGCGGCCATGGTTGCCGGATCCACCGTGGTGCGCATATTCAGGCTGGCGCGAATGGAGAAATTCTGACGCAGCGGAACATAGAAAAACGATTTTGGGGCTTCCGCGAAGGTTGAGTATTTAGTGAGCCTGGCGACACCGACGACGCGCAGCCATTGGTCTTTGAGTTGAAAGCGCCTGCCGATGGGATCCTCGCCAGGCCAATATTGGGCGACCATCTTTTCGTTGACTACCGCGACCAGAGCAGCGGTTTCGTTATCGGCGCGATTGAACTCGCGGCCGGATAGCAGAGGAATTCCGAGGGTGGCGAAATATTCGGGGCTGACCTGGTTGTACTCTGCAGACGGTTGCTCGTCGGGCGCGGGGCGATAACCTTCCACCGTGATCGGAGCGGAGAAAAAAGGCAGATAGCTGAAGGGCCGGACTCGGGCCCACGCGGCCGACTCGACGCCGGGAAGCGAGCGGACGCGATCGAGCAGTTGGTCCTGAAAAGTTTTGGCGCGCTGGGCGTCGTATCCGGCTGCGACCAGATCGACTCCGGTGGTCAGCACGTTCTCGGTGGAAAATCCTGGACTGGCGCTGCGAGTGCGCCGCAGGCTTTGAATCAAGAGAACGCCTCCCACCAGCAAAACGAAACTCAGGGACAGTTGGACGAGAACCAGGCTGGAACGCACCCGCGATCTTTTGTGGGCGCCGAAAACCGCGCCAGACTCGGACTTGAGGGCGGTCGCCAGATCGAGACGGCTGGTTTGAAAAGCGGGGAAGAGTCCGAAGAGCATGGTCGAAACCAGGCAGACACCGGCGCTGAAAGCGAGCACGCGCCAATCGATTTCGCCGCGCAGGTTGGCGACGACGCTGCCGGATGAGGGGAAAAACACGATCAGCAGATTTCGGCAGAGGTAGGCGACCAGGAGTCCGCCGACTGCGCCGAAGGTCGAAAGGATCAGACCCTCGGTGAGAAGTTGCCGCAACAATCGGCCGCGCCGGGCGCCGATGGCGAGGCGAACGGTAATTTCCTGGCGTCGGCCTAAAGACCTGACGAGCAGCAGGCTGCTGACGTTGGCGCAGGCAATGAGCAGAACAAAAAACACGACGGCCAGCGCGATTTCGAGCATGGGCAAGAGTTCATTCGCCTGGTTGAACGGAGCTTTCCACAAGGGCAGAAGCTTGATGCCGTGACCGCGGTTGGTTCCGAGATAATCGGCTTCCAGGCGTTTGGCTACGGTGGAAACTTCCTGCTGAGCCTGCTCGAGGGTGACGCCGGGTTTGAGGCGCGCAAAACCTTCAATCCAGGGCGCGCCGCGGTCTTCGAGTATGTATCCGCCGGGCTCGAAGGTTTCCTGCATGGACATCGGAACCCAGAACTGAATCGGCCAGCCTACGAAGGTTCCGTAAAAGCCTTCCGGTGCAACGCCAACAATGGTGTGGGGCATGCCGTTCAGTAACTGGGTTTTGCCAATGATCGCGGGATCGCCGTGAAAGCGTTGTTGCCAAATCCAATAACTAATCACAGTGACGGGATGAGCATTGCGTCCAGATTCTTCAGCGGGCTGGAATCCGCGGCCGAGTATGGGGCGAATTCCGAGCGCATCGAAATAATTGGCAGAGACGGTGCTTCCGGTCACTCTCTCGGCGCGGTCGCCGACGCTGAGCGTGGTGCCCATGATCTTGTCGGCGATGAAGGCGTCGATCAGGGTGCAGTTCCTGCGCAGGTCGACAAAATCGGGCCACGAGACATCGGTGTAGCTCAATCCCGCGGTTCCCTTGTCGCCGGCGGCGCGGCTGGTTCCGACGACGACGACCAGTTGGTCCTGATGGGCGACCGCAGGGAAGGGACGAAGCAGGATTCCTTCGATCCAACTGAAGACGGCGGCGTTGGCGCCGATGCCCAAGGTCAAACAAAGAATTGCCAGGAGGGAAAAGCCCGGAGTGCGACGAAGCATGCGAAAGCCGAAGCGCAGATCCTGGAAGAAGTTTTCGATGAAGCTCACGCTACGCGTGTCGCGGCATTCCTCCTTTGCCTGATCCAGTCCGCCGATCGATCGGAGCGCGGCCTGGCGAGCTTCTACGGGATTCATTCCGCGGGCGACATATTCCTCGATTTGAGATTGCAGATGGAACTGGAACTCTTGGTTGAGGTCCTGTTCGACCTGCTGCCTGTGAAACAACGAGCGCAGGCGGAGCGGCAATTGGTGAGACCAACGCATGCTTGTCCTCCTGTTAGGTAGTCTTCAGAACCAGATCGACCGCCATGGACAGGCGGTTCCACTGGGCTTGTTCCTGCCGCAAGTAGCGGGCGCCATCTTTGGTTAACGAGTAAAATTTGGCGCGGCGGTTATTTTCTGATTCTCCCCATTTCGCCTTAATCCAGCCCTGTTGCTCCAACCGGTGCAGCGCGGGATACAAGGCGCCCTGGTTGATCTGCAGGACCTCCTTCGAAACCTGCTGGATGCGTTGCGCGATGCCCCAACCGTGCATGGGTTCGAGCGCAACCGTTCTCAGGATCAAGAGATCGAGCGTGCCTTGAAGCAGGTCTGTAGGCTTTCCCATCTAGACTCTCTCCTGTCAGTTACTGACAAGATGGTATTTTAGACTCCTGTCAACGGTTAAGGGAAGCAAAGGTTTGGGATGAATTTTATGAGCGGAGGGGGGACGAGGTTGGGCGAAGGGTAGAACCCAGGTCTCGAAAGGCGCGAGACCTGGGGCATCAGGATTCTACGGGGTTCAGTTTGGTTTGTTTTCGTTTGGAGATTCCTTCTTGGGCTTTTCTCCTGGCTTGGGTTTTTCGTTCGGTTTGGGCTTTTCCTCTGGCTTGGCCTTTTGGTTCGGCGGTTCCTTCTTGGCCGGTGAAGCTTTGGGCGTGGCCTGCGGGGCCGGATGTTGCGGCTGCTTTGCTGCTGGAGGCGGACTGGCAGGCTTGGCGGCTGGCTTGGCCTCCGGTTTGGCGGCTGGCTTGGGCGAGTTGGGCGACGGCTTTTCGGGCTTCGCCGGTTGCGCATGCGCGGCGGGTTGTGCTGGTTGGGCGCGGCGCTCGGCAGGCTGAGCGGCGGCGGGATGTGCAGGAGGTGGCTGAGGGTGATTCGGCTGCGCGTTGGGCTGCGGGGCGCGTGCGGCTACAGCGGGGCGAGCGGGAATCACGGCGGCAATCGGTTTGCCTTGTGGGATGGGCTTGGCTGCAGCGACAACCGCGGGGCGGCCCTTATTGACAGAGGCAAACTGCTGGCGGTTCTGTGCGGCCGCCTGTCGTTGTTGCAATTGCGTGTTCATCGGAGGGATGCGCTGCTCGCGCGTAGCGGCGATTTCCGTAGGCAGAGGCTTGCGGGTGACGCCTCCGGGTCCGTTGTAGCTGGCGCGATTCACGGTAGTGTTGTTGACGGTGGTGTTGTTCACCGTTGTGTTATTGATGACTGTATTCGTCACCGTGCGGTTATAAACCTGCACGTTGGTGTTGGTGACGTTGTTGACGGAGCGGTTATAGTTGAAACGATTTCCGTTCCAGTAGCCGCCCTGGTAGCCGGTGCCGACGTAGCCAAATCCGTAATCGACGCCGCCGTAGTAGCCGATATGACGGCCCCAGAAGCCGTAGTGATAGCGATACCTGCCATCGACGAAGCCCCAATATCCGGGGGTCCAGAGATAGCCGGCTTCAGGAGGTTGAGTCCAGGCTCCGGGAACCCAGTAGTAGCCCTGCGCAGCGTAGCTCCAATATCCGGGCGTCCAGATATAGCCATCGCCGGGAATTGGAGGCTGTGAATACTCGGGCAGCGGCGGCGGGGGCTGTGATGCTTGAATCACGGGTTGGCCGTAGCTCGAATCCTGGGTGTCGACATCGTCGTCATAATCAGAGGAGCGCCGATCGCGATCAGAGCGGGGCCGACTTTGACTGGGATAGTTTTGGCTCTGCTGATCGTTGCTGGGTGCGGGCTCAGTCGCGGGCTGGGTCGAGGTATCCGAAGCTGGGGCCATGTTGGCCGAAGCCGCGGGATCCTGGGACTGCGGCTGCGCCTGGGATTGATCGGTCTGCGCCGGTTGATTCTGGGCGCCGGTGTCCGGGACGCTGTTTTTGTTGCATCCGGCAACGGCCAACGTCAGTGCGATGGATGCAACGGTCAGAATGATAGAAGATGCTTTGCTGGTTTTGCTCATGAGGTTGTTCTCCGCGAAATTAGGGTGCAGGATTCGGTACGAGTCATAAAACTCAAGCATCTGAGATGCGAATTCAATGCCTCGAGCACGTTACCAAGGCTGGAAATCTTTTCTTACCTGTTAACTACGGCACCCAGTTTACACCCACAGCCATCGGATCGCGACATTGGGAAATGATTTTTCCGGAGTGGGAGACGATGGCTCTGGCGAGATTGTCTGACGATTCCCCGTTTTTCCCGCACTTCGCACTTTGCGTATGATGGTCGGTGATGTTTTCCCGCCGAACCAACTGGAAGCTTGCGCCAAACCGCTTAACTCAAGCGCTGCAGGAATTGCAGGCTGCGGGCAGGGAAGTGCTCGACTTGACGATCTCGAATCCTACTCGCGCCGAGTTGCCCTACGACGCGGAAGCGATTTTGCAAGCGCTCAACAATCCTAAGGCGATGGATTATGATCCGCAGCCTAAAGGCCTGCGCCGCGCGCGCGAAGCCGTGGCTCAGTATTACAGCAAGCAATTTGGCGATGTTGATCCTGAGTCGATCGTTCTCACCACCAGCACCAGCGAGGGTTATTCTTACGTGTTTCGTCTATTGTGCAATGGGGAAGATGAAATTCTGGTGCCCAAGCCCAGCTATCCGCTGTTCGAATTTCTCGCCGATCTGCAGGACGTAAAGCTGACGGCGTATCCGCTGCTCTACGATCACGGCTGGCAGATTGACTTTCCATCTTTATATAAGGCAATGACCGGTCGCACCCGGGCCGTGGTGTTAGTGCATCCCAATAATCCCACCGGGTCATTCGTCGCGGATCACGAACGAAGAGCACTCAACCGGTTTTGCCAGGAAAACAATCTGGCGCTGATCGTGGATGAGGTTTTTCTCGACTACGGCCATGATGGTGCGACACGCCCTACGTTCGCCACCAATCATGACGTGCTGACATTCACACTGAGCGGGGTTTCGAAGATCTCTGGGCTGCCGCAGATGAAGCTGGCATGGATAGTGACCAGTGGGCCGGGCGAACAAGCGCCTGCGGCGATGGCGCGGTTGGAGGTGATTGCGGATACGTATCTTTCAATGAATGCGCCGATTCAATTGGCCGCGCCCGTGTTGCTGGAACAGCGTCAGTCTATTCAGACATTGCTGCTGGATCGATTGCGGACGAACTTGAGTGAACTTGATCGCGCGTTGGGCAGACAGAGAACTTGTACTCGGCTACAGTTGGAGGGAGGGTGGTATGTTGTGCTGCGGGTTCCGGTGACGCAATCGGACGAAGATCTTGCCATTGAGATCCTGCGCAAGCTGTCTGTACTGGTGCATCCGGGACATTTCTATGATTTCCCCAATGATGGATATCTGATTCTCAGCCTGATCGCTCGACCTGGGGATTTCCGCGAGGGAATCGCGCGGGTACTGACGCTTCTGAATGCGTAGAAATTCATCCCGCAGTCCTCACTACACACTACTCCGATGTGTGTAAAAAATTGAAATAGGGAAAAATTGAATTCCCCTTATGACCTGATCCCCTTATACTTTTTGTTCATGCCCAGCCTCGAAAAACGCAAACTCGGATTCTGCTAACCGCTATGATCCTAACCATCGATCATGGAGCCATCCGCGAATTACAACTGAACCGCCCGCCGGCGAATGCACTCTCGCCGGAGTTGATAGGGGCGCTTAGACAGGCCGTGACGTTAGCTCCGCAAGACGGGGCTAGGGCGCTCGTACTGTCCGGTACGCTGGGCAGATTCTCGGCGGGCCTGGACGTGCCATTATTGTTAACCCTTGATCGTCCAGCGATCGCCGCTCTGTGGCGCGATCTTTATGCGTTGCTTCGCGTGCTTGCGCTCTCCCCGATTCCGATCGCGGCGGCGATGACGGGACATGCTACCGCGGGCGGACTCGTGCTTCCTATTTTTTGTGATTACCGGATCGCGGCGCATGGCGACTGGAAACTCGGACTGAACGAGGTGCAGGTTGGATTGCCGTTACCACCCGTGATTTTTTCCGGACTGCGACGCTTGATCGGCGCGCATCAAGCGGAGCGCCTTGCCGTCGGCGGTCTTTTAGTTTCTCCCGATGAATCTGCCCGAATTGGCCTGGTCGACGAAGTTGTTCCGTTCGATCGGGTAGTGGGCCGGGCAATCGAGTGGGCCCGGGGCCTGCTGACATTGCCTGTGGACGCGATGGAGACTACACGGCGGCGTGCTCGCGGGGACCTGTTCGAAATCTTTGCGGCATCCTTCGATCTGGAGCTCGATCAAGTCACCGCCACCTGGTGGAGTCCCGAAGCCCAGACTACGCTTCGGGTTCTTGTGGATCGCCTGGCTCGAAAGAAGGCATAACGGCAGGGGCCGCGTGGCGTGTTTCAATTCATTCATCAACCACCGAGCACACGAAGGTACACAAAGGAAGCCCGTTCGACCTTGCACTCGCCGCAGATTCATCGCAGCATTCTTCAGTTTTTCAGGAATGGATTGTTTTCGCGCTCTTCGCCAATTGTGGTTTGGGGGCCGTGACCGGGGATGACGAGGGTGTCGTCCGGGAGGACGAGGAGCTTGTCATGGAGGGATTCGATAATCTTGTCGAAGGAGCCGCCCGGCAAATCAGTTCGGCCAATACTTCCGGCGAACAGAGTGTCGCCGGCAATCAACTTCTTTTCGGCAGGAAAATAAAGGCAGACGCTGCCTTCGGTATGCCCCGGCGTGAAAAGCACGTTGGCAATCAGCGAGCCGGTCTTCAGGGTATCTGCCTGGCCGATGTGGTGATCAATTTCCACTTTGCCGGGAGGCGCAACTCGGATCCATGAAGCTTGGATATCGAGGATCTTCAGCAAATCATAATCGTTCTGGTTGAGCAGAATGGGTGCGCCGGTTGCGGCCCGCAGCTTCATGGCGCCGCCCACGTGGTCGATGTGCGCATGGGTGATGACGATCTGCCTTACCTGCAAGTTGTGCTTGTTCACCAGAGCGAGAATGCTCTGGATTTCGTCGCCGGGGTCGATGACCATGGCTTCGTGCGTGGTCTCGTCTCCGATAATGGAGCAGTTGCACTGGAGCGGCCCGACAGGAAGGATTTCGTGGATCATGGGAATCGCGCTCAGCTTTCAGCCGTCAATTGTCAGCTTTTCTTCCGAGAGGTGATGGCTGAGAGCTGACAACTGTAATTTATTTCTGTGGAACTGGGGGCGGAGGCGTCGCGGGCGACGCAGGTTTCACCGGTTGTGACTTGGCCGGCGCAGCCTTGACTCCCTGCAGCACCGAGTTCGTACCCGCATGGCGCGAGGCGTAAACCGAGAGCGTGATCGAGGTCACCATAAAGATGATGGCCGACCATGTGGTGGCTTTCGACAAAATCGTAGCCGCGCCGCGCGGGCCGAATGCGGTCTGACTGCCCATGCCTCCGAAGGCCGCGGCAACATCGCCGCTCTGGCCGCTCTGCAGGAGCACCACGATAATCAGAAACAAACAAACCGCTATGTGTATGAGCGTGATTAATATGACCATGTGCTTAACGATTCCTCGACCGGCATGCATTGCCGCTCGTCATTAGTTTAGGGCCTTGGCTTTCCGGGAATACCATCCACGGGAAAATGCTGCTCTTGAGAGGGTTTGATCGTCCCCTGCCGTGGGATCATTGTACGACGAGGGTGCGAGCGAGCACAAATCCCGAGGCTGCTCACGCTGTTGCTGGTGACAATGAAGTTTCTTCACGGTCACTGCACCTGCCGGATTCAACCTTCCGTCGTCCCGAAATCTCCGTTCACTGCCAATCCTGTGGCGAGAGCAACCCTTCCGTTATTTGGTGGGAAGGCGTAGGGAATTAGTCAGCGTGTGGTGGGCTGACAAGGGTACTGTGCTGTTGTGGTTGGGGCGGTGTTGCTTGTTTCTATCGTCGTTTCTGTGGACGATTCCGGGTCAATGAGCGAACAGGCTGGTTTCGTAAACTGACCGTCCGACACGAACCGACGAGGTAGGCGCTTCATCAACCCAACCAAGGTGTCCTCGGTCCATTTATTCAGGTAGGCCCAATCGCGCTACTACGGCCTTGTATCGCGGATCGGAACGGATGGGGTCAAATGAGGGATAACGAATACATAATATAACTTCAATTTCCTGGTCGGAAACCGCCTTCTCCAGATAATCGAGCGCCCGGTTCCGCTCGCCCGTGACCGAAAGAGCCAATGCCGCCCATGTATTCTGTTCCGGCTTGTTGAATGCGTACAGTGCCAGATCATGAAAACCCTTCGCGTCCCCGCTCCACGATCCCGGCGATAGCGGCGAACTTATTCAGCTTCGCTTACTGCATTCGTGAAGTCGCCGGTCGCGGCGTACAATTCCGACAGCTTGTGATGGGCTGGGTCCGAAAGTTGGATCGCGGTCCACGGTTTTCTGAAACTGGGCGAGCGCCTCCGGGTAGCGATGCGCGTCCATCAACGTGGTCGCATAGGTTCGTGTTCATGATGGGCGAGAGTGGGTCGAGCGCCAGTGCGATGTGGAATTCCTCGAGCGCCTGATCGAATCGCTTCTCCGGAACGAGCAGGCTGAAGGCGTACAAATAATGCGCCGTGGCGCTGTTGGGGTCTAACTCGATGGCGCGCCGATATTCCTGCTCGGCCTCGCGCCACTTCCAGGTACAGGTCAGAGGAAGTCAGCGCGCGATACATGCGCCTCTGGCAGGGAGTCATCCAATTCGAGCGCCTTGCGCGTCGCGGCATCCGCCAGCAATGCCTGCCTGGCGCGAGGTTATGCCGGCCCCGTAACTCGGGATCACGTTGTAGGTGTCGCCCAGCCCAGCATAAGCAAGAGCGTAGTTCGGATCGGCGGCAATGGCCTGTTGAAACAAATCGATGCTCTTCTTCAATCCCTCCGGGGTGCGTCCGTACCAGAGTTGCCGCCCTTCAAGATACAGCCGGTAGGCCTCGGAATTTGTAGTTCCGGCGCTGCCCAATCGTTGCTGCTTCTCTCCGCTTAACTGGCCCCGCAAGCGCTTTGAGATGTCGCGCGCAATGTCGCCCTGCAACTGGGTGATGTCGGTGGCTTTTCGTTCGTAATGCGCTCCCCAAAGTTCGCTGCCATCCGAAGTATTGACCAGGTCAGTCTGCACCCCTACATCATCGCCGCGCTTGGTAATACGGCCCACCAAAACCGCGCTCACTTGGAGTTGTTGCCCGATTTTCTGCGGGTCGTCGTCCTTTCCCTTGAACCGGAAGACCGTGCTACGAGCCATCACTTTGAGATCGGGCACCTCCGACAGGGCGCCGATCAGGCTCTCCGTCAGACCATCGCTGAGGTATTCACTGTTTGCGTCGGACGTCGCGTTTACAAAGGGCAGCACCGCGACCGAATCAATCTTCTTTGCCCCTCCTGCCGCGAAGCAAGTACAGCACCGCGCCGATCGCCAAGACTATAACAACCACCCCAGCCGCTTGAAGTATTTTGAGCTTATGCGATCCGGCGCGCGGCCCAGGAATCGGAGCCGAAATCCGCCCGCCAGACTCCACGACGATTGCAGTTGGCTGAATGGCCGATGACCGCCCCGAATCCAGGTCGCGCTTCAAGCGTGTCAGGTCCGAGCGCAAATCGGCTGCACTCTGGTAGCGCAGATTTCGATCCTTCTCCAGTGACTTGCTGATGATGCGCTCCAGATTCCGCAGGCACATCCGGATTGATCCGGGCAGCTGCGCTGGGCGTCGCATCCAGAATGGCCTTGAAGATCTCTGCTGAACTGTGGCCGCGAAACGGCAGTGCGCCCGTCGCCATTTCGTAGAGCACAGCGCCGAAAGAGAATAAGTCGCTGCGCGCATCCAACTGTCGCGCCTTGGCCTGTTCCGGTGACATATAAGCGACCGTCCCCAGTGCCGAGCCGGGGCTGGTCAACCGTTCATCATGCAGGCTGCGGGTCTGCGTGTTGTCGGAACTGCTACCCGAGCCAATCATCTGCACCTTGGCCAAACCGAAATCCAGAATCTTCGCGTGCCCCCGTTCGGTGACAAAAATGTTTGCCGGCTTGATGTCGCGATGCACGATGCCCTTGGCATGCGCTCCATCCAGCGCATCGGCAATCTCGATAGCGAGAGAAACCAGAGTTTCATTGTCGAGCGGCCGTCCCGCAATGCGGTGCTTGAGGGTTTGGCCCTCCAGAAACTCCATCGCGATGTAAGACTGGTCGTCGCTCTTGCCGATTTCGTAAATCGTGCAAATGTTGGGATGGTTCAACGCCGAGGCAGCTCTAGCCTCGCGCCGAAAGCGTTCCAGAGCCTGCGGATCCCGTGCCAAATCCTCGGGCAGAAACTTTAGCGCGACAAACCTTCCCAGCTCAGTGTCCTCAGCCTTGTAGACGACGCCCATCCCTCCACCACCGAGTTTTTCTATGATTCGGTAGTGCGAGATAGTTTGCCCGATCATTCGTGGCGAATCTTACGATCTCGAAGCGGGTAAGTCAATGAACGGTAGGGGATTGGCGAGGGCTCGACAGGATCTTTGTGGCGCACACGGAATATTCGTAGCTAGCGACCCTTCCGTTATACTAATGAGGTATGCCAATCCTGGAAAACATTGCGGCTATCGCCAAGGGCATGAGCATCACCTTTATGGAGATTTTCCAGCCTACGCAAGTGGAGAATTATCCGGACGGTCCGGGGCCGCTGCGCGGGGCCAAGTTTCAGGAGCGATTTCGCGGAGTGCACGTGCTGCAGCGCGATGAGAATGGATTGGAAAAATGTGTGGCTTGTTTCCTGTGCGCCGCGGCCTGTCCTTCGAATTGCATTTATATCGAGGCGGCGGAGAACACCGCGGAACACCGGGTGAGCGGGGCGGAGCGCTTCGCCAAGGTTTATAACATCGACTACAACCGATGTATCTTCTGCGGATACTGCGTCGAGGCTTGCCCCACGGATGCCATCACTCATGGACACGGCTTCGAAATCGCGACCTTTAATGCCAGCAACCTGGTCTATCGCAAAGAGCAGATGCTAGCCCCCCAGCCAGCACACATGGGCGCAAACGCGGTGTTCAATCAAGCTGAGGTGGCGGGTGGCGCGCCAGCATTGCCGGTGCCGGGGAGTTAGGCTTTCGCGATTCGAGATGGATGACGCCGGTCCCGGCAAACGAGGACCGGCGTTTCGCTTATGCGCTGCCTGCTAGGATGCCTGAAATTCCGGTTAAGTGCCAAATGCTAGTTGCTACGGTTCATCATCCCCAGGCGAAGTATTTCGTGGTCTGAGGGAGATCAAGAATCTCTCGCCACGGATTTGCACGGATTAACGCCGTTCAACAAACGCGCCACCTTACCGCTTGTTGGAAAGACGACCGTTGAAAAACATACTCCTACGAATTATCGCCGCCGTATTGTTGGCGCTGATGACATACGCAGGGGATTACCTTTCGGTTCGGTTCAAGATCCCAAAAAGCCGCGAGGCGTTTTCCAGCGTCACCGTCCAACCCTACTACGCGATTCACGAGAAGAATGGCAGGACCGAATACGACTTTGCCCAGCCACAACCTCAGGTTTGCGTGAATTCGCTGTTTCCTCACTTCGGCTATAGTCCCTGCTGGTATGTAAAGCGGCATACCGACAAGCGGATCGATATCTAGGCCGCTGCTTGGATTTCTCAGTGATACCATCTAAATGTTTTTGGACGTGTGACTGAAATGTCTATGACCGGAGCAGCTCGCGCAGTCGCGTCTCCTCGCGTAGTGAGCATCGCAGACTTTCGCCCGCTGGCACGCCGTCGCGTGCCGAAAGCAGTTTTCGATTATCTCGACGGAGGCGCCGAAGGCGAGGTCACATTGCGCGAGAACTGCCGCGCATTTGAGGACGTCACTTTCCGCCCTCGGCATGCGGTTGCGCTTTCCAATTGTCCGTTGAGCACACGCGTTCTGGGATTTGATCTTTCTCTGCCGTTTTTGCTCGCACCCGTAGGGTACAGCCGTTTAATGCATCCTGGCGGAGAGGTCGCGGCGGCGCGGGCTGCGGGTGCGGCGGGCACTGCTTATATTCTGTCCACCATTTCGGGGCACAAACTGGAAGACGTGAAAGCGGGATCCAGCGGGCCGGTCTTTTATCAGCTTTATTTAATGGGCGGTCGTGGGGCCTCCGAAGGCGCCATGGACAGAGCGCGAGCCGCAGGATTCTCCGCCTTGGTCGTGACCATTGATACGGCGGTCGCCGGCATGCGTGAGCGTGATTTTCGCAATGGCATGAAAGGCCTCATCAGTGGCGGACTTTTTTCCAAGATTCCGTTTGTTCCTCGAGTCTTGAAACATCCCGGATGGCTGATCAGTTTCTTGCGCGACGGTGGGCTGCCTGCGCTTCCGAACGTCGTCGTTCCCGGACAGGGGCCAATGCCGCTAGTCGATATCAATGCGGCTCTGGCGAGAGCGGCGGTTACCTGGGCTGATCTGCGTTGGATTCGCGAGTGCTGGCGTGGCCCGATTGTCGTTAAGGGCGTGCTTATCGGCGATGACGCTCGCCGCGCTATCGATGAGGGTGCCGCGGCCGTTGTGGTTTCAAATCATGGGGGACGCCAGCTTGATTGTGTTCCCGCATCTTTGCGCGCTTTGCCCGAGGTTGTGAAGGCGGTCAACGGGCAGGTCGAGGTTTGGATGGACGGCGGAATTCGACGCGGCACCGACATCGTCAAAGCGATTTGCCTGGGCGCGAACGCTGTTTTATGTGGGCGCGCCTATGCCTATGGTCTGGCCGCGGCCGGCGAAGCTGGGGTAACCCGCGCGATTGAGATATTACGGGCCGATCTTGACCGGACCCTCAGGCTGCTCGGCTGCCCGTCCATCGCTGCTCTCGATCGTTCGTACGTGAACGTTCCGAAAAGCTGGGAGTGGAGTTGATTCCTGGTTTAAGCTTGACGCGTCCGGCGTCAAGACGATTCACAATCGAGCAGCGGAGTTCACCGGAGCTGATTCATGCACTGGACCCAGACGTACGATCCGTTCGGTCATTGGTGGCTTTCCACCCTGGTAGCCGCACTTCCGATCGGACAGTCACCGCCAAAGTAGCGTTGCGATTCGGGCCGGGAGCTTTCGAACCCCATTTCCCGATTCTCACTCCACGAACATCAGTCCATGCGGCACGGCGGGGGACCACTGCACCAGTTTGGGTGCTAAGATTCCCGCAAAAAAAACGCTCGATTTCCCGCAAAATCTAGAAAACAAAGGATCGGAATTTTTCTTGCTTCCTAGATCTATGGTTCTTAAGGGAGTTAGAGGCAAAATATTAGAAACATTGAAGTTATCGGCCGTTCGAGGCTTGCTCAATACCGCGGGCGGACGACGGGTCGCGATTGTGGGATTCAAGGTTTGGCATCAGCGGAGCTGTGCCCCTCTCTAGTTGTCAAAGAACTTAGTTATCTTATAGATAACAGATATCTGCCTATAATAGCAAAGATGAAGGAATCAATCAATAAGGAAGTGCGACGGGCGGCAGAGTGAGTCCCAAATTGGGAAACGAAGAGAGCGGCGCGGACGGGTGGCCCACTCAAGCCGTCCTTTGGTTTGAGTGGGGATGTTCGCAGGCATAAGCTTGCCTTATGCCTTGGGGACTGAAACGATTCCACGCGTCCGGACAGACTCACTTCGTGACCTTCTGCTGTTACCATCGCCATTGCTTGTTCAACACCGCCATCCCCAGGCAAGTTTTCGAAGCAGGGCTGGAGCGGGTGCGCCGCCGCCTCGACCTTTGTGTCTATGGTTATGCTGCACGTGCAGAGGACTGGGAGTGGAGCAGCTTCCGCCAGTATGCGACTGGTTGCAGCAGGCAGAGTGGAGATTGAATGCGAGTGGACTGCGCGGAAGCGAGAACGGGTGGGAGGGAGACTTTGTCCAGCGACGAAACTGCCCCACTCAAGCCAAAGAACGGCTTGAATGGGCCACCCGCGGCGGCCACGGCAAGTAAGAGAGCAAGATTGAGGTTTCGCATGATTGGGTCCGCCTATGGGCGCCCGCCCTGACACGCTCATTTTGTGTTGAGCATAATGGCGACCTTGCCTTTGAGTTCGATGGGGATGGCAAGGTCGGGGGCTTTGTCACGGTTGAAGTCGCCGGCGGCGATGGAGTAGCCGCCGTTAAAGTTGATGGTGTCGTTGATGGGAATTGCGGGGCCGAACTTGCCGGTGCCATCGCCGTAAAAGAAGTACGAATCATCAATGTTCGTGGCGCAAGCTACATCCAGATTTCCGTCAAGGTTGAAATCGGCAGCGACGCAAGCTTCCGGACCTTGGCAGTTGTGACAGGTGGCAACGTAAACGGTTGGTTTGCCGAAGGTGCCGTTGCCTTTATTAAGCAGGACTACCATGCCGTTGGAGTTGTTGGCCACAACCAAATCCTGATCGCCATTGTTTCGCAGGTCAGCGATGACAATATCTGGAGTTTCTCCACCGCCAGCGAAATAACGGATCGGGTTAGAGAAATGTCCGTTGCCGGTGTTAAGCAGGACGCTTACGAATCCTCCGTTCGCAATTGCAATATCCGGGTGATGGTCGCCGTTTAGATCACCGGCAGCGATGCTACCCGGTATTCCCGGCACTGGGTAGGTTGTCGGTTTCCCAAACGTCCCTTTTCCGGTTCCGAAGAACACCATCACGTTAGGATTTTTTCCCTCTCCACCGTTTGTCTCCGCCACATCGAGGTGCCCGTCCCCATTGAAGTCGGCGACAGCAAGATATGACCCCTGTATGCCCAATATGTAGGTCGGCCCTTTCCGAAACTTGCCATTGCCTTCGCCGAAGTAGAGTGCCAGCACACTGTGCCCGGTGCCACCAAATTCAAGCACTGCTAGGTCTAGGTTCCCATCCTCATTGAAATCTCCTACCGCTATCTGTTCCGGACCGGGATTGGAAAACGTCAAGGGCTGCTGAAATGTGCCGTCGCCATTGCCCAACAGAATGCTGACGGTACCACTAAGCCAGTTCGCCACAGCTAGGTCTAGTTTCCCATCATTGTTGAAATCGGCTGTAATGACTTCATAAGGACGTTGCCGAAAGCCTAGTCTGTAGTAGACCGCAGGCTTGAATTGGCCGGCATCGGCATGTGGAGGCATAACGAAAAAGGCGGTCAAGGCGAGCAAGAGAGCGAGATTGGCGTTTCGCATGAATTCAGTCCGCCTATGGCCGCCCGCACTTACCAAGCTAGCTTGGCCATGCTAAGTCTGCCCCGCCAGAGAGAGCATGTCAAGGTTGAAAGACCGGCTGGCCCACCTTTGCGGTTTTGGCAAAGGTGGGAGTTATGCCGTCGGCGTCGCGATTTTCATCTTGGCCTCACCCCGCTGATGGTTGGACCCAGCTAGCTTACTGGTTCAAAGAAGCCCAACTCGTCGTCCCCACCTTTACAAAAAGCGTAAAGGTGGGCCAGCCCCGAGCGAAACAGGTCGCTTTCCTCGTAGCAGAAACAATTGTTTTTGCCGCATCCGCTATATTTCGCACGCGGAAGGGATGAGTGACGAGACTCTTATCGGGAAACCTCGCTGCCGGCCTCACTGTGTGTTGAGCAGGATGGCGACTTTGCCTTTGAGTTCGATAGGGATGGCCAGGTCGGGAGCCCCGTCGTGGTTAAAGTCGCCGACGGCGAGCGAATAGCCGCCGTCGGTGCCGATTTCGTCCTTGATGAGGACTGGTGGGCCAAATGTCCCATCTCCTTTGCCGTAAAGCAGTGCGGAATTATCGATGTGGGCAGCGACGGCGACGTCCAAGTGTCCGTCGAGATTGAAGTCCGCGACGACCACGGCTTCAACGTCGCTGTGAGTGGGATAGAGCTTGACCGGTGCAAACGTGCCGTCGCCCTTATTCAGCAAAACGCCGACCGCGCTCAACGAGCCATTGGCTACCACCAGATCCTTCTTACCGTCATGGCGCAGATCAGCGATCTTTACATCCACCACTTCGCCGCCTCCGGCGTTATAGCTGACTGGGGTGCCGAAATGACCTGTACCATCGTTGAGCAGGACAGCGATGGAGCCCTTATTAAACTGCGTCACAGCGAGATCGGGATGGTGGTCTCCGTTTAGGTCTCCTGCTGCAATACCGACTGGCGCGCCTGTCACCTTGTAGCTAATGCGGTCTCGCAGCTTGCCGTGTCCGTCTCCAAAAAAAGTCATCACGGTGCCTCGCTGGTTGGTTACAGCCACGTCCAGATGCCCGTCGCCATTGAAGTCAGCGACAGCCACGGAAACTGATATAGCGCCGAGTAGGTAAGTGCCAGACAATTTGAAGCCGCCTTTGCCATCCCCGAGAAATACAGCTAGCGCCCCGTCCCCTGTTCCACCGTTCTCCACCACCACCAAATCTTGATTGCCGTCCTCATTGAAGTCTCCGGCAGCCAAATCGATCGGGGACGGAGCGCGAAACTGGAGAGGTTCTTGGAAGCTGCCATCTCCATTGCCTAGTAGGACCACAATCTGGTTTGAAACGTAGTCGCCGAGTATCAAGTCGGCATTCCCGCTATCCGTAAGGTGTGCTGTGATCACGTGATGCGGGCGCTCGCCTGCCGAGTAGTAGACCGCCTTTTTGAACTGCCCGGCATGAGCGACGAGGCTAAGCAAAGGCAAGGTCGCTAGCAAAAAGCTCCTCAGAGTACGTCTCACGCCTAGCCTCCGTGTTCAAGAGTGTCTCGCGCTGGGTGGGCCTGGGTCAAGATGAAGTATTTTGCATTATTCAACCGGCCCGATTTCTCTTTGGAAATGCCGTACCAGTCTAGGGACTAGTCCTTTAGCGATTATGAATGAGAGCATGCCTCTGATGGTGGGTAGCGATTTGGATGAACATCAAGGAGAATACGTATGCCCCTCTTTGTCCATCGATATTTCATGCTGGTTTGCCGCCCTGTAACGCCCGTTGGCGCCGCTGCACGATTCGCCTTTTTATGTGTTCTGTTTGGAACTTTGCCAAGTGTCGCACAAATGCCGACATACACGCAGGGTTTGCCTACGGTCGGGAGCCCCGGAACCTCACCTACTGCCGCAGCTAGCTTGATGTTCATTGACGCGACACAATTCATCGCTGGCACTGACATGTGTGGCGCCATCGCGACAGCTTGCTCGAAACTGGGAGGCATGTCGCCGAACTATCCGAACGGGGCAGTCATTGACGCACGAGGGTTCACCGGCGACAAGGTGTGCAGAGCGGCAAATATTACGACGATGTTGAACGGCTGCGTGGCCGGAGCGGGACAAAATGGCGGAAAACTACTTCTGGGCGACGTACACCTCTACGCAGATGGTCCCACCGCCAATCCGTACTACACCGATGGAACCTCGACTTACGGAACCCCAGCACTGATCATTCCCAGCATGTTTTGGGGTATCGAGGGGGTCAGCCGAGGAGCGGGCGACCAAGGGTCTAAGCTGGGGACATATCTCACGGTTTGTACGGGCTCAACCACACCGATAACGGCCTGCACGACGGCATTTCCGGTGCGCTCGTTCACGGTGAACTCGACCACGGTCGCAACGACGAGCGGTGTCACCACTATGACCATGACTGTCTCTCCCGCCTTGAGCTGGGGCGCAAACATTTATCCTGGCGAATTGGTCATGATGAAGGGTAATACCGTCGCCCCCGCCGAGAACGGCACGTATAAGGTTCAAAACGGCAGCCCAGACACTACTGTGAAAGTGACGGTGCCAGCCGGAACAGCGGGGTGCAACCCGCCAGTGGGCACTTGCGGAACTCTCTTTCTGGGTACGCCGATTCTGGGATTTGGCGGCAGCACCACTTACAACGCCTCTTCGTGTCTCGGCGCTGGTGGTGCCCTGTGCAGCGGGTTTGGGGAACATATCAAAAACATTGGATTCAACTGCCAGGCTCAAGATGGCTGCATCGGCTGGCAGAATTTGTATGCAGAAGAAGAGTCGGGAGCGGATACATTTGTCATAAGCCAGCTGAATTTTGTGGGGGTCGACGTGCACAATCCCAGCCTCGGAACACAGAACTTCGGCCCCATCCTAAATGCTGAGATTTACACGGGCTATCAAAATTCCCTCTGCGATTATGGGACGACCGGAATTTACATTGGAGACGCGCAAATGCGGGGGTTAAACGCGTGGACGATTGTCCAAAGCAACCAGGCTCCGAATCCGCCGGGGCAGGTTTGCGGCAAGAACCCGATCGCCGCGATCCTGTTCGACGCCCCCAATACCGAGGTCATCAACGGGCACTGCGAGGGATTCAACAACTGTGTGCTGATGGGGGCAAACAATGCCCCTAGCTCAAGCTCAGGAACTATCGGGGCGTCGAGCGAAAAAGTTTCGGCGGTCGCTGGGGCCCACTGTAACGCTGCTCCGTGCAACGTAGTCCATATCAGCAACAACTATCCCAACAATACGGACTACGTAATTGAAAACGTTCGCAAAAGCACTACCAGCCCGGCGTTTACCAATACCATTTTGGACGATGTGAATGGCGTCACTCTCAGCAGCGATAACTTTACCGGACTCTACTCGTGGGCGAGCGCAGTCAACAACAGCCCTTCGACCTCGACGACGAACATCTTGACCACAGACCCGTCAACGCGGAATCGATTTGATGCAGGTGTTCGCACCGGCACGATTGAGAGTGGAGTATCGGCCAATAGTGACTTGGCGGGACAATGCACAATCGGGGGGCTTCCAAGTTGCAGCAGTATTGGGTTCGCAAATTCATACACCAACCCGCCAATCTGCACTTGCAGCGACGTGAGTGCAATCGCCGCTTGCCGCGTGACAGTCAGCAACACAGCCCTGACCATCACCGGCACGAGCGGCCACGTGATTGACTACATCTGCATCGGGCGGAATTAAGCCGAGCGCAGTGTTCGCGTCGCGGATGATGCAAACGCGGGGAGGAGAGGGCCGCTTGACCGCTTCTCCCCGTTTGAAACTCTAGGGCTCTAGTTGCAGGCCAACGCTGAGTTCTGCGCTTCGGGGAAATACGCAATTCTCGCAATCCCCAGTGAGGACTTGGTTGAATTAGTTGGTGTTGTGATTGTCCACTTCCAGTGAACGTCCTTTCGTTCGCAACGCGCCATGGGCAGAGACCGGATATCCGGATTCCGAAGCCTCCTATAGCTATCCCCGTTCAGATATTGACGTGGCTTCTCACCGTGGCGTAAGACCCGGAGCCAAGAGACACCTAACGCTTAGCTATAGGCAACGAAGCGGCGATTGTTGACGCTATCAGGCGTGGGTGTTGAAAAAATCCGTGATCGCCGGCTGGCCCAGCTTTGCGGTTTTGGCAAAGGTGGGAGTTATGCCGTCGGCGTCGCGATTTTCATCTTGGCCTCACCCCGCTGATGGTTGGACCCAGCTAGCTTACTGGTTCAAAGAAGCCCAACTCGTCGTCCCCACCTTTACAAAAAGCGTAAAGGTGGGCCAGCCCCCTCATTGGCTATTGAGCAGAATGGCGACTTTGCCGTTGAGTTCGATAGGGATGGCGAGGTCGGGGGCGCCGTCGTGGTTGAAGTCGCCTGCGGCAATCGAGGAACCGCCGTGGTGATTGATGGCGTCGTTGAACTCAAACCCGGAGCCGAACTTGCCGTTGCCCCTGCCGTAAAAGATGTAGCCGTTGTTGCCCTCGGGGGCGCAGGCTACATCCAGAATGCCATCAAGGTTGAAATCGGCGACGGCGCATGCGTCTGGCGGCTGCCAATTGAAGAACGTCGGCTGGTAAATGGTAGGTTCGCCGAAGGTTCCGTTGCCATTATTCAGCAGCACGACCATCCCCTGCGAGCGGTTGGCGATGACCAAATCATTTCTGCCGTCGTGACGCAGGTCGGCGATCTTCACGTCCACGACTTCGCCGCCCCCTGCGCTGTACGTTACAGCAGTGAGAAACTTTCCTGTGCCGTCGTTGATGAAAACCGCCACGGAACCGGTGGCAGCCAATGTCACCGCCAAGTCGGGATGATGATCGCCGTTCAGGTCACCCGCCGCGATGCCGGTGGGTTGCTGGTGCGGCATCTTAAACTTGGCAACTCTAGTTAGCTTTCCATGGCCGTCGCCGAAGAACACGATCACGTCGCCCGGAGTACTGTCGACCCCTTGGTCCGACACCGCAGCATCCAAATGACCGTCGCCGTTGAAGTCGGCGACAGCGACGAAGCCGGATACAACACCTACCGGGTAGCCGACCGAGAACTTGAAGCCGCCCTCGCCGTCGCCGAGAAAGAGCATTAAGGTGCCGTTCCCGGTGCCATTCGCCTGCACTACCGCCAGGTCCAGATTGCCGTCTTCGTTGAAGTCCCCCACTGCAAGTTCGATTGGGCTGGGTGCGGGAAACTTCCGAGGCGTCTGGAAGGTTCCGTCACCGTTGCCCAAAAGAATCACGATCTGGCCGCTTAGCCAGTCGGCGAGGGCAAGATCGAGGTTCCCGCTGTGAGTAAAGTGCGCCGCGACCACCGCGAAGGGTCGTTGGCCAGCGCCATAGTAGGCCGGGCGCTTGAATTGACCAGCCAAGGCGGCCTGTGCGCCCACGGACAGCGTGGCAACCGCCAGCAGAAGAATCCAAAGGGAACGGCTCATACTAGACATCCCAACAGCAGTGTCGTCCGCGCCCTGACCGATGTCAATGTGAAAGATTTTGCGCGCACAACGGGCTTGGCTCCACGTGCATCAAGACAGGCACTTCGAAACACTTCGCTCGCGCGATAGCCTACGACCGTCAGCTCGAGACGCTCACTGGGTCGCCTGCTAAGGCGGGCGGACCCAGCCCATGGTTCTCCGTGGCGAGGGGGAGCGGCTGGAGCGGCAACTCAGAAAATCCAAAGGAGAACCAAAATGTTGCATTTTGTTGCCCGTCTGCGCTCGCAGGGTCGCCGTTTCCTCTCGCTAAGTAAGGCGGCCGTACGGCTGGCTTTGCTGTGTCCGCTAATGGGAATACTCTGTGTCCATTCCTCAGCACAATACAACACGGGTCTTCCAACGGTTGGAAATGCGGGCGCACCTAAAGATAGCCAGACGTTCATCGACGCGAAGCAGTTTCTTGGTGGTTCTGTCACCGACATGTGCGGCGCGATTGCGGCGGCCTGCGGGCAGTTGCACGCGAGCGGGTACCCGAACGGGGCCACCATCGACGCGCGGGGTTTCACCGGAACACAGGTTTGTTCCGGCAGCCTTACAACGACAACCATGTTGAATGCCTGCGTGACCGGCACAAATCATAACGGCGGGAAGCTTCTCTTGGGCAACGTCAACCTTTACATCGACGGCCCTACGAGCGGCAACTATAGCGACGGCACCTCTGGCATCGGCACCCCAGCGATCATCATTCCCAGTTTCTTCTGGGGCATCGAGGGCGTCAGTCGGGGCGCGTCAGCAAACGGCAGTAACGCAGGCCTGGGTACCTTCATCTCACCATGTCCGAGCACAAACCCGCCTCAGGGATGCGGCCATCCCTTTCCGCCGCTGGGGCTTCCCGTGTTGCCTCTGGTCTCCTATGCGTACATGCCATCGCCATTACCCCGGCAGGTTCAATGGAGCTTGTTCGCTCGTCTATCTCCATTGCCAGCGGCCTTCCCCGTGTAACAGTAAGGTCGGCTCCTGCAATCACTTTTTCGGGGCCTGCTCAGCGTTCACTCACGTTACGGCCTGCACGCTCGCGGAGTCGCCAAGCGACCCTTTACACCGAGAGCTCCGACAGCTTGGTTGCCTCCGCTGCCGCCTCGATTGCTACCGGGTGGAGCGAACCAGTTCCCGGGCGGGAGTTGCACCCGCTGTAGTCCAGCGCCTTTCACGGCGCACTGTTACAACAGTTACCAATTCGTTAGGTTTTCTCCAAGAGGGACGAACAAAAGCCGCAAGCTGACACCCTCATTGGGTGTTGAGCAGGATGGCGACTTTGCCGTTGAGTTCGATAGGGATGGCGAGGTCGGGGGCGCCGTCGTGGTTGAAGTCGCCTGCGGCTATCGAGAAACCGCCCTGGTGGTTGATGGCCTCGTGTATCTCGATTCCTGGTTTGAACGTGCCGTCGCCTTTGCCGTAGAAACAGTACGCGTCGTTTACGCTAGCGACGCAGGCGACATCCAAGTTGCCGTCGAGGTTGAAATCGGCAACGGTGCAGGCCTCCGGTGCTTGCCAATTGAAAAAGCTAGGCTGATACAGGCGGGGCTTGCCAAAGGTGCCGTTGCCCTTGTTGAGCAGGACAACCACTCCCGCCGATAGGTTCGCTATGACCAGGTCCTGCTGGCCGTTGCTCCGCAGGTCGGCGATCTTCACATCCACGACTTCGCCCCCCGTGGCGCTGTAGTTGACTGGCTTCAGGAAATGTCCTGTGCCGTCGTTAAGAAGGATCGACACATAGCCCCCAAGGTTCGTCAGCGCAAGGTCGGGGCTGTGGTCTCCGTTCAGGTCTCCCGCCGCAATGCCGAAGGGCCCGCCAAACATCTTGTAGGTCGTGCGTGCTCGGAGCTTGCCGTGTCCATCTCCGAAAAAGGTCATCACGCTGCCCGGCCTGCTAAAGCCCTTGTTGGTTACTGCTACGTCTAGATGTCCGTCTCCATTAAAGTCAGCCACAGTAACGGAGACCGACGCCACGCCAGTCGCATAGCTGGCCGGTGGCCTGAAGCCGCCTTTACCATCGCCGAGGAAGATGGCGATCAGTCCGTTGCCCGTTCCAGACGTCTCCATCACCGCTAGGTCTTCGTGGCCGTCCTCGTTGAAATCTCCGCTGGCGATAGCTATGGGTAGTGGGGCTGAGAAGCAGAGCGGCCTTTTGAATGTGCCGTCCCCGTTGCCTAGCAAAACGCACACCTGGTCGCTCACGTAGTCGGCAATAGCCAAGTCGATGTTGCCGCTTTGAGTGAAATGCGCCGCGATAACCTGGTAGGGTCTCTGTCCAGCGCGGTAGTAGGTCGCGGGCCGAAACTGCCCCGCCGATGCATTGCTTGCATACACTGACAATATCGCAAGCCCCAGCAGAAAACCCCGCGCGCAACGCCTCATTAATCGCGTCCTCAGCAGTTGAGTGTCTCCCCTGGCATCTTCCTAGGTCAAGATGAAAGATTTTGCGCTGAGAAGTGTGTGCGGAGAATGCATCAAGCGAGGCACTTCCGGGTGCTGTCCATTTGCGATAGGTGGCGTTGTGCGCAGCACTCACTGGGTCGCCCGGAAAGCGGGTGGGCTCAGCACGCGGTTCTCCGTAGTGAGGGGGGAGGGCTGAGCCGCAACCCCAGATCAGCATAAGGAGAATCCCAAAATGACACGTTTCGTCAATTGCCTGCCCTTGCAGGTTTGCCGCCTCCTATCACCCGGTAACGTAGTTATCCAACTAGGTCTGTTCTGAGGTTTTTCCAACACTAATAAACCTTACAATGACGCAACTTGCTTTACCGGCCTGTGTAGCGGGTTCGGTGAGCACATCAAGAATTTGGGCTTTAACTGTCAGGCGCTCGACGGTTGCATCGGGTGGCAGAATCTGTACGCACAAGAAGAATCTGGAGCCGACACGTTCCTTGTCAGTAATTACACGTTTGTCGGGGTAGACATTCATGGAGGACCCAAGAATGGAACACAGAACTTTGGTCCAGTCCTGAATGCCGAAATCTATACGGGCATGAATAACACCGCCTGCGGAGTGGGGACCACGGGACTCTATCTCGGCGACTCTCAGATGCGCGGACTGAATGGCTGGACAATCAACAATAGCAGCGAATCGTCGGGGAATGTGCCTGCGTGCACTAACACGCCGACTGCTGCCATTCTTTTCGATGCCCCCAACACCGAAGTGATCAATGGTCATTGCGAAGGCTTTCTTAACTGCATCCTGATGGGCGCGAACAACGCTCCCGGTTTCCCTGCCGGCAGCATCGGGGCATCAAGCCAGAAGGTATCCGCAGTTGCTGGTGGACCGTCATGCCCGTCAACCTGCAATGTCGTCCATATCAGCAATAACTATCTCAATAACAGCGACTACGTAATCCAAAATGTGCGGCGGAATGGCTTCAGCAACAACATTAAGGACGATGTCAATGGCGTCTCTGTGGGGAACCTTACAGCGGGCAACAATCCTTTCACGGCACTCTACTCCTGGGCAAGCGGAGTTAACAACACGCCGTCGACTACCTCGACGAACCTGATGACTACGGACGTTTCTACGGTCAATCAGTTTGGCAGCGGAGTGACGGCGTCCTTTACCTCAGTTCTCATCGCCAACAAAAGCAGCCCGGCCACCGCGCCGGTGGTCAACAAGTTGGTGAAGCTGACGGGCTCGCCCGCGACGGCGACTCTAGCAACGACGGCGGACATTTCTGGGAGTGTTGTCGGGATTTGCCTTCTGAACTGTTCCACCACAGGAAGTTCCACAGTCGTCATAACCGGGGTCGTCGGGTGCTTGTTCAGTAACACCACCGTGGCGGGACACTGGGCCATCGTCAGCACGAGCGCAAACGGAGATTGTAAGGACACGGCTACGGTGTCATCGACCCTCACCGACATCGGGCGAGTCCTTACCGGCGGGGCCGCGAATACGGTTCAAAATGTCCTGCTGCAAATAACTCGGTGAGTTGGACGACCATAAACCACAGTTCCCCATGTTCAGAATTGTTTGCGGCTTCAAAGTTAAGTGTCCGGATTTTCTCGGCCTCTATAGCTTACCCCAGCTCTTCGTTGACTGCCCGCTGTTGCGTCCGTAAGATGAAGCGACCGGAAAAGCCGAATTTCCTGAATGATCGATCAGACCATCTCGCATTACCGCATTGTCGATAAGCTCGGTGGCGGCGGCATGGGCGTGGTCTACAAAGCGGAAGACACGGAACTTGGCCGCTTTGTGGCACTGAAGTTTCTACCTGACGAAATGTCCCGCGATCCGCAGTCGCTGGAGCGTTTCCGCCGGGAGGCTCGGGCGGCCTCGGCGCTGAACCATCCAAATATTTGCACCATTTACGAAATCGGCAAAAGTGGCGAGCAGTCCTTCATCGCCATGGAGTATCTGGACGGCGAGACTCTGAAGCGTCGCATCGATGGCAAGCCGATGGAGAGCGAAACGGTGCTGGCGCTCGCCATCGAAATAGCCGATGCGCTCAACGCTGCGCACGCCAAGGGGGTGATCCATCGCGACATCAAGCCAGCCAACATCTTTGTGACGGCCCAGGGGCATGCCAAGATTCTCGACTTCGGGTTGGCCAAGGTTTCGTCTACGCACTCCCAAGTTCCTGAGCGCGCGTTGACGCTCGAAGCCACGGCCGAAGTCAGCCCTGCGCAACTCACCAGCCCAGGCACGGCGCTCGGGACGGTCGCTTATATGTCGCCGGAACAGGTGCGGGGAAAAGAATTGGATGCCCGCACCGACCTGTTTTCCTTTGGCGTGGTGCTCTATGAAATGGCGACGGGCGCGCTGCCGTTTCGCGGCGATACTTCGGGAGTGATCTTCGAGTCCATCTTGAACCGAACGCCGGCATCGCTGGTGCGCCTCAATCCGGAAGTACATCCGGAACTGGAGCGAATCATTGATAAGGCGCTGGAGAAAGATCGGGACATCCGATACCAGCACGCCTCCGATCTGCTGGCCGATCTCAAACGATTGAAGCGGCAGAGCGAGTCAAGCCGGGTTGCAGTAGCGGCAGCGGTTCCGCAGGCCAGGTTCAATAAGACCGCGGTTGCAATTGCCGCAGTCGGCATTCTTGTGATTGCGTTGGCAGCAGCCTCCGCCTGGTACATGCGCTCGCGCGCGTCCTCGCAGATTGATTCCATCGCGGTGCTTCCTTTCACCAATGTGAGCGCCGACGCCAATAAGGACTATTTGAGCGACGGCATCACCGAGTCTCTGATTGCCAGTCTCACGCATGTCCCCGATCTGAAGGTGAAGTCGCGCAACTCGGTCTTTCGCTACAAGGGAAAAGAAGTCGATGCGCAGAAGGTGGGCAACGAGTTGGGCGTATCGGCGCTGGTAAGCGGGCGGGTGACGCCGCACGCGGACAACGTAGAGGTCAGCGCCGAGTTGACGGACGTGCGGGATAACACGGAGCTGTGGGGACAGCACTACAGTGGCAAGAGCGTGGAGATCATTCCGCTGGAGCAGCAGATTGCCGGTGATCTTGCGGCCAAGTTGCGCTCTGGTATGAGTACTTCGGAAAAGCAACTGGTGACTAAGCAAGGCACGCAGAATCCCGAGGCCTATGAGTTGTACTTAAAAGGACGCTACGCCTGGAATAAACGGACGCCCGCGGGCCTGGAGATGGCAATCTCTTATTTCAACCAGGCCATCGCCAAAGACCCGGGTTACGCGTTGGCGTATTCGGGTCTGGCCGACGTGTACACTGTCTACCCGGTCTACGGAGCTAAAGCGAGCGAGGTTGTTCCTAAGTCAGATGCCGCGGCGCGCAAGGCGTTGGAATTGGATCCAGCCTTAGCGCATCCCCACGCGGTTCTGGGGGGCAACTACATGGAATACGACTGGGATTTTGCCGGGGGCGAGGCCGAGTACAAGAAGGCGCTGGAACTTGACCCCAATGACGCAACCGCTCACCAATGGTATTCGCAGGACCTCGTTTGGACGGGCGGCAAAGACGAGCAAGCACTGGCCGAAATCACTCGCGCCCACCAGCTTGATCCACTTTCGCTAATCATCAGCGAGACTGTGGGACTGGTTCAAAATTCGACCCGAAAATACGACGACGCCATAGCCACCTGCCAAAAACTCGCTGCCGAGAATCCGACATTCGCTCAGGCCCATGGATGCTTAACCGAAGCTTATTGGGGCAAAGGCATGTACGCCCAAGTCGTCCAACAATGCCAGCTCTTCGCTCAGCTTACCGGGGATCCCAGAGATTTGGAATTTGCCTCTGCCCTGGAGCAGGGTTTTCGCTCCGGAGGCTGGAAAGGCGCACTCGAGAAAGGCATCGAAATTCGCCAAGCCCAGCGCAAGGCCGGTTACTGGTCGGCGTACGACATCGCGGATATGTATGCGGGATTAGGCGAGAGCGACGAGGTGTTTCGCTGGCTCAATATCGCTTACCAGGAGCGCGATTGGCACATGGAAGGCATCAAGACCGACTTCCGGCTTAATTCGCTGCACTCCGACCCGCGGTTCGCTGAGTTGGTCCGGAAAGTGGGGCTGCCTCAGTAGCGGATGGTTTGGCTTTGCTTTTCATCGCGAGAAGACCACCCCGTGAGGAATACCTGAGCCCTTCCACCCGTGCGGCCAATCGCGGTCGGCGAAGTTAAACCCTGCCTTCCCCTGCGCGTCATGAAAAGCGTTGTCGATCGAGAGCGCTCCCGTGGTCTGGTCCATTTTCAGCAGATAGAGACGCGGTTGGGGGCCGGTCACCACTAAGCGTTCGGTCTTTGCGTCCCATCCCGTCCAGTGGGAAAAATAGTCATCGCTCAGACTCAAGCGCGAAACTTCTACCGGATTTTTCCCATCCGCAATGTCGAGCACAATCAGCCCATGAATCAATGGCACGCTTTGCACCAGGTAATGCCCGACAATAGTAGGCACTCCGCAAAAAGAACCCGGAAACGTATACACCAGTTTGGAGGTTGGTACGGCTGCAGCGATTTCACTGATGCGCTCAATCCCGCATCCGAGCGTTTGTATGTAAACGGCGCCGTCAGGTCCCAGGCGCGCCTCCTCGGGACTGACGTGTCCGTAGTGGTTCGCGCCAGGGTTCAGATATGCTGTTTTGAGCAACTTCAGATCCGACAAGCGCCAGACCTGATAGGTCACACCGCTAAAGATATTCGCATCCTCCATGGAAGAATTTGTAGAAACGATTCGGTCCATGGCTGGTAGCACAGCCAGGCTGTACGGGGTTAGCAATGCCCCGGGAAACGCCGGGTCCGCGGAACTGCTGGAGCGGATGACCTTTCCCTGATCGTCGATCTCTACCAAGCCGCCGCTTCCTCCCATTTGGCCTTCGCTCTCGCCGTGGTGCACGTGCTGGAAGGTCGCCAGCACATTCCCGTTCGGCAGGCGCAAATACGAGTGCGGGTGCATATAGCCGGCCATATCAGTAAAAGAAGTAGCGATCTTTGGATGAAGCGGGTCTCGCACATCGAAGATAAAAGTACGACCCGCATCATGATCGTTGGCGAAGAGCATGCCGCTCGCCGGCATTACATATTCCGTGTGATGCACGCGCACCGTCCTCTGGTCGGTTACGACTGTCGTAACTAGCTCGCCATAGGATTTGGAAGCCGGATCTGCATCGATCACCGCGAGAAAGTCGTTGCCGGCATGCGCTGCATCCCCCGTCCAGGCAAACATGTAGTGGCCCGGCGGCCTTGGTTGTTGATCCTGAGAACGCAGCGAAAGCACACTTGCGAAAAGAACTAAACTCAGAACGAACAGCGAACGTTGCATGAATGTTACCTCGTTAGAAAAAGCTTTTCTTGAACTGCTCGTGGCGGTGCAGAGCCTGGTTCATGAGCGATTGGAATTCGGGCGAGCCGCGAAGATTTTGCAGCAAAGGGTCGCTCACAAAGTAGGGATAGCAAAAGAACCCGCTCTCGATGCTGAGTCGCAACATTTGCAACGCGGCCGGTTTATCCCCCAAAACCGCATAGGCTTGCGCGACTTTGTAGATCCCCTCCGCATCACTGACGCCGCGCTCTTCGATCTGGCCCTGCGTGTGCCGTAACAGTTTCAACCCGCCTGCATTGTCGCCCTTCATCGAATCCCCGAGGGCTTTTCCTACGTTTGCGGGAAGCAGCGAAGAGTCCTTTCCAAAAGCGCGATCGAATTCCTGGGCAGCCTGTTCGCGATTGTTCAAATAGTAGTTGCCAAAGCCGCGGTAGAAAGTGATGTAGACGGAATCATTGGCCGGCAAAGTCTGCAAGAATTTCTGATACTCGCCCAGGTAAAGATAACTATTCAAAGCCGAGCTGTTGATTTTGACCAGCGGATCAAGTTGCCGGGCTTTCTGGCACTCTGCCAAGGACTCCTGCAACATGCCGCCAAAGCGGTATGCATATCCTAACTCCCAATGAGCCTCGGCATCGTTCGGGCTATCCTGCAACACCGAACGCAACAGTGGAACCGCCTGCTCTACTCTGCCCGTATCGGTGAACAGATTGGCCATGTAAATCCGAGGCTCGACCAGCGCGGGATTCAACGCAATCGCCTTTTCGTAGGCCGCCCGGGCTTTTCCGTAATCCTCGCGCCCGCCGAATTGCAGCGACGCGTTGGTAGTGTAGGCCCTCCCCAAATGCGCCCACGCAGGCGCGTAGTTCGGCTCGATCGCCGTCGATTTTTCCAGCATTTGTATGGCTGCCGCGAACTCGTTCAGAGAATAAAGATCAATTCCCCGCAAATAATATTCGTAGGCAGCTGTGTTGATCGGTTTCTCCGGCTTTAGATTCGCAGTCTCTCTGGGAGACAGATTTACTTCCAATTCCTTGATGATCTGCCCCGATACTCGATCCTGAACCGTCAGAAGTTTGTCGTACTTCACATCGACTTCATCCCGCCATAGAATTTTGTCTTCTTTGGCATCGATAAGTTGCGCGTTAATCCTCAGGTCGTCGCCATCTTTAATGAAGCTGCCGGTCAGCAGCATGTTGACGTTCAAGTCCGCCGCGACTTGCTTGGCGTCGATGACCTGATTGCGATATTTGTCAATGGACGATGAGGGCCGAATGGTGAGCGCGTTCACATAACCCAGTTTGGTGATAATCGAATCCGCTAACGAGAATCCGAGAAAATCGGTTTGCGGATCTGGCTTGAGATTGCGGAAGGGAAGAATCGCCAGAGTTCGCGGCCGCGCGGCGGTCGGTGCGGGATTCCACTTCTTTGCGTAGAAATAACCAGCCGCGACAATCGCCAGCAATAACAGTGCGATTGGCCATAGCCAAGCGCTCGCCCGCGTTTTCAGCCACGTCGTCGCCGACGGTTGCTCGTAAGCGGGCGCCCGGCCCGAAGTTCTGCCGCCCGCCCGTATTTTCGCCGTCGGTGATCCCGGTGAGCGCTGCAGCTTGGCTTGAAATTCCGACTCTTTCTTGAAGTCCTGCAAATCGATCAGCAAATCTCCTACTGCCTGAAAACGAGTTTCACGATCCTTTCGCAGGGCTTTCACGATGATGCGTTCGATTTCCTGGGGCACATCCGGTGCAAATTCAACCGGTGACGGCGGGTCAATCTTCAGAATCTCGGCCATTAAATCGCTCGCGGTCTCGCCTTCAAACGCCGGGCGGCCAGCAACCATCTCGTACATTACCGATCCTAGGCTGAAAATGTCGCTGCGCCCGTCCACTTCCGTTCCCCGAGCCTGCTCCGGTGACATGTATTTGGCCGTACCCACAACCATCCCCGGTGTGCTGGCGGTCGAGGTCACCGTCATTCCACTTCGATTGGTTTCTCCAAACCCCCGCTGACTCAACTTGGCGATGCCGAAGTCGAGCACTTTCACGAGTCCGTCGGCTCGAACAATTACATTGTCCGGCTTGATGTCGCGATGCACGATTCCCGATGCGTGCGCGGCCGCAAGAGCGCCGGCAATCTGAATGGCGATGTCAAGGGTCATACTCAATTCCATCCGGCCGCTGGCCATTTTGTAGCGCAGAGTTAAGCCTTCGACATATTCCGAAACAATGAAACGGATTCCTTCCGCCTGCCCGAATTCATAAATCGTAAGAATGTTGGGATGGTTCAGGGCTGACGCTGCTTGCGCCTCATGCTCAAAACGGCGTAGATCCCGCTCGTCACGAGTCAGGTCCGGGAGAAGCAATTTGATGGCGACTTTCCGCCCAAGGCGCGTGTCCTGGGCCAGGTACACCTCGCCCATGCCACCAGCGCCCAGCATGGAAATCACTTGGTAATGAGCCAGTGGGGTGCCGGGAGCAATCATCCCGCGACGACTTTCCGCCGTCATTTCATGCTCCTCTTAAGAAACAAATTTCAATAGCCGGCACATAGTCTCAGAAGCCGTTTCCGTCGACCTCTGAATCATAAAGTAAAGTACGTCGAGTGTCATAGTGAGGGGGACAATTACGCGATCGCTGTCCACGGTTGCGACTGACGTCTTCAGCTTCCGTCGTTTTATATCGTAGCACGATGTAACTTACGGACCTCGCGATGAGAACAGGATCACTCCATGATCATCGATCCGACAGCCATTTCAGCCCGCCAAGACGTTCCTCCGGATTGGGGATGCGTGGAACCATTTCCGGGCGAGGTTCGTATAGGATTACAGCATGGATCGCACTGACCCCACAACGATGGAAGGCGCGCTTCCGCCGGGAAGCGCCCGCAAGTTGGGTGTTACGCGAGTTCGGGAGCGACTCCGGCGTCACGCCAGCGTGTTCCGCGACCCGGCGTTCGAGGCTTTGGCCGCATTACGCGCCCACAAGATGCGTTCTGCGCTGACCCTGCTGGGCGTTACTTTGTCGGTGGCGGTGCTCATCCTGGTTGTGTCGATCATCACCGGGGCCAACATTTATATTCAGAATCGGGTTGCGAATCTCGGATCCAACGTCTTTCTCGTGCTCCGCTTCCCCATTATCACGAATCAGCAAGACTTCCTGAAAGCGATGCGTCGCAATAAGAACATGACCTGGGAGGACTTCGAGGCTCTGCATGACGGCATGAGACTGCCTAAGGCTGTCGGGTTGGAAACGCGCACCAACGGCAAGGTGCGCCTGGGAACGCAAGCCCTGGACGACATTAATATCCGCGGGGTAACGGCGAACATCGCCGACATGGATGTGGAGGAACCCGAAACCGGCCGCTACATAACCGATGCGGACAATGAAGGCCGGGCGGCAGTCACTTTCATCGGACAAGACGTGGCTACTAAGCTGTTTCCGACGGTCGATCCCATCGGCAAGACGATCTATATCGATGGCATGGGCTTTCAGGTCGTAGGCGTCGCCAAGCCAATCGGAACCGTCTTCGGGCAATCGCAGGACAATTTTACCTACATCCCGGTGCGGGCGTTTTTGAAACGTTATGGGGAACACGGACAGGGTCTGGATATGGCTATCAACATACAGGCGCGCGGCCCGGAGTGGATGCAGGAGACCGAGGACGAAGCCCGCACCTTGATGCGCGCGCGCCATCACCTCGACCCCAAGGCCGATGACAATTTCGGCATTCTGGCCTCTGACACCATCATGGGTTTATGGAAGAATCTGACCGGCGCCATCGCCGCGACTATGGTCGGAGTAGTTTCTGTGTTCCTGGTTATCGGTGGCGTGGTGATCATGAATGTGATGCTGGCCAGCGTCACCGAACGCACCCGCGAGATTGGCGTGCGCAAATCGCTGGGAGCGCGGAGGCGCGACATCATGATGCAGTTTTTGGTGGAATCGGCAGTGATGTCGGCCGTCGGGGGCGCGACGGGCATCGCCATTGCGTATCTGCTCTCCACGCTGGTAAGGCTGCTCACGCCGGTCCCATCCCAGGTGCCTATTGGAGCGGTGATTTTGTCGCTCGCGGTGTCGACGGCTGTGGGATTATTCTTTGGGCTGTATCCGGCGAACCGGGCTTCGAAGCTGGATCCGATCGAAGCTCTGCGGGCTGAGACTTAACCCTAGTTTTAGGGCCGCGACTATCGAGAGGTTTCAACCGTGCGAATCGAAATTGGCGAAAGCTCGCGCCTGGCGTTTGATTCTCTTCGCCAGCACAAAACGCGCTCGCTGTTGACTGTCCTGGGCGTGGTGATCGGAATCATGGCCATCGTGGCCGTGGCTTCCATCATGGTCGGCTTGGACCGCGACATTCGTGGATTTCTCGATCAATACGGCACCGACACGCTGTTCGTGTTTCGTTTTGATGTCGGTTTTCGAGGTAATCTTACCGCGGAAGAACGCAACCGCAAGCCGCTGACCTATGAAGACACAATGGCCATCCGGGATGAGTGCCCCGACGTAAAGTCTGTGACTGTGGAGGTTTCCCCGCGTCTGGAACCAGGACAGCCCATCACCGTAGTGCCGGCCCGTTACAAAAAGAACGAGGTCTACGGACTCCAATTTACCGGCACCATTCCATCCTACGAATGGGTCTATAACGCCAACCCGGAGAAAGGCCGTTTCTTTACGGAAGCGGAAAACCTGCATCACATGGATGTGGCCGTGATCGGTCACGACCTGGCTACGGGACTGTTCCACGAAGAAGATCCGCTGGGCAAGTCGATCGAGGTCGGAGGCGCTTTCTACCAGGTCGTCGGCGTGCTGGAGAAGCGGAAAGGCCAGTTCTTCAAAGACGAATCGGCGGATAAAGTTGTGGTCGTCCCGTACGGAGCGTACCGCAAACACAATCCGCAGGACGATGAGAACTTCATTGGCGCGCAGGCGTACCCCGGCAGAAAGGCGCAGGCCGAGGACGAAATCATCGGCCTGATGCGGCGCCGTCGAGGGGTTGCGATCGATAAGCCGAACAATTTCGCGATCTCAAGTTCCGAGGGAATTGCGCGTCAATTCCGTCAGATCACGGGAGCGATTGCCATTGCCGTGGTCGTGATCAGTTCCATCGGACTCCTCATCGGCGGAGTTGGGGTGATGAACATCATGCTAATGTCGGTCACGGAACGCACCCGGGAAATTGGAGTGCGCAAGGCCATCGGCGCCCGCCGCCGCGACATCATCCGCCAGTTCCTCACCGAAGCCATTACGTTAACGGGCACGGGGGGAATCATCGGGGTCTCGCTGGGAGGTGGGATCAGTTTCCTGATCAATAAACTGGTGCCGAGTTTGCCTTCGGCTGTGCCCTTGTGGGCGGTCATCGCCGCGGTGACGGCTTCGATGAGCGTCGGTCTGTTCTTTGGGATTTATCCCGCGATGAAAGCCTCGCGACTGGATCCGGTCGAGGCGCTGCGCTACGAGTGAACGATTGGCCACGACACCCATCGCAATGCACGACGGGGGCTTGCACGCGCCCGATAGCAATAGAACTGGCGGAGAGGAGGATTAACATCCACCGCCTGTGTTTCGCCATAAACAATGGCAGATTTCTGCCTTAACTGGCCACCGCTACCGGTTCGTGGCAACGGTATTTTCCTTTGGGCCAGGCGTTCATCAACTGGTCTACACCCATCCAGTTGGATTCGCGCTAGAACTTGCAGGCTGGACGGTATCTACGTTGCAAAAAGGGTTCGCTTTATGGCCTACTTTTGCCACGCGTTCTGCGCTGAGGATCATTCATGGACTACTTATTGAAGACGGAGCCGACGGTTTATTCGTTTGCTGATTTGCGGCGGGAGGGGGAGACGGTTTGGGATGGCGTCTCCAATCCGGTGGCGGTGAAACATTTGCGGGGGATGAAAGCGGGAGAGCGGTTGGTGATCTACGAGACCGGCGACCACAAGAGTACGGTGGGGACGGCGGTGGTGGTTTCCTTAGAGGCGTCTGATCCCAAGACGCCGCTGGTGAAGATCAAAGCAGGGAAGATGCTGGCCAAGCCGGTCACACTTGCCGAAGTCAAAGCCAACAAGCTGTTCGCCGATTCTCCGCTGGTCCGGCAGGGAAGGCTGAGCGTGGTGCCGCTGAGCAAAGAGCAATACAAGTTTTTGACCGGCGAATAAACGCAGCAGTCGATCCGAGCGGGGTCGGGATGGGCGCTCTCCAGCGGATGAGAGCCAGCCGAGCTTCGCTCGGCTGGCCCGGTCAGAGACCCGGCCTCAACAAGCTACGCCCATCTTTCGAAAACCGTTAGGCGTGTTGGTCGCGGCGGATCAGGGCGGAGTCGAGGAAGAATCCCAAGCCGACGCAGAGCGGGATGATGCCGAAGGCGGCGGCGATCCAGGCGTCCGGCTCGGCCCGCGCGATTAGCGCGAAGGTGAGCATGTAGCCCAGCGCGGCGGTGACCAGCAGGATACCGGAGCGGCGTGAGCGGGCAGCCTCGGAGAGTTCGGGCTGCATGGGCACACTGACGCCGCGGGCCAGCGCGGCCAGGCGCTCGTCGGTGCGCAGCTTGCGCACATGATAAAAGGTGTACATCGCGGCGATGGGAATTCCGAAGACCATAACCACGGCTACCAAACCTACTAGATTTCCATCCATGGCGTGCTCCTTAGTGTTTGGGGCTAAAGCCCGTTTTCATTCGAGGCCGGCGATTTGTCACTCCGGCGATCTGTCACCCGGGCGATCTGTCACACTGAAGTACGGAAGAGACGTCGAGAAAGTTCCTGGCACTTTTGACATTTGGAAGGCGCGGATGGACATCGCTTTTGGCGGGACGGGCGAGGACGCCCGGCTTCCATAATTTAGGCGAGGGTTTTACGCAATTCCCGGCGCAGGATTTTGCCGGAGGGGGTTCGCGGCAGGGCGTCGACAAAATGAATCTGGCGGGGCTGCTTGTAAGAGGTGAGACGTTCGGCAACGAAACCGCAGAGGTCTTCTTCTAACTTTTTCGATGCGACGGAGCCTTCGCGCAGGACGATGAAAGCAACCGGAATCTCTCCGCAGGATGGGTCGGGGCGTCCGACGACGCCGCAATCGCGGACCGCAGGATGTTCGAGGAGCAGGGCTTCGACCTCGGCGGGAGCGACGGGGAAACCTTTGTACTTGATCATCTCCTTGCGGCGATCGACGACGAAATAAAAGGCGTCGGAGTCGCGAGTGACGATGTCTCCGGACCAGAACCAGCCATCGCGCAGCACGGCGGCGGTGGCTTGGGGATCCTTCCAGTAGCCCATCATAAATTGCGGACCGCGCATGACGAGTTCACCGGGCTGGCCGGGAGCGGCTTCGGTTTCGTTGGCGTCGGTCGCATTCATTACGCGGCATTCGGTTTGCGCCAGCGGTTGCCCGATGGATTCGGGGCGGTAGAGTTCGGGCTCGAGGAAGCCCACATGAGTGACCGGGGAGGCCTCGGTCATGCCGTAGCCCTGGCAAACGAGCACTCCGGTTAGATCGGTGAAGCGGCGCGCGAGTTCGGGAGCAAGTGGGGCGGCGCCACATTTCACCCAACGCAGTCGGTGATTTTTGGGAAACTGTCCGGCCTCGGCTGCCTGGCAGAGTGCATTCAGGGCGGGCGGCACGGTTGGCATCATGGTGGCTCGTTCCTCGACGATCAGGGAAAGCAATTGCGAAGGGTTGAAGCGCGGCATCAGCAGCAGGGTACCGCCCAGCATCAACAGCGGATTCAGGATTACGTTGAGGCCGTAGATGTGATAAAGCGGGAGAAAGCAGAGAGCGACATCGTTGGCCGAGATTTCGCTGGCGTGGGGTCCGATGAATTGGAAAACATTCGCGACCAGGTTGAAATGCGAGAGCATGACGCCCTTGGGAAGGCCGGTAGTGCCGCTGGAGTAGGGAAGCGCGCCGAGGATTTCGTCCGATGACTTGTCAGGGGTGGGCCACCTATTGCGGACCAGGCGCAGAAGGTTGGCAAATGGTTCCGCTCCGGATGAGGCTTGGCGGGTGGTGTAGATACGGCGCAGGTTGGGAAGGCCGGAGAGATTGATTCCCTGGAGCAAGCCGCCGTCGGTGACGAGGACAGCGGCGCCGGAATTGTCCAACTGGTAGCGCACTTCGCGCTCGCGATAGCTTGGATTCAGCAGGGTGGGCGTGGCTCCGGCGAGAGTGGCGGCGTGATAGATAGCGCTGAACTCCCAGCTGTTGGGCAGGTAGATGGCGACGACTTCTCCGGGCATTACGCCGGCGGCGACCAGTCCGCGGGCGAGTTGCTCGACCAGTTCGCCATATCGGGAGTAGGTGATGCGGCGGTTAGCGGAACTCTTGTCGCAGGATGAATCGATGATGGCGGTCTTGTGAGGAGAGCGGGCGCATGATTCGAGAATGAGGTCGTGGACGAAGCGGCCCTGCGGGTCGGCGTAAAGACGGCTGCGGAGCATGCGCATGTGATTCTAGCGGGAATGGTGGGCAGGTGGAAGTGTCTCGAGGTGCGTTTGCGGTTTCTGAGCCCCACGTCTCGAGAAGGCGCGAGATGTGGGGCACCCGATTCCGATTCTTGACTAGGAAAGGTGGGCCACCCACAATTATGCGGCAGGGCGCGAGCCCTGCCGGGTTTGTGTCGAAACCTTTCCCGCCTATTGTTTCTTCGCTATGAACTGACTGGTGGTTCCGTGGAGTTTGTCGTCAATTGCGATGTTCATGGCCTTGCCGCTGGCGGCTACGGTCATGTGCGCGATGGTGATTATCTTGCCGTCGCGTTTATCGGTTTCTTCGATGCTGTGCTTGCCCGTGCTCTTGACGGAGACGCTGGTGGTACCGGGATCGCCTTTATACGGCGCGTCCGTTCCGTCCAACTTCGCGGTGTAGGATTGTCCAGTCGGCGTGGTCATGGTCAGGCTGCCATCTTCAACTTTGTAGGTGAAAGCGAGCCCGTTATCCGAAACGTTTTCCATCTTTGAGGTGCGCCAGGAGCCGGAAATGGCGTGCGAACCTGCGGGGCCCTTGGCGACGCGGATCATCTCGCCTTTGCCCGTAACTGGATCCGCGTTGCTTGCGCTACTGTCGCTGAACTCGAAGGTCGCGGTTTTCCCGTCGGTGGAGACCGTCGTTTTCGATGTTGTGACCGTCTTCCCGTCTTTCTTTTGCGCTTGCTCAATGGTGTGATCGTCGACCACCTTGACACTCATGGAGTCGTAGTAGGGATGGCCGGTGACTTTCTGATCCTGGCCATCGGCTTTTAGGTCGACCGGAGGAACGCAGGTCTTGCAATGGTACATGCCGTCCTGCAAAAGATAAACGTCGGGCTTCTTGGGAAACTGGGCATTGTTGACTTCAATCTTCCAGGTGCCGTCGAAGGCATTCTGAGCGGCCACGAAAACCGGCGTCAGCAGTAACATCAGCAATCCAATCAAAAACAGTTTTTTCATCGCATTTTCCTTATCTTTCTCAATGGGATTTTCTTTTGGGTTGCGGAACGACGGCTCATATATACACCTGCCGCCTAATGCACGCAACGTCCGGAAATTCTCGGGCGGTATGCGAGCGGCGCTTTCGGAGTCAGCCAGCTAGTTTGCGCAGGAAGTCGGACTCATCCATGCGGTACTTGAAGGCTTTGCGGCCATCGATGAAGACGACGGGGACTTCGTCGGTGAACTGGCGCTGCAATTGTTCGTCGCTGTCGACGTCGATGTCTTGCCAGGTGAAGCCGCCGCGGCGGTGCAGTTTGGTGAGGGTCTCTTTGACGATTTCGCAGAGATGGCAGCCTTTGCGGGAGTAGACGACGACTTGGCGGAGGCCAGGCACGCGCTGAGTGTAGCAATTCGGCCTAAGTTTGTTCCAGTAGTCCGACCAATCGGAGGAGCCGATGCCATCAGGATTGCGATCACGATACAATTCCCACCTATGAATAAAGCATCTGCCAAACCGCTTACGGGGAAGACGGTGCTGATCACCGGCGGGGCGCTACGGCTCGGGCGGGCAACGGCTCTGGCGATGGCGGAGGCGGGTGCGGACGTGGCCATTACTTTTCTGCGCTCCGGTCGGGAGGCGCAGCACACCGTCATTGATCTGAGTAGTTTCGGAGTGCGTGCCGTGGCGTTGCGCTGCGATGTCACCGAGGAGAAGAGCGTGAGGGCTGCCATCAAGGAGACCGGCAGGGAACTGGGCGGGCTGGACATTCTGGTCAACAATGCGGCGAACTACGAGACTGTGGAGTTCGAGCGGTTAAGCTTGAAGCAGTGGGACGCTATTTTCGCTTCGAATACGCGAGGGCCGTTTCTGGTGTCGCGCGAGGCTTTGAGGTTGCTGCGCGAACGGCGGGGAAAAATCATCAATATGGGTTCACTGGGCGGATTGCGGCCCTGGGCGGACCATGCGCACTATTGCTCATCCAAAGCGGCGGTGCATATGCTGACGAAGGTGATGGCGAAGGCGCTGGCTCCGGCGATTGCGGTGAATTGCGTGGCACCAGGGATGATTGACCTGGGAGAGAAATCCGCGGCGGCGTTTATGAAGCGAATGGCGAAGCAGACTCCGATGCGGAGAAATGGGACTGGCGAGGAGATTGCCGCGGCGGTGTTGTTCTTTGCGACCGCGCCTCATTTCATTACTGGGCAGATTATGGCGGTGGATGGGGGGCTGGGGTTGTGACGTGATCCCGGCGGGACGGAGTCCGCGGCCTAGGTGCATTTAATTAGAGTCAGGGTTCGATCGGAATGAAAAAAATACTTCTTATTGCAATTGTGATGCTGTGCTCGAGTTCCCTGGGTTTTGCGCAGGCGCGTCCCGAAGATGGTGGTCATGAGGTCGAGATATGGACCGGTGGCGGGCACTCCGTTCCTGGCGGGACTGAGGATGTCGATGCCTGGAACGTGGGCTTGCGTTATGGCTGGATATTGACCCGGCCGCATGGTCCGGGATTCCTCAATGGAAGGTTTGAATATGCGGTGGATGTGGTGCCGCTTTTTGTTGTCTTCCAGCGCTACAACACGGCATACGGCGCGGGGTTTAATCCCCTGGGATTGAAATGGGACTTCGCGGCTCGCGGGCGGTTTGAGCCTTACTTCGAGTTGGGGGGTGGGGCACTGTTTACCAATCATGATGTTCCGACGGGAACTTCCAGCGTAAACTTTACGCCTTCGGCTGCGCTGGGGATGCATCTGCTTGGTGACAAGCATGCCTTCAGCGTAGAGCTGCGGTATCTGCATATTTCAAATGCGGGATTGAGCGACCCGAATCCGGGGATCAATACGGTGCAGGTGCGGCTTGGGGTGGGGAAGTTTTTCGGCAGGTGAACGCGAAAAACAAAGCGCCAACCACCAAGGACACAAAGGTTCACAAAGGAAGGCGCGGCAGTGGATTACTTTCATTGGAAAGGGCAGCATAAGCGTCTATGTGGCCCTTGCTCATAATTGAGGGAGCAAAGATGGTGCTAGCGATAGGTGGCTGATCGCTGGAATCGATTTGGCCAAAAAGCTCAAAAGTTCAAAGTAGCCGACTACCGAAAGCGCAGCAGGGTTGCAGCTTGGCAAGTACGCCGGATATTCTTCTCAATGATGTCAACTCTAGTGGAATGTGTTCCGAATTTTTCTGAGGGGCGCGACAAGGCGAAGGTCGACGCCATTGTCGAGGCCATGAAAATGGATGGCGTGTACCTGCTCGATCGCGAGATGGATGCGGATCACAACCGTTGCGTGATCACGCTGGTGGGCGAGCGCGAGGCGATTCAGGAGGCGGCGATTCGCGGCGTGGGCAAGGCCGCGGAGTTGATTGACCTGACCCAGCATCAGGGAGCGCATCCGCGGATGGGCGCGGCGGATGTGGTGCCGTTCATTCCGATCGATGGCGTGACGCATCGAAGACTGCGTGGCCATGGCGCGGCATGTGGGCGCGGAGATCTGGAAGCGATATCAGATTCCGGTGTACCTGTACGAAGCGGCGGCAGCTACGCCGGAGCGGCAGAATCTGGAGAACATCCGGCGCGGGCAGTTCGAAGGGATTCGCGCGGAGATTGCGACGAATCCTGCGCGCAAGCCGGATTTCGGCGAGGCGCGGGTGCATCCGACGGCGGGCGCGACGGTGGTGGGAGCGCGCAAGTTTCTGATCGCTTACAACGTTTTTCTGAACACGCCGATGTCGAGATCGCCAAGAAGATTGCGAAGGCGGTGCGGCTTCTCGAACGGGCGGATTGCGCTTTGTGAAGGGCGCGGGATTTCTGGTGCGCGGGCTGGCGCAGGTTTCGATGAACCTGACGGACTTCGAGCAGACGCCGATCCATCGCGTGTTTGAAATGGTGAAGCGCGAGGCTGCGCGTTATGGCGTGATGCCGGTCAGCGAGCGAGATTGTGGGATTGATTCCGAAGAAGGCGCTGGAGCAGGCGGCGGAGTGGTTCCTGCAGGTGGAGAATTTCGATTCGTCGCTGATTCTGGAGAATCGGCTGAGCGGCGGTGATGGGCGGCAAGATGGCGGTCGGCGGCTTGCGCGCTGGCGTCGAACCGTTCGTCGAGCAGCTCGCTGCGCCGACGGCGACGCCGGGCGGCGGAAGCGCGGCGGCAGCGAGCGGGGCCATGGCGGCGGGACTGGCCACGATGGTGGCTTCGATGTCGCGCGGCAAGAAAGCTTACGTGCAATACGAGCGCGAGTTGAGCGAGGCGATTGCGCGGCTGTCGCAGTTGCGCGAGGAATTGAAGGCGGCGATCGACGCGGATGCCGAGTCGTACAACGCGGTGATGAAGGCCTACAAGCAGGCGAAGGAATCGGCGGATGGCGGATGGCTTGATGGATGCCGCTTTGAAACAGGCTACCAGCGTGCCGTTGAGCGTGGCGGAGCGGGCAAGGGAAGTGGCGGAGATCGCGGAGAAGCTGAAGCCGATCACCAATCCGAATATGAAGTCGGATCTGACGACGGCACTGGCGCTGGCGCGGGCTGCGATCGAAGGCGCGCTGGCGAATGTGGAGATCAATCTGGAGTTCGCTGAAAGATAGCGCGTTTGCGGCGGATGTTCGCAAGAAGGTGGCGGCACTTCGCTAGAAATCCAACTGTCCCTTTTTCCGCGCGTGGGAGAATGAAACGCCGGCGTTCTGTCTCCATCTTGAGGGCAAGATGCCGGCGCTACTGCACGTCTAGTCTCCTGTGCCGGTTAGAGCCACGCTCTGTGGGCTGCCTCCTCCGTCATCGGCGGACAGAAAAGCGGAAAATGGGGGCAAATTGTTCAGATTTCTTTCCCAGAAGATGGATTTATAACCTATGGAGAGCGGGTCCGCTGCCATCTCAAGATATGCTGGCTGACTGGGTTCGGGTCGTACTTTGGTTTCGTATCTTCTTGCTGTGGTTGGCATACAATAAGCTTACGATGCAAGCTTACGGGTCCGGTTCGTTCTGCATCTAAGTACCATATCTGGTCTAAGCTATCTACGAGGCGTTTTACTTATGAGACGATTGCAGTGTGTTTTATGGATTCTGCTATTTTCGGCTACAGCAGCGTGGGCGGCCGCCATGGGCAGCTCCGCCAGAGGCGTAATTCCTTCCGACGTACAGCAAGTAATCACCGTGGACTACCGGACGTTGAAGAACTCAGGCACGGCGATGGCGCTAAAAGACCAGGTGCTCCCGCCCAGCTTGAAGGAGTTCGAAACCTCGCTCAAGGGAGTGGGAATTGATCCGGAGAAGGACGTGGATCAATTGACCTTCGCTTCTTACCGGCACGGGAAAGAAGGAGTGAAAGTGGTCGGGATCGCGCAAGGTTCATTTTCGACCAAGACGTTCCTTAAGAAGATGAAGTTGAGCAAGGTGAAGCCGCTGCGGTATCACGACACCGACATTTATCCCATGTCGGCTGGCATGGAGATGACTTTCCTGGACGATAGTTCGCTGCTGTTCGGCGACGGGATGGCGGTAAAGGGTGCGCTGGATGCCCGTGACGGTTACGTCCCCGCGCTTGATTCCAACAGCCAGGTCGCGGATATGATCGGCTCGGTGGAATCCGGCACGGTATGGAGCGTGCTCGATCAGAAGGGAACGCAGAACATGCTGCTGTCAGCGCTCGGCGATGCCGGAAAGCTGGCGGATTTCGATACCATCAAGAAGCATGTGATCGGCTCGCGCTATGCCATGAATTTCACCAATGGGGTGAACTTCGATCTCGATGTGGTGACTTCCGATTCGGTAACGGCAGCTACGCTTTCCTCCCTGGTGAAAGCGGGCGTGCTTTATCGAAAGATGACTGCGACCCCGATCGAGAAAGTGGCGCTGGAAAATGTTTCGATTAACTCGGACAGTTCCAATTTGCAGATGCACTTTAAGGCTGACGATAAGCAGTTCCAGTCGCTGATGCACTCGGATCTGTTTGCGGCGGTTTCGAAGTAGCGCAAGCCCAGTTCATGTAAAATCGATTGTCATCCTGAGCGGATCGAAGGATCTCTGTACTGGCACGTTGCGGAAATACAGAGATCCGCCGCTACTCTCAGGATGATACGATTCCCAGCCTTAGACGCTGCTACCCAATTATTCAGGATGCCAGCTTTTAGCCTGCGGGAAAAATTTGTCAGGGAGATGACGAATGGCCAAGATTGCCAAGACAGCAGATCGCAAGAAAGTGATGGACACTTCCAAGAGCACGGATTGTCCGAAGTGCGGCAAGCCGACGCGCATTGTGAAGCGCGTGAAGGACCGCGAGCGCGGCGTGCCCGGCGGCGTGTTTATTTCGTGCTCGGTGTGCGAATTTTTTGAAAAATTATAGGAACACTGCTTCTGGCTTCTAGCTGCTAGCTCGGAGCCTTCAACGGACTGGCCGCGGCGGGCTCGAGTGATCGTCCCGTTGCGGCCTTTCGATTTATTTACCCTCACAGGATTTCTAAAGAGAAGCACCGCGAGTGGGAATCAGAAACTCATTTGCCCGAGGATGGCGCGGGCTTCGCTGGCGGGGTCGGCGGCGGCCGTAATCGGGCGTCCCACCACGATGTGGCTGGCTCCGGCGGCGATGGCCTCGGCGGGTGTGACTACTCTTGCCTGATCGCCATGTTCGGTCCCTGCGGGTCGAACTCCCGGAGTCACGATGGCGAAGTCGCCTTCTATTTCGTTTCGCAACGCGGAGGCCTCCTGTGCCGACGCGACTACGCCGTGGCATCCATCGGCGATGGCGAGCGCCGCCAGGCGCAGCACCTGATCCTGCACGCGGCCGTGCACGCCCAGTTTATCGAGATCGTTGTCATCCAGGCTGGTCAGGACAGTAACCGCCAGAATCATGAGAGCGGCGTTCGAGTCGCGTGCGGCGGCGGTGGCCGCACGCATCATTTTGCCCCCGCCCGAGGCGTGTATGGTCAGCATACTGACATGAAGGCTCGCAGCCTCGCGTACCGCGGATGCGACGGTGTTCGGGATGTCATGGTACTTCAGATCAAGAAACACTCGGCGACCGGAGGCCACCAGTTCGCGAACCACTCGCGGACCCTCGGCCGTGTAGAGCTGCATCCCTACCTTGTAACAAAAAGCGGAGTCGCCCACGGCCGCCACGATCTTCTGGGCGGCAGCCGCGGACGATACATCCAATGCGACGATCAGACGCTGGCGCGGATCGTACATCCTATGGGGAGTGTAAAACGAAGGGGACTAATACGCCAGTGATTGCAGCAGAGCGAGTTGGCGCGGTGCAGCTTCCCTCTGCGAGACCACATCGAGGCGCACCCGCTGCAGACCCTGATTCTCGAAATTGAGCACCCGGGCGGCGCCAAACGAGAGGTCGATGATCCGGCCCGGGATGATCGGACCGCGGTCATTGATTCGGACATAAACAACTCGTCCGTTATGGAGATTGGTGACGCGGACCCAGCTTCCGAGAGGCAAAGTGGGGTGAGCCGCTGTCAGATCGTACATGTTGTAGGGCTCGCCGCTGGCCGTGGCTCTGCCCTCGAAGTATTCTCCGTACCACGAGGCTGTTCCCACCTGATAAGGCTGGTGATGGGATCCGCGTTTAGATACCGCGACCGCGTTGCTGGGCGTTGTACTTTGGGTGTCTTTCGACCCTGAGCTGGTTGGCCCCTGAGCCGCCCCCAGGCTGACGACCAACAGCACGCTCGCCAGTCCATGAGCTATTTGAGTTCGCATTCAGTGTCACCTCGTCTCTAAAGTCTTGTCATCCGAAAGTCGTCCTCCAACGACCCAGTCCGTGTTTGATCTGACGATGCTATAAGCCGGGAAGAGGGTGTGTCAATCGAGAATTGCCTGTAGCAAGGTTACGAGATAGTTATGGATACCTCACGTAACATGCTGTACAACTTGAGCAAACTGGTCGATGTACTGGACTGGCAGCAACTTGCATGTTTATATAGTAGTAAATAACCTGATTCAGAGTGGGCGTGCAGTTTTTGCACTGTTTTGTTTTCATGCATTTACAATCGTTGGAGGCTTCGTCTGGGTGACTTCAGTTACCTGAGCAGAGTGTTCTGACAAATTGCCTCACGACGAGCCTCGAGCTCGGAAGAAGCAATGCGAAACCACATTTGCAAAGGATAAGGATTTCGATACATTTCGATCATGACTGCAACTCCTCCGATCATCCTGACAATCGCGGGTTTTGATCCCGGTTCCGGTGCCGGGATCAGCGCCGATATTAAGACCATCGCGGCCCACGGCTGTTACGGAGTGGCGTGCATAACCGCTCTGACGGTGCAATCGACGAAGGGCGTTCGCCGAGTCGAGTTGGTTGACGCAGGCATGGTAGCCGAGACTCTTACGGAACTGTCATCTGACCTCGAAATCGCAGCCGTGCATATTGGAATGCTGGGCTCGGAAAAGGTCGTGCGAGTGGTTGCCGACTTCCTGGGTAGTCATGCAATAGGGAATGTGGTACTCGATCCGATCCTCAAGAGCTCTTCCGGAGTCGATTTGCTGAACCCCGCTGGAGCGCGCCTGTTGACCGAGAAGTTGCTGCCGCTAGCAACCGTCGTAACCCCGAATATCGACGAGGCGTCCGCTTTGACCGGATTGACCGTCACCAATCCCGAGGAGATGCGCGCAGCGGCCAGAAAACTGCACGAGATGGGCGCCTCGGCGGTGGTAGTGACGGGCGGGCATCTGGAAAAAGCCATCGATTTGTTGAGCTTTACCAGCAAACGAGGGATCGAGCAAGAACTTTTCAAATCAGTACGGCTCAAATCCAACTCCACCCACGGCACCGGTTGCGCTTTCTCTACGGCTGTGACTTGTCATCTGGCCATGGGGCGAGGCTTGCCCGAGGCGGTTTTGCTGGCCAAAGCCTATGTGGCCGCGGCAATTAGCCATGCTCATCCTCTGGGGCATGGCGTCGGACCGGTTCACCATCTTTATCGCATGCAGCAACAGCGACGAGTGATTGCAGCGGATCCAGAGCCGGTGAGTTGAGAGCCGAGCGTTGGGACTCAGGATGGCGATGCGGGGGTTTTGGACTTGGAATTAGGAGGAATTTCGGGGGAGGAATCTCAAATCGTCTGGTATCTACCTCTTCCTCTTCGCCGCGCCTGCCTGCTTCAACAAAATACCGGCGACGAAGGCCACCAGCGCCGCCAGCAACCACTGCATCCGCCAGGATTGAATGGCTTGGAAATCGGCCAGGTTCTGCACCGAGTAAATGACACCGACAGCGATGGCCGCCAGCAGGCACCCCAGTCCTGCGAAAAAGGCGATGAGAGACGGAATAGAAAGGCCGAGCCACTGCTTGACGTTGTGGAATTCCAGGACTCTCAAAAGCTCCAACGCCCGAGTTGATCCCAGGACTGCGTAGGAATCGTTTCTCGGTCGACGTGCAGCCCCGCAATCATGACAGAAGTTTGCCCCAACCATAAACTCCGTGTCACAGGAATCACAGACCTCGACCCTGGCCGGGCCAGCAGGCGTCGGCCGGACTGCGGGAGGACGCCAGAACTCCTGGGGAGCGTTATCGACAACCTCAGACATGTGAATTTCTCCGCAAACTGCTCAATCGCAAGCCAGTGACCAAAGCGGGAATACGGTAAGTCATTGCGAATGCAACATCTTTAGGACGCCGCTTCCGGCTTTTCATGCAAAGGCTGGGCAAGAATTACATGTTCCCGGCAAAGATAACCCGTTGTTAATTATGCAGGTTGCGAGGACGATCCTAACAACAAACATCACCTCGACTTGATGTTTTTGGTTCCACAGCTTCCAGGGCGCCGGCATCAGATAAACTCAACTCAAGACCAAAGGACCATCATTTGTTTCCGCGATCTATGTTCTATTACAGACTATTGCTCTGCCTGGTGTTTCTAGCCATTCCGTCCGCAGAGGCTATTCCGCAGGCAAACCTCGGGGCTGATTCGCCAGGGAGTCTGTCGCTCCGCCCCAACGACCCGCTGAACCGCAGCGCCTTCGATCACTTCTATAATCTCGATTATGACCGCTCGGTCCAGGAGTTCGATCAGGTCTTGCAGAGGCATCCGGATGACGCCTTCGCAGTCAACCACCTCTTGACGGCCGTCCTCTTCCGCGAACTATACCGCATGGGGGCACTGAACACGGGAGAGTACGCGAATGACAGTTTTATTCGAGTCGCCCATCGCCCGGCCGACCCCAAAGTGAAGCAGCAGATCCAGGATCTCGTGCAGCGTGCTCTGCAGCTCGAGGAGAAGGACTTAAGCGCGAATTCGAAGAACGTCGATGCCCTTTATGCCCGAGGCGTGACGCGCGCGCAATTCGCCACTTATACCGCGATGGTGGAACGTGCCTGGTTCTCGGCTTTGCGCAATGCGGTGGGAGCGCGACGCGATCACGAACGCGTGCTCGAACTTGCTCCCGGAGACACACCCGCCAAGCTGATTGTAGGCGCGCACAATTACGTCATGGGCAGCCTCCCTCTGGCGCTGCGAGCGAGCGTGACCATGCTCGGCATTGGCGGAAACAAGGAGAAGGGCCTTGACTATCTGCGGGAGTGCGCTCAAGGAACGGGCGAGACCGGCACCGACGCAAAGATTCTCCTGGTCCTTTTCTTGCGCCGCGAACACCGCTATCAGGAAGCTCTGCCCATTGCGCGCGGTCTGATCCAGAGTTATCCGCGCGACGTACTCATGGCGCTCGAAGAAGGGAACTTGCTACGGGCAGACGGCAACGATCAGGAGGCGGCAACCGTCTATCGACGAGTCTGGCAGGCCGGGCGGGAAGGCCGATATGACGGCTTGCATTATGAAATTGCAGCCCTCAGCCTGGGCGATCTGCTGCGCAGCCGGAAAGACTACGGCAACGCGGTCGCAGCCTATGAGCAGGTGAACCAGGTTCCGCAGCCCGATCCCGAGGTCTTGCAGAAGGCGGCCCTGGCTGCTGGCGAGGTATATGACATGTTGGGGAAGCGCGAGCTTGCCGTACAGAAATATCGGGCGGTCGTGGCGATCGACTCCGGCACGCCGTTCGCGGAAAATGCCAACCGCTTCCTGAAAGAAGCTTATCGGGCTGACTGAGAAAATATTCTCTTGCAATAGTCCCGAAGCAATCGCTAGTTCCCAGCGCTTGGATGGGTCCAGAGTAGCCGCACGGCGATCCGGACGCGGCCTGGCATCATTCGTAAGCAACTTTTCTTTCGCGATTAAAGGTGGAACCATTTTTTCGCGGACTCCGTATCCTAATTGTAGGAGGCACTCATGTATTGCAACTATTGCGGAAAAGTGATTCAGGACGACGCGAATGTTTGCGCTTACTGCGGCGTACGCGTGGGTGCGGTTACGGCCAGACAAAGGTTGGTGCGTCCGCGAGCCGACCGTAAGATTGCCGGGGTCTGCGCGGGATTCGCCGAGTATTTTGATCTCGACGTCACCGTAGTCCGCCTGGCCTGGCTATTCATTGCGCTGATGACGGGCGTGGGCCTGATCGCGTATCCGATCGCCTGGATCGTGATGCCGGAGGAACCATTGCGCCTGCCGGCTCCCTCGGCGACTCAGCAAACAATTACGCCCTAGAAATTCCAGGGGAGATTCTTCGTGGGAACTTTTGAGGTCTGTCCGATCTTCTAAGTGCGGCTTGTTATTCAGCTTTTTCGCCAGCTGTGTTTAAATCTGGCAATGCCCCTTATTGCCAGCGGCGACGCGGAGATATTCTACGAAGTCCTGGGCAGCGGCCCGCCGGTCGTATTGCTCCATCCTTTTCCAGCCGATCATGACCTATGGAAGCCAGCGGCTCAGGCACTGATCTCGCACTACAGGGTCATTCTGCCAGACTTGCGCGGGCATGGGGATTCGGGCATTGGCGAAGGTCTGGCGACGATGGAAAAGCATGCCTCTGACATTGCCCGTGCCTTGGACCGCGAGGAAGTCGGACGCGCTTCGTTTGTCGGAGTTTCGATCGGCGGGTATGTTCTATTCGAATTTTGGCGAAAGTACCGTTCGCGGGTGCAGGCGCTGGTACTGTGCAATACGAAAGCTCAAGCCGATACTCCGGAGGCGCGCAGCGGGCGGCTGCAGGCAGCGGCTGACGTAATGGAGCGAGGCACGGAACTGTTCTTCGAAAGCATGGCTCCCAAGCTGCTGGGCAGAACGACCTACAACACGCGTCCGGATTTAGTTGAGGGAGCGTTGCGGATGATGCGCAAGATGTCTGCCGAAGATGTGGCGATGGTGCAGCGAGGCATGGCGGAGCGTCCGGATTCCGTCGAGACGCTAAAGACCATTAACGTGCCGGCGCTGATCGTGACTGGCGACGAAGACATTCTAACCGGTGTGGCCGAGGCGGAGTTGATGCGACAAACGATGAGCGGCAGTCAGATGAAAGTGATCGGCAAGGCAGGCCATTATTCTCCTTGGGAACAGCCGGGGGAAGTAGGGAAATTAGTGCGGCAGTTTCTCGATACAGTGAGCGCATAACAACACCTCGCGCAATGACTATTTTGTTACAATGCTCGCGGCATGATTGATACCTTCCTGGTTCCAGACAAGACCGTAGTCAATGCTAAGGGCGATGGTCCTACGGTGGATGTTGACGGCGCCTCAAACCGTGTCTTCCTTCTCAGCCTGAATATCACCGGCATCGTCGAACAGGAGTCGTTGGACGTGAGCATTTACGGATCGGCCGATAGCGCAACCTGGGATCCGAAACCGGTTACAAATTTTCCGCAAAAGTTTTATCAAGCCCAGCATCCAATGCTGCTTGATCTTACGGGACGCGCGGACGTCAAGTTCCTGCGCGCTCACTGGGAAGTAAGCCGCTGGGGCCGCGGCAGCGAGACTCCCATGTTCGAATTCAGTGTCACCATCAAGGAAGTGCCCGCCGATATTCTGAACGAAGCTACTGCCGAGGCAAAAGCGATGGTGTAGAGGATTTGCGATTGGCAATTGTCGATTGACGGCTTTCGCTTTGTGTTTCGCGCTTGTCCAAAGTCCCTTCACCTGGAAGACGGAACTTGCCTGCCTTTTTCCTTTATATTGAGTGACGGATGCCTTCCGACACCAACGATTCCACGGTCGTGGTGCGCCCGGCGCGAAACATCGCGGGAGCGGTGCGCCTGCCGGGGGATAAGTCCATTTCGCATCGCTATGCCATGCTGGCCGCGATTGCTGAGGGAACGACGCGTCTGGAGAATTTCTCTGCCGGAGCGGATTGCACGAGCACGCTGAGTTGTCTCGCCGCGCTCGGTGTGAGAGTCGAACAAAATAATGACGTCGTCCTGATACACGGGAGCGGGCACAAACTGCAAACACCGAAAGTTACCCTGAACTGCGGCAACTCCGGCTCGACTATGCGCATGCTGAGCGGCATCCTGGCAGGCCAGGAATTCACCAGTGAGCTGGTGGGTGACGAATCACTCTCGCGACGCCCTATGGCGCGAATCATCGCCCCGCTTGAAGCAATGGGTGCGAAAATCGTGGCTGAAAATGGAGGGCATCCACCACTTCGCATCACTGGTGCGCATCTGAGGGCAATTGATTACAAGATGCCAGTGGCCAGTGCCCAAGTGAAGTCGGCATTGTTGTTCGCCGGACTCTTCGCCGAAGGAGAGACTCGCGTCGAAGAACCGTTTCGCACTAGAGATCACGGGGAATTGGCTCTGCGTGCGTTCGGGGCAGAAGTGACCCAACATGGCAATGCAGCGCGCATTGCAGGTGGTCAAAAACTCCACGCCATTGAAGCGGAGATTCCAGGTGATGTTTCGAGTGCAGCCTTTTTTCTTTGTGCTGGCGCGCTGTTCCCCGGATCCCGGCTGTTGATCAGCAGCCTGCTTATGAATCCCACGCGAGCCCGGTTGCTCGAAGTACTGATCGCAATGGGAGTAAGCATTTCTGTAACCGAATTGCACGACCTGCACGGAGAGCTGGTGGGTTCCGTGGAAGTGGTCGGGCGGGATTTGCAAGGCGCAAACCTTGCTGGCGCAGATGTGGCAGCGCTGATTGACGAGATCCCCGTACTGGCCGCTATCGCCCCGTACACTACCACGGGAATCGAAGTGCGCGATGCGCGGGAACTACGGGTGAAAGAATCGGACCGCATCGCCGCGATTGTGACGAACCTGCGAGCCATGGGAGCGGAAGCCGAGGAACTTGAAGACGGTTTGAAAATTCCGGGCGGACAGACATTGCACGGCGCAGAAATCGATTCCTATGGCGATCACAGGATCGCGATGGCGTTCGCCGTTGCCGCTTTGCGGGCGCAAGGCGAGACTACCATTCGACAAGCGGATGCGGCGGTAATCTCGTACCCTGGATTTTTGGACACACTTGAAGCTTTATCGCAAAGGTGATACATCGAGGGCGCAGGCTATCCATCGACGGAAGAGTGGGTCTCGCTTGGAGAGGGAGACCCAGCCTTCCAGATAGCGCCCGACGTCAGATGTGTTCGGTTTTGCCGTCGTATTTAACGGTGCCGTTTTTCTGATTTACCTGATCGATGTCCTGGTTGGTGTAAGTCCGCGAAGCTTTCTTTGCACCGCCCGAACTCGCCATCAGATGAGTCACGCTTTCGCTGCTCGGCCATGAGGCCCAGCCTCCGCCGAGTGCATGGTCTCGGTGCGCGTGCCTGCCTTCAGCCATCGACTCGGCGGGGGTTTCTGATTCCGCAGAGGGACCGTACCAGACCGGCTGTGTATAAACGCCAACCGGAGGTTGCGACACTATCGAAAGCGTCGCGTTGCTCGCGCCCGCTACGTTGCCGAACGTGGCATTGCCCGCTCCCGCCGCAGAAGGAGACACGGTTGCAAGAGTCACAGAAGGAGTTGTAACCAACGGCACGAACGGCGCCGCGTAGACTCCGTAAGCAGGGGTCCAGTTGCTGACAGTCCCCCCAATTACTGTCGCTTGCGCGGCAGCAAATCCACACAACAATAAAACCATGCACAAAGTGTTCAGTGAACGCACAGGATTCCTCCACAGACCTTGGGTAATCTGATTCGACCTCAGGCCCTGTACTGCCATTTCTCGCAGGGCACCCGCGTCGAAAACAGAACGACAGCATCATAACCCGAAATGCCGCTCTGGGCGGGGGTTTTATTAGGATCCTACATAGCGGGCATAGAGACTTCTGGCTATAGTCTTGTCGGCCGTACCCTTGATGATGGCCCGACCGTCAAGGAACAGAGTCATCTCATAGGGCTCATGCCAGAACTTCAGAACGAAATCGTTGTAGCGTACCGTGCCGAGCGGCTTAAGCCGCTCGCTCATCTGGGCCAAGTCTACCGGCCGGTGGAGTTCGTGAATCTGCACAGAATTGCGGCCGCACAGCGTAATATGCGGGCGGCCTTCTCCCGCCAGGTGAGGGAATTGGTGTTCGCCGCAAGTTCGGCACCCGGCACGAGGATGATCCGCCGCAACCTCGGCACGCTCATTCCTCCACACATCGAAGGAGAGCAGCGTGCGCCGGAGCCATTCGCCAGCCCCCACCAACAACTTCACCGCTTCCGTCGCCGCAATCGAAGCGGCAAGGTTTACCGCCGAGTTCAGAATTCCTGCGGTCTCGCAGGTTTCAAACGCGCCCTGAGGAGGATCGGCGAAAATACAGGTCAGACATGCGGTCTTGCCCGGGAGCACATTCAAAGTAACCGCATAGCTGCCTACGGCGGCGGTGTAGATCCAAGGCAGGGAATTCTTTACCGCGAAATCGTTAATCAGATATCGGGTTTCAAAGTTGTCGGTGCCATCGAGAATAAGCTGCGCGCCTCCCAACAGAGCCTCGATGTTGGTTGGAGTCAGATCCACGACCTGAGGTTCGACCACGATTGAGGAATTGAAAGCCGCAATTTTTCTGGCTGCGGCGATTGCCTTGGGGAGTGATTCAGCGGCATCGGCTTCATCAAACAATGTTTGCCGCTGCAAATTGCTGGGCTCAACGTAATCCCGGTCGATGAGCCGGATTGTCCCCACACCCGCACGGGCCAGCAGGGAAGCGAGCGCCGAGCCGGTGGCGCCGCAGCCGACAATCGCAATACGCGACGCGGCCAGCTTGGGCTGGCCTTCGGCGCCGATCCCGCGGAAAAGCATCTGCCTCGAATATCTCCCATCCAGTTCCAAAGACGTCACCAGTTTGCAGCCCGCAAACCATTATGATAGGTGGCACGCGGTTTGCAAAACGGAAGCCGCGGGCCGGGTGTCGAAGGAAGTGAAACCGACCATGCTGGAGTGCGGACGCAGAATACAACATTGTTGGGTACGGTTCGTCGAACTGATTAAATCAACGCGGATATCTGATAGGGAGCCTGCTTGCAGCTGAGGGGGGCTGTGTTGACAACCTTGATGGCGCTGGCTTTCACGGCAATGTGTGCCGTGGAAGCGTTTGCCGAACCCTCCGCGCGGGCTGAAGCACAGGAACAGAGTCAATCCGCCGAGACACAACCGGCCGCGCCGGTCGAGGATACGCTGGCGGCCTACCAGGGTCTCACGGTGGAAGACGTGCGTTGGCCCGATGTTTCCTCCGGAGTGGATCAGAAACGCTGGAGCCAACTTATACTCCAGCGCGTGGGTAAGCCTCTTGAACGCCAACTGGTCCGCGAAAGCATTCACGCCCTGCACGACACTGGGCGCTTTGCCGATATCCGCGTGGAGGCCGAACGAACCCCAGAGGGTAACGTTTCTCTCGAATTCTTTACTTCCCCCAATTACTTTGTCGGTGGAGTTAGCGTGGAAGGCGTCCCCAACCGGCCTTCTGCCGGACAGGTCATCAACGCTTCGAAGTTTCAATTGGGAGAGTTGTTCTCTCCCGATCAGGTCGAGCGCGCTCTGGCAAGCATCAAGCTGCTCATGCAAGAGAACGGCTACTACCGTTCGACGGTGCGGGAACAAGAGCGAAAGTATCCCGAGAAGCAGCAGATCGACATCCTCTTCCAAATTGATCCAGGAGTTCACGCGCGAGTGGGAAGCGTGACCGTAATCGGCGATCCGGGATACTCGCAGGGACAGATTCAGAATATTGCAAAGATGCATCCTGGCGATCCGATTTCCGTGCAGCGTGTAAGTAACGCGCTGGATCGATTGCGCAAGAAATATCAGAAACAGAATCGATTGCTGGCCCAGGTTTCGATCTCCGAGAAGTCCTACCGCGAACAAGCGAACGTGGTGGATTATGGCTTCGACATTCGTCCCGGACCCAAGGTGCAGGTCACGACGGCAGGGTTCAAGATCAGGCGGGGAGTCCTAAAACAGAATGTCCCGATTTTCGAAGAGAACGCCGTAGATGAAGACCTGTTGAGTGAGGGTCGCCGCAATCTGCTCAACTATCTTCAAAGCCGGGGCTACTATGACGCCAAAGTTGGAATTAGGCAGCATCCCGATGCCACGGGGAACTCTTTGCAAATTGTTTACGTGATCGAGCCAGGCGCGCGACACAGATTGGTAAAAATCGAGTTTAGCGGGAATAAATATTTCTTGACGCAGCGATTGCGTTCCCGCATGCAGTTACGTCCAGCCGAGCGGTTTGCGCCGCGGGGCCGCTACAGCCAGGGACTGCTCGCCGATGACATTCGGGGAATCGAAGATCTTTACCGGGCGAACGGCTTCCAACAGATCAAGCTCACCAGCCGTGCCATCGATGACTATGAAGGGCACGAAAATGACCTCGGACTCATTGTCTCAGTCGACGAAGGATCGCAAACGCTGGTCGGAGCATTTCACATGGAGGGCAATCAGACTTTCTCTGAAATACAGCTTGCGGGGTACATCAACACCGCCTTAGGCGAGCCTTTTTCTGAGTTCAACATTGCCCAGGACCGTGACAATCTTCTGAACTACTACTTTAATCACGGCTTTCCCGGCGCGAGATTCGAGGCGGCGGCGCAACCGATGCCCGGACAAGCCAATCGCATGAACGTCACTTTCACCATCCACGAGGGAGCGCAAGTTTTCGTCGACCATGTATTCGTTTCCGGATTGAACTTCACCAAACCATTTGTGGTGCAGCGCGAACTGCAAACCAAGTCCGGCGATCCGCTCAGCCAGATCGACATGCTCCAAACCCAACAGCGCCTGTATGACTTAAGCATCTTCAGTCAGGTGGGCACGGCGGTACAAAATCCAAACGGCAACGAACCCGAGAAGAATGTTTTGGTCGCGGTGGAGGAAGCCAGGCGTTACACATTCAATTACGGCGTCGGATTGGAATTCCAGACCGGTCAGCCTTCCGCGGTGGGCACTAATCAGGCGAAGGGGCAAACCGGAGTGAGCCCGCGAGTTTCGCTGGGCGTGACTCGGCTTAACTTTCGCGGCCGCGACCATACCGTTACATTCAAGGCCGACGTCGGAAGCCTGCAGCAGCGTGGCCTCGTCAGCTATACCGCCCCCCGCTGGTTCAACAGCCAGGATTGGAAGTTATCGCTGACAGCTTTTTACGACAACACGCTGGACGTGACGACATTCACCTCGCAACGGCTGGAAGGATCGGTGCAAGCCGAGGAAACCATCAGCAAATCCACTACGATGGATTATCGCTTCACCTATCGCCGGGTCAAGGCCAGCGAGATTAACATCAGCCCCGCGGAAATCCCCTTGCTCTCTCTGCCCGTGCGTGTAGGTGAACCCGGCTTCAGCTACATTCGCAACAAACGTGACAATAATCTGGAAAGCACGAAGGGCAGTTACACCACGGTCGACGCTGGCGTCGCCGCCAGTTACTTCGGCTCCGAGGCAAACTTCAGTAGCCTTCTGGTCCAGAATTCGACTTATCACTCATTCGGCAAGAATCGGCCGACCGAGAAGAAATTCGTGTTCGCACGTTCCCTGCGCATCGGGCTGCAAAGTACTTTCGGGAATACGGCGATTCTCCAACCCGGCGGGACATGTCCGAATTCCACCCCGAACTGTACGATTATCCCATTGGCTGAGCGTTTTTTTACCGGTGGAGGCAACTCCCATCGAGGATTCGGGTTAAATCAAGCTGGTCCGCGCGATCCCACCACCGGCTTTCCGCTGGGCGGGAGCGCGCTTTTCGTGAATAACGTGGAATTGCGCTTTCCGCCCGCGACACTGCCTTTCGTTCAGGACAACCTCGCCTTCGCTATCTTCGAAGACGCCGGAAATATTTTTACCAATGGCCGGGATATGCTTGACAACCTGCTTCGTTGGCGACAGAAGGACCCTCAGTTCTGCCTGCAGGCGCCCAGCCCCTCCAATCCTCCGTGCGATTACAGTTATATCTCGCACGCGGTGGGCGTTGGGGTTCGCTATAAGACGCCGATCGGTCCGGTGCGCTTCGATTTCGGGTACAATTTGAATCCACCCGCGTTTCCGAGTTTCGAAACAGTTACGGGCCAGACAACGCCTGTGTTCGTGCCTCAGCACGCGCCTCATTTCAACGTTTACTTTAGTATCGGGCAGAGCTTCTGATGAACCAAAAGTGTTCGATCGTCGTTTATACAATGGTGTTGCTCACCCTGGCCCTGCCCGCTCGCGCCGGCGATGTTTTGGATCGCATTGTTGCCACCGTGAACAACCAGATCATTCTGCAAAGCGAATGGGAAGATGGTGTACGCTACGAGGCTTTCGCCGCAGGCCGCTCCCTCGCCCAAGTAGAAGCGAGTGATCGCAAGGCCGCATTGGACCACTTGATCGACCAGGAATTGTTGCGGGAGCAAGTGGGCTTGACGGATTTTCCGCATGCAAATAGTGACGAGGTCGAGAAAAGTATTCGGGAAATTCGTAAACAATACTCCGGCACCGAGGGCGAGGCTGGCTGGCTGGCCACACTGGCACGCTATGGCTTAACCGAGAACGAATTAAAAAAACGAGTCGCCTTGCAGATCGATCTGATGGGTTTGGTCGACGCCCGTCTGCGTCCCAATGTCAATATCGACGCTAAAAGTATTGAGAGCTACTACAACCAAGAACTCCTGCCCCAACTCCGGCAATCTGGCGCGGGTCGCGTTCCTCTCGTGGAAGTCACTCCTAAAATTAAAGAATTGCTCACGCAGCAGAAGATGAACCAGATGTTGCTCGCCTGGCTGCAGGATTTGCGTTCCGGAAGCCGTATCCGTACGGAGACTGAATCCACGGAACCAGGGCAGTTGCAATGACGGAAACCCGCGCCCAGCCGCGCTGGCGCAGGTTTGGCACCTATCTGCTGCTGGCAGGGCTGGCATGCTTGCTCCTGATGGGTGCGCTGGCTTGGTACGCGACCACGGATTCCTTTCAAGCTCTGGTTCGCCGCCGCCTGGTGGCTGAGTTGGAGCGGATCACGGGCGGTCGGGTGGAGTTAGGCGGGATCCACACGATACCGTTTCGTTTTCTCGTTGATATACGGAACCTCACCATCCACGGGCGCGAAGCCGCGGGCGACGTGCCTTACGCGCACGTTGACCAACTGATCGCGCGGGTCAAACTGATTTCGGTCTTGGACGCCGAATTCGGGTTCTCATCAGTGATGATCGACCATCCGGTCGTTCACGTGGTTTTTTTTCCCGACGGCACGGCCAATCAGCCCGCACCTAAGTTGAAGCGTACATCGACAGCATCACCGATTGAGCAATTGTTCTCCCTTTCGATCAGTCAGCTCGAAGTACGCCGCGGCGAGTTGCTCTGGAATAACAAGCGAACCCCGTTCGATTTCATCGCTCACGATGTTTCTGCCGATATGAACTACTCTCTGCTCCATCGCCGTTACGATGGAGAACTCCTGGCGGGAAAGATCGATACCAGAGTTGAAAACTATCGACCCGTGGCCTGGATGGCGGAGGCGCACTTCACATTGGACGCAGACGGCCTTGAAGTCAATTCCTTGAAGGCAACGTCGGGACGTTCGCGGCTGCAAGCGAGCGGCCGGTTGGTGAATTTCCGCCAACCGAGCCTGGTTGGGAAATACGATCTCACGATTGATCTTGCGGAGGCGGGCGCAGTAACGCGCCATACTGAACTACGGCAAGGCGTCTTTCGAGCCACGGGCGAAGGTTTATGGTCATCTGCGGCTTTTTCCTCCTCCGGCAAGCTGGTGGTGAAGAATCTTGACTGGCGGGATAAGTCATTCGGTCTGCATGATGCGGCGCTGAACAGCGATTTTACCGTGAGCCCGCTGCGGCTTGCTTTGTCAAAGCTTCAGGCGACCATGCTGGGAGGCGAAGTGAGTGGGACGGCGGAAGCCACGAATTGGCTTAACTCCACGCCGGCAAGAAAACCGGGCAAGGTGAACGCTGCTGAGGAACAGAAGGGGATTGTTTCGCTGCGCCTGAAAGATCTTTCGGCGGCCGAAATCGCCTCTGCGCTGTCGACTCCGGCCCGGCCGCTCCAGCGCTTAAACCTTGCGGGCGCGACTGGCGGAAGCGTCGAGGCGAGGTGGGCAGGCTCTCCGCACAACGCGCGAACCGAGATTGCAATCGATGTGGCGGCTCCGGCTCACGTGAATCCCGGACAACTGCCGCTGAACGCACACACTCAAGCGACATACCGTGCGGCCTCAGGCGAGTTGGAGGTTGCGAATTTCAACGCCTCCACGCGCACCACTCAGGTTCACGCGGCAGGTATTCTTTCTTCCACGGCCGCAGTGAAACTTTCCATCGCGACTTCCGATCTCCGCGAGTGGCAACCCATTCTCACCGCCGTTGGCTATCAGGAACGAATCCCAGTCGTTCTGCAAGGGCACGCATCGTTCAGCGGAAGCGCGACCGGCAAACTCTCTTCCATTGACTTTGCCGGTAAACTGCAGTCGGAAGATTTCGATTTGCTGATCCCCGCCACGCCCCATGTGCATGAAAAAAATCTGCACTTCGACTCTCTGGTAGCCGATGTTCAGTTATCTCCGCATGCATTTGCGGCGCACAATGGCAGCCTGCATCATGGGGCTACTACTGTTAACTTCGATCTGAGCGCGGGTTTGCAACAAAGACAATTCACCGACTCCAGCGCCATCGCAGCTCGCGTGGACATTCGCAACGCCGACGTGGATGAGGTTCTGGCTCTGCGCGGGTATGACATCGCCATCAGCGGCACGGCGAATCTTCTTCTGCAAATAAAAGGCACGAAAGTGGAGCCCACTGGCAACGGCCACATTGAACTCCTGGCCGCGGTGATCCATGGCGAACCGATCCAGCATCTGGATGCCACGTTGGAGTTCGACCGCGACGAAGTCTCTCTCGATGACCTTCATCTTGCCTACTACGACTCGCACGTCACCGGGGCGGGCACCTATAACTTCGCTACTCATGCCTTCCGCGTCAACTTGAATGGGAGCAACTTCGATCTCGCTCGCATTGCACGCCTGCAAGCCAGCCGGGTGTCGGTGGATGGCCGCATGGATTTCACCGCGCAAGCTTCAGGCACGCTGGAGGAGCCATCCATTACTGCAAAAATCCATTTGCGCGACCTGGCTTTTGACCACGAACTCTCCGGTGATTACACGTTCGACGCCATCACCCAGGGCTCTGAACTGCGCGTGAGCGGGCGCTCTCAGTTCAAATCCGCGGAGCTTAACATCGATGGTAACGTGCAACTGCGCGGAGATTGGCCTTCCACGACCAATTTTCACTTTAATCATCTCGATCTGGATTCGGCTCTGAGAACGTACCTCAAGCGGCGAGTGACTGGCCATTCCGCCGCTGCGGGCGATTTGCAAGTGCGAGGGCCGCTGCTTACGCCTCGACAACTGCAGATCATTGGCAATCTCAACGATTTGTTCGCTGATGTTGAGAACATCAAAGTTCGCAACAATGGCCCCATCAGTTTCGCTATTGCCAATGAATTTCTTAAGATCCAGGAGTTCCACTTGATCGGAGAAGGCAGCGATCTGACGGTTGGCGGAGCAGTGCAGTTGACCGGGGAGCGCCAACTCGATTTGCGCGCCCAGGGTCACGCGAGCCTCCAACTCATTCAGAGCTTTGATCCCGACTTCACGGCGACAGGGGATGTTGCCGTTGACTTGACGGTGGGAGGCACGATCAGCAAGCCCACAACCCAAGGCCGGTTGCAGGTGACGGGCGGCTCAATCGCGTACAGCGATCTGCCCAGTGCGCTGAGCGCTATTAACGGATCTGCGGTATTTAATCAGGATCGCCTGCAAATTGAAACGCTGACCGCACGCGTCGGGGGAGGCACCGTAACCTTTGGCGGATACGCCACTGCATATAACCGTCAGCTGAGTTACAGTCTGACCCTGCAGACCCAGGACGTGCGTTTGCGCTATCCGCCGGGAGTCAGTTCGATGGCGAACGCTGAACTGCGATGGGCAGGCACTGCCGCAGCTTCGGTTTTATCTGGCGACGTCACCATCACCAAACTGGCGATCACTCCCGGATTCGATTTCGGCGCGAGCCTGGCGCGCAGCGCCCAGAGCTCAGCACTGCCGCAAACCAACCCGCTGCTGAATCGTATCCGGATGGACGTGCATATTGTGACTACGCCTGAGCTCCAGATGCAGACCGCGGTCGTCCGGCTTTCAGGTGATGCTGATCTGCACCTTCGAGGAACGGCGGCAAAACCTGTTCTGCTGGGACGAGCCGACGTCACCGAGGGCGACGTGACACTAAACGGAACCAAGTACCGCATGGAGCGGGGCGGCGTTACCTTCACCAACCCCGTTACCACCTCGCCTGTACTCGATCTGCAGGCATCAACTCACGTTCGGGATTACGACATCACGGTCAACTTGACCGGCGAAATCGATAAACTGAATCTGACTTATCATTCGGAGCCGCCTCTTCCAATTGCTGACATCATCAGCTTGCTGGCGCTTGGCCAAACCCAACAGCAATCCGCCCAGTTACAGCAGTCAGGACAATCTCCGTTCGCCGAACAGGCCTCCAGCGCCATACTGGCTGAGGCGCTGAACTCAGCCATCAGCAGCCGTTCGCGGAGCTTGCTGGGAAATGGCACCATCCGAATTGATCCGCAGGGTTTGAACACGGAAACCTCTCCCACCACCAGCACGCCCGCGGTTACGATTGAGCGGCAGGTTAAGGACAACCTTACCCTGACCTACACCACGAACATTTCGCAGACCTCGCAGCAAATCATCCAGGCGGAATACAACGTGACCCGCAACATCTCCATTCTGGCGCTGCGCGACTATAATGGAGTCGTGAGCTTCGAGGTGCGGATTCGCCAGCGCAAGAAGTAGACTTCAGAAAGATTTGCAAGTTTCCCGCCTTGCAACGTTCCGGCAACGGGAGACGCCTAAAGTACCATCTCATCCTAAAGAGGCAATCGGAATGCGCAAAACCAGAGGTTTTTCTCTCATCGAATTGCTGATTGTCGTGGCGATTATTTTGATCATCGCGGCGATCGCCATTCCAAATCTGCTGCGTGCAAGGATTTCGGCTTATGAGTCGTCCGCGGCCAGTTCAATTCGAACCGTCAACACATCCCAGGTCTCGTACCAGTCCTCGTTTCCAACTGTGGGCTACGCGGGTTCCATGGGAGCCCTCGGACCTCCGGCCGCGACTGGTTGCCCGGCGAGCGGCCCGGTCGCCACGAATGCGTGCCTGATCGACTTCGCGCTGGCCAGCGCTACGACTCCAGCCACCGCCAAAAGCGGCTACTACTTCGGCCTGGGCGTGCCCGCCGGTGGTCCTCCGAATATGGGCTACACCGTAGGCGGGCGGTGGCGCCGAGCTTGGCCAGCACGGCGGGCTGCCACAGGCCGGGGTGCACGGCGGCGATCACCTTGAGCCGCTCGGTGGCCAGCAGCAGCGCCAGGGAGAAGCTGGTCGACTCGTGCTGAAACTCGGCGCCGTAGCTGGCCTCGTAGCGCACCTGGGACAGCGCGTACTCGAAACCGTTGTTCTCGGCGGTCTGCGCGAGCTTCTTGTTGTACTCGTAGTTCCAGTCCGTGCGCTGCTCGATGTCGCTGGTCACCAGGCCGCCGCTGACGTTGGGCACCCAGTAGGCGAACTTGACGTGGTCGGCGATGCGTTCGGTCGTCATGGTGGCCATCTCAGCCGCTGACGCCAGTCCGGTCACGGGTAACGATCGGTCAGATTTCAAGGCGACGGCTTCTACGCGACCGCTGTCACCGTTGCGGGTTCGCGGGGCACCTCGTCGGCCCTGCGCCGGACGACCAGCAGACCGGTGAACCGTTCGTAGCTGAAGATGGCCATGACGTAGAAGCCGACGTCGGCGACCAGCTTGCCGAAGATCCAGCCTGCGACCACGCCGCCGAACAGGATCGGTCCGAAGTAGAAGGCCAGCGGCCGGATGATCAGGCTGTCGACGACCTCGGCCGGACCGAACTCGATCGCGATGCTGCGCAGCGCCCGGCCGTTCGCGACCAACCCGCGCGCCACCCGGGACGACGACGGCTGCGCTCGGTATGCGCTGCGCACGGCCGTCCAGTACGCCGCGGCGTAGTAGCCGACGGAGGCTCCGATGGTCGCCACGACGGCCGCGGCCGCGACCGACCCGGTGGTCCCGTAGGCGATTGCCGCGCCGCCCATTTCGCATGTGGTGCCGGCGATTTCACAGGGAAGGTATCGCCGCGCCCATTCTCGTATCTTGGTGCCGATCGAGCGGTTGGAGTTCATGTGAGGAACTCTTGCGTCGCACGTTCGCGGGGGCGCGAGTAGGGAACTACCCGAATCGCCAGGGGCCGTCTACGTGGGCCACCTTGCGCTCAGGGACTAGAACACGTTCTAATTCTGACCATGGACTATGGGCTCGTTCTCTTCACCAGCGATCGCGGGATAGCTCCGGCGGCCGCGGCCAAACTCGCCGACGACCACGGCTTCCACACGTTCTACGTCCCTGAGCACACCCACATCCCGATCAAGCGGGAGGCCGCGCACCCCACCACGGGCGACGAGTCGCTGCCCGACGATCGCTACATGCGCACGCTCGACCCGTGGGTGTGGCCACCGCGGCACGCGGTGACGACGAAGGTGCGGTTGTCGACTGCGGTGGCCCTGCCGGTCGAGCACGACTGCATCACGCTCGCGAAGTCGATCGCGACGCTCGATCACCTGTCGGGTGGCCGCGTCAGCCTCGGCGTCGGATTCGGTTGGAACACTGACGAACTCGCCGATCACAATGTGCCGCCCGGACGGCGCCGCACCATGCTGCGTGAGTACTTCGAGGCGATGCGGGCGCTGTGGACGCAGGAAGAAGCCGAGTTCGACGGCGAGTTCGTGAAGTTCGGACCAAGTTGGGCGTGGCCGAAGCCGGTGCAGTCGCACATCCCGGTGCTCGTCGGCGCGGCGGGCACCGAGAAGAACTTCAAGTGGATCGCGAAGTCGGCCGACGGCTGGATCACCACGCCGCGCGACTTCGACATCGACGCGCCGGTGAAGCTGCTGCAGGACACGTGGGCGCCGCCGACCGCGACGGTGCGCCGCAGATCGTCGCACTCGACTTCAAGCCCGGACCCCGACAAGCTGGCACGCTGGCCGATCTCGGCGTCACCGAGGTGCTGTTCGGGTTGCCGGACAAGTCCGAGTACGAGGTCGCCGGTTACGTGGAGCGGTTGGCGGGCAAGCTCGCTGCGCTGGTCTGAGCTCCTAGAACTGCTGCGCCGAGCGGAACGTGGCTGATTTAGGCTGGTAGCTTACGTCGCTGCTGGGGGTGAGTTTTGTCGATCTCGACCATCCGCGCGGCCTACTGATGAAGGACCGCATCCCGTAATTCCCCCGCGACGGAGGCCGTCGGCGATCGTGGGAATCGGCACCTGCCTTCTCGCCTTGCTCACCGGGGGTTGCTCCAACCCGAAGCGGCCCAGCCGCCGCCCACCACCACAGCCGATGCCTCCCCCAACCGGCTGAGCACCGATCAGTTCAAAGCTGTTGCTGCGCAGCCGTTCGCGGTTCCCGGATCTCAGGGGACATTTGCCTTCACCACACCGGGCGGACAGTCGTGCACGATGACCGATGAGCTGATCCAATGCGAGAGTCCCCTTCCGAGCTCCCCCCGGAATGTGGCGCTTGACGGTCGCCGGTGACAGCCGGCGCGGCACCCTCTCGAAGTCGGACAAGCCGCGCGGTCCGCGCCGCCACACGGCTCGAGCGCTTCCAGAAGATTGTCCTCGACGACGGACGGGCCGTGTCCCGCGAGGAAAGTGACGGCGTCAGTTGCGAGTTGGGCGGTCACGGCTTCATCGACGACTCGTCAGTCAGCCTCTTCTAGGGGATGAACATGATTCTGCGACTGCTCGCCACCCTGCCGGTCATCGTCGTGACCGCCTGTTCGACCCGCCGCGCACGACGCCCCGCCGACGCCCGGCAACGGCGTGTTCCCCGACATGGCGAATTATGTTGATATGAGCGACGATCGGGCCGTCTACCGAAGCAGGGCGCATCGGCTGGGACTTCAAAGTCTCCGACGAGACGGTGTGCACCCTCAACCTGTTCGGCGGACCGACAACTACAGTGCGACTGCACCGCCGACTCGACGTCGGGCCGGGCTCATGGACCGCCACGGTCTTCCACGGCAAGAAGGCTCTCGTGTCATCAGCAGCGTGGGCGACGCACGAGACGACGAGCGGGTGGTGGCGCTGCCGGCGAGGCATCTGGTGCGGAAGGCGACTTCGTCTGCGGGGCCGGCGACGACTACGTGGTCGCCTGCCGCATCGGCGATCACGGTTTCGTCCTGACCGACACCGAGACCAAGCTCTCCCGATTGCACACAGGGTTGTGATCGCGTCCGATCCACAGCCCTGGGAGCAATCGAAGCGGCGGCGTTGCCTAGCGGGGTCGATGCATAGTGGGTTCGACGTGTAGCGGGGTCGAGAGATTCGCGTAGCGGACTACGCATGCCCCTGCCCAAGAGAGAGACGACAGTTCCTGAGCAGAGGACCACGCCTCAGCGGAGAGGACATCTCATGCCCAGCATCAGCCCGATCATCGCCCACATCTTCGACGACCCCCACGGCAAACGCCGGGTCAAACGCGACGACGCCAACCGCGACCGTTTCGCATCGAAGGTGCGCATCCCGCGGCGTCGCGCCAGGGACCTCACGCCAGCGTCGCCCGGTTGACCCGTCCTCGGTCGACGTCACGGTGATCGCGGCGCCGAGCGGATCTCCGTCGGTCATCAACGCCACCAGGTCGTCGTCGTGGTGATGGCCATGAATCGGCTGTCGTCCGCGTCGAGTCGCCCGACGATGACGCCCGTCGTGACCGGCCAGTCGTAGCGCACCGAGTAGGTCTCGATGTTCGCCGGGCCCGTCGACGTTACGAGTGACCGGCACCTTCGGCAGCGCCGCGATGTCGGCCTGCAGCGCCTTGCCGCGGTCGGGCACCCAGTCGGCGGGCTCGGTGGAGTACACCCCGGCCGAATACTTGCTCATGACACCACCATTGGCGCCGACGAGGCCGAACGTTCCTGGCGTTCCCGCATTTCGACCACGGTCTCGGCGATGCCGTGCAGCGAGTAGCTGTTTCCGGGCCTCCGAAGTACGGCAGCCCGCCGGTGAGCGTGAGCCCCCGCGGGTCGTCGTCGGCGAGTCCGAACTCGTCGCACACCGCGAAGACCGGGAAGGGAAAGCAGCTGTAGAGGTCGAACGTCGCCACGTCGTCGATCCCGATACCGGCACACCCGAAGTGCTTCCGAGACAGCCTGTTTCGCGGCGTGGCTGACGCTGAGGTCAGCCCGGTCCAGACATGTCCTGCTCGGTCTGGTCGGCGTGCCCACGCAGGTAGACCCACTTCTCCTCGGGCACTCCGAGGCGGCGGGCGGCGGCCACCGACATCACCAGCGCGGCGGCGCCCTGGTTGACGGTGTCGCGCGCCACCAGCATCCGCGGATACGGGTCGCAGATCATCCGGTTCTCGTCGGTCACGGTCACGATTTCGTCGACCGACCGCTCCACCGGTGACGACGAAAACGGGTTCTTGGCAGCGACTTTGGAGAAGGGCGCGAACAGCGCCGCCATCTGCCGACGATAGTCGTCGACGCCGAGCCCCAACCGGGCCCGCCGCGCGTTGTCGAGCAGGCCGTACTGCACCGGCGCACCCGTCAAGCCGTGGGTGGCGGTGTACTCACTCATGTACTGCTCGAAACCGTAGCCACGGTCCTCGAGTTGGCCGCCGACGGTCTCGCCGTGATCTGGCTTGGGCCGTCGCTTCGCGTGGTCGCGATCCGCGAAGGTCTTCAGCGTCGAACCGGTCTCCGAGCCGAGGATCAGCACCACCTCGTGGTCACCGGCGGCGATCGCGGCGGCGAACTCGGTCATCAGCTTCTGCGATCCGTTGCCGCCGATCGGCTCCAGGATGGCCCGCGCCGGATCGGCGCCGACCCGCTGGGCCACCGACCGAACGTAGTTGTCGGAGGCGCCCAAGGGCGGGTCGTCGAAGGGCGTGCAGATCTCGAACTGCCGCAGCCCCGCGAACACCTCGATTGACTGCGCGACGGCGGCCACGTCGGCACCGGTGTCGGCGAGGGCAGCGCGCACCGCCTCGGTGGCGAGGTCGACCGACGACATGCCGCGATAGTCGGGGGTGCCGATGCGTTCGGTGAACTGGCCGACGCCGACGACGACCGGGGTACGCGGATCTACCTGCATAGTTCGTCAGGCTAACTGAAACTGGAACGTGTTCCAACTCTGCGTCCGGGCGTCATCAGCGCGGCGAGCCGTCATCAATGGCTGACGATCGTCATCGTTCGTTGACGAGCCACTGCGCGATGTAGTCACCGGCACCCGTCCGACCCCCAAACGAAAGTGCGGCCAGATCGTGAATCCCAAGGGATTCGCGATCTGACCGCACACTCGACGATCTGGTTACAGGCTTTCGAGGATCTCCCTGGCCAGCTTGGCGGTCTCCGACGGCGTCTTGCCGACCTTGACGCCCGCGGCCTCCAGGGCCACCTTCTTGCCGTCGGCGGTACCGGCACCGTCGGACACGATGGCGCCGGCGTGGCCCATCGTCTTGCCCTCCGGGGCGGTGAAGCCCGCGACGTAGCCGACGACCGGCTTGGTGACGTTGGCCTTGATGTAGTCGGCGGCCTTCTCCTCGGCGTCGCCGCCGATTTCGCCGATCATCACGATGACCTTGGTCTCGGGATCCTTCTCGAACGCCTCGATGGCGTCGATGTGGGTGGTGCCGATGACCGGGTCGCCGCCGATGCCGATGGCCGTCGAGAAGCCGAGATCGCGCAGCTCGTACATCATCTGGTAGGTCAGCGTGCCCGACTTCGACACCAGACCGATCGGTCCCGTCGTGGTGATGTTGTTCGGCGTGATGCCGACCAGCGACTCACCGGGGGTGATGATGCCGGGACAGTTCGGCCCGATGATCCGGGTCTTCTTGCCCTTTTCCACGTTGTAGGCCCACGCGAAGGCGCTGTCCTGCACCGGAATTCCCTCGGTGATGACCACCAGGAGGGGAATCTCGGCGTCGACGGCCTCGATGATCGCGTCCTTGGAGAAGGCAGGCGGCACGAAGGCGATCGACACGTCTGCGCCGGTCTCCTTCATGGCCTCCGCGACACTGCCGAACACCGGCAGCTCGACGTCGTTGCCGTCCTTGTCCTTGTGCGAGACCTTCGTGCCGGCCTTGCGCGCGTTGACGCCGCCGACCACCTGGGTGCCCGCCTTCAACATCAGTGCGGTGTGCTTGGTGCCCTCGCCGCCGGTGATGCCCTGGACGATGACCTTGCTGTCCTTATTCAAAAAAATCGACATATCAAGCGTCCCTTACTTGTTCGCCAGCTCGGCGGCCTTGTCGGCACCGGCGTCCATCGTCTCGGCCTGGATCACCAGGGGGTGATTCGCCTCATCGAGGATGCGGCGGCCCTCTTCGACGTTGTTGCCGTCGAGGCGGACGACGAGAGGCTTGTTCGCACTGTCGCCGAGCTTCTTCAGCGCGCCGACGATGCCGTTGGCCACCGCGTCGCACGCGGTGATGCCGCCGAAGACGTTGACGAACACGCTCTTGACCTGACTGTCGCCCAGGATGACGTCGAGACCGTTGGCCATCACCTCTGCCGAGGCGCCGCCACCGATGTCGAGGAAGTTGGCGGGCTTCACGCCGCCGTGCTTCTCACCGGCGTACGCGACCACGTCGAGGGTCGACATGACCAGACCCGCGCCGTTGCCGATGATGCCGACCGCACCGTCGAGCTTGACGTAGTTGAGGTCGTTCTCCTTGGCCTTGAGCTCGAGGGGATCCGTCGCGTCCTTGTCCTCGAACTCCTCGTGCCCCGGCTGACGGAAGTCGGCGTTGGCGTCGAGGGTGACCTTGCCGTCGAGGGCGAGGATCTGATCGTCCGGCGTGCGGACGAGGGGGTTCACTTCGACCAGGGTCGCGTCCTCACCGACGAAGACCTCCCACAGCTTCTGGATGGTCACCGCGGCGGCGTCGAGCACCTCGGCGGGCAGGTGGCCCTGCTCGGCGATCGAGCGAGCGAACGCCAGGTCGACACCCTTGACGGCGTCGACGGGCACCTTGGCGAGGCGCTCGGGGTTGTTCGCGGCGACCTCTTCGATCTCCACGCCGCCTTCGACGGAGCACATGGCGAGGTACGTGCGGTTCGAGCGGTCCAACAGGAAGGAGATGTAGTACTCCTCAGCGATGTCGCTGGCCTCGGCGACGAGCAGCTTCTTGACGACGTGGCCCTTGATGTCCAGGCCGAGGATGTTCTGCGCGTGGGTGAAGGCGTCATCGGGGGTGGCCGCGTACTTGACGCCGCCCGCCTTGCCGCGACCGCCCACCTTGACCTGCGCCTTCACCATCACTGGCTTGCCGATTTCCTCGGCGATCGCCTTGGCTTCCTCCGCCGTGTCGGTCACCCGACCCGGTGTGGTGGGCACGTTGTGCTTGGCGAACAGCTCCTTCGCCTGGTATTCGAAGAGATCCATGGGCTCACCGTCTGTCTGCTTTGACTGATTGGTTGTTTACCTACGTTTCGGCCAGAATGGCTCGGAAGGAACTTTATACACACACCCCAATGTGATCCGCACCCGTCCCGCCCATGTGGCACATCTCACCGGGACCCCTGTAGTGATACAAGTCACAATATCCGGTGGAATATGCGCTTGGGTTGCCACCAACATTCAATTTGGTTAACGTGCCTCTGGTCTAAGTCACGGTACGGTCACGGCGCGAAGGACATTTGGGTTGGCTGAGCAAGGTTCATCACGGGCACTTCGTGAGACCTCGACGACCCACTTTGACGCCACTACCACCGACGTCATCCCGTTCAACGAGTTCGGCGATCTCGACGACTTGGACTTCAGCAACACCTCTGCCTTTGATCGCGAGTCACGGGTGATCCGCGCCCCGAGCTCGACGACCTGCACGACACCGACGACCTGACGCCGCTGCGGCTGGCCGTCCCGCCCAGTTCCGCCCGACGCGCGGTGAAGACCGCCGTTCCACCCACGCCTATCGCGACAGCTACACCGACGTCAGCGACGGCATGGAGAACACCGACGTCATCGACATGTCGAGCCGACGCGGCCTGCACCGCAAGGTCGGCGACGGCCACGTCAAGGCCCGGCTCGTCGCCGCCGCGATGGCGGCGGGCGCCACCGCCGCAGCCGCCTACTCGGTGGTCAACACCTCCGACAAGGCTCCCGTCGACCAGATGGTCGCCGCAGGACCCGACGCGTTCGTCGACGGTGCCGCGATCACCGGATCCTCCGACGGCATGCAGATCGTGACCGTCGCGCCGGTGGCCAGCGAGGCCGTACACAGCCAAGAACTCGCCAACGGTGCAGCCTTCGCCGCCGAGCGCGCCGAGCGCGAGGCGCGGCTCTCCAGGCCCATGTACGTCATGCCCGCCCGCGGCGTCTGGACGTCGGCTTCGGCTACCGCTGGGCGTCCTCCCACGCCGGCATCGACATCGCGAACTCGATCGGAACGCCCATCGTGGCCGCCGCGGACGGCGTCGTCACCGACGCCGGACTCACCGCCGGCTACGGCGCCTGGGTCAAGATACGGCACTCCGACGGCACCGTCACCCTGTACGGCCACGTCAACACGTGGCTGGTCTCGTCGGCGGGCGCGTCATGGCCGGCGATTCAGATCGCCACCATCGGCAACCGCGGTCAGTCCACCGGACCGCCCTGCACTTCTGGTCCTGAAGAACGGCACCGACTTCGTCGACCCCGTGCCGTGGCTCGCCGCGAGGGTCTGAGCCCCGGCGACTACGTCGGCTGACCGGTGACCTCCGGCGGACCTCCATCCGACGAAACCCGCATCATCCGGCGGCAGCCCGAGGCTGCCCCACCGACCGCCTCCTGATTTCTCGGAGCAGCACACCGGCATCATCCGACGACACCGCGATGGGTGCGTTTCCCGCCGCGCCAGAGCCGCAGACCGGCTTCATCCGCAGGCGCCGTCTCCCGCGTCCCTGCCGCAACGGCAACCGCTGCTTCACCCGCCAGAGCCCTCTCGCGGCGTCGGCCACCGCGACGGTCAGCATCATCAGCGGCTGGGCCACGGCCGCGATCGCCACCTCACTCATCAGCGGCTGGTGGGGTACCGACGAATTGTTCTGCATTGGAATAGGTTTCCTGACCGCCGTGTCGGCGGGGGCGACGATCGGCGGGCTGATCTCTCTGCTGCTGCGTCAACGCATCGGGCGGTTGCTGATCGTCGTCGGCTCAGTCGTCGCGTTGATGATCTTCGCCGGGCTCTTCGTCGCGGGCGCGGACCTGCCCCAGCTCGGTACGGCATTCCGTTGCTGCCGGTCGCGCGCGATCACCCTGGCGCTGTTGCCCGCGACGGGCCGCTGGTGCCGCTGAGCGCGTCTGCGATCCGCCTGCACCGCAAGACTTCTGCGGGACGCAGTCGGATGTCGTTGACGTTCGGGTCAACATGAGCGTAACGATCGACCCCTATCTGTGAATCGTCTCTGAATGTCCGTGTGTTCTGCCACGATCGATCCGGAGGCTTCACTCCAATGTTCAGCCACATCTTCCACGCCGTCCTGGCGACCGTTCTCGCCGTCACGCCGTCGGCTGCAGTAGCAGCGACGGAGGTTCGCGGCGGGTACACCCTACGGATCGGCGCGACGTCGGTGACGGGGACGCCCGCCGAATCTCTGGGCTGGGGCGACCGGCAGGGCACTCTGACCAAGGAACTGAAGGCAGCCGGGGTCGACAAGATCGAGTACTCCTTCTTCCAGTCCGGCGGAGATGCCGTCTCGGCCTCGATCGCGGGTGCGGTCGACGTGGCCCCGTCGGTGACAATCCCGCCCTGCGGGCCCGCGGTCGCGACCCGAAAGTCGTTCTGCCGTCCTTTGATTCGGTCAACAGCGACATGCAGCTCATCGGCGCGCGGGCGGTCCCACCAACATCCAGGGTCTGGTCGGCAAGAACATCACGGCCCCTCAAGGGACGATTCGCGACCGCGCCGCCCGCCAACTGATCGATGCAGCCGGCCTTACGGGCAAGATCGAGGTCAAGGACGTGCCGACACCCCGAATCGATCGCCGGACTGAGTTCGGGTCAGATCGACGCCACGGTCCTCAGCGGCGCGAGCTCGGTCGACCTGCAGCAGAAGGGCTACCCCGTCATCGACAGTCTGTCGCGACATGGCATGGGCAGCACGGGAACCAACATCGCGTTGACGTCCTTCACCGACGGCCATCCCGACTTCCGCGCCGCATGGCAGCATGCGATCACCGCGGTCAACGCCGACATCCAAAAGAACTTCGACGACTATCTTCACTGGGTCGCCGACACCGACGGCACCAAGTTCGAATACGTCAAGACGGTCGACACAGGCCGACGAGTTCAACACCGAGCCGTTCCCCCAAATCGGCGTGAAGCAGCTTCAGGACGCGTATGACTTCCTGAATGCCGACGGTTCCCTGGCCGGCCAGTACTCCGTCACCGACTGGATCGGTGCCAAGCCGTGACCACTGCGGAAGTCGTCGCGACCACCACCGCGCGACCGGTCCCCGACCTGATCGAGGTCGTCGCCGAACATCGCGCCAGAAGGGGACTTTGGACCCGCACCCCGCGCGCGGTACGTCGAATGGTCGGTCCCGTCGTCATCCTCTTGGCGTGGGCCGTCGGCTCCGCGACGGAATGGCTCGACCCCGACCTGTTTCCGCCGCCCTCTCAGGTGGCCACCACCGCGTGGCGGCTGCTTGGCGACGGGGAACTCGCCACCCACGTCGGAGCCTCGGCGACGCGGGTGCTGACCGGGACGGTCCTCGGCATCCTGATCGGCGTGGCGCTCGCGGTCGTCGCCGGTCTGACGCGCACGGGCGAGGACCTCCTCGACTGGACCATGCAGATCTTCAAGGCCGTACCGAACTTCGCCCTCACACCCCTGCTCATCATCTGGATGGGCATCGGCGAGGGGCCCAAGATCGTGCTCATCACCACCGGTGTGGCCATCGCGATCTACATCAACACCTACGCCGGAATCCGTGGTGTCGACCGGCAACTCGTCGAGATGGCACAGACGCTGAAGACTCGGCGCAGCACCCTCGTCACCCAGGTCATTCTGCCGGGCGCGATGCCCAACTTCCTGGTGGGACTTCGTCTCGGATTGTCGAGTGCATGGCTCAGCCTGATCTTCGCCGAGATGATCAACACCACCAAGGGCATCGGCTACCTGATGTCACGCGCGCAGACCAACCTTCAGTTCGACATCTCGTTGCTCGTCATCGTCATCTACGCAATCGCAGGCCTGCTGTCGTACGCCCTCGTCCGGATCCTGGAACGGCTACTTCTGTCCTGGCGCAACGGGTTCGACGGTGTCGCGTGAACCACCCAGCGAGAAGCGCAGCGGGATCGCGCATGGGTCCGGTCGTCACGATCCGCGGACTGCGGCGCAACTTCGGGTCTCAACAGGTGCTCGACGACTTCGAACTCGACATCGCCGACGGCGAATTCGTGGCGATGCTGGGCCGCTCGGGTTCCGGAAAGAGCACGCTGCTGCGGGCGATCGCCGGGCTGGACGAGCACGTCACCGGATCGGTCGTCGCTCCCCGCTCACGTGCCGTCGTCTTCCAGAACCCACGGCTGTTGCCGTGGCGCCGCGCCCTGGCCAACGTCACCTTCGCGTTGACCGACGGCGGGCCGGACTCGCTTGACCGCGATGCTCGCGGGCGCGCCGCGCTGGCCGAGGTGGGTCTCTTAGACAAATCCCGCTCGTGGCCGCTGATGCTCTCAGGTGGTGAAGCGCAACGGGTTTCGTTGGCCAGGGCCCTGGTTCGCGAGCCCGACCTGCTTCTGCTCGACGAGCCGTTTGGCGCGCTCGACGCCCTTACCCGGCTCAAGATGTACCGGCTGTTGCACGACCTGTGGTCACGCAGGCACATGGCCGTTCTCCACGTGACCCATGACGTCGACGAGGCGATCCTGCTCGCGGACAGGGTGGTGGTGCTCTCCGATGGTCGGGTCTCGCTGGACCGGCGGGTGAGCCTGCCCTTCCCTCGCAGTCGGGGCGACGAGGGCTTCGACGATCTGCGCCGCACACTGCTCGCCGAACTCGGTGTGCAAGAGGAGGTCGGCCATGAGCAATCCTCCTGACCTCGACGAGCTGACCACCGACGTTCTAGTCGTCGGGGGCGGACCGGCCGCGACGTGGGCGGCCATCTCCGCTGCGGAGACCGGCAGCCGAGTCACATTGGTGGACAAAGGTTTCTGTGGGACCAGCGGTGCCACAGCCGCCGGCGGCAACAACTTGTGGCTCATCCCGCGGGGCCCGCGCCGGGAGGAGTCGGTCCGCGAGTCCGAGGTGGCCGCCGGGGGACTTACCGATTCCGAGTGGATGTTTCGCGTCCTTGCCACCTCGTGGGACCGCATAGAGCTGCTGGCGCAATGGGGCTATCCCTTCCCGTCAGCGCCCGACGGTCAGCCTCTGCGCAGCAGCCTTCAGGGCCCCGGAGTACATGCGCCGCATGCGCCGCAAGGCCCATCGCAGCGGCGTCCTCATCCTTGACCACCACCCTGCCTTGGAGCTCAGCACCGACGTCGATGGAGTCGTCAACGGGGCGAGGGGAATTGCCCGCCAGGACGACGGGCGACCGTGGCAGATCTCGGCTGGCGCCGTCGTGCTGGCGACCGGTGGGACTGCGTTCATGTCCGGAACATTCGGCACCAACGTCGACACCGGCGACGGACTGCTGATGGCCGCCGAACTTGGCGCCAGCCTGTCCGGCATGGAATTCTCCGGCGCGTACGCATTGGCGCCGGAGTGGGGCGTCCACACCAAGGGCCGAATGCTGCAGTGGGCCAGTTTCTACGACGAGCACGGACGGCCGTTGGCCACCGAACTCGGACTGGGTGGGCGCCAGGACGCCCAGCGCGTGCTGACCCAGGGCCGCCGGGTGTTCGCCCGACTGGACCGGGCACCGCTGTCCATGCGTCAGACGATGCGGGAGGCCCAACCCAACTACTTCTTGCCGCTGGACAAGGCCGGCATCGATCCGTTCACCACCGCCTACCCGATCCGGATGATCCACGAGGGATCGGTCCGCGGCACCGGTGGTCTGAGACTGACCGGACCAGATTGTGCGACAACGGTTCCCGGCCTCTTCGCGGCGGGCGACGCGGCAACGCGCGAACTGATCACCGGAGCGGTGAGCGGTGGCGGCAGCCGCAACGGTTCGTGGGCGATCGCTTCGGGGACGTTCGCCGGTCGTGGCGCGGCGGAGTTCAGCCGTGGGCGGGCCCGCGTGGCCGAGTACCCAGGGGTGGCAATGGGTCTGGGCCTGCGCCCCGGACGAGCTGGCGCTCCGACCGTCGAGGACGTCGTCGGCGCCACCCAGTCCCACGTGCTCCCGCCCCTGCGCAGTTATCTGAAGACGGCGGACCGACTTGCCGAGTCCGCCGCCGCACTCGACGCCCTGTGGCGCGACGTCTCCGAGGGGCTGGCGCCGGTGCCGAGCCGAGATTCCTACAAGCCGCGCCAGGCGATCGCCATGATCGCCGCGGCCCGATGGACCACGGCGTCGTCGTTGGCGCGGAGCGAAAGTCGCGGCCTGCATCGTCGGGAAGACCTTCCACATCGTGACCACCGCTACGACCACCGCATCCTGGTGGGCGGTCTGGACGAGGTGTGGACTGCCCCCGATCCCGTGCTGCCCCATCTCGTCTCCTCGGAGTCCGCGGCATGATCGAAATCGTCAGCGCAGCCGCGTGCATCGCATGCGACGTCTGCGTAAAGGTCTGTCCGACCGATGTTTTCGACCGAGGCGCGGACGGCGTGCCTGTCATCGCCAGGCAGTCTGACTGCCAGACGTGCTTCATGTGCGAGGCGTACTGCCCCACCGACGCGCTCTACGTCGCACCCGTCTCGGCACCGGTGGCCCCGGACAGCCCGCACGCCGACGAGGACGCCGTCACCCGGACGGGACTGCTCGGCGGCTACCGCGCGATGATCGGCTGGGGCCGAGGCCGCACCGCCGGCGCTCTGCTCGACCAGAACCCCCTGCTCGGCGCGACGCCACCGCTGGCGGAGCCGCGACTACCGGTACCCGCCCAGCTCACCGACGAGGCGTGGAACCACCCGGACTCTAGAGCTTCTGGATCGGTGCGTGGTTGTGCATCAGCTTGACCCGACCCGCGCTGCCGAAGTCGATGAGCGACATCGCGGACTCGCCCATGCCGGAGACCTCTTCCACCCGACCGAGACCGTACTTGTCGTGCGTGACGCGATCGCCGGGCTCGAGCGTGATCGCCGGCCGGTTCCGGGCGCCCGACGTGCGCGCGGGTGAGGGACGCGGCGTGCCGAATCGGCCTGCGCCACTGGCGGGTACGCCGAACGACGACTGCGGCGCCTCGACTCGACGCCAGTCGATGAGCTCCTGCGGAATCTCGCGAAGGAACCGCGATTCGGGGTTGAGCATCGGCTGCCCACGACGACCGCACCTTCGCGCGGCTCAGGTACAACCGTTCCCTGGCGCGGGTGATGCCGACGTAGGCGAGACGTCGCTCCTCGGACAACTCCATCGGATCGCCGAGGGCACGCATGTGCGGGAACATGCCGTCCTCCCAGCCGGTGACGAACACCATCGGAAACTCGAGGCCCTTGGCGGTGTGCAACGTCATCATCGTCACGACGCCGGATCCCTCGTCGGGAATGCCGTCCGCGTCGGCGACCAGCGACACCCGCTCCAAGAACTGGGCCAGAACCCCCGTGTCCGGCACGTCCTCGTCCTGAAGCTCGGGATTCTCGTCGCGCAGGGCGGCGGCGTTGGCCGCGTCGATGCTGTATTCGTGTGCGACGCTGACCAATTCGTTGAGATTGTCGAGCCGCGCCTGGTCCTGAGGATCGTTCGACGCCTCGAGCTCGCGACGATATCCCGTGCGTTCGAGGACGGCCTCGACGAGATTGCCGAGCTCGTCGTCGAGCAACCCGCGCAGCTCGTCGAGCAACCCGACGAACGCGGCGATCGCCTTCTCCGAGCGCGTGTTCAGCATCGGCACCCTGCCTTCGGCCGCGGCCTGCAGGCTGTCGTTGAACGTGCCTCCGGTGTTCTCCGCATGGACCGCGACGCATGCCTCGGCGCGGTCGCCGATCCCGCGACGCGGGGTGTTCAGGATGCGTCGCATGCTGACGGCGTCGCCGGGGTTGTCGAGCACGCGGAGGTAGGCGACGATGTCGCGGATTTCCTTGCGCTCGTAGAACCGGACGCCGCCGACCACCTTGTAGGGGATGCCGGCCCTGATGAACACGTCCTCGACCGCGCGCGACGAGTTGTTGGTGCGGTAGAACACGGCGACGTCGGAGTAGTTCACGTCCCCGCGAGAGGTGAGCGCCTCGACCTCCTCGGCGATGAACCGCGCCTCGTCGTGTTCGTTGTCGGCGACGTAGCCGACGATCAGCTCGCCTTCGCCGGCGTCGGTCCACAACCGCTTCTCCCGGCGTCCCGTGTTGCGGGAGATGACGGAGTTCGCGGCCGACAGGATGTTCTGCGTCGACCGGTAGTTCTGTTCCAGCAGGATCGTCGTCGCGTTCGGGTAGTCGCGCTCGAAGTCCTCGATGTTGCGGATGGTGGCCCCGCGGAAGGCGTAGATCGACTGGTCGGCGTCACCGACGACGCACAGTTCGGCGGGCGGAACGCCGTCGGCGCCCTCCTCCAGATCATGGCCGACCAGCTCGCGCACCAGCGCGTACTGCGCGTGGTTGGTGTCCTGGTACTCGTCGACCAGGATGTGCCGGAAGCGTCGCCGGTAGTACTGGGCGATCTGCGGAAACGCCTGAAGTACGGCGACCGTCTCACCGATCAGGTCGTCGAAGTCGAGCGCGTTGGCGGCTCGTAGCCGACGCTGGTACTCGGCATATGCCTGGGCGACGATGCGGGCGAGGTCGTCCTCACCCTCCGTCGCCTCGAAGGCCGCCTTGTCGGGGTCGATCAGTTCGTTCTTGAGGTTGGAGATCGAGTTGGCCAACAGTCGCGGCGAGTACCGCTTGGTGTCCAGCCCCATGTCCTTGGCGATCATCATCAGCAGACGGCGTGAGTCGTCGGCGTCGTAGATCGAGAAGTTCGAGTTCAGCCCGGGCAGCAAGGAGGCCTGGTTGCGCAAGATCCGCACACAGGTGGAGTGGAACGTCGACACCCACATCGACCTGGCGCGCGGCCCGACGAGTTCGACCACCCGCTCCCGCATCTCGGCGGCGGCCTTGTTGGTGAAGGTGATGGCAAGCACCTGCCCCACGCCGACGTCACGGGCGGCCAGCAGGTAGGCGATGCGGCGCGTCAGCACCGCCGTCTTACCCGACCCGGCGCCCGCGACGATCAACAGGGGCGAGCCTTCGTGTAGCACTGCCTTGCGCTGCTGGGGGTTAGACCCGTCCAGCAGTTGATCAGTCTCAGTAGCGATCGTCATGTCGGCACTCAACTTACCGCTGACCAGAGACAACCGGCGATGCCGCGCATCAGAGGTGTTCTTTGCGCGGACGTGGCCTCGGTGGCACACTCGGTGCCGTGCTAAGTCAGCGTGGACGATTTACGTACGGGTACCGACCAGCGGTGCCCGTGGTCTAGCTGATTCCCTTCAGCCCCGCGGTCCGCTTCTGCGATCCGGGGCTCGTCTCTCGTGTGAGGCCGGATTGCGGTGAAACCAGAACCCACACGAGACGATGAGAATGCGGAGTCACCAACGATGAGTACAGAAGCCGAACCCACGATCGACATCGACGATCTGCGCCTGGAGATTGACCGGCTCGACGCCGAGATCCTGGCCGCAGTGCACCGCCGCGCCGAGGTGTCGCAGATGATCGGCAAGGCCCGGATGGCCTCCGGTGGCACCCGCCTGGTGCACAGTCGCGAAATGAAGGTCATCGAGCGCTACAGCTCGCTGGGTCCCGAGGGCAAGGATCTGGCCATGATCCTGCTGCGCCTCGGCCGCGGCCGCCTCGGCCACTAGTGACCCGTGGGAATTCACCCTCGGGCTAGATTGGCCCCCACGCTTCGAAGGAGCATTCGTCGATGAGCCATCCGCATTCCACATTCAACGAAAGCGCCACGTATTACTTGGGCGAGCGACCCGAGATGCTCAAACTCGTACCGCCCGGGGTGAAACGGATCCTCGAGCTGGGATGCGGAGAAGGCGGATTCAGCGCGTCCGTGAAGCGCAAGTACGGCGCCGAATGCTGGGCGATGGAGTACAACCCGGAAGTGGCCCAGAAGGCGGCCAAGGTACTGGATCGGGTGCTCGTCGGTGATGCAGACAAGAACATCGACGAACTACCCGACGGCTACTTCGATGCGATCGTCTGCAATGACGTCCTCGAACACCTCGCATACCCGCAGGAGACGTTGAAGCGATTGCGGGTGAAACTAAGCCCCAACGGCGTCGTGGTGGCGTCACTGCCCAATATTCGCTACCTGCCGGCGTTGTCCCAGATCGTGTTCCGTCGCACCTTCCCCCTGGAAGACGACGGGATCTTTGACCGAACGCACCTCCGGTGGTTCACCCGTAAGAACATCGTCCAGATGTTCGAGGAATGCGGCTATGAGGTCACGAGGTTGCGGGGCAACGGCATGGGGAACCCGTTGGTCGTGACCATCGGCATCGTGACCCTGGGGTATTTTTGGGATGCGGTGTGGATGCAGTACAAGGTCGTCGCCAAGGCCAAGTAGCCGACTTACGCCATGCGCGCAGCACCAAAGATCTTGCGGGCATTGGTGAACTCACGACGTGGGGCCATCACGGCCTCCTTGACGCGCGCCCATCGCCGGGGCCCGAAGACCGCGCCCTCCACCACGCACCGGACCCAGATCAGCACCCACCACAGCGCGTTGACGATCCTGATGCGGGCCGGCGCCGCGGGATCTACGACCATCGAGGTGATGACCCGCAGTTGGTCGAGCCAGTCTCTCGAAAGAGCCTTGTTACGAACGGATTCAGTCTCCGCCGTGTGGCTACGCACCGAGCAAGCCGTCTCAACGAAGCCAACCGTTCCGCGCATCATCAGACGAAGCCAGAGATCCAGATCCAGCAATTGGTAGATGTCGTTGCGGAAACGTCCCGCGTCAAGCGCCAGGTCGCGGCGAAACATTACACACGTGGGCTCGCCCACCCAATTGTGATGTGTCCCGCGAAGGGCCATCTGCATTGCCAGCGTACGTCCGTCATTCTGCGCGGCCAGGCCCTTGAAATGCGTGTGCAGTTGGCCGTACCCCTTGACGAACGCCGCGTCGTCGGTGTCGATCCTCCGCGGCGCGAAGGCCATTCCGGCATCCGCCTGGCGTAGCGAGCCGACCAACCCCTCAAGAGCACCTGGCAACAACCAGTCGTCTGCGTGCACGAATTGCACGTAGGTGCCACGAGCGAGCTCCAGACACCGATTGTGGTTGCCAACGAGTCCGAGGCGAGAGTCGTTGATCACCAACCGGTCTCCCGGACGGAGCAGCTCCGCCACCGCGTCGACGGTGTCGTCCGCCGACGCGTCGTCCACGACGAGAATCTCGAAGTCGACGCCGTCCTGCGTCAAGACGCTGTCGAGACAGCGTCTTACCGTCGCGGCGCTGTTGTACGTCGGCACACAGACGGACACCGTCGGCGTCGCGGTCATCGCTGCGTCAACCGTTCACCGAACCGCCGACGGGATTCACGGCGCGTTCCCCCGCTGACCGTCATCCCTAGTTGGTCAGCGCAATGTACTTGGTGTCGAGGTATTCCTCGATGCCCTCGGAACCGCCTTCACGACCGAACCCGGACTGCTTGACGCCGCCGAACGGCGCTGCCGGGTCGGAGATGACGCCGCGGTTGACGCCCACCATGCCGGCGTCGATTGCCTCGGCCACGCGCAGCGCGCGATCCAATCCCTGCGTGTAGACGTAGGCCGCCAGCCCGTATTCGGTGTCGTTGGCCGCCGCGATGCCCTCTTCCTCGGTGTCGAACCCGATGACGGGCGCGACGGGTCCGAAGACCTCCTCCTTGAAGATTCGCGCCTCGGGTGGCACGCCGTCCAGCACCGTCGCCGGGTAGAAGTGGCCGGCGCCTTCTGGCTTGACTCCGCCGACGGCGACGGTGGCGCCCTTGGACACCGCGTCGGACACCAGGTCCTCGACCGTCGCGATCTGCTTCGCACTGATCAGCGGCCCCAGCGTCGAGGACTCGTCCAGCCCGTTGCCCAGTTTGAACTCGCTCATCCTCTTCACCAGCTTCTCGGTGAACTCGGCGCGCACCGCGTTGGCCACGTGGAAGCGGTTCGACGCGGTGCAGGCCTCGCCGCCGTTGCGCATCTTGGCCAGCAGCGCACCCTCGACGGCCGCGTCGACGTCGGCGTCGTCGAAGACGATGAACGGTGCGTTGCCGCCCAGCTCCATCGACAGCCGCAGCAGCTTGTCGGCACTCTGCTTGACCAGGGCCTTGCCCACCCCGGTCGACCCGGTGAAGGTCAGCTTGCGCAGCCGGCCGTCGTCGATCAGAGCGGTGGTCAGGTCACCGGGCTTGCTAGGTGGGGAGGATCGACAGCACGCCCTTGGGCAGGCCCGCGTCGGCCATCAACTTGGCGAGCAGCAGCATCGTCAGCGGCGTCTCCTGCGCGGGCTTGACGATCATCGTGCAGCCGGCGGCCACCGCCGGGCCGATCTTGCGAGTGGCCATCGCCAGCGGAAAGTTCCACGGCGTGATGGCAAGGCACGGGCCAACGGGCGACTTGGTCACGATGATGCGGCCCGTGCCCGCAGGAGCCTTGGTGTAGCGGCCGCCGATGCGGACCGCCTCCTCGGAGAACCAGCGGAAGAACTCGCTGCCGTACTTCACCTCGCCCATGCTCTCGGCGAGCACCTTGCCCATCTCCAAGGTCATCAGCGTCGCGAATTCCTCGGCGCGGGCGGTGATCGCCTCGAACACCGCGCGCAGGATTTCGCCGCGCTCCCGGGGCGCCGTGGCAGCCCACTCGCCCTGCACGGCCGCCGCCGCGTCGAGGGCGGCGATGCCGTCGGCGGGGGTGGCGTCGCCGACCGCCATCAACACCTCGTCGGTCGCGGGATTGAGGACGTCGAAGGTCGACGACGCCGCACGCTCCTCACCGCCGATCCACAGACCGGTGGGTACGGATGACAGCAGCTTTTCGATATCCATACGTCCATCATTTACACCTTCGAAAGCGGCGCCGCACTAGGGTCGAGATATGAGTGCTGAGACCGCCCGGATTCCCGACATCACCGCCACACCGGCGTGGAACGCATTGGTTCGCCACCACCAGGAGGTCGGCGACAAGCACCTCCGGGAGTTCTTCGCCGAGGACCCCGCCCGCGGTCGAGAGCTGACCCTCACCCTCGGCGATCTGTACGTCGACTACAGCAAGCACCGGGTGACGCGTGAGACCTTGGGGCTGCTCGTCGACCTCGCCAAGGCCGCCGACCTCGAGGGCAAGCGGGACGCGATGTTCTCCGGCGTGCACATCAACACCTCGGAGGACCGCGCCGTGCTGCACACGGCGCTGCGGCTGCCGAAGGACGCCTCGCTGACCGTCGACGGGCAGGACGTCGTCGCCGACGTGCACGAGGTCCTGGACTCGATGGGGGCGTTCACCGACAAGTTGCGCAGCGGTGAGTGGACCGGTGCCACCGGTGAACGCATCACCACCGTCGTCAACATCGGCATCGGCGGCTCGGACCTTGGCCCGGTGATGGTCTACCAGGCACTGCGCCACTACGCCGACGCCGGCATCTCGGCCCGCTTCGTCTCCAACGTCGACCCCGCCGATCTGGTGGCCAAGCTCGACGGACTCGATCCCGCCTCGACGTTGTTCATCGTTGCTTCCAAGACGTTTTCGACGTTGGAGACGTTGACCAATGCGACGGCGGCCCGCCGCTGGCTGATCGAAGGACTGGGCGACGGTGCCGGACAGGATGCAGTGTCGAAGCACTTCGTCGCGGTCTCCACCAACGAGAAGTTGGTGACGAATTCGGCATCGACACGGCCAACATGTTTGGCTTCTGGGATTGGGTGGGCGGTCGCTACTCGGTGGACTCCGCGATCGGACTGTCGGTGATGGCGGTGATCGGCAAGGAGCGTTTCGCCGAGTTCCTCGCCGGCTTCCACGTCGTCGACGAGCACTTCCGCACGACGCCGCTGGAGGCGAATGCGCCTGTGCTGCTTGGCCTCATCGGCCTCTGGTACAACGACTTCTTCGACGCCCAGGCACGCGCGGTGCTGCCGTACTCCAACGACATGGCTCGTTTCGCGGCGTACCTGCAGCAGTTGACCATGGAGTCCAACGGCAAGTCGGTAAAATCGGACGGCACCGCAGTAACTACCAATACCGGCGAGATCTATCGGGGCGAGCCGGGAACCAACGGCCAGCACGCGTTCTACCAACTGCTACATCAGGGCACCCGGCTGATCCCCGCGGACTTCATCGGGTTCTCCCAGCCCACCGACGACCTGCCGACCCGGGACGGCACCGGCAGCATGCACGACCTGCTGATGAGCAACTTCTTCGCCCAGACCAAGGTGCTGGCATTCGGGAAGACCGCCGAGGAGATCGCCGACGAGGGCACCAAGGCCGAGGTGGTCCCCCACAAGGTGATGCCCGGCAACCGGCCGAGCACGTCGATCTTGGCGACCAAGCTGACGCCGTCGGTGGTCGGCCAGCTGGTCGCGCTCTACGAACACCAGGTGTTCACCGAGGGCGTCGTGTGGGGCATCGACTCGTTCGACCAGTGGGGCGTGGAACTCGGTAAGACGCAAGCGAATTCACTGCTTCCGGTCCTCACCGAGGACGCTGCGCCCGCCGAGCAGTCCGACAGTTCGACCGATGCACTGGTGCGGCACTACCGGCAGGAACGCGGTCGGTCCGTCTAGACGGCACGGGACACCTAGTCCTCGGCAACCGGATCGCTGCGGGTCCACGCGAGCATCAGCGTGGGCGTGCAGGCCGCCGACGAGCAGCATCGTCACGGCCATCAGCCCACCGGCGTAGGCCATGTCGGTGTCCGTCCCGCCG